>NZ_CP054861.1:2954352-3612470 GCF_013459645.1 Martelella sp. NC20
CCGGCGGGTTTCGCGCCGCGGCCAAGCGTCTTGGCAATTCGCCCTCGACGGTGAGCGAGACGATCACCCGGCTCGAAGCCGAGCTTGGCGTACCGCTGATCATCCGCACCACCCGCAGCGTCCACTTGACGGAGGCCGGAAGGGCGCTCGCCGAACGGCTGGAGCCGGTGGTTGCCGAGACCCGCTCCGCGATCGCTGATGCCACCAGCAGCGAAGGCGCCGTGCGCGGTCGGTTGAAGATCCAGGTGCCGGGCGCGGTGATGGAGGATATTCTTCCGCCGATCATCGACGGCTTTGCGAGGGCCAATCCGGAGGTTCGGCTGGAAATCCTCGTCGACGACCGCTTCACCGACATGATCGCCACCGGCTGCGACGCCGGCATCCGCTACGGCGAACATCTGGCACAGGACATGATCGCGACACCGATCGGCCCGGCCCGGCAGAGCTCGGCGCTCGCCGCCGCGCCGGACTATCTCGCTCGCCGCGGCAAACCGCTGCATCCGCGCGATGTGCTTTCGCATGATTGCATCCGCCTGCGGTTCGCTTCGGGCGCGCTGACGGAGTGGGAGTTCGAGAAGGATGGCGAAAACCTGCAACTCGATCCGGCCGCGCGGCTGATCATCGCCACCACCGGCTGGCGCGCCGCCTTCCGGCTTGCGATTGCCGGCCACGGGCTGATCTACAGTTTCCGCAACTGGCTGGAGCCGCATTTCGAAACCGGCGAACTGGTGCCGGTTCTCGAAGACTGGTGCCCGGACTTTGAGGGCCCGTTTCTCTATTATTCCAGCCGCCTGACCCCACGCCCGCTGCGCGCCTTCATCGATTTCGTGGCCGCGCAGAGACGGCAGGCCGCAGAGGGTTGATAATGGCTCTAACGGGTTTTGATTCCGGATGAATTACGGGCTTGTTAAGTATAAGTGGCTATAACTGTGAACGGAGCAGAAATTGATCCAGATCATTCTTTTTATTGCTGGTGCTTTGACAGTGGCAGCGGGGGGTATTGAGTACCTGTCGGCCTATCAGGATATTGCGGCGGCTTCGGACGCGTTCGGCGTGGTCCTTCGGCCTCAGGCAACGACGGGTGCCGTTCTGTGGGTGGGTGGATTCTGTATGATTGGCCTGTCCGCTCTTATTGGTCTGGCACGGACCGTGATCAAGTCAATTGAAGCGCGCGCGTAAGACGAGGCACCAAAGCTGGGCAAATATCGATGATCAACTCATGGTTGGTCGTCGCCAAAGCAATAGGATATCGCTTTGGTCGCTGCGCGCGTCGAGCCGCGAAGCGGATAGCTTACCGGGTCGCCATCGGCCAGCTTCACATAGATTTTGCTCTGACCGTCGCGCATCTCTTCCAGAAGGCGCAGTGCGGGTTCGTCTTCGAGAGGAAAATCAATAGCCACCGTATTTTCGCCGATCACAGATGCACGCGCGAAGCCCAGATGGGATTCGAACTTGTCGATGATGATGCCGAATGAAAGCGGCCTGTCTGTTATGCCGTCAGTTCCGATCGAATAACTGATGCCCAACCTGAAAATGATGGCATTGCTGCCTTCCTCGCAAAGAACAAGAAGGGCGCCGGAGGCATCCTCGAAATAGGACATCGCTAGGCTGCCCTTGTTGTCGAACGGGTCCTCGTCGATTTCGACCGTCCATTCCTGGTAGCCAGCGAAAGCGCAAGGCGTTGCAGCAATCAATCCGGCGGTCGTCATGGCTAAAAAAGCGGATTTTAGCATGTGTTCCCCCGAAACGATTGCCGACGGCAAAGGTTAACCCGACGGTAGGGGCGGCGCAACCTCAATCATTATCTCGCGACAGCAACACGCGGGCTTTGCAAATCCTCCGCGTCGTTCCTAATTATGTGTCAAAGACACACATTCCGGAACAGGATTTCCATGACCGAATTTTCCATTCTCGACCTTTGCCCGGTTGTCGAAGGCGGCACCGTTTCCGAAGCGCTCGATGCCACGCGGCAGATGGCGCGGGCGGCGGAGGCGGCGGGCTATACCCGCTTCTGGCTTGCCGAACATCACGGCATGGCCGGCATCGCAAGTGCGGCGACCTCGCTGGTGATCTCGGAGGCCGCCCGGGCGACCAGCACCATCCGCGTCGGCTCCGGCGGCATCATGCTCCCCAATCATTCGCCGCTGGTGATCGCCGAACAGTTCGGCACGCTGGAGGCGCTTTATCCGGGCCGCATCGATCTCGGTCTCGGCCGGGCGCCCGGAACCGACATGAACACGGCGCGCGCTCTGCGCCGCAACCTCGATGCCGGCGCCCAGACCTTCCCGAACGATATCGTCGAGCTGCAGCAGCTGATGGACGATCCGGCCGAGGGCCAGCGGCTTCTCGCCAATCCGGGGGCAGGGGCCAAGGTGCCGGTCTATATTCTCGGCTCCTCCACCTACAGCGCGCATCTGGCCGCCATGCTCGGCCTGCCGTATGCCTTCGCGTCGCATTTCGCGCCCGACATGCTGTTCGAGGCGCTTCACATCTACCGGACCAATTTCAAGCCCTCGGCGCAACTCGACAAGCCCTATGTGATCGTCGGCGTGATGGGCGCGATGGCGGATCGCGATGACGAGGCCGATTATCTGTTCACATCCGCGCTGCAAAGCTTCGTGGCGCTGCGCCGCAACGCCCGCGGCAAGACGCCCCGCCCGGTCGACAGCATGGACGGCATCTGGACCGAGATGGAAAAGATGTCGATCGAGCACACCTTCCAGTTCGCCGTCGTTGGCGGGCCGGAAAAGGCGAAGGCGAAAATGGAAACATTCATCGCCGATACAAAGGCCGACGAGGTGATCATTTCGCTGCCGATCCATTCGGTGGAGGCGCGGTTGAAATCGGTCGCGATGTTCGGCGAGATGCGGCGCGAGCTGGCCAGACCGCCAGCATGACGACGCTGCAGCCGCCTTCGATGAAAGGCGGTTGCAGTTCCCGGCTCGGTCGAAGCCTGTGCGGGACAATGTTTCCAACGGTTTCGCCGGCGACCAACTATCCGTTCGGAAAAATGAAGCTCAGACCGAGACGGGCGCCCCAGCGATCCGGCCCGCCATCCGGCGTTTCAGCCCAATAGCGAACGCCGGCCGTCAGGTTGACCGGTTGGTCGCCGAACTTGACGAGCCTGCTCAACGTCAGGTCGACCGGAACGGACCAGGCATCGTTTTCCCAGTCATAGGTCGTTTCTGTCGTCAGCCCAACGCTCCAGACGCGTGAGAAGCGATAGGTGATGAACGGCTGAAGAAATGTCGCATTGACATCGTCTCTGTTGTCGTTGCCGGCGAAAGACCAGACGTGACTGCCAAGGAAGCCGACCGTGGTCGGTCCGGTCTGCTTGATGATGATGGCAGTCGGTCCCGCGCCCCATTTCTCACCGCCGAGATAGTCATCCGTGGCGGTCGGCAGCAGAAAGATCGGCCCCGCGCCCCAGATCAGCCCGTCGACGCCGGTATCGACCGGTGACAGAAACAGGCTCGTCGTGGTGTCGCCAAGCCCGAACTGCTTTCCGGAGGGGCCGAATACGTCATTCTGGAAAACGACCGGTACGATGGTACGTGTGATCAGATTCCAGTTGTCATTCAGCTCGAACGGAATGATCGGCTTGAACTTGGCGACGAAGCGGTCGCCGTCTGCCGGCCCGTAACCGGTGTCGTAGTACATATCCACCGGCACCACGATCATCGCGCCAAGCGGATTGGCCAGTTTCCTGGCCATATCGGTATTGGTATCGGCGGTGTTTTGACTTGCTGCGGGCTCGGCAAAAAGCATGGACAGCACAGCGGCTGCCGATGCACAGATGACACGGCGCATCGAAATCTCCTCCCAGGATTTTCAATTTTCACAGCTATGAGGCTACAGCATCGGAACAAGTACAAAAAATTAAATTTACAATTTAACCCAGTTTATTTGAAATGTATTATATTTGTATTTAAGTTATAAATAAATTTACTTAAATATATCTTTCGAGATTTTCAGCCTCGAAAATCGCGCCCACGCTCGTCCGCCGGCAAGGCAAAGCCGCCGGCACTCGCGGACCGGCGGCTGTAAAACTCAAACGGAAATGCAGATCAGGCGGAGAGCCTGGCCAGGACCTCGTCATCGACCTCGAAGTTCGAGTAGACGTTCTGGACGTCGTCATCGTCGTCGAGGTTGTCGATCAGGCGCATCAGCGAGGTGGCGCGCTCCTCGTCGACGGGAATGGTGTTCTGCGGCTTCCAGATCGCCTTGACGCTTTCGGCTTCGCCAAGCGCCTTTTCCAGCGCGGAGGAGACTTCGTTGATATCCTCGAAGCCGCAGTAGATCGTATGGCCGTCCTCGTCGGAGACGACATCCTCGGCGCCGGCCTCGATGGCGGCCTCCATCATGGCGTCGGCATCTCCCGTTTCCGGCTTGTAGACGATTTCGCCGACATGATCGAAGGAGAAGGCGACCGATCCGGTTTCGCCCAGTGCGCCGCCGGCCTTGGAGAAGATCGAACGCACGCTCGACGCCGTGCGGTTGCGGTTATCGGTCAGCGCCTCGACGATGACGGCAACGCCGCCGGGACCATAGCCCTCATAGCGCACTTCGTCATAGTTTTCCGCGTCGCCCCCCGACGCCTTCTTGACGGCGCGCTCGATGTTGTCCTTCGGCATCGATTGGGACTTGGCGTTCTGGATGGCCAGGCGCAGGCGCGGATTCATGTCCGGGTCGGGCGCGCCCATCTTTGCGGCAACGGTGATTTCGCGCGCCAGCTTGGAGAACATTTTAGACCGCACCGAGTCCTGCTTGCCCTTGCGGTGCATGATGTTTTTGAACTGTGAATGGCCAGCCATGGAGCCCCGCCCTGTTTTTGTTTGTCAGATTGAGCGCCTTATAGGGGGCCGAGGCCTTTCGTTCAAGTCCGGTGCTCTACCATACACCCTGCAGCAGCAGGATCTGCGGCGGACGCGGCAGGGAAGAGAGCGACACGTTGAAGGTCCGGCTTTCGGAATAGACGATTTCATAATCGCCGGAAAACATCGCCGCGAAATCGCGCACCCGCGGGCCGGTGCGGTGCATCGGCAGCACCACCGAGGAATGCAGCCGTTCGATCACGTTTCTCATGCTTTCCGCCCCGAGCGTCAGACCCCCGTCAACGGGCACCATGACCACATCCAGCCGGCCGATTTCAGCGATATGGCTGTCGGCAAGCTCGTGATGGAGATGGCCAAGGTGCCCGATGCAGAGGTCCGCCACCTCGAAGATAAAGATCGAATTGCCATCCGCCTCGAAATTGCCCCAGGCGCGGATATCGGTGGTGACATTGCGGATATAGACATCGCCGACGACCAGATCATGATCGATCGGCTCGCCGGGATTGTCGCCCCAGCCGTGCAGAACCATGCCGATATCGGGATCGGGCGTCAGCGTGAAATGGCTTTCATGCGCCTTGTTCATCGTCGCGACATCCGGCGCGCCGCCGGGCAGGAGAAAGCCGGAATAATCGGTCGCGATCCGCACGCCGCCGGGGCTTTCGATCAGGAATGTCGAATGGCCGATAAAGCTGATCGAGATTTCCGGGGCCTCATAGGCCACCGGCGAAAAGCTTGCGAACTTCACATCGGGCAACCGCTCGGCGATCGCCTGGCACTGGCTGACCGGCGGGCGCGCCTCCTGGGCAACGCCCGTTGCAACGAACGCCATAAACGCCGGAACAAGCGCCGCGAACAAGCGAAGCATTGCCATTCCCTCGGATTGTCCTGATCGCGGCAGTTTGCAGGAGAACCGCCGAAAGGTCCATGTAGGGCGACGACCGGGCTCATCACACATTCGTGAAGATGGCCACGTCGATGAAGACGAATCTCGCGGTCGGCTCACTTGCTTTCAGAGCGGACTTTCACCATCTCGATTGCCGGACTGGGTTCACCGCGGGGAGTATGCGGACAATGCGTGAAAAGGTGCTGGCTTTGATGAATTCCCGGCTCTGGGAGTCCTTCATCCTTACGGTCATCGTGGTCAACGCCATCACTTTGGGGTTCGAGACGTCCGAAACCGTCATGAGTAGTTTTGCCGGTCCGCTGCTGCGTTTGTTCGACGGCCTGGTGCTCACCATTTTCGTGATCGAGATCGCGTTGCGCCTCTATGCCAACAGGCTTCGGTTCTTTCGCGATCCGTGGAGTATCTTCGATTTCACGATCGTCACGATCAGCCTTCTGCCGGCAACGGGCCCGCTTCAGGTGCTGCGCGCATTGCGGATCCTGCGCGCGCTCCGGCTTTTGTCGATGATCCCGTCATTGCGGCGCGTCATCGGCGGGCTGGTGGCGGCCCTTCCCGGCATGGGCTCGATCATCGTGCTGATGGCGCTGGTGTTCTACATCTTCGCCGTGATCGCGACCAAGCTCTACGGCGAGGCCTTTCCCGAATGGTTCGGCTCGCTCGGCGCGTCGATCTATTCGCTGTTCCAGATCATGACGCTGGAAAGCTGGTCGATGGGCATCGTCCGGCCGGTCATGGAGGTCTATCCGAACGCCTGGCTGTTCTTCGTCCCGTTCATCCTGTCGACCGCGTTTACCGTGCTCAACCTGTTCATCGGTATCATCGTCTCGGCGATGCAGAAGGAGCATGAGCAGGAGCTTCTGGAAGAAAGCCGACAGGCACGCGAGCCGGAAATGCAGTTGATCCTCTCGGAGCTGAAGGCGCTGAGGCAGGAGGTGGCATCGCTGAGGAAGGAACAGCCTGCCTCGTGAGAGCGGGCCGAGACCGCTGACAAAGCAATAAGCTTTGACCATCATTTGTCATCGGCCCTTCGTTCTTGTGTCATGCTCGGACTTGATCCGAGCATCCAGGCGGTTTAAGTCGCTGAATTTGCAAAGGTCTATAACGATCCCTTGCCGGGCGGCCTGGATCCTCGGGTCAAGCCCGAGGATTGTTTGTTGAATGCAGGTTATGATGTTGGCGCAGCTGCGGGCTCTTTCACAGCCCGCAGCTGCTGTGGCAGGCGACCGTCCGAGGATTGGGCAACACCCGACGTCATCAAGGTCACTGCCGCACTCTGCCATCGCTTGGAGAGTTGATTGGGCCGCTGCCTGGCACGCCCGCAAACAATCCGAAGCCTAGAGAGGATAGCATCACCATGACCTTTTTGCATCATCCCCCGTGCCGTTGCCTTGGCGTCGATGTCGCCAAGGACACCATCGCCATTTTTGACGGCCGCATCGCGACGGTCATTCCCAACCAGCGAAAACAGATCCGGCACTTCCTGCGAAAGTGCGATGTCGACCTGGTCATTTGCGAGCCCACCGGCGGCTACGAGATCATCTTGATGGAAGAATGCCGGGGCCTGAAACTTCCGCTCCATCGCGCCGACACACGCAAGCTCAAGGCTTTCATCCGGTCACGCGGCCGCTTGGGCAAGAGCGATGCGATCGATGCGCGGGAAATGGTCGCCTATGGGCTGGAGCGATGGGCAACCCTGCCTTTATGGCATGCGGAGGACCCCTGTGAGGCAAGGCTCAAGGCTCTCGTGCGCCGCCGCGCCGATCTGGTGGCCATGAGGGTGGCCGAGCAGAATCGCGCCAAGGCCCCAAGCGCGCGCGAACTGGGCGGGCGCGACCTGGCCGCCACCTTCAAGGCCCTGCTCACTGTCCTCAACCGGCAGATCGTGCTTGTCGACAAAGCCATCAGTGCGCTGATGCGCTCCGCATCCCTTGTGCAGAGGGCCAGGACCGCAACCGCCATGAAGGGTATCGGCGAAACGACGGCCGCAGCCCTCATTGCCGCCATACCGGAACTGGGGAAGATGGACCGAAAGCAAGCAGCGGCTCTGGCGGGCCTGGCGCCTCATCCAAACGAAAGCGGCAACAAGATCGGCTACCGCAGGATGCGCGGTGGACGGCCAGCCGTGCGAACGATCCTGTTCATGCCCGCCATGCAGGCCGCACAAGGAAGGGGCGAATTCGTCGAATTCTACAAACGCCTCATCCACAACGGTAAAAAGCCAATCGTCGCCCTCGCCGCGGTCATGCGAAAGATAGTCATCACATTGAATGCAAGGTTCAGAGACCAGCTAAGCCAACAGAGTTGATGACGCGGAATATGGGGAGAGGTTTGTCAGCAAACTGGGCCCGCGCCGTAAGGGCGGGCCGATCTCGGTCTGACGATCAGAAGCGTCTCAAGTGGTCGCGATCATCAGCTTCTTGCCGGTGAGCTTGGCAAGCTGGTCCAGCCGCCCCTCCACCCGCTCGCCGATGAAATCGGCATGCTGCTCGGGCACCACCAGTTCGAGGTCGAAATCCTTGTTCTTCGCCGGCAGGAAATCGAGCGCGCCGACAATACCGGGCATCGAGGCCGAGAACAGGTAGGCGACGCGCAACAGGCCGCCAAGCAGCTTGGCGCGTTCCAGCAATTCGGGCGTCGCGATCGTGCCGAGGCCGTCGGTATGGTCGTCGTCGCGCAGGCCTTCGTAGCGGTAGTAATTGGTGAGCGCGATGAAGGCGCGGCCGGGATGGGTGATGCCGGTCAGCGCCGAGTGGGCGATCACGTTCAGCGACTGGCGGCCGCGGAAATCGGGATGGGCGCGCCAGCTGATATCGGCCAGCAGACACGCGGCCTGCCGGTAGCGCGCTTCCTCGGGCGTTTCCTCGATGCCGAAACGGCGCAGCATCAGCCCTGTCCAGGCGGCGATCTCGGCGGCGTGTTTGGGCGAGCGGGCGCGCAGCAGCGCCAGTTGGCGGGCGGCCACCAGCAGCGGATCCTGGTCCTGTTCCTCCGCGCTCAGCAGCGAATAGAGCAGGCCCTCGCGCACCCCTTGCGCCGAAAAGCTGATCGCCTTCGGCTGCATGACGCTCAGCACTTCGCGCATCGCGATCGCGCCGAACGGCAGCAGCATGCGGCGGTTCTTGGAAACCGCCTGCCAGGCCGGGTCCTTCTGTTCCTCGTCGCCGCCGATGCGGTCTAGAAAGGCCATCATCTCGTCGAAGCCGAGTTCATAGCCCTGCATCATCGTCAGCGGATAATTGTTGATCTCCATATGGAGCCTGGCGATGTTTCGCCAGGTGCCGCCGACGGCATAGAAGGTGCGGCCCCGCCCTTTTTCCAGGAACGTGACCTTCTTGACCTGTTTCCTGGCGAAGTTGCGGGCCTTGGAAAGCGAGCCTTCCGAAAGCTCCGACAGCCTTATGCCGCCGAGCGGCAAGGTGATGCCGTCGCCATAGGTCTTGTCCTTGATGTCGATGAGTTCGAGCGAGCCGCCGCCGAGGTCGCCTGCAATGCCGTCCGGCTGGTGAAATCCGCTGATGATGCCGTAGGCGGAATAGAGCGCCTCCTCGCGGCCGGTCAGAACCCGGACATCCAGCCCCAGGATTTTCTCCGCCGCCTCGATGAAGGCCGGGCCGTTGGTGGCCTCGCGCGCCGCCGCCGTCGCCAGAACATGCATGGTGACGGAACGGGCCTGGGTTGCGAGCGCCCTGAAGCGCTTCAACGCCCTCAGGGCGCGTTCCACGCCTTCCTCGTTCATCTTGCCGCTGGCAGCGATCCCCCGGCCGAGGCCGCACAGGACCTTTTCGTTGAACAGCACCGTCGGCGCGCGCGACAGGCCCTCATAGATGACGATGCGAACCGAGTTCGATCCGATATCGACCACGGAGACAGGGGAGATTCCGCGAAGGCGCCCCTGCGCTTCTGATTCGACCATAAATACCCGGCTTATTTATTGCGGCCCGACAGCAGGCCGGCGATGAGCTTCGGCGCACTTGATTTCAATGCTTCTCCGCGGCCGGACAGGCTCGGATTGGTCATGAAATACTCCTGCGCGTTGAACGGTTCCTCGCCCTCGCGCGGTTCCGTCCGCCGCGAGGTTCCGTCGGGCAGTATCTCGTAGCTCTGCTGGTTGTCAATGATATTGCCCAGCATGATCTGGGACAGAACCTGTTCATGCACGGTGGGGTTGGTGACCGGAACGATCGTCTCAACCCGGCGATCGAGGTTGCGCGGCATCAGGTCGGCCGAACCGAGATAGACGTGAGCGTTTTCAGACGGCAGGCCGTGGCCATTGCCGAAACAGTAGATCCGGGAGTGCTCCAGGAAGCGGCCGACGATCGACTTGACGCGGATATTCTCCGAAAGCCCCGGCACCTGCGGGCGCAGGCAGCAGATGCCGCGCACCACGAGGTCGATCTGCACGCCTTCACCGCTCGCCCGGTAGAGCGCATCGATGATCTTGGGGTCGACCAGCGAGTTCATCTTCATCCAGATCGCGCCGGGAAGGCCGCTCCTGACATGCTCGATCTCTTCCTCGATATGCTGGAGAATGCGCGGGCGGAGCGTCTTGGGCGACACCGCGATCTGCATGTTTTCCTCAAGCTCGCCGTAACCGGTGATGAAGTTGAATATCTCGGCGATGTCGTTGGCGATTTCGGGATTGCAGGTGAAATAGGAAAGGTCGGTATAGATCTTGGCCGTGATCGGGTGGTAGTTGCCGGTGCCGATATGGCAATAGGTTCTGAGGTTCTGCTCCTCGCGGCGCACCACCATCGAAAGCTTTGCGTGGGTCTTCAGCTCGATGAAGCCGAACACCACCTGCACGCCGGCGCGTTCCAGGTCGCGGGCCCAGCGGATATTGGCCTCCTCGTCGAAGCGGGCCTTGAGCTCCACCAGCGCCGTTACCGATTTTCCGGCTTCGGCGGCGTCGATCAGCGCGCGCACGATCGGGCTGTCATTGGAGGTGCGGTAAAGCGTCTGCTTGATGGCGAGCACGTTGGGGTCGCGCGCGGCCTGGATCAGGAACTGGACCACGGCGTCGAAGGATTCGTAAGGGTGGTGAACCACGAAATCCTTCTCGCGGATCGCGGCGAAAGTGTCGCCGAGATGTTCGCGGACGCGTTCGGGAAAGCGGGGGTTGAAGGGCTTGAACAGCAGATCGGGGCGCGGCGCCTTGGTGATTTCCGATAGCGTGTTGAGCGCCAGCAGGCCGGGCAGCACGGCCACGCGGTCCTCCGGCACGCCGAGTTCATGGATCACGAAATGGCGCAGCGATGCCGGCATCTCGCTGTCGGTCTCGATCCGGATCACCGAGCCGCGGCGGCGGCGCTTCAGCGCGCTTTCGAAATAGCGCACCAGGTCCTCGGCCTCTTCCTCCAGTTCGATATCGCTGTCGCGGATCAGCCGGAACGTGCCGTAGCCCTGCACCTCGTAGCCCGGATAGAGCCGGTGGATGAACAGGCCGATCACGTCTTCCATGGTGATATAGCGGATCGCGCCGTCGAGATCGGGCAGGCGTATGAAGCGGTTCATCGACGGCGGCAGGCGCAGCATCGCGTTCATCGTTTCGCGGCCATGGCGGCTGACGAGTTGAAGCCCCATGGTGAAGCCGAGATTGGGGATGAACGGGAAGGGATGCGCCGGATCGATCGAAAGCGGCGTCAGAACCGGGAAGATCCCCTGCTCGAATTCATTGGTGAGCCACAGCCGGTCCTCGTCCGAGATCACCGTCGGGCGCACGATCATCACGCCTTCATTGGCCATGTATTGCTGGAGAACGGCCAGCGCCGCCTGCTGCTCCATCTGCAGATTGTCGATTTCGCGCAGGATGTCGGCAAGCTGTTCGGACGGCGTCTTGCCGTCGGCGGAAAGCATGGTGACGCCCTGGCGCACCTGACCTTCGAGGCCGGCCACCCGGACCATGAAGAACTCATCGAGATTGGCGGCGGAAATCGACAGGAAACGTACACGCTCCAGCAGCGGATGAGCCGGGTTAAGGGTTTCCTCAAGCACGCGACGATTGAACTGCAGCCAGGAAAACTCACGATTGATGAACCGCGCCGGACTCCTGGAAATATCCTCAGCGGCGTTCATTTCCACGATTTCCGAAGCGCTCGAAGACAGGTCGTTCATGATGCTCGTGGTTCCTCTTGCTGGCCGGATATCGGCATTCGATCGTTGATCATTTGCCGGATAGCCCAGTTTGGCAACGATACTATGACATATAGCAGGTTTGCCGCGATTGCCGCGTATTTCAAGCGGGTTTTCGCGTTTGAGACCGTACCCCTCGGCGGCGTCCGGGAAACGCGGGGCCCGGTTTTCCGTCCGCGCGCGCGGAAAACGAAAGCTCCCTGAACCGCCCGGGCGGCATTCCGTAGGTCTTGGCGAAATGGCGGGTCATGTGGCTCTGATCAGCAAAGCCGGCGGCGATCGCGGCCTCGGCGAGAGGATTGCCATCGATGATCATCGCCTTCACCCGCGCCAGCCGCCGCTGGACGAGGTATCGGTGCGGGCTGGTGCCGTAAAGCGCGCGGAACTGGCGGGCGAGCGTGAACCGGTCGATGCCGGTGATCGCCTCCAGCCGTTTCGAATCGATTGCCTCCCCGGCGCAATCGCTCAGAAAATCGCGGCAGAGCGCGAGTGCCCGGCGGTCGAGGGATTGCGCGGCGCGGCCCCGGGCATCACCGAGGCGGAGAAGATGGTGGGCGATATCGGCGATCAGGCCATCGCGCTTCAGTTCGCCCATCTCGCCGTCGAGTTCATCAAGGGCCTCGATGAGGCTTGCCCTCAGCGGCGCATCATCGGCCACCGGATCCCGGACGAAGGGCAGGGCGGCGGCAAGCGCCTCCGTCGCGGCGATGATTTTTTCCGGCGGCAGGTAGATCATCCGATAGGTCAGGCCTTCCTTGCCGCCGGCGCCGCCGTCATGCAGTTCGTCGGGATGCAGGATGATCAGCCGGCCCGGCGTGGAAAAACGTGCGGCGCCCCGATAGGAAAACGTCTGGACCCCCGCCATCGTCAGGCCCAGCGCATAGGTGTCGTGGCGGTGCGGCGCAAAGCCGTTGCCGGAAAACCGCGCCTCCAGCCGCTCGATGCCGTCCTCGGCGGGGGCCGCGAAGATCGCGTCGCTCCTGCACGAACGTTCAAGATCGCGATCCCCTGTCGTGGCTAGGATGGCCGTCGACCGTTCAAATCCCTTTCCGGAGTTCGCATTCATGTTCGACACCAAATTCGTCATCGTCGTGCGCGAGGATCTCGCCCAGTGGCAGAAACTCAACGTCACCGCCTTTCTCGCCACCGGCATCGCCGGTGCTGAGAACGGCTTGTTGGGGGAAGAATACAGGGACGGCGCCGGCAATGTCTATCATCCGCTGTCGGCCCAGCCGATTATCGTGCTCGGCGGCGACGGCGACACGCTGAAGAAGGTGCGGACCCGCGCGCTCGAACGCGGCGTGCCGGCCGCGCTCTACATCGAGGAGATGTTTTCGACGGGCCACGATGCCGCCAACCGGGCCGTCTTCGCGGAATTCTCGCCGGAGGATGCGAGCGTCGTCGGCATCGCCTTCCGGGCGGACAGGAAGATCGCCGACAAGATTTCGAAGGGCGCGAAGATGCACCCGTGAGAGGTCGCCCGGCAGCGGTGGCCGCCGGGCGTCTGAGACTTACTTCGCGTTCAGGAAGTCGGAGACTTCGAGGACGACGAATTCGTTGTCGTCGGCGGCATTGAGGCTGCGGCCGGCCGAGAACGGCAGGTTGTTGTCGTTGCCGACGATAATGTGGCCGGCGTCGATCACATCGACATTCTCGATGGTGACGAAGGGCATGGTGTAGACGCCGTCCTTGCCGCCCTGGCGGGCGACGCCGTCGCCATCAACGATCGCCATCAGATCGATATAACCGATCTTGCGGGCAGCACCATTGACGTTGTCGCCGTTCATCTCGATCTTGTAGATGCGCTTCAGCATTGCGGGCTTTTCGAAGCAGCCGGTCGCCGTTTCCGAGGCGCAGGCCATCTTTGGTTCGCCTTCGCCGCCATCGCGCTCGATGACGAGGCCGGTGGTGGCGTCGATCATGTTGAAATCGCCGATATTGGTGCCGCCATCGGCAAACGGATAGAGCCAGTAGCGGCCGGTCCATTCCTGGGCGGCGGTGTCGAATTCCAGCACGCGCAGGGCGGGCTTGCCGTCTGCCATCTCCGGCTTGCCGTCCATGACGATCGGCCTTTCGAGCAGCGCGTAGAGATGCGCGCCATCCGGCGAGATCGCCATGCCTTCAAAGCCGCCGGAGCGCGGCAGGTTGTAGGCGGGCATTGCGCCGCCCGGGTTCGGCAGCGACAGCGCGACGTTGTCGGGCGACATCACCGGCTTGCCGTCCGCCAGCGTTTCAACAACAGCCTGGAGTTCGCCGGCCGTGTTGAACTTCAGGAGATAGGGGCCGAGTTCGTCGCCGATCCAGAACCCGTCTTCGACCGGCTGGATCGATTCGATATCGAAGTCCGCGCCGGTCAGGTAGCGGCTGTCAGAGCCTTCGAGCACGATCGGGAAGGGCACGACCATGTTCGGATCGGAGAGGAAGATGGTTTCTTTGCGGTCGACCGTGCCGGCATCCCAGTCGAAACCGAGATGATGGATCATCAGGGCGGCGTCGGACGAGTTCGCCTTGGCGCCGAAGCCATTGTCGGAGAGCGACCAGAACGTGCCGTCGCCCATTGCCTTGATGCCGGAAAAACCCTGCACCGGCTGGCCGTCGAACGGTGTGCCAAGGCCGGTCTCGCGTTTGGCGGACATGCCGGCAACGGTGCCGATCTCCGTGACGCGCGGCTGGCCGAGCTTCAGGAATTTCGCCGATGTCTGGATAAAGGCCGGCGCATCGTCCGGCGCGGCGATGATCGTGTTTGCCGGCAGAATGACGTGGCTGACGAGTTTTGCCTGGAACTGGGCGTCATCGGCAAGGGCCGTGCCGGCCAGAAATGTTGCGGCAGCGGCCAGAAAGAGGGTCTTCATGAAATATCCCCGTGTGTTGAAAACACGGGCAGCGTTAGCGCCTGCTTATGTCGGAGGTTTCACGAAGCCATGAAGCTTTCGTGTCAGACCTCGATCATTTCGACCTTGCGCTCGACGAAGCGCAGCGCGACGTCGCCGTTCATGAGCCTGAGAGCCGGTTCTCCGAAAAGCTTGCGGCGCCAGCCCTTCATGGCCTCGACATCGGCGCTTTCGCCTTCGGCCGCGATCCTGTCGAGATCGTCGGACGACGCGATCACACGGGCGGCGACCTGGTTCTGCTCGGCGACGATCTTGAGCAGCACCTTCAGAAGTTCGGCGGCGGCTGCCGCCCCTTCGGGCAGTTGCGGCTGGCGGGGCAGGCGCGGAAGGTCGGCCTTGGGTATGGCGAGCGCGGTCCTGACCGCTTCCAGCAGGCCCGCTGCCGGCTGCGAGCGTTCCCAGCCGCGCGGGATCATCCGCAGCTTTGCAAGCGCGTCGGCCTCGGTGGGGTGCTGCTGGGCGATCTCGTAGATCGTGTCGTCCTTCAGCACCCGGCGGCGCGGCACGTTGCGCTCGCGCGCCTCGTTCTCGCGCCACTCGGCAACCTTCTGCATCACCGCGAAATCGATCGGCTTCTTGATTCTGAGCTTCAGCCGGGTCCATGCCTGTTCCGGGGGCAGGTCATAGGTCTGCGGGTTTTCGAGGATCGCCATTTCCTCCTCCACCCAGTCGGTGCGGCCTTCGCTCTCAAGCTGCGCCTTGAGCTTCAGATAGACGTCACGCAGATGGGTGACGTCGGCAATCGCGTAGGAAAGCTGCTTGTCGTTGAGCGGACGTGCGCGCCAGTCGGTAAAGCGCGAGGACTTGTCGATCTGGGCGCCGGTGATGCGGGCGACAAGCTGGTCATAGGAGACGCTGTCGCCGAAACCGCAGACCATCGCGGCCACCTGCGTATCGAACAGCGGCGCGGGCAGCATGTTGCCAAGCTTATAGACGATCTCGAGGTCCTGACGCGCGGCGTGAAATACCTTCACCACCGAGGCGTCGGCCATCAGCGCGAAAAACGGGGCGAGGTCGATGCCCTCTGAAAGCGGATCGACCAGCACTTCCAGATCGGGGCTTGCCATCTGGATCAGGCAGAGTTCCGGCCAGAACGTGCTTTCGCGGATGAACTCGGTATCGATCGTGACAAAGTCGGATTTGGCGAGCGTGGCGCAGGCTTCGGCAAGGGCAGCAGTGGTTTCAATCATCTCTAACAACGCGTCTTCATGTTTCGCCATCTTTCCTTCGCCTTTGCGGCGATGATGTCAAGGGAAGGAGGGGGGGCGGGCTGAAATCCTTGCGTCTCACAATCTCTCCCCTTGAGGGAGAGATGCCCCGATAGGGGCAGAGAGGGGTGAACCCTCTCGATAGGTTCGGCGCTTGCGGCTAATGCCCATACCCCTCTCTGTCGCTTTCGCGACATCTCCCCCTCAAGGGGGGAGATTGTAGGCTGTGCATTCTTCAACAAGACCGGCCATCCGCGATCGGCTGAAGTTCAGCAAGTTCCGACCGAGCGGGCTTCGCAGCTCGTCTGGACCGAAGCTATGTCAGCATTTCGATTTCCGCCCCTCCCGGGGCTTTTTCTTGACAAAACGGCCTTGTCATGCGCTTTTCCGCGCGAATTCATGATAAGGGCCGCTTCACGCGCCCTGAAACCCGTTACGGATGACAATATGCATCGCTATCGCAGCCACACCTGTGCCGCCCTCAACAAGTCCGACGTTGGCCAGACCGCCCGCCTTTCCGGCTGGGTGCACCGCGTGCGCGACCATGGCGGCCTGCTCTTCATCGATCTGCGCGACCATTACGGCATGACCCAGGTGGTCGTCGATCCGGATTCGCCTGCTTTTGCAACCGCCGAGAAGGTGCGCGGCGAATGGGTGATTCGCGTCGACGGCAAGGTGCGCGCCCGCACCGAAGACACCGTCAACAAGAACATGGCAACCGGCGAAATCGAACTCTACGCCGAAGAAATCGAGGTTCTGGCGGCCGCCAAGGAACTGCCGCTGCCGGTGTTCGGCGAGCCCGAATACCCGGAAGACGTCCGCCTCAAATACCGCTTCCTGGATCTGCGCCGCGAAACCCTGCACGCCAATATCGTCAAGCGCACCAGGATCGTCGCCTCGATGCGATCGGCCATGGCCGATGCCGGTTTCGGCGAATATTCAACGCCGATCCTGACGGCGTCCTCGCCCGAGGGCGCGCGCGACTTTCTGGTGCCGAGCCGCATTCATCAGGGCAAGTTCTACGCGCTGCCGCAGGCCCCGCAGCAGTACAAGCAGCTTCTGATGGTTGCCGGTTTCGACCGTTATTTCCAGATCGCCCCATGCTTCCGCGACGAGGACCCGCGCGCCGACCGCCTGCCGGGCGAATTCTACCAGCTCGACGTCGAGATGAGTTTCGTGACCCAGGAAGATGTCTGGGACACCATGGAGCCGGTGATGACCGGCGTCTTCGAAAAATTCGCCGACGGCAAGCCGGTCACCAAGAAGTGGCCGCGCATTCCCTATGACGAGGCGATCCGCAAATATGGCTCCGACAAGCCGGACCTTCGCAACCCGATCGTGATGGAACCGGTCACCGAACATTTCGCCGGTTCCGGCTTCAAGGTGTTCGCCGGCATGATCGAGAAGAACCCGAAGGTCGAAGTCTGGGCGATCCCGGCCAAGACCGGCGGTTCGCGCGCGTTTTGCGACCGGATGAATTCCTGGGCGCAAGGCCAGGGCCAGCCGGGGCTTGGTTATATCTTCTGGCGCCAGGAAGGCGAGACGCTGGATGGCGCCGGTCCGCTTGCCAAGAACATCGGCCCGGAGCGCACCGAGGCGATCCGCGAACAGCTCGGCCTTGATGAGGGCGATGCCTGCTTCTTCGTCGCCGGCGAACCGTCGAAGTTCTACAAGTTTGCCGGCGAGGCGCGCACGCGGGTTGGCGATGAGTTGGGGCTCACCGACAAGGATCGGTTCGAGCTCTGCTGGATCGTCGACTTCCCGTTCTACGAATGGCTGGAAGACGAGAAGAAGGTCGATTTCTCGCACAACCCGTTCTCGATGCCGCAGGGCGGCCTCGAGGCGCTTGAGAACGAAGACCCGCTGACGATCAAGGCCTATCAGTATGACGCCGTTTGCAACGGCTACGAGATCGCCTCCGGCTCGATCCGTAACCAGTTGCCGGAAGTCATGGTCAAGGCGTTCGAGATCACCGGCAAGAGCGCTGCCGACGTGGAAGAACAGTTCGGCGGCCTCTACCGCGCCTTCCAGTACGGCGCGCCCCCTCATGGCGGCTGCGCCTTCGGCATCGACCGTATCGTGATGCTGCTGGCGGGCGCCAGGACGGTTCGCGAGGTCGCGCTGTTCCCGATGAACCAGCAGGCGCAGGACCTGCTGATGGGCGGTCCGTCCGAGGCTGAACCCGCGCAGCTTCGCGAACTCGGCCTCAGGCTGATGCCGCAGAAGAAGGACTGAGGTTTTTCCTCACTCTGTTGTGAGTTGACGACGGCGGCCTTCCTCAGGCCGCCGTTTTGCTGAGCGCCTCGACGTCGCGGCGCGGCGGGGCGCCGAACATGCGGGCATATTCGCGGCTGAACTGAGAGGCGCTTTCGTAGCCGACGCGGAAGGCGGCGTTTTCGGCGTTGGCGAGACCTGTGAGCATGAGGTTGCGTGCTTCCAGCAGTCTCGTCTGCTTCTGATATTGCAGCGGAGTCATGCCGGTGACGGCCTTGAACTGGCGGTGGAAGGCCGAGGGGCTGAGCCGGGCGATCGCGGCCAGTTCCTCCACGCGCACCGTTTCCGCAAACCGCGCCCTGAGCGCATGAACGGCATGGATCACGTTCGGCGCATGGCTGGAGCCCAGCATGACCCGGGCAATCTCGCCGCCTTCGGGACCGGAGAGCAGCCAGTAGCAGATCTCGCGCATGATGCCGGGATAAAGGACGGCTGCCGCATCCGGTGTGTCGATCAGGTCGAGCGCCCGGGCGACGCCGGAAAGCAGTGGAGAGCCGCAATCGATAACCCGGCTTCCCCGACGACGCGGGCCGGTGAGCGAAGGCGGCTTGTCCATGCCCTGCAGCACGGCGCGCACCGCGTCGGGGTCGAGTTCGAAAATGAAGGCCAGATAGGGATCGCTCCTGCTGGCGTCGACGACTTGGCTGGTGCCGGGCATTTCGACAGAGGTCACCAGCGCCTGTCCCGCGCGGTAATCCAGCCGCCGATCGCCGAACATCGTCCACTTGGCACCTTGCAGCACGAGGCACAGCGCTGGCCGAAAGATCGTCATCGAGGCGTGGTGGCGCGCTTCGACCCGGAGCAGATGCATGCCGCCGATCTCGGGCGAATAAAGGCCGTCCGTGCTTCGCTCTCGGGTCAATTCCTCTACCTGTGCTGCCAGTGCTTCAATCATGCTCCGTTCCCCGTTGTATCCAAGAGATAGGTATCAGGCAGGAATAGGCAAGAACGCGTGGCGATCCGACATTCGGAAAAGTGCCGCGCCAGCCTATTTTTCGGCCTCCCGATTTCAATGGAGCAAGACAATGGCTAATGAAACAAAGATCGCGATCGTTACCGGCGGCAGCCGCGGGCTTGGCCGCAGCACGGTGCTGAACCTTGCCCGCAGCGGCGTCTCATCGGTCTTCACCTATCACTCGAACAGCGCGGAGGCCGAAAAAGTCGTGGCGCTCGCCAGGGAGGAAGGCGCAACAGCCATCGCGCTCCCGCTGGACACCGGTGATGTCTCGGGCTTTGCCGCCTTCATCGAGGCGGTCAAGGCGGCGCTTGCGACGCTCGGCGCCGAGCGGTTCGACTATCTCGTCAACAATGCCGGGACATCGCATCACAACGCCATCGCCACGACCACTGCCGAGGAGCTCGACGGGCTCTACAACATCCACTTCAAGGGCGTGTTCCTGCTGACGCAGGCGCTGCTGCCGCTGATGAACGACGGCGGTCGGATCGTCAACATCTCCTCAGGTCTCACCCGCTTTTCCTTCCCGGGCAGCGCCGCCTATGCCGCGATGAAGGGGGCGATCGAGGTGCTGACGCGCTATCTGGCGCGGGAACTCGGCGAGCGCGGCATCGCCGCAAACACCGTGGCGCCCGGTGCGATCGCCACCGATTTCAGTGGCGGGATGGTGCGCGACAATCCAGAGGTCAACAGGATGGTGGCTGACAACACCGCGCTCGGTCGCGCCGGCGAGCCGGAGGATATCGGCCCGATGATCGCGGCGCTGCTGTCGCCTGCAAACCGCTGGGTCAACGGCCAGCGCATTGAGGTCTCGGGCGGCATGTTACTCTGAACGGAACGACATCCTGTCGAATGCCATGCGCCAACGAGGGCGATTGCGGTTACAACTGCAGTCGCCCTTGTCCTTGTCGGTTTCCCGCTTGGACGAGGGTCTTATACTTTATGCTAATGCTCGCCTGTGCAGAGCAAAAAAATAGCAGATAAATATTGAACTGAGAAAGAATGGAATATAAATTCCTTTTTCATGCGGCACGGGGAGCGGGCCGCGTTTGGGAGAAAACCGGTCGGCTGTGAGGAGATGGCCCCGGTTTTGAACGGGAGGAATCCATGAAAAAGCAATTACTGGCCCTTGCGGCCACAGCGCTGGCGTTCGGCGCCATGCTGCCTGTCGCAGCGCAGGCGGAAGGCGAGCGTTTCGTGCTGATCTCGCATGCGCCCGACAGCGACAGCTGGTGGAACACCATCAAGAACGCCGTCAATGTGGCGGGCGAGCAGATGGATGTGGAGGTTGAATACCGCAACCCGGCCAGCGGCGACCTTGCCGACATGGCGCGCATCGTCCAGCAGGCTTCCGCCTCGAACCCGGAAGGCATCATCGTCACCATCGCCGATTATGACGTGCTCTCCGGCCCGGTCTCGGATGCCGTCGCCAAGGGCATTCCGGTGATCACGATCAATTCGGGCACCGAGGAGCAGTCGAAGAAGCTTGGCGCGATGATGCATATCGGCCAGCCGGAATATACCGCCGGCAAGCTTGCCGGCGAGCGCGCCAAGGCGGAATCCGGCGCGGAGAGCTTCGTCTGCGTCAATCACTACATCACCAACCCTGCCTCGGTCGAACGCTGCCAGGGCTTTGCCGATGGTCTCGGCATCGAACTCGGCAACCAGATGATCGACAGCGGCATGGACCCGTCGGAGGTCAAGTCGAAGGTGATGGCCTATCTCAACGCCCATCCCGATACCGGCGCGATCCTGACGCTCGGCCCCAATTCCGCCGAACCGACGCTGGCGGCGCTCGATGAGATGGGTCAGGCCGGTCAGGTCTATTTCGGCACGTTCGACCTTTCGACCGCGATCGCCGATGCGATCAAGGCGGGCACGATCAACTTCGCGATCGACCAGCAGCCCTATCTCCAGGGTTATCTGCCGGTCGTGCTTTTGACCAATTACGCCCGCTATGGCGTGATGCCTTCCAACTCGATCAATTCCGGTCCGGGCTTCACCACCAAGGACAATATCGAGCTGGTTGAAAAATACGCCGGTCAATACCGCTAAAGAGCGAGCGCCGCGCGCCAACTGCGCGCGGCGGCTTCCTGCCAACACGTGAAGAGGCCCGCGCGCCGTCGTGCTGCCGCCTTTTTGCCTGCCAGAAGGAATGACCGAGCCCCATGTCAAAAACACGCAAGCCGATTGATGAAATGGTCACGGAGGAGCGCATGCGCGCCGTGCCGCGCTGGCGAAAGGCGCTGGTGCGCCCGGAACTCGGCAGCATCTGCGGCGCCATTCTGGTGTTCGTTCTGTTCATGTTCATCGCCGGCGACAGCGGCATGTTCTCCGCCGAGGGCTTCATCAACTGGGGCACGGTCTCGGCGCAGTTCGCGATCCTCGCCGTCGGCGCCTGCCTCTTGATGATCGCCGGCGAGTTCGATCTCTCGATTGGCTCGATGATCGGCTTCTCGGGCATTATCATCGCGCTCCTGACGGTGCAGTTGGGTGTGCCGGCCTGGCTTGCGATCCTCGCCACATTCGCGCTGGCGCTCGCGATCGGCGCGCTGAACGGCTATCTGGTCATCCGCACCGGGCTTCCCTCGTTCATCGTCACGCTCGCCTTCCTGTTCATTCTGAGGGGCCTGACCATCTATATCGCCATCACAACCACCTCGAAGACCATCATCGGCGGCGTGCGCGAGGCCGCCGAAGGCGACTGGCTGGCGGCACTTTTCGGCGGCACTGTGCTGAAGGGGCTTTTCACCTGGCTTGCCGAGCACGACATGATCGGCAAATTCGTGGCCGGTCCCCGCGCCGGCCAGCCGGTGGTCGAGGGCATTCCGATGCTGGTGGTCTGGGCGCTGGTGCTGATCGTGATCGGTCATTTCATTCTGGTGCGCACCAAATTCGGCAACTGGATTTTCGCCGCCGGCGGCGATGCGCAGGCGGCGCGCTATGTCGGCGTGCCCGTCAACCGGGTGAAGATCATGATGTTCATGCTGACCGCCTTCTGCGCCACGGTGTTCGCCACCTGCCAGGTGATGGAATTCGGCTCGGCGGCGGCCGACCGCGGGCTTTTGAAGGAGTTCGAGGCGATCATTTCGGTGGTCATCGGCGGCGCATTGCTCACCGGCGGCTATGGCTCCGTCATCGGCGCCGCGCTCGGCGCGCTGATCTTCGGCGTGGTCCAGCAGGGCCTGTTCTTCGCCGGCGTCGAAAGCTCGCTGTTCCGGGTGTTCCTCGGCGTCATCCTGCTTCTGGCGGTGATCCTCAACACCTATATCCGCCGTTCCATAACGGGAGAACGCTGACATGAGCGAACCCCTGATCGAACTCGTCGACATCGAAAAGCATTTCGGCCCGGTCATTGCGCTCGCCGGCGTATCGCTTTCGGTTTTCGCGGGGGAGTGCCATTGCCTGCTCGGCGACAACGGCGCCGGCAAGTCGACCTTCATCAAGACCATGTCCGGCGTTCACAAGCCGAGCGCCGGGCGCATTCTGGTCGATGGCAAGGAGAAGGTGTTCTCCGACCCGCGCGATGCGATGGCAGCGGGCATCGCCACGGTCTACCAGGATCTGGCGATGATCCCGCTGATGTCGGTGACCCGCAATTTCTGGATGGGACGCGAGCCGGAGAAGCGCTTCGGGCCCGTCAAGGTCTTCGACCACAAACGCGCCGGCGCGATCACGATCGAGGAAATGGCGAAGATGGGCATCCATCTGCGCTCGGCCGATCAGGCCGTCGGCACGCTTTCGGGCGGCGAGCGGCAGACGGTGGCGATCGCCCGCGCCGTCTATTTCGGCGCCCGCGTGCTGATCCTGGACGAACCGACCTCGGCGCTCGGCGTGCGCCAGACCGCCAATGTTCTGTCGACCATCGACAGGGTGCGCAAGGCCGGCGTCGGCGTGATCTTCATCACCCACAATGTCCGCCACGCGCTCGCCGTCGGCGACCGCTTCACCGTCATCAACCACGGCCAGACGCTGGGCACCGCCAAACGCGGCGAGATCGGCGCGGAGGAATTGCAGGACCTGATGGCCGGCGGACGGGAGATGGCCACGCTGGAATCGTCACTGGGCGGTACCGTTTGAGGACGCGGATAGCGCCGCCTCGATTGCACTCAAGGCATTGATCGGAACTCGACAATGTGCGTCGTATTGTCCTCAATCCTCCGGTCAAGCCGGAAGGTGACGCAAAGGGGCAAACGAGCACTGTCAGATTGAACACCGACGCCCCGATCCTGAATATCGCCTATGATTGCGGTTTCGGATCGAGCAGCCGGTTCTACGAACGGTTCAAGGCGCGCACCGGCCAGACCTCGCTTGCCTTTCGCAGGTCGCTCTCCCGAAAACCTGAACCGGAGGTTTTCGCATTCAGGCCGGGCCCCGCGACGGATCGCGGCTTGCGATGGCCTCAAGCTCTTCGATCAGCGCCTGAAGCTCGCGCGAAGCGGAAGCGTTTTGGCGAAGGGAGATGCCGACGGGGCCGCCGAGGAGTTCGTTGCGAACCGGCAGCACGGTCAGCGACCCCGCCGCAAGCTCGGTCGCGACCACGCCCTGCGAGATGAACCAGATCGTATCGGAGGTCTCGACCACGCGGCGGCCGAACGTGTGGGAGACATTCTCGTAGGCGGGCGTTGGCATGGCGAGCCCCAGCGATTGCAGAAAAGCGCGCACCGAGGCGTGGATCACCGCGCCCGACGGCGGCAGCATCAGCGGAAAGCGCAGGAAATCCTCCGCCGACCAGGGCCGTCCGACAAGCGGGTGACCGGGCCGGACCACCGGCACCACGCGCTCCCAGTATAATTGCCGGAAGGTGAGGCCGTCGCCGGCGCCTGTCGGCGGCATGCGACCCACCACGATGTCGAGCGCGCCCTCGCGCAACTGGGAGAGCAGCAGCCAGTTGGGACCGGTCGAAACCCTGAGCGTTGCGGCCGGATGACGCTTGCGGAAGGCCTCGGCCGCATCCGGAAACAGCCCGCTCGCCGCTGACGGCAACACGCCGGCGGCAATCCGGCACGTCTCCGCCGCGCCGCCCTGCAGCAGCGCCTGGGCACGCGACAGCTCGCCAAGCGCCGTGCCCGCCGATTGCTGGAACAGCCGTCCGGCCGGCAGCAGCGTAAGCCGTCTGCCGCTGCGGTCGAACAGCGCCGCCCCCATCATCTCCTCAAGCTCCTGGATGGTTTTCGAGGCTGCCGGCTGGCTGATCTTCAGGGCATCGGCGGCGGCGGACAGACTGCCCAGACGCGCGGTCTCCAGAAAGCAGTTCAGATGTCGGAGGCGAAGACGTGGATGAAGCATACTATAACCTGCAAGATATATGTTCCGTGTTCTTTTATAATTTTATTCCCATTGCGGCTATGGCAAAGTCGCGACCGGAGGAATGAAAATGCTGACGATTTCGAGCGGTAATATCCGCATCAATGTCCGCGATGACGGGCCGAAGGACGGCCGGACGCTGGTGTTCGCCAATTCGCTTGGCACCGACATGCGGGTGTTCGACGCCCTGCTGCCGCTGTTGCCGCAAGGCTTGCGGCTGGTGCGCTTCGACAAGCGCGGCCACGGGCTTTCCGATGCGCCGCCCCATCCCTACGCCATGGAAGACCTCGTCGGCGACGCGGAAAATGTCTGCGCCGCGCTCGGACTGTCCGATATCACCTTCGTCGGCCTTTCGATTGGCGGGCTGATCGGGCAGGGGCTTGCGGCAAGGCGGCCGGATCTGGTGAAGGCGCTGGTGCTGATGGACACGGCGGCGAAGATCGGCACGCCGGAGATGTGGCAGACCCGGATCGAGACGGCGCTCGGACCCGGCATCGGCCCCATGGCGGATGTTGTGCTGCAGCGCTGGTTTACCGGGGATTTCCGCGAGAATTCCCCTGAATTTCCCGCCTGGCGCAACATGCTGGTGCGCACGCCGGCCGAAGGCTATGCCGGATGCTGCGCGGCGATCAGCGGCGCGGACTATACCGAAACCACGCGCGCGCTGAGCCTGCCGGTGCTGGCGCTTGTCGGCGATCAGGATGGTTCGACGCCGCCCGATCTGGTGCGCCGGACCGCCGAGCTCTGCAACGGCGAATTCCACGTCATCGCCGGGGCGGGGCATCTGCCCTGCGTCGAACAACCCGCCGAAACGGCCCGGCTGATCGCCGATTTTCTGAAAAGGACCGGTTGATGAGCGAACGTTACGACAACGGCATGCGGGCGCGCCGCGCCATTTTGGGCGATGCCCATGTCGATCGCGCCGAGGCGGACAAGAGCGAATTCGACGCGCCGTTTCAGGAACTGATCACCGAAAGCGCCTGGGGCACGGTCTGGGCGTCCGACGGCATTACGCCGCGCGAACGGTCGATGCTGACGCTGGCGCTGCTTGCCGCAACCGGCAATTTTTCCGAAATCCCGATGCATATCCGCGCCACCGCCCGCACCGGGGCCAGCAAGCGCGACGTGCAGGAGGCGTTTCAGCATGTCGCGATCTATGCCGGCGTTCCGCGCGCCAATCATGCGCTGAAACTCGCCAAGGAGACATACAAGGAAATGGAGGAGCCATCCGATGACTGATCTGGGACCACTGATCCCGCGCGACCGCTCGGCGCATCCGCCCGCCTATGACCCCGGCTACAAGACCTCGGTCACGCGCTCGCCCAACCTGCCGCTGCTTTCGCTGGAAAGCGGCCCGACGGAGGAGACCGGCCCGGTTTTCGGCCATTCCCGCTTCGGCGCGCTCGACAACAACCTGATCCTCAACTGGTCCAAAGGCGAGGCGCCGGCGATCGGCGAGCGCATTCTCGTTCACGGCCATGTGCTGGATGAGAATGCGAAAGCCGTGCCCCACACGCTGGTCGAGATATGGCAGGCCAATGCCGGCGGACGCTACCGCCACAAGAAGGACAGCTATCTGGCGCCGCTCGACCCCAATTTCGGCGGCTGCGGACGCGCGCTGACGGACGAGAACGGCTACTACCAGTTCCTGACCATCCGCCCGGGCGCCTATCCCTGGCCAAATCGCGGCAATGACTGGCGGCCGATGCATATCCATTTGTCGATCTTCGGCCACAGCTTCGGCCAGCGGCTGATCACGCAGATGTATTTCGAGGGCGATCCCCTGATCCCGCTCTGTCCGATCGCCAACACCGTGCGCGATCGCGGCCAGCTCGACAGCCTGGTCGCGCCGCTCGATATGGGCGCTTCGCGGCCGCTGGATTTTCTTGCCTACAAGTTCGATATCGTGCTGCGCGGCCGACGCCAGACCATGTTCGAGAACAGACTGGAGGGGATGTGATATGGCCCAGAAACTGAACAGGCTGCGCGAAACCGCGTCCCAGACAGCCGGTCCCTATGTTCATATCGGCCTGATGCCGACCCATGCGGGCAATGGCGGCTATTATGACGAGGAGTTCGGCACAAGCGCGTTCGAGGATGGCGCTTCGGGCGAGATCATCGAGATTGCCGGCTCGGTCTATGACGGCGTCGGCTATGCGCTGCGCGATGCGCTGCTCGAAAGCTGGCAGGCGGATTCCAGCGGCAGGTTCGCCGGCGAGGACGGGGCGGACCCGAAGGTTTCCGGCTTCTGCCGGTTTGCCGCCGATGCCGAGAGCGGCGAATTCATGCTGCGCACGGTAAAGCCCGGCGCCGTCCGCCATCGCTCCGGGGCGTTCCAGGCCCCGCATATCGCGCTCTGGATCGTCGCGCGCGGCATCAATATCGGGCTGCAGACACGGATCTATTTTGACGACGAGGACAATACCGCAGACCCGATCCTCGCCCGTATCGAATATCGCCCGCGGGTGGAGACGCTGATTGCGAAGAAGACCGGCGCGGGGAAATACCGCTTCGATATCCGGCTTCAGGGCGAGGGCGAGACGGTGTTTCTGGATATGTAAGCGCCGGTCGGTCCCTGGTATAAGGTGAAATCATGACGGCAAGTGTTTTCGATGATCCGTGGCTTTGCGGCCTGTTCGGCGATGGCGAGATCGCCGCGATCTGGTCGCATGAACGGCGGCGTTCGCACATGCTGGCCTTCGAAGCCGCGTGGGCGAGGGCGCTTGGCGCCTGCGGACTTGCCGATGCCGGGACCGCCGAAAGGGCGGCCGCGGCCATTCTTGCGGCGCATGTCGATGACGGGGATATCCGCGCCGGCACGGCCGTGGACGGCGTGCCGGTGCTGGCTCTGGTGCGGGCGCTGAAGGCTGTGGCGGGGGAAACTGCGGTCCACACCGGTTCGACCTCGCAGGACGTGATCGACACCGCACTGGCGCTGACGCTGAAGGAAACCTCCGCACTGATCGCGGCGAGGATTTCTACTCTTTCGGACGCGCTTGCCGGGCTGGAGAGCCGCTTTGGCGGCAATCGCCTGATGGGGCGCACCCGGATGCAGGTCGCAACGGAAATCACGGCGGCCGACAGGATTGCCGCATGGCGCGAACCGCTCGCCGATCATGCGGAGCGCCTTGCCGCGTTGCGCCCGAGGGTCGAGCGCGTGCAGGTCGGCGGAGCTGCCGGCGATCGCAAGGCGCTCGGCGACAAGGCGCAGGCTGTGACGGATCATGTGGCGCTAAGCCTCGGGCTTCATCCGACCGCGCGCTCCTGGCAGGCGCGCCGCGACGGGATTGCGGAATATGCCGGTTTTCTCTCGCTCGTTTCCGGTACGCTCGGCAAGATCGGTCAGGATATCGCGCTGATGGCGCAGCAGGGCATCGGCGAGATCGCGCTTTCCGGCGGTGGCGGCTCCTCGGCCATGCCGCACAAGCAGAACCCGGTGCTGGCGGAACTTCTGGTGACGCTTGCCCGCTTCAATGCCGTGCAGGTTTCCGGCATGCATCAGGCGATGGTCCACGAGCAGGAGCGCTCCGGCGCTGCCTGGTCGCTCGAATGGATGATCCTGCCGCAAATGGCGGCAGCCACCGCCAGATCGCTTTCGGCGGGGCTGGCGGTGACGGCTGGCGTGGAGCGGATGGGAACGGTTTAAAGACCTTCAGGCATTCGCTCCCGTGAGCCCGATACCCCGGCAGGTGACCCGCCGGGGTCGTCTTGTTACTGATTGGCCTTGATCTCGAGGTTGAGAAGCTGGGGAATGGCCTTCGGCGCGGCGACCCCTGCCATCACGACCGCCAGAACGGGCATCTGCATCTGCGGCTTGATGCTGACCGTGAAACTTTGCGGATCGGCGAAATAGCTGTCGACGGCCGACGAGATGGCTGAGGCGAGATCGGGCATTTCGAGCCCAGCAAGGCCTGCGGTCATCTGCCCCTTCCATTCGGTGATCAGCGCATCGGTCGAGATGTTCTTTTCCTCGGCGAGCGCGTCAACCACCCGATTGGTGATGCCGTCGTCGTTGAAACGGATCGACAGGCCGTTGACGCCGATGGCCTGGCCAAGCTTCATCAGTTCTTCCTGATAGGGACTGACCTCGGAGGCTGTATCATCCGCTGCCTCGCTCTCGTCCTCGTCGCCCATCTCCTCGGCCTGGGCGATCTCGGAGATTTTCTGGAGGGTTTCCATCGTCTCGAGCGTGAGGCCGGTCAGTTCCATGCTGAAATCGAGCGTGCCGACATTCTCGGTGGCGATGCTGTAGCTTGCGACGTCGAAATCGCCGGTTTCCAGATCCCAGTTGCCGTTGATCGTGACCGTGGAATTGGTCTGCAGCAGATCCAGCTTATCGAGCATGGCGCGGGTCGTCGGCTCCATCTCGTCAGTGCTGGCGAGATCGAGCGTAATGCCGGTGAGGTTTACCAGATAGTCGGCCTTGGTGCGCGCCGCGTTGAAATGCTGGGTGGCCTTTGTAAGCGCGACGGTCAGGACGGTCGCGCCTTCCACGGCGACGGTGATGTCCTCGATCTCGCTGCTTTCGCCATAGCCCCAGCCGGACATCATCTTGAAATCGGGTTCGGCGGGCACATGAACATTGGTCTCGGTCATCCGGCCGATGCCGATCTCGGCTTCGTCGGCGGTGAAGTCGACGTCGGATACGGTGGACTTGCCGATCATATAGCTGCCATCGGCGTTTTCCGTGACATTTTCGAAGTTGAGCGTGATCGGTTCCTTCTGCTCAAGCGGGCCGAACGCTTCCGGTTGCGCTGACGAGGGGCTGAAGACCACGCCCGATACCGTGACGTCTCCGTCCGGACCTTCCTCGACGCTGTCATAGGTGAAGGTGATGTTTGACTGCTTCTCGGCGACGGCCTTCAGCTTGGCCATCAGATCGTCGGTGTCGAGGGCGAATGCGGGAGCGCCCGATGCTGCCAGAAAACTGCCGGCGAGGAAAACCTGGGTGAGACGTGCGGTGCGCATGGGGTGCTCCCTGAAAAAGTTGGCGTTGTTCGATCGTTTATTGGCCATATAAGGCCGAATTGCAATTTTGCTATGAACGTCCTTCGCATACGGTCCGATTTCCCTTGTTTTCAGGGGATTGCGGGCCTCCTGCCTTGCGGGCGAGGGTTGCATCCTCTAACAGAAACCCATGGGAAAAGAAATTACGCCACCAGATAACGGCGATGACCATGTTGACGCCGTAGACCTGCGCAAAGCGCTGGAGGAACGCTACCTCGCCTATGCGCTTTCGACGATCATGCACCGCGCGCTGCCGGATGTGCGCGACGGTCTGAAGCCCGTGCATCGCCGCATCATCCACGGCATGAGCGAGATCGGCGTGCGTCCGGGCGCCGCCTACAAGAAATGCGCCCGCATCGTCGGCGACGTCATGGGTAAGTTCCACCCCCATGGCGACGCCTCGATCTACGACGCGCTGGTGCGCCTGTCGCAGGATTTCGCCCAGCGCTATCCAATGGTCGACGGCCAGGGCAATTTCGGTAATATCGACGGCGACAGCGCCGCCGCCATGCGCTACACCGAGGCGCGCATGACCGCTGTGGCGGCGCTGATGCTGGACGGCATCGGCGAGGATGCCGTCGACTTCCGCCCGACCTATAACGAGGAGGACGAGGAGCCGGTGGTGATGCCCGGCGCCTTTCCGAACCTGCTCGCCAACGGTTCCACCGGCATTGCCGTCGGCATGGCGACCTCGATCCCGCCCCACAACGCCCACGAATTGTGCGAGGCGGCGATCTATCTGATCAAGCATCCCGACGCGACCGTCGAGGACATCATGACGCTGCCGGGCGCCGAAGGCCCGAAGGCCAACATGATCCAGGGCCCGGATTTTCCGACCGGCGGCATCATCGTCGAGGATTTCGCCTCGATGGTCGAGACCTACAAGACCGGCCGCGGCGGCTTCCGGCTGCGCTCGCGCTGGGAAAAGGAGGATCTCGGCCGCGGCAATTACCAGATCGTCATCACCGAAATTCCCTATGGCGTGCAGAAATCGCGGCTGATCGAGAAGATCGCCGAACTGCTGATCGCCCGCCGGCTGCCGCTGCTCGAGGATATCCAGGATGAATCGGCGGAGGATATCCGCGTCGTGCTGGTGCCGAAATCGCGCGCGGTCGACCCGGAACTCATGATGGAATCGCTGTTCAAGCTCACTGATCTCGAGCAGCGCTTCTCGATGAATATGAACGTGCTGTCGCAGGGCAAGGTGCCCAAGGTGATGGGCCTCGTCGACGTGCTGAAGGAATGGCTCGGCCACCGCCGTGAAGTGCTGCAGCGCCGCTCCCGCCACCGCCTTGCCGCGATCGACCGGCGTCTCGAAATCCTCGGCGGCCTGCTGGTCGCCTATCTGAACCTTGACGAGGTGATCAGGATCATCCGCGAGGAGGACGAGCCGAAGGCGGTGATGATCGCCCGCTTCGGGATCACCGATGTGCAGGCGGAAGCGATCCTCAACATGCGGCTGCGCGCCTTGCGCAAGCTCGAGGAAATCGAGATCCGCAAGGAATTCGACGCGCTGACGGCGGAAAAGGCGGAGATCGAGTCGCTTCTGGCGTCAGAGGAACAGCAGTGGAAGACGGTCGCCTGGGAGATCGGCGAGGTCAAGAAGACCTTCGCCAAGGCGACCGAGCTTGGCCGCCGCCGCTCCACCTTCGACATCGCGCCGGACACCGATGTCGAGGCGATCCAGCAGGCGATGATCGAGAAGGAACCGGTGACGATCGTGGTTTCCGACAAGGGCTGGATCCGGGCGCTGAAGGGCCATGTCGATACCTCCGGCGTCGCCTTCAAGGAGGGCGACAGCCTGAAGTTCGCCTTCCCGGCGCAGACCACCGACAAGCTTCTGATCGTCACCACCGGCGGGCGCGCCTTCACGCTCGGCGCCGACAAGCTGCCGGGCGGGCGCGGCCATGGCGAGCCGCTGCGCATCATGGTCGATCTCGATGCCGATCAGGACGTCGTCACCGCCTTCGTGCATGAGCCCGGCCGCAGGCAGCTGATCGCCTCGACCGCCGGCAACGGCTTCATCATCGAGGAAGACCAGATGGTCGCCAACACCCGCAAGGGCAAGCAGGTGATGAATGTCACGGCCAAGGACGAGGTCAAGCTGCTGACGCCGGCGACAGGCGATCACGTCGCCGTCATCGGCGAAAACCGCAAGCTGATCGTGTTTCCGATGGCGCAGGTCGCCGAAATGGCGCGCGGCAAGGGCGTGCGCCTGCAACGCTACAAGGATGGCGGTCTTTCCGACGCCCGCTGTTTCGCGCTCGCGGACGGTCTCACCTGGACCGACAGCGCCGGCCGCACCCATATGCGCGGCAAGGACGAACTGCTCGAATGGCTCGGCGACCGCGCCATGGCCGGCCGGATCGCGCCGAAGGGCTTCCCGAGGAACGGCACGTTTCGGGGGTAGGCGTTTCAGCGGAGCGCTGCGGCGAAAGGCGCGTTACAGGGCGGCCGCCGTGTCACGCCACGGCCATTTCACGCGGGCTGAGACGCCGGCTTCCAATCGCCGCTCACCACCGGGCCGAGATGCTGGCTCTGCCTGACCTCCCGGGTTCAAACCCTCGCCGTCAGCAGCTTCACCCCCGCAAACACGAAGAAACCGCCGAGCGCGGCTTCCACCACGCGGCGGAAGCGCGTGAGGCCGGCGCGCACCATGCTGCTGGACAGAAGCAGGGCATAGGCGCCGTGGCCGGTGAACGACATCAGGAACGAGCCCGCGACGAACAGCACGATAATCGAGAAAGGTGCGTCGCCGACCCCGCCGACGCCCGCGATCGCCAGCCAGAACATGATGGCCTTGGGGTTGGAAACCTGCAGGAGATAGCCGCCGGCGACCTGCCGCCGGAATGAGCGCAGGCCGGGCGCCAAGGGTGAGAGCGGCGGCGGATTGAGCATCTTGCCGAAGGATTTGAAGGCGAGAAAGAACAGGTAGCCGGCGCCGACGAACCGGACGATCTCCATCGCATGGGCAAGCTGGGCGAAGATGATCGACAGCCCGAGCACGGTCGCGATCGAGAGCGTCATGCTGCCGCAGGCAACCCCCAGCGCCGTCGCCACGGCCGCGCCGCGGCCCTGAGCCATCGCCACCCCCAGGATCAGCATCACGCTCGGCCCCGGCGAAACGACGCCGACCAGCAGGATGGACCAGGCAAGTATGAGTTGCGGCAGATATTCACTGAGCATGAGGCGATGCTTTCAGCTTGCTGTTTCGGTACTGGACAGAGGTCGGGTAGGGACCTGATGCCATCCTAGAGCATTTCCGGTGAAAACGGGATCACCAGAAATGCTCTATCTATTTGTTTTGACGCATTTTCGCGGACGACAGGTGATTCCACCTGACTGCGAAATGCTCAAGGTTCGAGTAGCTCATTTTACGAACAAATCAAGAACATGGCAAGATCATTTCGGCGTTGGGTCACCAGCCACGATTTAGCGCGAAGCTGCGTCGGCGTCCCGCTTTCTCAGTTCGTCGCGGATTTCGAGCAGCACCTGAAGCTCGCTCGGGCCGGGCGGCGGATTGGGCACGGCGGCCTGCTCCTCGGCAGCCTTCCTGTGGGCCTCGGCGGTGGCGCGCATACGGTTGATCGCCTTGACCAGCATGAACACCACGAAGGCGATGATCATGAAATTGATAACCGCGGAGATGAACGCGCCATAGGCGAAGATCGCGGCCCCTTCCTCGCGCGCCGCCGCAAGGCTCGCGCCCTCCGGCACGGCGCCGCTCAGGACCACATACATATCGGAGAAATCGATGCCGCCGACGATCAGGCCGATGAGCGGATCGATGAGATCGGAGACCACCGATCGGACGATCGCGGTGAACGCGGCCCCCACGATAATGCCCACCGCCATGTCGACGACGTTACCCCTTGCGATGAAATCACGAAATTCTTTCAGCATGCGCTCTGACCCCTTTTTGGCGATGCATGGCCGCATCGCATTGATAACTTTGAGCGAACTTAGCGCAAGCGCGCGTCCGCTTCCACTCGGGGGCAGGAAAAAATAGTGGAAGGCGCCGACGGGCTAAATCTCCAGGTCGTCCGCCGTGGCGCGTTCCCAGCCCTGTCCCGTCAGATGTTCCTGCGGCTGGAAGCGCTTCTTGTAATCCATCTTCCTGGAGCCCTTCACCCAATAGCCGAGATAGACATAGGGCAGGCCCAGCATCTGCGCGCGCTCGACATGGTCGACAATCATGAAGCTTCCGAGCGAGCGCTTCACATAGGCCGGGTTGAAGAACGAATAGACCATGGAAAGCCCGTCGACCATGAAATCGGAAAGCGCGACGGCCACCAGTTCGCCGTCATCCTCCAGCAGGCCGGTCGCCACGCGATATTCGATCAGGCGGGTCTCCACATGGGTTTCCTCCACCATCACCTTGTAATCGTCGAGGGTCATGTCGGCCATGCCGCCGCGCTGGTGGCGGCTGTCGAGATAGGTGCGGAACAGGTCGAACTGCTCGGTTGTGGCAAAGGCCGGCCGTTCGACGCCGACGAGATCGGCGTTTTTGGCCTGTATCCGGCGCAGCGAGCGGGTGGGGGTATATTCCCCGGCGACGATGCGTACCGAAACGCAGGCGCGACAATGTTCGCAGGCCGGCCGATAGGCGATGTTCTGCGAGCGCCGGAACCCGCCCTGGGTCAACAGGTCGTTCATCTCGCCTGCGCGCGGGCCGACGAGATGGGTAAATACCTTGCGCTCGCGCTCCGCCTCAAGATAAGGGCATTGCGCCGGCGCGGTCAGATAGAACTGCGGTGACTGAGTGGTTTGCGTATTCATGCCCGGCGCACCATGCAACGAAACTCATCACAGCATGGCGCAATTCGCGGGAACGTCAACCTTCGTGGTTTCGAGGAGATATATTTCCCGCAGGTCAGTAGCGTGCTTCCTCGCGCACCACGACGGCGCCGATCAGGAAATCGTGGAGCAGGCGCTTGCGGTCGGTGAACAGGCCGACCAGCAGGATCAGCGGCGTCAGCAGCGAGTTGAACAGCCAGAACAGCGCCAGGTGAACCAGCGCGGTCAGGAAATCGATCCTGAGCCCGTCGGTGCGCAGCATTCTGAGGCCCATCGCCCGCATGCCGGGCGAGGCCTGGGCCGAACCGCCGAGGCTGAAGCCGAAATAAAGCGCGGCCACGATGAAATACAGAACCGGATAGAGGAAAAAGGCGAGACCGAGCGTGGCGATGCCGACGAAGAACAGCAGCACGGCGGCCGGCACCCAGAGGATGGCAATGATGATGTAATCGAAGAGGAACGCCAGAACGCGCCGCGACAGCACGCCGGAATAGGCATGGCTGGCGGGCGGGGCCGAATAGGTCATGTTGCGTTCAAGGCTCATCGCTGTCTCCGTCGTCGATGGTGGTTTCAGACCCGATGTGGGTATCGGCCGGTGGAATGCAATAATCCGGCCCCTCAAGGCTACGATTTTGCCAGTTTTTCCGCGACCTCGATCGCGAAATAGGTCAAAATTCCGTCGCATCCGGCGCGCTTGAACGACAGCAGCGTTTCCATCATCACCCGGTCGCCGTCGATTACGCCGCGCTCGGCGGCCATCCTGATCATCGCATATTCGCCGGAGACCTGATAGGCGAACACCGGCAGGCCGAAGGCCTCCTTGAGGCGCCAGCAGATGTCGAGATAGGGAAGGCCGGGCTTCACCATCAGCATGTCGGCGCCTTCCTCCACGTCGAGCGCGGCATCGCGCAGCGCCTCGGTGGCGTTGGCGGTGTCTATGTAATAGCTCGCCTTGTCGCCTTTCAGCAGGCCCTTGGTCGAGATCGCCTCACGGTAGGGGCCGTAAAACCCCGACGAGAATTTGGTCGCATAGGACATGATCGCGACATTCTGGAAACCCGCCATGTCGAGCCGCTCCCGGATCGCGCCGATGCGGCCGTCCATCATTTCGGAGGGTGCGATGATGTCGGCGCCGGCTTCGGCCTGGGCGACGGCCGCCTCGCAGATATGGTCGACGGTCGCGTCGTTGACGATCTCGTCGCCGGTCAGGATGCCGTCATGGCCGTGGCTGGTGAACGGGTCGAGGGCGACATCGGTGATCACGCCGAGCGAAGGGGCCGCCTTCTTCAGCGCCCGCGTGGCGCGGTTGATGAGATTGTCGGGGTTGAGGATTTCCGACCCGGTCACGTCGCGCTTTTCAAGTTCGATATTGGGGAAGGTCGCGATTGCCGGAATGCCGAGATCGGCGGCCTTTTTCGCCGCCTCCGCCAGCCGGTCGACGCTCATGCGAAAAACCCCCGGCATGGCCGGGATCGGCTCCTCGATATTGTCGCCGGGAATGACGAACACCGGCCAGATCAGATCGTCGACCGTCAGGCTGTTTTCGCGCACCAGCCGACGCGTCCAGTCGGCCTTGCGGATGCGGCGCATGCGGCGGTGACCGGTGATCCTGTCCACGAGATGGGTCTTGTCGTTCGGCTCGCTCATCGTCTTCTCCGCCGATGCTTGGTTTCGGTGCTTCGTTTCGGTCTGGCTTGTAGCATGTCGGGCTTATCAGACAAACACGCCATTTTGTTGTTTCGACGCGTTTCGGCAGGGTTTGTAAGTTCATTTTTTGGGGGTATAAGGCCGCGATGAATTCCGAGCAGAAACGCCCTCCACAACCCAGTTTTTCGCAGATGGCCTTCACGGTCTTCAAGCGATGCGTGGCCGCGTTTCTGTTGGTGATCGCGCTTTACAACTGGGCGGAGCTGATCGGCCTTGCCGGCGATGGCACGGGGCGGTTCGATCTCGTCAGTTCCAATCAGCGCATCGTCGAGGTCGTTCTGGCGGTTGCCTATCCCGCGGCCGCGGCCGGGCTCTGGTTCGGTGTGGGCTGGGGGCTGGTGTTGTGGGCGATCGGGGCGGCCGTCGAAATGTCTCTCGCCGGGGCCGCCGCCGCGCTCGTCAGTCTTCACATTTTGTTGTTTGGCCTCTACGGCGCTTTCTGGATTTACCTTGCTTTCATTCGTCGGCGCTAGAATAGCCGCTCTATGGTGCCGGGTTCGGTTTGAAACCCGACAATAATTGGCCATATTGATGTGCGAGGCCGCATCCATGCAGGCGTCCTCGACGCCCCAGGGACAGAAGAGATTTGGATTCTATGACAAAAGACCTGAACAAGATCGGCAGGACCGTTTCGCGGCGCGGTTTCATCGCCGCCGCTGCCGGTGTCGTGGTGCTGCCGAAGCTGGCCGCCGCGCAGTCGGCGGTCGAAGCTTTGATCAATACGCCCGGCCGCGGCAAATGGGATGAGCAATTCGACGCCGTTACCTCGAGCGCGCAGGCATCCGTCAGTTCCAACCAGCCGATTCTCAGTCCCAACGCGCCGATGAACATCATGCAGGCGATGGCGGAATATCAGCGCATCAATGGCAATGGCGGCTGGCCGGAAGTCCATCCCAACGTGCCGCTGCAGTTCGGCGTCTACGATCCGTCGGTGCGCCAGTTGCGTCAGCGCCTGATCGTCTCCGGCGACCTGCCGCAGGAAGCGGGGGTCTCCGATTCCTACGATTCCTACGTTCAGGGCGCGGTGAAACGCTTCCAGGCCCGTCACGGCCTCGCCCAGACCGGCTATATCGACGAGTACACGCTGAAGGCGCTCAATGTCAGCGCCGCCGTGCGCCTTGCCCAGCTTGAAACCAATCTGGCGCGCGTCGAGGATCTCGGCTCCGATCTCGGCCAGCGTTATGTGCTGGTCAACATTCCGGCGGCTTATGCGGAAGCGGTGGAAAACGACGTCGTGGCGCTGCGCAATGTCGCCATTGTCGGACGTCCGTCGCGGCCGACGCCGCTTTTGAACTCGAAGATCTTCGAAATCATCTTCAATCCGCCCTGGACCGTGCCGCGCTCGATCATCCAGAAGGATATCATGCCGCTGATGCGCGAGGACCCGAACTATCTGGTCGACAACAAGATCCGGCTCTACGACAACAAGGGGCAGGAAGTCGATCCGCTGACGGTGGACTGGAATGCCGAGACCGCGCCGAACCTGACCTTCCGCCAGGATCCGGGTCCCAACAGCGCCATGGCCTCGACCAAGATCAATTTCCACAACAAGCACGCCGTCTACATGCACGACACGCCCAGCCAGTCGCTGTTCAACGACATGCTGCGTTTCGAATCATCGGGCTGCGTGCGCATCGAAAACGTGCGCGACCTCGATGTCTGGCTGCTGAAGAACACGCCCGGCTGGAACCGCCAGAAGATCGAGGAGACGATCCATGCCGGCATCTCCACGCCGGTGGACCTCGCCGATCCTGTGCCGAACCATTTCGTCTACATCACCGCATGGTCGACGAAGGACGGGATCGTGCAGTTCCGCGACGACATCTACAATCTCGACGGCGCGCCGGAGCTGGCGCTGCAGACCACCACCGGTATCGAATAGATCGTTCTTCTTTCGTATTCCGTTCTGAAAATGCCGCCGCTGAGCCATGCTTGGCGGCGGCATTCGTCTATTGCACGTTTTGAAGGCCGGCGTTAGAACGCAATCGCCTTTACGGAATGCTTCCGCCTGAAACCCTGAGGAGCCCGCGATGACCAGTCAGACCGCGTTTACCGAGAACTTCTTCAACCGTTCGCTTGCCGACACCGATCCCGCCATCTTCGATGCGATCGGCAAGGAACTCGGTCGTCAGCGCCACGAGATCGAGCTGATCGCGTCCGAAAACATCGTCTCGCGCGCCGTGCTCGAGGCCCAGGGCTCGATCATGACCAACAAATATGCCGAGGGTTATCCGGGCAAGCGCTATTACGGCGGCTGCCAGTTTGTCGACATCGCCGAGGAACTGGCGATCGAGCGCGCCAAGAAGCTGTTCGGCGTCGAATATGTCAACGTCCAGCCGAACTCCGGCTCGCAGATGAACCAGGCCGTGTTCCTGGCGCTGTTGCAGCCGGGCGATACATTCATGGGCCTCGATCTCAATTCGGGCGGTCACCTGACCCATGGTTCGCCGGTCAACATGTCGGGCAAATGGTTCAACGTCGTCTCCTACGGCGTCAGCAAGGACGATAACCTCATCGATATGGATGAGGTCGCCCGGAAGGCCGAGGAGCAGCGGCCGAAGCTGATCATTGCGGGCGGCACCGCCTATTCGCGGATCTGGGACTGGAAGCGTTTCCGCGAGATCGCCGATTCGATCGGCGCCTATCTGATGGTCGACATGGCCCATATCGCGGGTCTGGTCGCCGGCGGCGTGCATCCGTCTCCGTGTCCGCATGCCCATGTGGTCACCACAACCACCCATAAATCGCTGCGCGGCCCGCGCGGCGGCGTGGTGATGACCAATGACGCCGACATTGCCAAGAAGATCAATTCCGCCGTCTTCCCCGGCCTTCAGGGCGGTCCGCTGATGCACATCATCGCCGCCAAGGCGGTCGCCTTCGGCGAGGCATTGCAGCCCGATTTCAGGCAGTATGCCGAGCAGGTGGTGAAGAACGCCCGTGCGCTGGCCGGCGCGCTGATGGAAGGCGGCCTCGACGTCGTCTCGGGCGGCACCGACAACCACTCGATGCTGGTCGATCTGCGCAAGAAGAACGCCACCGGCAAGCGCGCCGAGGCGGCGCTCGGCCGCGCCTACATCACCTGCAACAAGAACGGCATCCCCTTCGATCCGGAAAAACCGTTCGTGACCTCCGGCGTCCGTCTCGGCACGCCCGCCGGCACCACGCGCGGCTTTACCGAGAAGGAATTCTCCGAGATCGGTTCGCTGATCGTGGAAGTGCTCGACGGGCTGAAGGAAGCCAACTCCGACGAGGGCAATGCAGCCGTTGAAGCGGCGGTGCGCGACAAGGTGGTCAACCTCACCGAGCGCTTCCCGATGTATGGCTATATGGGCTGATGCGCTGCCCGTTCTGCAATTCGCCTGATACCCAGGTCAAGGATTCGCGCCCGGCGGAGGACAATACGTCGATCCGCCGCCGGCGCGTCTGTCCGGATTGCGGCGGGCGCTTCACCACGTTCGAGCGCGTGCAGTTGCGCGAGCTCGTCGTAATCAAGAAGAACGGCCGCAAGGTGCCGTTCGACCGCGACAAGCTGGTGCGTTCCTTCGATATCGCGCTCCGCAAGCGCCCGGTCGAGCGCGAGAGGATCGAGCGCGCCGTCTCCGGCATCGTGCGCCGCATGGAAAGCTCGGGCGAGCCGGAGGTGCAGTCGGAGGAAATCGGCCTTCTGGTTCTGGAAGCGCTGAAAAACCTCGACGATGTCGCCTTCGTGCGGTTTGCCTCGGTCTATCGCGATTTCTCCACGACGGAGGATTTCGAGGAGATCATCGCCGAATTCTCGGCCAAGCTTGCGCGCGAAACCGGCGTCGAGCACGACTGAAATCAACCAAAACACTTGCAAGCAGCGCGCGCGCATGTTTAAGCGGCGCAAGAGAAGTCCGCATCGCGGCCGCATCCTTGTCGGAATGCGAGGAGTATCATGACCACGGAAAAGACCGCCAATCAGCGGGGTGCTGCACGCCTCGCCGCCGTTCAGGCCCTCTATCAGATGGATATCGGCGGAACCGCGCTCGCCGATGTGCTGGCCGAATACGAGGTCTACCGCCTCGGCAAGGAGGTCGACGGCGACACCTATCTGAAGGCCGATCCGGGCTGGTTCCGCTCGATCGTCACCGGCGTCGTCAAGGACCAGAAGAAACTCGACCCGATGATCGCCGGCGCGATCTCGGAAGGCTGGACGCTGTCGCGGCTCGATTCGACGCTTCTCGCCATTTTGCGCGCCGGCGTATTCGAAATCACGTCGAAGCCCGATGTGCCGACCGCCGTCATCGTCACCGAATATGTCGAAATCGCCACCGCCTTCTTCGAGGGCGACGAGGGCAAGCTGGTGAACGCGGTGCTGGACCGCATCGCGCGGCGCGAACGCGGCGAGCGCAAGGCTAACTGATTCTGAACGCCTATTCCCCGAGCGCGATGCCTTCGCGCCGGCCCCGCCGGGGATAATAGCGCGCGTCCAGCAAAAGCGGACAACGGCTTTGCGTCGGGACACGTGTAATCCAGATACAGTGTATCGTGGGGTCGAGATTGCGTCGGGGCCGTCGGCAAAATCCGGTCCGCATCGACGCCGGTTGATTGCCTTTTCCGTCACAAGCTTCAGCGCCCGACAACAGCCCGTTTTACCGCTGCATCGATCAGTTCTATCCCGCGCGGAATATCGGCGGAATCGATCGAGCCGTAGCCGAGCCGGAACAGCGGGCAGGGCTCTGGCGGGTTTTCGAAGAATACCGCGCCCGGCTCGATCAACACGCCGTCGGCCTTCAGATCCTCGGCGAGTTGAGCGCTGTCGAGCCCGTCGGGCCCCCTCAGCCACACGCTGGCGCCGCCGGCGACCGCCGCGCTTTCGAGCGTGAGGCAGCTCTTCGCCAGCGCCTGTTCCAGCACCGCGCGCCGCTTCACCATCGCTCCGCGGAGCCGGACGATATGGGCGTCATAATGGCCTAGCGCCAGAAAATAGGCGGTGATGCGCTGCAGGTGGCCGGGCGGGTGGCGCAGCAGCATTGTCCGCAATGCCCGCGCCTTGGCGATGAACGGGGCGGGCGCCACCAGATAGCCGATCCTGAGGCCCGGAAACAGCGACTTCGAGAAACTGCCGATATAGAGGACGCGTCCCTGGGTATCGAGCGATTTCAGCGCCGGCGCCGACGGGCCGAGATAGGACATCTCGAAATCGTAGTCGTCCTCCACGATCACGAAATCCCGGGCCGCCGCGCGGTTCAGCAGATCCTGACGGCGGCCAAGCGGCATGGTCGAGCCGGTGGGGATATGGTGGCTCGGGGTGATCATCACCAACCTTGTGTCTTCCGGCAGCGTTTCCGGATTGAGCCCCAGCCCATCGACCGGCAGGAAGGTGGTCGGGCTTTGCGACCGGCGCAGCGTCTCGGCGATATCGGGGTAGCCCGGCTCCTCGGTGACGGCCGGCCGGTCGGCGCGGCACAGGAGTTCGACCGCGATATAAAGCGCATTCTGCGCGCCGAGCGTGACCAGCACCTCATCCGGCCGGGCATGGATGCCGCGCCGGGGCAATGTGTTGGAACAGATGTAGTCGATCAGCAACGGATCGTCGCTGCCGTAGCGATCGGTCGAAAGTTCGGCGAAATCGCGGCTGCCGAGCGCGCGGCGGGCGCAGTCGCGCCAGGCGTGGTGATCGAAAAGGCGCGGATCGGGCTGGCCATAGATGAACGGATAGCGATAGCTGCGCCAGTCCGCCGGCTTGCGGATGACGCGCCGCGGCGGCGGATGACCGGAAAGCCAGTGGCCCCAGTCGAGCGGCTTGTCGCCGGCGGTCATGCCGGCGACCTTCAGCTTGCGGTGAGGGGCGGTGGCGGCGACCGCCACGCCCGAGCGCGGCCGGGTTTCGAGATAACCCTGGCCGACAAGCTCCTGATAGACCAGCGTCACCGTCATGCGCGACAGGCCGAGCGTTTCGGCAAGCTTCCGGCTGGAAGGCAGGCGGGTGCCGGGTCGCGCGCTGCTTTCCAGGATCGCGCGCACCAATGCCGCGGCGAGCCGTCCCTGCAGGGTCGGCGCGTCGGTGGCGCGCAGGAAAATGCTTTCGGCGGCGATGGTGTTTTTCATCTGGACCTAACGAAGCTGCGATCTGGACATATCGCGGAACGGCGCTTGCTGCAATCTTGCCGAATGTCAAACGACCGCGAACCAAACGCAGCGGCGTATTTATCCAAAGTAGGGGACTGACAAATGACCATTCTCACCCGTTTTGTGACCGGCGCCGTGGCCGCTCTCGCTCTCAGCCTGCCGGCCGCCGCCACCGAATACCGCATCGCCGTCGGCGATGGCGCGGGCGGCACCCAGGAAGCGCTCGGCAAGGCGTTCGTTGCAGCGCTGGAAGAGCAGTCCGGCGGCGAAATGACCGGCAAGCTGTTCCTCAACGGCCAGCTCGGCGATGAGCAGGACACCGTGACGGCGGCTGCCACCGGCACGCTCGACTTCTCGATCCTCGCGATCAACAACATCACCCCGTTCTCGCCCTCCGTCGGCACGCTGACGCTGCCTTACGTGATCCTCAGCCAGGACGACGCCGAAAAGCTGACCCAGGGCGAGATCGGCCAGCAGATGATCGAACAGACCATCGAGGATGCCGGCGTACGGATCATCGGCTGGGCCTATTCCGGCTTCCGGGTTCTGACCAATTCCAAGAAGCCCGTCTCGACCGTGGACGATCTGCAGGGCCTGGTGATCCGCGTTCCGAAGAACGAGATCATGATCGAGACCTACAAGAGCTGGGGCGTCAACCCGACGCCGATGGCATGGGGCGAAACCTTTGCAGCCCTTCAGCAGAAGGTCGTCGACGGTCAGGACAATCCCTACATGACCGTCTATGCGATGAAGTTCGACGAGGTGCAGAAATATATCACCAACCTGCACTACATCTTCTCGATCGAGCCGCTGATCGTCTCCGAGGCGCTGTTTGAAAGCCTCTCGGAAGAAGAGCAGCAGCAGGTGCTGGCAGCGGGCGAAGCCGCGACCCAGGCCTCGTCGGCATTCCTGAAGGCGGAAGAGTCCAAGATCCGCGAAGAACTCGTCAGCCGCGGCATGGAGATCATCGATCCCGCCGATGGCGAAAAGGCGTTCATCGATCTCGCCACCACGGCCGTCTGGCCGCAGTTCTACGAGCAGATCGGCGGCAAGGAAGTGCTGGACAACGTGCTGACCTCGCTTGGTCGCGAACCGGCGAAGTAACGGGGCAGGGGCGCGCTTTTGGTTTGCGACAATGCTCCCTCTCCGCGTCATGCTCGGGCTTGACCCGAGGGTCCAGGCAGCCTGTTCCGTGTCGCCTGGATGCTCGGGTCAAGCCCGAGCATGACACGAGAGGAGGAGGGCGCAGGCCGTAAACCGATAGCGTATCGCGCCCCTTTCCGCCTTCGCCTTCAACGCCCTATCCTCCCGAGGCCCCCATGTCCGCGTTCTGGTTATTTGTCGACAAGTTCGAAAGCCATGTCTGCCGCGTGCTTCTGGCCGTGTTCGTGACGCTTCTGTTCGTACAGATCGTCGCCCGCCAGTTGTTCGGCTTCTCGATCACCTGGATCGAGGAACTTTCGGTCATCCTTTTCGTCTGGTTTGCCTATTTCGGCGCGTCCTATGCCGCGCGGATCGCGGCGCATAACCGCGTCACTTTCCAGTTGAACGCGATGTCGCGCGAAAAGGCCCGTATCGTCGAGGCGATCGGCGATGCGTTCTGGATCGCCTTCAACATCGTTTTCATCATCGAATCGATCGATTTCATCGGCCGCCTGAAGCCGTTCGTGAAGGCCCAGACGCTTGGCTGGGAGATGCGCTACATCTATCTGGCGCTGCCGATCGCGTTCACGCTGATGACGATCCGCATCCTTCAGGTCAATTACATGAAACTGGTGATGGGCATCGATCCGGCCGATCCGGACAGAGCGAGCGTCGAGGCCGCGATGGAATTTGCCGCCGACGAACAGCGCGCCTATGACCGGAGGCATCCCTGATGGACGGCTGGCTCATCGAAATTCTGTTCGGATCGTTCTTCGGCCTGCTGTTGCTCGGCGCGCCGATCACCGTGGCGCTCGGCGTCGCCTCGCTGGTTGCCATGCTCTATCTCGGCGACAACCCGATCAAGATGGTGCAGATGGCATGGTCGTCGGTGGGCTCCTTCCCGCTGATGGCGCTGCCCGCCTTCATTCTTGCCGGCGCGCTGATGGAAGCGGCCGGTCTCTCGCGCCGGCTGATCGCGTTCGCGGAAAGCCTCGCCGGTCCGTTTACCGGCGGGCTCGGCGCTGCGACCGTCATGGCCTGTCTGTTCTTCGGCGCGATCTCGGGCTCCGGCCCGGCAACGACGGCTGCCGTCGGCATGCTGATGATCCCGGCGATGGCCCGTCAGGGCTATGGCCCCGGCTATGCGGCCTCGGTCACGGCGGCGGCGGGCGGTCTCGGCATCATCATTCCGCCCTCGATCCCGATGGTGATTTTCGGCATTTCGGCGATGGGCATGCAGCCGCCGCCGGAAGCGGTCGAGATGCATGGCGCATTCCAGTCGGTGTCGATCTCCAAGCTGTTCATCGCCGGCGTCCTGCCGGGCGTGGTGATGGCGGGCGGCCTTCTGACCATGAACTATATCCGCTGCCGGATTCGCGGCTTCCACGGTTCGGATGAACCGTTTTCGCTGCGCCGCGTCGCCAGCGCCGGCTATCACGGCTTCTGGGCATTGCTTGCGCCGGTGGTGATCCTCGGCGGCATTTATTCGGGCTATTTCACGCCGACCGAGGCCGCGATCGTGGCGATCTTCTACACGCTGTTCGTGGGCGCGGTGATCTATCGTGAACTCGATGTCCGTCAGGTGATCAAGTCGCTCGACACCACCACCTGGCTTGCGGGCCGCGTGTTGCTGGTGCTGTTTGCGGCAACGATCTTCGGCCGGCTTCTGGTCGAAAACGACGTGCCGGGCGTGATCGCCGGCGGCATCCTGTCGCTGACCGACAATCTCTATGTGATCTGGGCCATGGTCATCGGCCTGCTGCTGATCATCGGCATGTTCATGGAGACGCTGGCGGCGATCATGATCCTGGTGCCGGTGATGCTGCCGGTCGCCTACATGATGGGCATCGACCCGATCCATTTCGGCATCGTGATGATCTGTACGCTGTCGGTCGGCTTCCAGACCCCGCCGCTTGGCGAGAACCTGTTCATCGCATCCGGCATTTCCGGGATCTCGATCGAGCGGATCAGCCTGCGCGCGATCCCGTTCGCGATCGCCTCGGTGATCGCAATCTTCATAATCGCCAGCTTCCCGGCAATCTCCCTCTGGCTGCCGCGAATGATGGGCTACTAGGGCAAGGAAAACTCCCATGACTGCAACAAAACCGAAACTTTCCGCAGACGACCTGAAGGCGACATTCGATGCCTTCAACCGCCACGATATCGACGGGGTCATGACCCATTTCGCCGATGACTGCGTGTTCTTCACCGTCGCCGGCGATCACGAATACGGCAACCGGATCGAAGGCAAGGACGCGATCGCCAAGGCGTTCGTCGGTGTGTGGACAGCGATGCCGGACGTTCAGTGGGCCGATCACAGCCATTTCCTGTCCGAGGACGGCACGCGCGGCGTCAGCCAGTGGACCTTCCGCGCCACCAACCCCGACGGCTCCCGCACCGAGGTGCAGGGCGTCGATCTGTTCCGGATCCGCGACGGCCGGATCGTCGAGAAGCAGGCGATCCGCAAGCAGCGCCCTGCCATACCCGCCAAGTGATGTGAGACGATCATGCAGGTCAATGAGAAACGCCTGGGATCGAAACCCTTCGATCCGCATTATGATCCCCTGACCGCCCGCGCCATCGGGCCGGGCAGCGATTACGCGCCGACCTACTGGATCGGCACGGCCGGTGAAGTGCCCGAGGACGACGGACCCGTCGCCGGCGACATGGACGTCGATGCGGTGGTGATCGGCTCCGGCTATACCGGGCTTTCGACGGCCATACACCTTGCCAGGATGCACGGCATCAAGGCGACCGTGCTGGAGGCCAACGGCGTTGCCTATGGCTGCTCCACCCGCAATGGCGGCCAGGCGCAGATCAGCTCGGGCCGGCTGAAGCGCAGCCAGTGGATCGAGCGCTGGGGCCTCGACACGGCGCGCGCCCTGCACGACGAGATCGTCGAGGCCTTCGACCTGTTTCGCGGGCTTATCCGCGACCATGCAATCGCCTGCGAGCCGCAGGATGGCGGGCATTATTACATCGCTCACAAGGCGTCGGCGATGCCGTCGCTGGAGGCCGAAACGCGTCTGCTCAATGACAGGTTCGGCTATGGCGCACGGATGCTTGGCCGTGAGGAAGTCCATGAAACGGTCGCCCGCGATATGGAGGCCCACGGCGCGATGTGGGAGCCGGACGGCACCGGCATTCACGCCGCCAAGCTCGCCTTCGGTTATCTGCGGGTCGCCCGCGAACTCGGCGCGAAGGTTCACACCGACAGCCCGGTTCAGGGCTGGGAATACAGGAACGGCGTCCACCATCTGAAGACCCCGGGCGGCGTTGTGCGCACCAAGCGCGTGGCCGTTGCCACGGCCGCCTACGCGCCGCGCGGCCTGCATCCACGCGTCAAGGATCGGCTGCTGCCGATCATGTCGAACAGCGTCGTCACAAGGGTCCTGACCGATGACGAACTGCAATCCGTCGGCATCAAGAAGTTGTCGCCCCTGACCGACACCCGCACGCTGCGCAACTACTACCGCCTGCTGCCGGACAACCGGTTGCAGATCGGCTCTCGCGCGGCGATCACCGGGCGGGACGCTTCCAACCCGGCGCATCTGAAGGGGCTTTGCGATGCGATGGCGCGCAAGTTCCCGGCGCTTGCCGGCATTGAACTCGATTACAGCTGGTGGGGCTGGGTCGATGTTTCCCACGACATGATGCCGCGCATCACCGGCATGCCGGATCTGCCCGGCGCCTATTACGCGCTCGGCTATGGCGGCAACGGGGTGATGTATTCGGCCATGGCCGGCCGCCGCATGGCGCAGCTCGTGGCCGGCGAGCCGATCCCCGACCTTCCGATCTACGGCTCGGAACTGAAACACGAGGGCTGGAAAACGCCCTTCCGCCGGCTCGGACAATGGGGCCTCTACCAACTTTATCACTACCGTGACGAACGGACTTAAGGAAAACACCGATGAAAATGACCACCGAGGAAGCATTCGTCAAAGTTCTGCAGATGCATGGCATCGAACATGCATTCGGCATTATCGGCTCCGCGATGATGCCCGTCAGCGACCTGTTTCCAAAGGCCGGGATCACCTTCTGGGATTGCGCCCATGAGACCAATGCCGGGCTGATGGCCGACGGATTTACCCGTTCCACCGGCAAGATGTCGATGGCGATCGCCCAGAACGGTCCCGGCGTCACCGGCTTCGTGACCCCGGTCAAGACCGCCTACTGGAACCACACCCCGCTACTGCTGGTGACCCCGCAGGCCGCCAACAAGACGATCGGGCAGGGCGGTTTTCAGGAAATGGAGCAGATGCGGCTGTTCGCCGATTGCGTCTGCTATCAGGAGGAAGTCCGCGACGCCTCGCGCATTCCCGAAGTGCTGAACCGCGTGATCATGGAAGCCTGGCGCAATTCCGCGCCGGCGCAGATGAACATTCCGCGCGACATGTGGACCCAGGTGATCGATGTCGATCTGCCGCAGGTCGTCGCCTTCGAACGTCCCGCCGGCGGCGAACTGGCCGTCGCGGAGGCCGCGAAGCTTCTCTCGGAAGCGAAGTTTCCGGTGATTCTCTCTGGCGCCGGCGTGGTGCTTGCCGGCGCGATCCCGGATCTCGTGACGCTTGCCGAACGGCTCGATGCTCCAGTCTGCAGCAATTACCAGCACAATGACAGTTTTCCCGGCTCGCATCCGCTGGCCATGGGCCCGCTCGGCTATAACGGCTCCAAGGCCGGCATGGAGATGATTGCCAGGGCCGACGTCGTGCTGGCGCTCGGCACCCGCCTCAATCCGTTCTCGACGCTGCCGGGCTACGGGATCGATTACTGGCCGAAGGACGCGAAGATCATTCAGGTCGACATCAATGCCTCGCGCATCGGGCTCACCAAGAAGGTGACCGTCGGCATTCAGGGCGATGCGGGCAAGGTCGCGCGCGGCATTCTGGCCGGGCTTTCCGGAACCGCCGGCGATGCCGGGCGCGAAGACCGCAAGCATCTGGTCGCCCAGACGAAATCGCGCTGGGCGCAGGAACTGACGAGCCTCGACCATGAGGACGACGATCCGGGCACGGAATGGAATTCCGGCGCGCGGACCCGCGATTCCGACCTGATGTCGCCGCGTCAGGCCTGGCGGGCGATCATGCAGGCGGTGCCGCAGGAGGCGATCGTCAGCAGCGATATCGGCAATAACTGCGCGATCGGCAATGCCTATCCATCGTTCGAGAAGGGCCGCAAATATCTCGCCCCCGGCCTGTTCGGCCCGTGCGGTTACGGCTTCCCCGCGATCCTCGGCGCCAAGATCGGCAATCCCGATACGCCGGTGATCGGCTTTGCGGGCGACGGCGCGTTCGGCATCTCGATGAACGAGATGACCGCCTGCGGACGCGATCACTGGCCGGCGATCACCATGGTGATCTTCCGCAACTATCAGTGGGGCGCGGAAAAGCGCAATACCACGCTGTGGTACGACAATAATTTCGTCGGAACCGAACTCGACCGCGACACGTCCTATGCCGCCATCGCCAGGGCTTGCGGCGCCCACGGCATTCAGGTCCGCAGCCAGCAGGAACTGACCGAGGCGCTTTCGGCGGCCGTCGAACGGCAGCTCAGGAACAAGGAAACCACCTTCATCGAGGTGCTTCTCAACCAGGAGCTCGGCGAACCCTTCCGCCGCGACGCGATGAAGAAACCCGTCGTCGTCGCCGGCATCGACGCCGGCGACATGCGCCCGCAGAAGGGCGCTGCCTGAGTGGTGGCCTGAGGCCTTGCAGAAAACAATCTCTCCCCTTGAGGGAGAGATGCCCCGACAGGGGCAGAGAGGGGTGAGCCCTTTCCGGGCGTTCGGAGCTTGCGGCTTGTGCCCTGTACCCCCCTCTGTCGCTTTCGCGACATCTCCCCCACAAAGGCAGGGGAATCGCGTATGGCCTTGCGGCTTGCTCCCAATACTCTCTCCCGCTTGCGGGAGAGATACCCCCGAAAGGGGGAGTGAGGGTGAGGCAGCATGTCAGTCCCGTGAGGGCGTTCGCGGGGATGGTCTCGCCCCTCACTGTCGCTGTCGCGACATCTCTCCCCTCCGGGGCGAGAAGGTTTGGGGGCTGTGCGGCGAAGCGATATGCGATTGCCCTGCCCTCAAGGAGGGAGATTATGGCTGCGGGGCTTTCGATTTCCGGTAGGCCGGACAGGGCTTCCAACTCGTTTCAACTCGAAATGCTCCGCAGCACTACAAAATCAACCGCGCCCATCCGCCTTCGGCTTGTCCGGCCGGAAGGTGTAGCCCGTCTCCACTGCGGCGAGGCCGTATTTGCCGCGCAGGCGGTCGATCGCGCCCTCGGCGGCGGCGCGTTTGGCGGCGCCCGGATCGACGAGGTCCGGCGGGTCGGCGGTGGCGGGATCGCAGAGGTCTGAAATGCCGATGCCGATCAGGCGGTATCTGGTGCCGTCGGTCTCGTTCTTCAGCATCGACAGCCCGTTGGAGAATATCCGGTCGGCAAGCTGGGTCGGCGCGCTCAGATGGCGGTTACGGGTGCGGATCCTGAAGTCGGCGGTCTTCAGTTTCAGCACCACCGTGTGCCCGGCAAAGCCGGCGGCCTTGGCGCGGCGCGCGGTCTTCTCGCTCAGCCGCCGCAAAATGGCGCTCAGTTCCTCGAGATCGGAGATGTCGGTGTTGAACGTGGTCTCGTTGGAGATGCTTTTCGCGCCCCGCTCCGGCTTGACGGAGCGCGTGTCCTCGCCGCGCGCGAGGTGGTAAAGCCTGGGGCCGATCACCCCGTAGCGGCGCAGCAGCTCGTTCTTCTCCATGGTCTGGAACTGGCCGATCGTGGTGATGCCGTCGCGCTTCAGCGTCTCGGTAAACGCCTTGCCCACGCCCCAGATCATGCCGACCGGCTTGTCGGCGAGAAAGCTTCTGGCTTCCGCCGCGCCGATCACCGAAAAGCCGCGCGGCTTGTGAAGATCGGAGGCGATCTTGGCGAGGAATTTGCAATAGGAAAGGCCGACCGAAATGGTGATACCGAGTTCCGCCTCCACGCGCTTGGCAAAGCGGGCGAGCGTGACCGCGGGGCTTGCCCGGTGCAGCCGTCCGGTGCCGGAAAGATCGAGAAACGCCTCGTCGATCGACAGCGGTTCGACCAGCGGCGTCAGTTCCAGCATCATGGCCCGCAACTGACGTCCGACGGCGGCGTATTTTTCCATGTTCGGGCGGATCACCACCGCATCCGGACAGGCCTCGAGCGCCTTGAACATCGGCATCGCCGACTTCACGCCGCTGATGCGGGCGATGTAGCAGGCGGTGGAGACGACGCCGCGCTTCGCCCCGCCGATGATCACGGGCTTGTCGGCAAGCTCGGGATTGTCGCGCTTTTCGATCGCGGCGTAGAACGCATCGCAATCGATATGGGCGATCGACAGCGCATGCAGTTCGCTGTGGCGCAACAGCCGGGGGCTGCCGCAATGCCGGCAACGACGGGCCGCATCCGCGACCGCTCTCAGGCAATCACGGCACAAGCCTTCCGAAATGGGCGTCGTCTCGGCCATGGTCATCAGAACAAAAGTTGAACAGCCGAAATTACCGCCGTGCTTTGCGGAAGGCAAGGAGGGGCGGGGCGTGGATCAACCGTTTTCGGCAATATGGCGGCGGATCAGCCGGTCGGCGTGGTCCCAACCGGTCGCGACCACCGACGGGGCCTCCGTCTTCGGCGCGATGGCGCGGTAGTCGTCGTTGATCAAAAGGTTGATCGTCAGCGCCTCCGGCAGACAGTCGGCAACCGAGCGACAATTGTAGAGCATGTCGTCCACGAAGATCAGAAGCGGCGGGTCTTTCCTGCAAAGCGCGCTCAGGACCTCGCCCTTCGGCTCCTCGGAGGCGATCAGCGGAAAGCGGAGGTCGAAGCGGGCAAGCAGGCGACGCCGGGCATCGCGATGGCGCGGCGGCATGGCGGTGAGCAGCAGAACGTCGGCGATCTCGGTGAGCCCGTCCAGCGTTTCGCGCGCGGTTTCGAACGGCTCCTGCCATTCTTCCTGGGCATCGTAAAACGCGGCCAGAAAGGCGCCGACGTCTGAATCGGGAATTTTCTCGCCGGTCGCAAGGCAGGTCACATTGCCGTTCAGGCTGAAGGTTTCCAGCACCAGTTCATGCCCGTTCGCCTTCAGAAAGGCCTTGAACGGGTTGAGGAATTGCAGCACGACTTCGTCGACATCGACGACCACCAGAGGGCGGTCGCCGATTTCGAGGTTGGGAAGATCTTCATCGACAACGCTGTTCAATCGACCTGTCCGTCATATTCGAGCTTCTGCCACGCACGGGAAACCGTTTCCGGTTTGACGCCGCAATCATGGCAAAACGCCATCAGGGTTGGTTCGTGTCCGGCGATGAAGCCGATCATGGCCGCTTCGAAGCCGTGACTTTGCGAAAGCGCGCGCAATTCGCCGGCATTGACGCCGGTGAGCGCGGTAAACCGGCTCAAAAGCTCCGGCTCGCCGGCAAGCCATGTCAGAATTTCGACGGCGAGCGCTTGTTCGGGCGAATGATTTTCGGATTGATCGGTAAAATTTTGCACGCGGATTTCCGTTTCTTAACCAAATCGGCCTAAACTTGGTCGATGATGCGCTCATAATTCGGTGAGAGCGATTCTAGCGTTTCACCGGCGCGTTGCAAGCCGGACCAGCGGCCGGTGCCAGGGGATTGCGTCAGATGGTGAAACAGGTTCTGATTGTCGAAGATAACGATTTGAATATGAAACTGTTTCGCGATCTGGTCGAGGCTTCCGGATATGAGGCGGTGGAAAGCCGCACGGGCGCCGATGCGGTGGAACTGGCGCGGCTGTTCAAACCTGGTCTGATTCTGATGGATATCCAGTTACCGGAGCGCTCCGGCATCGACATTGCCCGCAGCTTGAAAGCCGACGCCGAATTGGCGAAGATACCGATCGTCGCGATTACCGCATTTGCCATGCGCGGCGACGAGGAGCGCATCCGCGATGCCGGGTGCGATGCCTATCTTTCCAAACCGGTCTCGGTTCCGAACTTCATCAAGACCGTGAAGACCTATCTGGGCGATGCCTGAGGAAACGACCGTGAACAGCTTCGGCGAAGAAAGCATCGTTCTGATCGGCGGCGAGGGGGCTGTGGCCCAGACGCTGGCCGCGATGCTGAGCTCGTGGCCGGTCGCCTTCTACCAGGCCGATTTTTCCGACAGCGACGGCATGATGGCGGCGGTCAATGCCGCAAGCCTCATTCTGGTCGCCGTCGATGACGACGATGCGGCGCCGGCGCTCTCCTGCTGCGCGATCCTGAAGGAACACGATTCCGGCATCGCCGCCCCGGTCGCGATCGTCACGCCGGAAAGGGCCGATGCCGGCCTCAGGCTTGCCGCGCTTCGCGCCGGCGCCGATGACGTGATCGGGCTGGAGCATAATCTGAATGCGGCGGCCGCGCGGATTTCGGCGCTGCTGCGCTACCACGCGCTGCAAAAGGAGGCGGGGTCATGGGAACGCGCTGCTTCCCGCACCCATGCCGATGCGGTGCCGGACGATAATGTCAAGGTGCTTGTCGTCGCCGAGGATGCGGCGCTCAGGCGGGATATCCTCAAATCCATGCTGTCGCTGACGACCACGATCGCGACCGGCGACCTGCCGGAAGCGCTTTATCTGGCGGCAAGCCACCGTTTCGATCTGGTGCTGGTTCATGGCGGCTCGGCGCTTTCCGATGCCATGCGGATATGCGGCCAGCTTCGCTGCGTGCCGGGCATGCGCTTCGTGCCGCTGTTCGCGCTTTCCGAGCCCGGCGGCCTGTCCGTCGTCTCAAGTGATGCCGCCCGCAGCGCCGATGACTGCATGGACTGGCCGGGCCAGACCGAAGAACTGGTTTTGCGGGCGCTTCTGCACCTGCGCCGCAAGCGTTTTATCGAGACCATGGGCGCCGGCATGACCGACGCCGCCGAGGCGGTATCGCCGGTTCAGGCAAGCGACGGCTTGCTGGCGCCGGATGGCTTCGCCCGCGCCCTGAACACGCTGAAGCGCGAGGCAAGCGAGGCCGGCGAGCCGCTTTACATGGGCGTGCTCAGGGTGCCTGAAAATGTGGCCGACGAGAGCGCCGAGGCCGTGGCATCGCTGATCCGCTATCATCTCAGGGGGCGCGAGGCGGCAAGCCATGTCGAGGCCGGGCTGTTCGCAATCCTTTACCCCGACCGGGGCAGGGATGATGCCGAACACGCGATACACGCACTGCATACCATGCTGGACGCAAGCTGGCGGCAGATCGCCGACGAACGCGCCCGCGCCGGCCTGCTTGGCCCCGCGGATGGCGACCATGTTCCTGTCTTCAAATCGGCGCTCATGGAAGTGGGCTGAAGCCGAGAATCCGATCATTCCCGATCTGTCGATTTTCAAACCTCCTGGAAAATCGGTATTCACGTCGCTGCAAGCGCTCAGCCGAACCTTCCGGCAATCTCAGAATTTAAATCGAATAATCCTCAGGCTATTAACCATAAAATAGACTGAATCGAGAGCGAACAGTTAAAAACAGTTGATTATTTTCTGCGTGCATTCAAATTTACTTAAGCTGCTTTTTGCAGTTACCCCATGATGCTCAGGTCCGCCGCATCTCCTGATCTCGTGGGGTCGGCCGGCTGATGGCAACCGGGCTTCCTCGTGCCCTCGCCGTCAGTCGGCCGCTCTCATGTTAGCGCTGTCGCATACACGCGCAATGCCGGGCGGCCCCAAGGCGAACCGCCGCAGGGCTTATTTTTCATCAGGCACGAAATGCATCGCATGCCCGTTCATGCAATAGCGCAGGCCGGTCGGTTTCGGGCCATCGGGGAAGACGTGGCCGAGATGGCCGCCGCAGGTGGCGCAACGGATTTCGGTCCGCACCATGCCGAGCGACGAGTCGCGCAGTTCGATCACCGCGCCCTCCGTGACAGGCTCGAAGAAACTCGGCCAGCCGCATCCGGCATCGAACTTGGTATCGGAACGGAAAAGCGGTGTTTCGCAGCCGGCGCAGTAATAGGTTCCGGTCTCGAAACTGTCCCAGTACGGGCCGGTAAAGGCGCGTTCGGTGCCGTGTTCACGCAGGATGTGAAACTGTTCCGGCGTCAATTTGTCGCGCCATTCTTGTTCGCTTGCGGGTTTTTTCTGTTTATTGATGTCTGTCAAAGTCGCGCTCCACCGGTTTTTGACGTTTAATGGCTGTTTGAAGGGATAGATGTGTCGTAGCCTCAGGAAAAGCAATGCCTTGTCGGAGAGACCGCCGGAGATGGCGTTTTCGGCTTCGCACCTGCGAAAAAACCCTGGACGCGGTTGAGCGCATGATAATATTCAAGTAACGCTTTGCATTCGGCTGCACGGCCACCCCGGCAGAATAATTTTTGGAGATGCTATGTCGCCGAGTGAGACGACACTTATATTTCTGGCTCTTTTTCTGCCCTTGATCGGGGCGGTTCTCTCTCCGATCTTCTATCGCATCTTCAAGTCTTACGCGCCCTGGCTGCTGGCGCTGCTGCCGCTGTTCTCGCTGATCCAGTTCGCGCGCCTCGTGCCGCGGATCGCTGAAGGCGCGGTGCTGACCGGCGGTTACGACTGGGTGCCGAGCCTCGGGCTTCGCTTTGCCTTCCTTATCGATGGCCTTTCGCTCACCTTCGCGCTGCTGATCACCGGCATCGGGACGCTGATCGTGCTTTACGCCGGGGGCTATATGAAGGGCCATCCGCAGCAGGCGCGGTTCCTGTCGTTCATGTTCATGTTCATGGGGGCGATGCTCGGGGTGGTCATCTCCGACGGGCTGCTGATGCTGTTCATCTTCTGGGAGTTGACCTCGATCACATCGTTCCTGCTGATCGGCTTCGACCACGAGAAGGCTGCCTCCCGCCGTGCCGCGATCCAGGCGCTGGTGGTGACCGGCGGCGGCGGACTGTCGTTGCTCGCCGGCGTGTTGACGATCCAGCATATTACCGGGACGAACGGGCTTTCCGAACTTCTTGGCAGCGGCGATGTGCTGAGGCAGAGCCCGCTTTATCTGGTGGCGTTCATTCTGGTCCTGGGCGGCGCCTTTACCAAATCGGCGCAGTTTCCGTTCCACTTCTGGCTTCCGAACGCGATGGAGGCGCCCACCCCGGTTTCGGCCTATCTGCATTCCGCCACCATGGTGAAGGCCGGCGTCTACCTGCTGATGCGGCTTAATCCGGTCATGGGCGATACCGCGGCTTGGATGACGGTTCTGCCGGTGTTCGGCGGCGTCACGCTGCTGGTCGGCACGGTGCTTGCCGTTCGCCAGACCGATCTGAAGCTGATGCTTGCCTACACAACCGTCGCCTCGCTCGGGCTGATGGTGATGATGACCGGCATGGGCATCGAACATGCGGTCGAGGGGGCGGTACTCTACCTGATCGCCCACGCGCTGTTCAAGGGCGGGCTGTTCATGGTCGCCGGCCTGATCGACCACGAGACCGGCACCCGCGATCTGACAAAGCTGGGCGGGCTGGCGAAAGCGATGCCGATCACGTTTGCGGCGGGGCTTGCCGGTGCGATATCGATGGGCGGCCTGCCGCCATTCGTCGGCTTTCTCGCCAAGGAGGGCATCTACGAGGCGCTGGACGCCGGGACAATGGTCGCGACCGTGTTTCTGATCGTCGCGATCATCGGCAATGCGCTGATGTTCGCCGTCGGTTTCGGGGTCGGGCTGAAGCCGTTCATCGGCGCTGCGACCGAGACGCCGAAACACGCCCATGAGGGGCCGGCGCTGATGTGGCTCGGCCCGGTGACGCTTGCCATCGCGGGCCTGCTCGCGGCCGTGTTCGCGCATTATTTCAACAGCCATTTTTCGGGCCCGATGGCGAGTGCCGTGGCCGGCGAGCCGGTCAGCATCCACCTCTCGCTGGTCCCCCATATCGGCGTACCGCTGGCGCTTTCCGCGTTCACCGTTGCGATCGCGCTGGTGGTCTACTGGCGTCTCGATGCGCTGCGGGCGGTGATTGCCGTCATGCTGACGCGCCTCGGCCCCGGACCCGACCTCTGGTTCGACAGTTTCATGCGCGGCATGGTCAGGCTGTCGTTCAGGGTGACGCAGACGATCCAGCCGGGGCGGCTGGAATTCTATATCACCGCCACCTTCACGCTCGTTGCCGCCGTGCTGCTGGTATCGCTGGTCTCGTTTGGCGAACTGCCGGTCTGGCCGGGCCTGCCGGACGAACTTCACCTCGCCCATTGGGTTATCCTGCTGCTCGCCGTCATCGGCCTCGGCGCGGTGATCGGCGCGCATAACCGCCTGACGGCGATCGTGACGCTCGGCCTTCAGGGCTTTGCAGTGGCCTTGCTGTTCCTGCTGCTCGGCGCGCCCGACCTTTCCTTTACCCAGTTCATGGTCGAAACCCTGTCGGTGGTTATCCTCGCGCTGGTGATGACCCGCCTCAACCTGACGCCCTCCGACCACCGCGCCATGGAGCAAAGGCTGTTCGACGGCGTCATTGCCGTTTCGTGCGGGCTCGGTTTCTCGCTGCTTTTGATGCGCGCGACCCAGGTTCCGTTCAATGACGCGCTGTCGCAGTTCTTCAATACCTATTCGAAGGCGATCGCCCACGGACACAACGTCGTCAATGTCATCATCGTCGACTTCCGCGGGACGGATACGCTGGGTGAAATCGCCGTGGTGATGATCACCGGTCTTGCCATTCTGGCGCTGATCCGGGTGCGCAACGACAGGACCGGCACCAAGCCCAGGAAGCCGACAGAAAGCGAGGTCCGATGAATACGCTGATTTTCCGAACGACGGCGCCATTTCTGTCGGCGCTGATGCTGCTGTTTTCGATCTTCGTTCTGCTGCGCGGCCATAATGCCCCAGGCGGCGGCTTTATCGGCGGCCTGATCGCTGCCTCGGCCATCGCGATCTTCGGGATCGCGATGGGGGTTTCGGCGGTGCGCCGGGCGATCTATTTCCATCCGCTGTCGATTGCCGGAGCAGGGCTGTTGATGTCGGCGCTTTCGGGGTTCGTCTCGATCTTCGCCCGCACGCCGTTCATGACGGCGCATTGGATCTATCCGGTGATCTACGGCGTGGAAGTGCCGATCTCGACGGTCACCACCTTCGATATCGGCGTCTATCTCGTGGTCTTCGGGTCGATTTCGTCGATCTTCCTGGCCCTTGAAGAAAGGGACCATGTCTGATGGAATTCGTGCTTTCCTGCCTCGTCGGCATCTTCTTTTCCGCCGCGATCTATCTGATGCTGTCGCGTCACAGCGTGCGCATCATGCTGGGCATCGCCATTCTCGGCAATGCGGTCAATCTGCTGATCTTTACCGCCGGACGGATCACCGGCTTCGTGCCGCCGATCATTCCCAAGAGCATGGACATGCTGCCATCGGGAACCGCCAATCCTCTGCCGCAGGCACTGATCCTGACGGCGATCGTGATCTCGTTTTCCTTCTTTGCCTTCCTTCTGGTTTTGACCTACCGCGCCTATCAGGATCTCAATACCGATGATACCGACGATATGCGGGCCGCGGAGCCAAGGGACCAGCCCATGCCGCCGCTCGGCTACTGAACGGGGATATCAAGACTGAACCCATGGCAGCTTCCGCTCACCAAATCGACCCTTCCGCCGCGCTGACAATGGCGCCGACGACGCTGACGGACTGGCTCGTCATCCTGCCGGTCGCAACCTGTATCGCCGTCGGCGCGCTGCTGATGATGATCCGCAAGCACACCGTATGGCATCCCGTGGTCGCCATCCCGGCGCTCGCCTTCCTGGTCTTCATCGACAGCCTGCTGCTTTATGCGGTCTGGAAGAACGGGCCGATCACGATGGTGGCGGGCCGGTGGCTGCCGCCATTCGGCATTGCCTTTACCGCCGATATCATGAGTGCGCTGTTTGCGCTTGCCGCCGCCATCGCGGGGCTCGCGGGGGCGGTGTTCGCGCTCGGCGATATCGACAAGAGCGGTCGGCGCTACGGTTTCTATCCGTTCCTGATGCTGCTGATCGCCGGCGTCTCCGGTGCGTTCCTGACCGGCGACATCTTCAATCTCTATGTCTGGTTCGAGGTGCTGCTGATCTCGTCCTTCGGGCTGCTGATCCTGGGCTCGACCCATGAACAGCTCGACGGGGCGATGAAATATGCGGTGCTGAACCTGATCGGCACCACGCTGTTCCTGATTGCGGTTGCCTATGTCTACGCCGTGTTCGGCACCCTCAACATGGCCGATATCGCGATCAGGTCGCGTGAGGCGCCGACGCTTCCGACGGCGACGATCGGCGCGCTGTTCGTGCTCGCCTTCGGCATGAAGGCCGCGGCATTTCCGGTCAATTTCTGGCTGCCCGCCTCCTATCATACGCCGAGAACCGTGGTTTCGGCGCTGTTCGGCGGACTTCTGACCAAGGTCGGCGTCTATGCGCTGCTGCGGGTGATGGTGATGATCCTGCCGGCCGATCTTGCGAACCTCGCCACGATCATCGGCGTTGCCGCCTTCCTCACCATGGTGCTGGCCGGCCTTGGCGCGATTGCCCAATACGATATCCGCCGCGCTGTCGGCTATATCGTGATCGTGGGGATCGGCAATTGTCTGGCGGGGGTCGCCATCGGCGGCATGGACGGGCTTCAGGGGGCGTTGTTCTACGCGCTTCATTCGATGATCCTGATGACGCTGCTCTATCTGACCATCGGCCTTGCCGGCAGGCTTGCCGGCGGCTTCTCGCTCAACCGCATCGGCGGCATCTACAAGCGCCACCCGGCCTTTGCCGGCGTTAGTCTTGGCGTGTTCTTCGCGGCCGCCGGCCTGCCGCCGTTTTCCGGCTTCTGGCCGAAAGCGATACTGGTGCGCGCCAGCGTCGAAAGCGGGTCCTGGTGGCTTGCGGCGGGCATTCTGTTTGCCGGTTTCTGCCTGACGATCGCGCTCGGCAGGATTTTTCTGCTGGCCTACTGGCGCCCCGGCGAAGGGGAGGTCGCGGAGACGATCCGGATACCGCTTTCCGAATGGCTGCCGATTATCGGACTTTCGGCGATCGTCGTCGCCTTCGGGCTCTATCCCGAGCCGTTGATGGTTGTGACGGCAAAGGCCATTGGCGGCATTCTTTCGCCGGAGGGTTATTTCCTGTCGGTATTCCCGGGGGGGAGCGTGCAATGAAGATATTGCTTTCCAATCTCGTGCTGGCGATCTTCTGGGTTGCCGTGACCGGCAGCGCCTCGCTGCACAATCTGGTCTTCGGGTTCATCATCGGCGCGATTTCGGTCGGCCTGGTGCGTCATCAGATCGGCGGGGCAGGCTATTTCGCGCGCGCGAGGCGGCTGTTCATGCTGCTGATGCTGTTTCTTTACGAGCTCATGGCCTCGGCCTGGTCGGTCGCAAAACTTGTCTGTTCGCCGCGCATGAACCTTCAGCCCGGCATATTCCGCTATGAACTGTCGCTGGAAAAGGACTTCGAAATCGTTCTGCTTGCCAACATGATCACGCTGACGCCGGGAACGCTGACTGTCGACGTTTCCGACGACAAGAAGTATCTCTATATCCACGCGATCGACTGTGCCGATCCCGACGCGATCAAAAAGAGCATCGCCGACGGTTTCGAAACCAAGATCAGGGAGGCATTTGCCTGATGACGCCTGAGGAGATCGTAAGGTTTGCCGCCGATATTTCCGTCGTGCTGCTTTCGGTTGCGCTGCTCTTGACAGCCTATCGGGTAGTGAAGGGGCCGACGCTGCCGGATCGGGTTCTGGCGCTCGATATGATCGTTGCCGTCGGGATGGGGTTTATTATCGTGATCGCGGTGCGGACCGGGTTTACGCTTTATATCGATATCGCCATCGCGCTCGGTCTGGTCGGCTTTCTGGCGACGATCGCCTTTGCCCGGTTCATCCGTTCCAGCGCGATGCGGGATGATACCGAAACCGGCTTCAAGGTAAAACCGCATCCGATGGCCTATGATTCCGGGCCGGCGGGGGAGGATGTGCCGGTGGTTTCGGCCGATGCGGAAAAGGGCAGGGAGTAGAATTATGGCGCAATATCTTCTGGCCGGGCTGGTTTCCCTGCTGATGCTTTCAGGCGCGGCCTTTACCCTGACGGCGGCGATCGGCCTCATAAGGCTGCCCGATCTTTATTCGCGCATGCATGCGGCCTCCAAGGCGGGCACGGTCGGGGCGGGGCTTATCTTTCTCGCGATCGGCATTCATGCGGGCGAGATATCCACTTTTGTGCGCGCGTGTGCGGGCATTGTATTCTTCGTCATTACCGCACCGATTTCGGCTCATCTCCTGGCGCGGGCCTCTCATGAGGTTGGTTACCCGCTAAACGAGAATACGGTTAGAGATGAATTGCAAAGTAGAGAAAGAGGCTAACGATCCGGGTTTTGCAACTTTGGAATGTTTTTAAGTATTAAGAGTCCGGCGATCTCAAAAGTTGGCCGTCCGCCGACACACTTCCCAATAAAAACGCGAATTGCGCGATTTAAACTTTACATTTGTCATTGAAATGGTATTCCCTCCAAGAGCGCGAGAATATTTCGCTCGTTGGTAAAAATAAACAAACCCTATCCGTAAGGCTGAGTGATCGGCTTCCGGGAAGCCCAGCCTCCGTTTCTATGCAGAATCGATGTCGATCACAGGCGGCGCTTGAATTGATGTTTTGGTTGGCGCCCTTGCAGAGAATCAGTACGGGTGGGCGAAGAATGGAACAGGAGTGAATAATGACGGATGCAACGGTGGAGCGGGATAATCAGGCGCTCGTGGAATTGACCGCCGATATCGTGGCCGCTTACGTGAGCAACCATGTTATCCAGACAGGCGATCTACCGGGACTGATCCATGAGGTGCATGCTGCTCTCAGCAACACCGCGAAGCCGCAGGCCGCCTCTCAGTCTCTGGAAAAGCAGAAGCCGGCGGTATCGGTGCGCAAGTCGATCAGCGGCGATCATCTCGTTTGTCTGGAATGTGGCGGCACCTTCAAGTCGCTGAAGCGTCATCTGATGACCCATCATGATCTGACCCCGAATGCCTATCGTGAAAAGTGGGACCTGCCCGCCGATTATCCGATGGTGGCGCCGTCCTATGCCGAGGCGCGTTCTCGCCTGGCCAAGGAAATGGGCCTTGGGCAGCGCCGCGGACGCTAGCCGCGGGAAAACGGATTTCGCTCCGAATTGAGTGCCGGTGACCGACAGGTTGCCGGCATTTTTTATTTGTAAGCGCTGGCAGACCTGGCTGTTCATATGCACAGGAAGGGCGTCCGTCATCTCATTTCATATCCTAAGGTTGTGTTTACCGTAGTTAATACACGTAAGGGTAAATGGTTGAAGTTAGTAGGAAAATAATCCTATTATGGAGGGAGATAAACCAACAAAAACAATAGGCGGTTTTGAGAGTGTTCCTCTTTATGTCCCCGCTTCCGGCGCCGATGTAAGAATAAAATCCTATTTCTCAGGGAGCTGACATGAACGAGCAACGCTTAGCATCGCCGGTCGCGACGACCTTCCACCAACCCTTGGCCCATCCGCCTTCGACGGGATGGTGCATAGAAAGGGCAAGCCAGATGTCGGACATTCGAAAGGCTTGCCGCATTGTTCTGCTGATTACCAAGGAGATGGCGGTTGTCGCCGGCGAGCGTATTTCGATCCGTGCCGAGCGTCGACGGTCGGTCTCGCACTATCGGCAGATCGCGATGTATGTCTGCCACGTATCGCTGCAATTGTCGTTGAGCGAGATCGGGCTTGCCTTCGGCCGCGACCGCACCACGGTTGCCTATTCCTGCCGGGTGATCGAGGACCGGCGCGACGATCGCGCTTTCGATGAGTTCATCGCCGCCGTCGAGCGGCTGGCCTATAATGTGGTGATCGCTGCCGAGGTGCGTCATGATGGCTGAGATGGGCGAGAAGACGCCGCTGGATATGCTGGCGCGGCTGAAGGCGCGCGACGGCTCCTCCTTCCTGACGCATGAGGCGTTTTCGGCCGGCGAGCGGCTGGCGGAGGATTTCACCCGCGCGCTGATGCAGCCGAGAGTTTCCGCTTCGCTTGAGCCGCGGCTTGAGGCCCGTGGGCGCGGTCACTCTGGCGCCGCTTCGGCGGTTTCGGACACGGCGATCGATGCGCGGAGCCGGGTGGCGCGGGCGCTGAAGGCGATCGGTCCGGAACTTGCCGATATCGCGCTCGATTTCTGCTGCTTCATGAAGGGGCTGGAGCAGATCGAGCGGGAGCGGCAATGGCCGGTCAGATCCGCCAAGCTGATGGTGCGCACCGCATTGCTGGCGCTTGCCCGCCATTATGCGCCGCCGCCGGCAAAGACCGGCATTCGCGGCTGGGGGGCGGAAGGCTACCGCCCGGAAATCTCGGCGTTCTTTACCGATGATTGAGCCGCTCAGGCGGCGAGCTTGCGCGCCGCCGTCTCGCGGATTTTCGTGACCATGGCGTTCAGCCCGTTGGCGCGCTGGGCGGAGAGGTGGTCGACCAGGCCGATCTTGCGGAAGGTTTCGATGGCGTTCGTCCTGGCGATCTCGGACGCGGTATGGCCCGAATAGACGGTGAGCACGATCGACACCAGCCCGCGCACGATGAAGGCATCGGAATCGCCTCTGAACGTCATCACCGGGTCGTCGCCTTCTCCCGCTTCCGTCACCAGCCAGACCTGGCTGGCGCAGCCATGAACGCGATTGTCCTCGATCTTTTCGTCATCGGGCAGGTCTGGCAGGGCCTTGCCGAGTTCGATGACGTAACGATAGCGGTCTTCCCAGTCATCGAGAAAGGAAAAGTCGTCGAGAATCTGGTTGAGTTTGTCGCTCATCATCCGGCCTTTCGATTGCTCCTGCCCCGATATAGTTCGAAGGGGCGGGAATTGAAATGCGCGGGACGGCAGGAACCGGAAAAGAAGCCGTTGCCTCAGCGCGGCCGCGGGGTCGGCACCGGAACATTTTCGGGCAGGCCGGGGATGCGGATCGGGGGCTGGACCTTTACCGGCTGGCCGATGATCGCGCCGGTCTGGATGAGATCGGGCGTATCGCCGGCAATCACTGCCGGCGGCGGGTCGGCGACGGTCACGGGGTCGGGCGCGGCGGGCCGGGCGACCTTGGGTGCCGCGGCGGTTTCCTGTGCGGGTTGGGGGGCCTTATCGCCGAAATGCTGGCCGAGATAGAGGTAGACGATCTCTGCGCCCTGGCGCGCGCGGTGACCGAGAAAGCCGATAATGCCCGAACCATCCTGGCAGACATCGGGACGTTCATCGCAGATGCCGCTCATATATTCGAACGTGCCGCGCGCGGCCGACACCGCCCCGCCGATATCCTGGCCGCTTGGCAGCGCTTGTTGCTCACGCGTTGCCGCGCCCCCGAGCATCAGCGGCGCGAAGAACGGCACCAGCAGGAGCAGGACAAAAATCATGAATGCGGATTTCAGCAGGAATCTCATCGGCCCCCGGCCTGTTGGTTGTGCCCGCAAGCGTTTCGCGCATTATTAGTCTATGACGGTAAATGAGCCGCTAAAAGGGCGGAGGAAAATCGACTGTCTGATGGGACGGCTGTTTCCGGCGCTCGGGTATATCTTGAATAGTATATTTAGATCAATTGTTTGATCTGGTTTTTTCGTATTATGCGGACGGACTCTATCGCGGCCCGCGTTAACCATGTTCGACGATTTTTCTGGCCCTTGTGACGCCTGACGGGGCTTCGGCGCTGGCCGCGGGACGTCCGCTCCATTACCCTTCGTTAAGCGGCGGGGTCTATTTGTGAGCGGTGAGCGGCGGACCAGGTGCCGATCGCTTCAGCGAAAACGACGAAAATGCGGGTGATGAACGCAATGGCGAAAAGGACGGCGAAGAAATCCGGCAGGCGCGGGAAGAAATCCCCCTCGCTGATCGGGCGCACGGCGTCGTCGCTGGGCGGCATTGCGGCGCGCCATCCGGGCAAGATCGGCGGCCCGCTGGTGTTCGGCGTGGTCTTCAGCTTCGTCTCGGCCAATGCGCTGTGGTATCAGCCGGGCCCGCATCCAAGCCCGATGATGAAGACGCGGCAACCCTCCGACCCCTATGCCGTTCCCGGCCGCCGGATGGCGGAGCCGACCGAGTTCGAGAGCTTCCGCATCGAACTCGAACAGGACGAGACCGGACCAAAGGACGATCTGGTTGCCATCCTGGAGCAGGTGGAGGCCAATCCGCCGCAGCCTGCCGTAGCTGAAAACGATGTGGCGGTCCCGGCGCCAAAGCCGCAACCGACTGATGACGAGCCCGATATACGCGCCCTGCAGCAGGCGCTTGCGGACAGGGGCTACTACAAGGGCAAGCCGGATGGGGTGACCGGCCCGCTGACGGAAGCCGCGATCAAGGCCTTCCAGAGCGATAGCGGTATCCGGCCCACCGGAGAGGCCGATGATGAGGTCGTGGCGCTCCTCAGCGTGTCCGCGCCGCTGCCGGAACCTCGGCCGGAGGCTGCGTCCGCGTCGGGCGACCCGATCGGTGAAATTCTGAAGGACCCGACGCCTGCGGGCAGTGTCGAGGTCACCGCCGCCGATCCGATGGTGATCGAGATCCAGCGCGGGCTGGTGAATATCGCCTATGACGGCGTTGTCGTCGACGGCGTTGCCGGGGCGACGACGCGGGCGGCCATCCTCGAGTTCCAGAAACACTACCGGCTGGCGGAAACCGGCCAGCCGAGCGAACAGGTGCGCGACAAGCTCCGGGAGATCGGCGCGCTTTAGAGCGCTCCATTCCAACCTGAAGATATCAAACCGCGATCGATCTCTCGTTGCTTCCCGTTGCAAAAAGCCTGATCATCGGGCGTGCCACACTCAAATCGTGGAGAACCTGCCATGCGCCTTCGTTCTGATTTTTTTGCCTCGGCGCTGGTGCGCGACGCCTTTGCCAAAGGCGGCTTTGCCGTGATCGAGCGCAAGGGCGCAAGCGAGGCCGGGGCAATCGCGATCCGGCAGATTTTCCGCGATGGCACGGAAACGCTCTATCTGCCGGCGCCGCAGAGCTTTGCGGAGGAGGGTGTTCAGGACCGGATTTTCGAGGCCCGGCTGAAGGCGGCTTCAACCGAAGAGGTGGCGAGGATGCTGGAACGCGAGGTGCGCTTCGACAGCGACCTCTGGGTGGTCGTGCTGGAATGCGAGGATATCGACGGCTTTTTTACCGTCGTCGATGAGGAGCAGGGCTGAGCGGAGCTCAGCCTGATGACAAACTCCTCGAGCAATCACGGGGTTGTCTCATTCTCCGCGGCCATCCCGGCCCTGGGCCGGGATCCGGTAAGCAAGTCCTTGCGCAAAAGGACTTTTCTTCGAGATTCACGACAAGCGGCCCTGGATGCCGGCTCAAGGCCGGCATGACGGAGGGTTTTGGGGGGATGGCATCGTCGTCTGAGCGGCGCTTCCTGTGCTTAGAGTTTGTCAGGGAAAAGTGGAATCCGGTTTTCCCGAAAAGACAAACGAAAACAAATAAACCTAGAGTCTGTCTGGTTCGATTTGAACCTGACAGACTCTAGGGTAGGGAAGCCGGGGCGAACGCGGTTCAGGCCGAGCGGCGCGCCGCTTCCTGTTTCTCGGCGGCGATCCGGGTTTCCCGCTCGCGCTCGGCCTGCCAGTCGAGCAGTTGCTGAATGCAGACGGCCGGTTTCAGCGCCCCCACGAGCTTTTCGACCGCGAACTCGGTGGTTTCGTCATCCCGCCGGTCGATCCTGGCGATGCGGGGCAGAACGTAGCGCGTGTCCTCGGCGTTCATGCCCAGTGCGATCAGGGCGACTCCAAGGCGCTGTCCGGTCGGTTCATCGAGAATGCGGCGGGCAAGCACCTTGTCGCCGCCAAGCGCGCGGGCGAAGGTTTCGCTGAAGAACGGCTTCTCGGCGCGCCGCGCGAAGCGGACCAGCAATGCGGTCTGCAACTCGGTGAGCGTGGAAACGCCGAGGCGGTCGGCATCGCCGGTTCCGGCGACCATGGCTTTCAGCGTTCGGCGCAACGCCTCGCTGTCATCGCGGGTGCCGGTGTCGATATCGAAGTTTCCGGCGGGCTCGTGGCGTTCTTCCTCGCGTCGTGCGCCGATCAGCGCCTGTATGACCTTTTGCGAAAGGTCCGGGCGGTGGATGATCGCGCGGATATGCTCTTCGGTCGTGGCCTCGATCAGGGCGATCAGCGTATCGTCGGCAATGGCGGGCGAGCGGGCGAGAAAGGGGGCCGCGACCGCGATCTCGCGGCCGCCGATATAGCGGCAGACATCCTGGGGCACATGGGCGTGGCAGGAAAGGGCTGCGACCGCCTGGCGGCGCGCCTCCGGCGACGATGCCTCGTAGACCGGGGCGAACAGTTCGGCAAAGCGCCTGCGCTCGGCAGCACTCGGATTGTCGAGCGAGCCGAAGCCCGAAACCGTTGCCATCAGCACGACATCGAGATTGCGCGTATTCTTCAGCCCTTCTAGTTCCCGATACCGATCGACCAAGGCCGTACTCCCCGACAAATGTCTTCTATCAGACAACAGGTTAGGGAGAAAACGTTATAAAGATGTTAACCATAGCGGCAGGGAGGGGCAGGCGCTGGATGGCGGGCGTGTGCAGGGCCGCGCGGGAATCGGTTTCCCCGTTGAGGCAGGGCGGTTGCATATGGTTTCACCGCACAGCCCCCAGGTCTTCTCGCCCCGGAGGGGAGAGATGTCGCGACAGCGACAGTGAGGGGCGAGTCCATCCACACGAACGCCCTCACGTTTGGAAATGCTGCCCACTGCCCCTTTCGGGGCATCTCTCCCGCAGGCGGGAGAGAATATTGGGAGCAAGCGGCCTGGCATATGCGATTACCCTGACCCTCAAAGGGCTAATCGTGGCTGAAAGGCCTGAGATGAACTTCAGATCGCCAGATATTCCTCGCGCAGTTCCTGATTGTCCAGCACTTCGGCGGCGGCGCCGGAGAATACGATCTGGCCGGTGTCCATGATCACCGCCTTGTCGGAGAGGCGAAGGGCGGCGACGGCGTTCTGCTCGACGATGATGGTGGTGATGCCGAGGTCGCGGATCTGGCGGACGATCTTTTCGATCTCGTGGACGATGACGGGGGCAAGGCCCTCATAGGGCTCGTCGAGGAACAGGATCTTGATGTCGCGGGCGAGCGCTCTTGCCACGGCGAGCATCTGCTGTTCGCCGCCGGACATGGTCACGGCGTCCTGCTTGCGGCGCTCGGCAAGGCGCGGGAAGTGATCGTAGATCTTTTCGATCGGCCAGCCCTTTTCGCCGGAGACCTGGGCGAGGACGAGATTTTCCTCGACGGTCAGCCCACCGATGATGCGGCGATCCTCGGGCACGAGCTGGACCCCGGATTTCGCCGCCTGGAAGGCGCGCCGGTTATGGAGCGGTTCGCCATCGAGCCAGATCTCGCCGCTTTTCAGCGTCGGGTTGTCCAGGCGGGCAAGCGTCCGCAGCGTCGTGGTCTTGCCGGCGCCGTTGCGGCCGAGAAGAGACAGCACCTCGCCCTTCGCGATATCGAAGGAGATGCCCTGAACGATATAACTTTCGCCGTACCAGGCGTGAATATCCCGGACGCTGAAGAATGCATCGCCGTTTTCGCTGGCCATCCGCTCTTGCTCCTCGCCGAAACTGTTCCTGTGCATGTTCATGTATCGGACTCCCCGAGATAGGCTTCTCTGACCTTCGGGTTGCCGCGCACTTCATCGGGAGAACCTTCCGCGATGATGCGGCCCTGGGCAAGCACCGAAATCTTGTCGGCAAGCGAGAACACCACATGCATGTCGTGCTCGATGATGACCTTGGTCATGCCGCGCGCCTTGATGCGCTGAAGCAGTTCGATGGTGCGGTTGGTATCATGGCGCGCCATGCCGGCGGTGGGCTCGTCGAGCAGCAGCAGCTTCGGCTTCTGGATCAGGCACATGGCAAGCTCCAGCCGGCGCTTGTCGCCGCGCGACAGCGAGCCCGCCTCGTGATGGCGGCGGGCGGCAAGGCCGATGTCCTCAAGCGTTGCCTCGGCCTCCTCGCGCAGTTCGTGTTCGCCGGAAAGCGCGCGGATCGCGTTCAGCCGGAAGGCGCCGTCGCGGCGGGCGAAGGCGGGGATCATGACGTTTTCGACGAGCGTCAGGTCGGGGAAGATTTCCGGCGTCTGGAAAACGCGCGACACGCCCATCTGATTGATCTCGTGAGGGGCGTGCCCGGTCAGCGTCTTGCCGTCGAACACCACCTTGCCGTGGGTGGGCTTCAGGCGGCCGATGCAGACATTGAGCAGGGTCGACTTGCCGGCGCCATTGGGGCCGATGATGGCGTGGACCTTGCCGCTTTCGACCTCGAGATTGACATCGGACAGCGCGCGCAGGCCGCCGAAGCTCTTGTGGACGTCGTCGACATGGAGGACGATGTTGTTTTCGGCCATGGTGTTACTCCGCGGGCTGGGCTTCGGCGACGGATTGCTGCTTCTCGGCGTCGCCTCCGCCTCCGAAACGGGCTCTGATCCGCTTGACGCCTTCCATGATGCCGCCGGGCAGGAAGATCACGATCGCCATGAAGATCAGTCCGAGCGTCAGGTGCCAGCCTTCGCCGACGAACAGCGACAGGAGCTTGACCACCGGGGTCTCGATCGCGCCCGGCAGGAAGGAGAAGGTCTGGTGCAGGGCCTGCTCGTTGAAGGACGAGAAGATGTTTTCGAAATATTTGATGACCACCGCGCCGATGACGGGGCCGACCAGCGTGCCGACGCCGCCGAGAATGGTCATCAGCACGACTTCGCCGGACGCGGTCCACTGCATGCGTTCGGCACCCGCAAGCGGATCGGTGACCGCCATCAACGCGCCGGCGAGACCTGCGAACATGCCGGAAATGATGAAGGCGGAGCGCAGGTAAGGTCGGGTGTTGAAGCCGGTATACATCATCCGGTTCTGGTTCGATTTCACCGCCTTCAGCATCATGCCGAAGGGCGAGCGGAAGATGCGGATGGTGAGGTAGAAGCAGATCAGGAGGGCGATGGCGCAGAAATAGAAGCCCGGATAGCCCTGCAGTTCGAGGCCGAAGAAATCGGGAGACGGCAGGCCGGCGCCGGCTGGAAAGAACATCCGGTCGAGGATGCGCGGATCATTGTGCGAAAGCTGCAGGCCGGTCTCGCCGTTGGTGATCGGGGTCAGAACCGAATAGGCGAGATTGTAGCTCATCTGGGCGAAGGCGAGCGTCAGGATCGAGAAATAGATGCCCGAGCGGCGGAGCGTCACGAAACCGATGACGGCGGCGAAGACGCCCGAACAGATCATCGCGAACAGGACCGCGGGGATCGCGTTCATGGTCAAAAGCTTGAACGACCAGACGGCAGCGTAGGAGCCGACGCCAAGAAAGGCGGCGTGACCGAAGGAAAGATAGCCGGTCAGCCCGAACAGGATGTTGAAGCCGATGGCGAAGATGCCGAAGATCGCGAATTTCTGCAGGAGCGCCGGATAGGCGGCTCCGAGCGGCATGAACAATATGGGAGCGGCGAGCACGATGCCTGAGAAGATGGCAAACAGCAGCCAGTCGGTGCGGGAGAGATTGGCGAACATGCGGATCTAGTCCTCCATCACGCCGCGGCGGCCCATGAGCCCGCGCGGCATGGTCAAGAGAATGATGACGGCGACGAGGTAGATGATGACCTGATCGATGCCGGGAATGATGCTTTTGATCTCGTTCATCGAGGCAAAGGATTGCAGGATGCCAAGGGTGAAGCCGGCAACCACCGCTCCCGGAAGCGATCCCATGCCGCCGACGACGACAACCACGAAGCTCAGGACCAGGAAGTCCATGCCCATGTGGTAGTTCGGCGGCAGGATCGGGGTGTACATCACGCCGGCGATACCCGCGACCACGGCTGCAATGCCGAAGACCACGGTGAAGCGCTTTTCGATGTCGATGCCGAGCAGGCCGACGGTTTCACGATCGCGCATGCCGGCGCGCACCACCATGCCGTAGGTGGTGAACTGCAGGAAGGCGAACACGGCCCCGATGATGGCAAGCGCGGTGACGAAATAGATCAGGCGCCACCATGGATAGACGATGAACGAATCAGCCATGCCGATCCAGGCGCCGATATTGGCGGTGCCGGAAAAGGCCGACGGGGCCATTTGCGGGATCGGGTTGGCGCCGAAGAACTTCTTGATGATTTCCTGCAGCACGATGGCAAGGCCGAAGGTGACCAGAATCTGGTCGGCATGCGGGCGCTTATAGAAGAACCGGATCAGGCCGCGCTCCATGACCAGGCCGATCAGCAGCATGACCGGGATCGCGAGCAGGATCGACAAGGGCACGGACCAGTTGATGATGGCAGCTCCGGTATCGCCGAAGGCGTATTCCATGTAGGGGATCGATCGCGGCGCAAACAGCGCGCCCTCGGCCTTGGGCGGCTGGACCGGCCAGGAGATCAGCGCGTTGAAGGCGACGGCGCAAAACGCGCCGAGCATGAACAGCGCGCCATGGGCGAAGTTGACCACGCCGAGCGTGCCGAAGACCAGGGTGAGGCCAAGGGCGATCAGCGAGTAGGCCGCCCCCTTGTCCAGACCGTTCAGTATTTGAATGATGATGGCGTCCATAAACGGCTATCCGCTGTTGAGATGCACGGGACCGGGCGCCGTTGCTGCACCCGGCCCGTTGTTCATCTGGCTGAGATCAGCACTGCTTGGCCGTATCGGGCCCAAGCTCGCCGCCAAAGATCGACGGGTCGTAATCGACCTGCGCCCGGGGAACGATCTTGACCAGTTTCAGCAGGTCGTATTCGTTCTGCGGATCCGGGTTGCCGCGCACGACGAGGCAGTCCTTCATGCACTGGTGGTCGGCGGCGCGGTAAAGCGTCGGGCCATTGCCGAGACCGTCGAATTCGAAGCCCTCGAGCGCCTTGATGACTTCAGGTGCGAAGAAGGTACCGGCGCGCTCGACGGCATCGGCATAAAGCAGGGCCTGGACGTAGCAGGTCTGGGCCGCCTGGGACGGCGGGAAGCCGTATTCGGCGCCGAAGGACTGGACAAAGGCCGTGGTTCCGGCATCTTCCAGCGACCACAGCCAGTTGGCCGAGCCGAGGATGTTCTGGGCGGCGGAACCCGCGCCCTTGGCCATCAGGTCGGAGAACAGCGGCACCACGATTTCGAAATTCTTGCCGTTGACCTGCTTGTCCTTGAGGCCGAACTGGACGGCCTGGGTCAGCGAGTTGACCATGTCGCCGCCGTAGTGATTGAGGATCAGCACATCGGCGCCGGAGTTCAGGACCGGGGTGATGTACTGCGAGAAGTCGCCGGCGCCGACGGGGGTTTTCACCGTCTGCACGGTTTCCCAGCCGAGCGCCTCGGTGGCGTTCTTCATCGATTCCTCCTGGGTCCAGCCCCAGGTGTAGTCGGCGGTCAGGTGATAGGCGCGGCGGTCCTTGCCGTATTCCTCGGCGAGAACCGGGCCGAGCGCTTCGCCGGACTGGTAGGCGTTGAAGAAATGACGGAAACCGTAGCGGCGCTTGTCCTTGCCGGTGGTGTCGTTGGAGTGCGTCAGGCCGGCCATGAAGATGACGCCCATGTCCTGGCAAAGGCTCTGCACCGCGACCGCGACGCCCGAGGACGAGCCGCCGGTGATCATGATCGCGCCGTCCTTCTCGATCATGCGCTTGGCGCCGTCGCGGGCGGCATCGGACTTGGTCTGGGTGTCGCCGGTGACATAGTCGACCTTCTTGCCGAGGATGCCGTTGCCCTTCAGCGTCTTCGACGAGAAGGTGGCGAGCATGCCGCCGTCGCCTTCGCCGTTGAGGTGCTTGGCGGCAAGCTGCAGGGCCTTCAACTCGTCGAGGCCTTCATCGGCATAGGGACCGGTCTGTGGTACGTTGAAGCCGAGCACGACATTGCTGCCTGTCGGCATGTTGCAGGACATGTTGTCCTGGGCATAGGCGCCGCGGACGAAACTCATCGGCGCGGCGAGCGTGACGCCGGCCGCAGCACCTGCTCTCAGCAGGCTGCGCCGGTTCATGATAAAGCGAGACATTCAGACTCCTCCCAGGTCGTGAAAAGGGCTGCGCTCTCCTCAGCGCAGAAGCGCCCATATTCCGGAGCGCATGGGGGGGATGCTAGCAAGTGGTCAAATTGTGGCAATTGACCGAAAGTGATAAGACCTTTGTTTAAGTCAGTATTTACTTACTTTTCTGCACCCTGACGACGGGTTGAAGCCATGGGGCGATGCGCGCATATAGGCGGTTCGGCTGAAGGGAAGAATGATGGCTCAAGAAACTGGTGAACCGTTCTGGCGGGTCAAGCGGCTCGATGAGATGGATAATCGCGAATGGGAGTCGCTGTGCGACGGTTGCGGGCTTTGCTGTCTGAACAAGCTGGAGGATTGGGAGACGGGGGAGGTGGCTTTCACCTCGGTCGCCTGCCGGCTGCTGGACGGACATAGCTGTCAGTGTTCGGATTACGGGAACCGGAGGGTGATCGTGCCGGAGTGCATTCAACTCGATATCGAGGGCGTGGAGGAAATACCCTGGCTGCCGCCGACCTGCGCTTACCGGCTGGTCCATGAGGGGCAGGATCTTTACTGGTGGCATTATCTGGTTTCCGGAGACCGGGAGACGGTGCATCAGGCCGGTATCTCCGCGCGCGACAGGACCATCAGCGAGATGAAGGTGGCGGTGGAGGACTATGAGGATTACCTGATCGAGTGGCCGGTGCTGACCGGTGAGAAGACCGGGTGACTTTCGCTTGGGATTTTACAAGATAAGAAAAAAAACCTAAGATAGGAAAATAATCCTTGACGGCGTAACGGTGCTTTGGTAGCTTCTGGCTACGGTCGGGAATTTGCGGGTTGAACTTGCTTCACCCTCTGTCCCGCCGGACTCGAGCCGTCACTCAGACTGGAGCGGTTCCGCTTTTCCTCGAAGCGCGGAACCGCTCTATCTTTTTGGTTTGAAACGGAAAGCGAGCCTTTGTCGGCTCCATCAGGAATTGCTGCCGCCCGGTTTCGACCGGGCTTTTTTTATGGTCGAACGGCACGCTTTACAAGCAGAGCCGGAAGGAGCTTCATTGTGGCTGACCATGAGTCATTCGATATCTCCCTGTTCGGGTTATGGCCGCGCAATCCGCGTTACGAAGGCGGGGCCGGGCGAACGGAGGCGGGCTACCATTTCATCGAACCGAAGACGCGACGCGGCGGCGGCGACGATGACATGCGGCTGCTTTTGAACGACCTGACGGCGGAAATGCGGGCGCAGTTCACTTTTTTCAAGCGGCTGCGCATGCGGGCGGTGAAGAGGGGAGCCGAGGGCGATGACGGCGATGCGCGCGCCGAGGTGAAGGCCGCGACCGACGCGATCGCGCTGATCATCCGCACGCTGGAAAAGGCGGATGAACTGCAGCGGCGGCTTGCGGCCAACCGCAAGGACGAGGAAGAGCGCCAACTGAATTTCAGGGATTACGACAATGCCAAAGCCCATTTCCTCGACCTCATCGAAAAACGGGCCGAGGAACTGGCGGAGCGAAAGCTCGCCGGACGCGCAGGGGCCGTCTGATCCGTTTCACTATGCCGCTTTTCTTGCGAAGGAGTGGCGGTTTCTGGCGCGGCCGGAGCAATTGCCGCCGGCGCATGACTGGCGGACATGGCTGCTGATGGGCGGGCGCGGTTCGGGCAAGACCCGCGCAGGCGCCGAATGGGTGCATGACCTGGCGATCGCCGATGGCGAGAAGAGCGAATTGCGGATCGCGCTGGTGGCGGAGACGCTGGGCGACGCCCGCGAGGTGATGATCGACGGCGTTTCCGGGATCTGCCGGGTGGCGCGGCGGATGAAGCCGGATTTCGAAATCACGCGCCGGCGGCTGGTGTGGCCGAACGGGGCGATGGCCTATCTGTTTTCCTCCGAGGATCCGGAGGCGCTGCGCGGGCCGCAATTTCACTTTGCCTGGTGCGACGAACTGGCGAAATGGCGCTACGGGCAGGAATGCTGGGACATGCTGCAGTTCGGCCTGCGGCTCGGTCGCCTGCCGCGGCAGATGGTGACGACGACGCCGCGCGCCGTGCCGCTGCTGAAGCGGCTGATGGCGGACGACGACACCGTGTTCACCCGGATTTCGACGGCGGATAATCGTGTCAATCTGGCGCCCGGCTTCATCAAGGCACTGTCCAGCCGCTATGGCGGAACCCGGCTCGGGCGGCAGGAACTTGACGGCGAACTGATCGAGGATCGCGAGGATGCGTTGTGGCGGCGTGCCGATCTGGAGACGATCGTTTCCCGCCGCGCGATGGCGTCCGGTCGGATCGTGGTCGCCGTCGATCCGCCGGCGGGGTCGGGGCGCAATTCGGTCTGCGGCATCGTGGTTGCGGGCGGGATGGAAAGCGGCGGGGCGCTGGTGCTGGCCGACTGTTCGGTGGAGGGCGGCTCGCCGGCGCAATGGGCGCGGGCGGTGGTGGAGGCCTATCGGCGTTTCGATGCCGACCGGGTGGTGGCCGAAATCAACCAGGGCGGCGACATGGTGACGGCGATGCTGCGCAGCGTCGACGAAAGACTGCCGGTCTCGACCGTACGCGCCACGCGCGGCAAGTTTCTGCGTGCCGAGCCGGTGGCGGCGCTTTACGAGCAGGGCCGGGTGCGCCATGCCGGGCATTTTGCCAGGCTCGTCGACCAGATGTGCGATTTCGGTCCCGACGGGCTTTCGGCGGGCCGGTCTCCCGACAGGCTGGACGCACTGGTCTGGGCGCTGACGGCGCTGCTTCTGGAGGGCGACGGGATGCCGCGCGTGCGCGGTGTATAGCGACTTGCGCGCCGCAATTGCCCGTGCTAGCCGATCCCGGAACAGCGCAGAGGTCTGGCATGATACGACATATCGTTTTCTTCTCGGTTCCCGAAGGCGGGGATGCGGATGCGATCGAGACCGGGCTTTCGATGCTGACGGAAAACCCGCATGCAGATGTGCTGGAAATCGGACGCAATACCCGCAGCGATCTTTATGACGAAAAGGTCGACTTCATCGTCTATGGCGAATTTGCGGACGAGGCGGCTCTGGCGGCTTATCGGGCGCACCCGATTTATCAGAAGTCGACGGCGACCGTGCGACCCTTGAGAGAGATGCGGATCGCGGCGGATTACGATGCCGACAAGGCGGTGAAGACGTCGCGTTTTGTGGGGTGAGGGATAGCTGTTTGGGCGGGATAGCGCGGTATGTCCCGGTAGATTTCTCGTTGGGATAGATTCCCCCCTCACTGCCCCTTTCGGGGCATCTCTCCCCTCCGGGGCGAGAAGATTGGGGGCTGTGCGACTGGGTCGGCGCGATAGCCGGCGTACGGAAACGCGGCGGTTTTCGTTGGTTCCATGATTGTCAAAGCTCCGGTTTTCCGGGGCTTTTTTCGTTTTGAAAACAGAGAGGTGTGGCATGAAGATGCCCTTTCATCTGCCGGGGCGGCGTCCGGCGGACGCCGTTGTCGTGTCCGAGAAAAAGGCAGCGCCCGTGACGCTTTCGGCGCTTTCGGTGAGCGGGGAGGCGCGGTGGACGGGACGGTCCTACGCCGCGCTGTCACGCGAGGGGTTCATGAAGAACCCGGTCGCGCACCGTGCGGTGCGGCTGATTGCCGAGGCTTCGGCTTCGATGCCCTGGCAATTATTCGACGAGGGAGCGCTGGTCTCCGACCATCCGCTGCTTTCGCTTTTGAAGCGGCCGAACGGGCGGATGAGCGGATCGGATTTCTTCGAGGCGCTGTTCGGGCATCTGCTGCTTTCCGGCAATGCCTATGTCGAGCCGATTGTTGTCGGCGAAACGCTCCGGGAACTGCATCTGTTGCGGCCCGACCGGGTGCGGATCATCGAGGGGCGGGACGGGTGGCCGGAAGCCTATGAATACCGGATCGGCGCGCATGCAAGCCGGTATTCGGCCGAAGGCGATGGGCTGACGGTGCTGCATATGCGGCTGTTCCATCCGCTTGACGATCATTCGGGGCTTTCGCCTTTGGCGGCGGCGCAGATGGCGCTTGACCTGCACAATGCCTCGTCCGTCTGGAACAAGGCGCTGCTCGACAATTCGGCGCGGCCTTCCGGCGCGCTGGTCTATCAGCCGAAGGATGGCGGGAACCTGACGGAGGAGCAGTATGAGCGGCTGAAGCAGGAGCTGGAGGAAGGCTATGCCGGGCCGATGCGCGCAGGACGGCCGCTGCTGCTTGAGGGCGGGCTTGACTGGAAGGCGATGGGGCTGACGCCGCGCGATATGGACTTTACAGAGGCGCGCAACGGCGCGGCGCGCGATATCGCACTGGCGATCGGGGTGCCGCCGATGATGCTCGGCATTCCCGGCGACAACACCTATTCCAACTATCAGGAGGCGAACCGGGCTTTCTACCGGCTGACGGTTCTGCCGTTGATTGCCCGCACCGCCGCAGCGCTGACGACCTGGCTTGCCCCGGTTTACGGCGCGGCACTGACGCTTGAGGTCGACCTCGATCAGGTATCCGCCCTTTCGGCGGAGCGCGATGCGCTCTGGGCCCGGGTGTCCGGCGCAGATTTTCTTTCCGACGAGGAGAAGCGCGAAGCCGTCGGTTATTAGCGCCACCCGGCGCCTCTTTCAAAGGAGTGGATATGGGCGAGAACACCATGCTGGCCGACGAATTGAAATATGCCGACCTGTCGCTGACGGACCTTGCGGGCGATGGTTCGTTTTCGGGCTATGCGAGCCTGTTCGGCGAGATCGATCTCGGCAAGGACATGATCGAGCGCGGGGCGTTTTCGCGCTCGCTGCAGAAGCGCGGCGCGGGCGGTGTGCGGATGCTGTTCCAGCACGATCCATGCGAGCCGATCGGGGCGTGGACCAAGATCCGCGAGGACGGGCGCGGGCTTTATGTCGAGGGCGTGCTTTCGGCGGACGTGGCCCGTGCCCGCGAGGTGCACGCCTTGATGAAGGCGGGCGGGCTCGACGGACTTTCAATCGGTTTCCAGACGGTTCGGGCGAGGACGGACGCCAAATCCGGGGTCCGCAGGGTGCTGGAGGCCGACCTATGGGAGATATCGATCGTCACCTTTCCGATGCTGCCGTCCGCGCGGATCGCCAATGTGAAACAGGCGGGCGATATCTTTCCGACAATCAGAGAATTCGAGCGATGGCTGACGCGGGATGCCGGCCTCTCCCGAAAGGCGGCGCGCCGGCTTCTGGCCGGCGGCTATGATGCGCTTGTTGGCAGGCAGGACGCTGCCAGCGGCGCAGACGGGGCGGATGACGACCGGCTTCTGGGTCTGCTGCGGCAGGCAAGCCGGATGATGGCGCCCTGACACCTACCATCGGGGGCCGGATGCCACAGGCATAGCGGCCCTGTTCCAACGACAATTGCGAGAGGACACGATTGTGACCACGTCTCAGATGAAGGTTGCGCCCGAGATCAAGAGCGCGCCGATCAACCAGGCTTTCGAAGACTTCATGTCGAGCTTCGAGGCCTTCAAGGAAACCAATGACCGCCGGCTCGGCGAAATCGAGAGCAAGATGGGCGAGGACACGGTAACCCGCGACAAGGTCGAGCGCATCAACCGCGCCATGGACGCCCAGTCGCGGCTGATCGACGAGATGCAGTTGAAGAAGGCGCGGCCTTCGCTTGGCCGTTCGAACAGCCTGGCGGCGAGCGAGCACAAGGCGGCTTTCGAGAACTATATTCGCCGCGGCGACGAGCATGGGCTTCGCGCCCTTGAAGCCAAGGCGATCTCGACGACCGAGAGCGACGGCGGCTATCTGGTGCCTGATGAAACCGACACCGAAATCGGCCGGCGGCTGACGGCGGTTTCGCCGATCCGTCAACTGGCGACGGTTCGCCAGGTTTCGGGGGCGGTGCTGAAGAAACCGTTCATCGCCTCCGGCTTTACCGCCGGATGGGTGGGCGAGATTGCCGATCGCGACCAGACAGCGACGCCGGATATTTCCGAACTCTCCTTCCCGACAATGGAGCTTTACGCGATGCCGGCGGCGAGCGCTTCGCTGCTGGACGATGCGGCGGTCGATGTCGAAAGCTGGATCGCCAGTGAAATCGACATCGCGTTTGCCGAGCAGGAAAGCGCTGCCTTCATCAACGGCAGCACATCGACGATGCCGAAGGGTTTTCTGAGCTACACCAATGTGGCCGAAAGTGCCTGGGAATGGGGCAAGATCGGGTATGTTGCGACGGGCGCCGAGGGTGCGTTCAAGGCCGCCGATCCTTCCGATACGCTGATCGAGACGATCTATTCGCTGAAGGCGGCGCATCGTCAGAATGCCCATTTCGTGATGAACCGGAAGACGCAAGGGACGATCCGCAAGTTCAAGGACGATGACGGCAATTATCTGTGGCAGCCGCCGGCCGGCCTCGGCCAGTCCGCCTCGATCATGGGTTTCCCGGTGACGGAAGCCGAGGACATGCCGGATATCGGCATCGACGAGACCGCGATCGCCTTCGGTGATTTTGCCGCGGGCTATCTGGTGGTCGACCGCACCGGCGTTCGGGTTTTGCGCGATCCCTATTCGGCCAAGCCTTACGTGCTGTTCTACACCACCAAGCGTGTTGGCGGCGGGGTGCAGAATTTCGAGGCGATCAAGCTGATCAAGTTCGGCGAGGCGTAAGCGCCAAAAAGAACCGGCTTCGGTGGTTTCGCCGGAGCCGGATGACCGGCAGGTTTGCCGCTTTCCGAACCAGGAAAGGGCGAGCGATGCCAGATTGGCCCCGGCGCTTGCGTCGGGGTTTTTCGTTGCCAGAGGATTTCGGACAATGAGCTATGCCCTGATAACACCGCCCGCCGAAGAGCCGGTGAGCCTTAGCGAGGCCAAGGCGTTCATGCGCCTCGATGGCAGCGAGGAAGATGAGTTCGTGGCTGCGCTGATCGTGGCCGCACGTGAATACCTCGAAAGCGTCAGCGGGCTTGCGCTGGTGACGCAGACCTGGCGGCTTTACCGCGACACATGGCCGGCAAGCGGCATGATTTCGCTGGCGCATGGGCCGGTTCAGGCCGTCGATCAGGTGACCGCGTATGATGCCGATGGCGAGGCGACCGCAATTGCGCTCGATGGAGCGCGACTCGATGGCCGGGCGCGGCCCGCGCGGTTCTACCTGCCCGGCATGGGCGGATGGCGGGCCGGCGTCAACGGTATCGAAGTGGCGTTCACGGCGGGTTTCGGGGCGGCAGCAGCCGTGCCGGAGGCCGCCAGACAGGCGATCCTGCGGCATGTGGCGCACATGTTCGTGTTCCGGGGGGCGGTCGGACCCGACCAGCAGCCCGCCGGAGTACCCGATGGCTATGACCGGCTGATTGCGCCGCTCAAGGCATGGAGGCTTTGATGCGGACATTCGATCCGGGGGCGTTTTCGGCCCGTCTCGATCTGACGGCCCCCGCTTTTGCATCGGACGGGCAGGGCGGCGCGACGGAAAGCTGGTCCGAGGTCGCAAAGCTCTGGGCGCGGATCGAGCCGGTCTCGATTGCCTTCGATGAGCAAGCCAATGGCGAGGTCTTTCGCCTGACCCATGAGATCTGGATGCGCGCGCGGACGGATCTGGCGCCGGGGATGCGGCTGCAGCGCGGCGGGCGGATGTTCAAGATCAATGGCTGGCGCGATCCCGACGAGACGGGGCGATACCTGGTCTGCCGCTGCGAGGAGATCGAACCATGAGTTCATGTGAAAACGCGCTGCTTGCGGCAATCCATGCGGTGCTTTCCGGCGATGGCGAACTGACGGGGCTCATCGGCGCGGACGCGATCTTCGACCGGTTGCTGAAGCGGCCGCAACTGCCCGCCGTCGTATTCGGAGAGTGCGTCACCACCGATCTCTCGACGGTGGATGGAAAGCTCTTCGAGCATGCGCTGAATATCGAGATCTGGTCGGAGGCGCATGGGCGCAAGGCGTTGCAGGAGATCGAGGCGCGGGTGAAGGCATTGCTCGACGATGCGGCGCTTTCGCTCACCGGTGCGACGCTCATCAATCTTGTTCATCGCTCGACCAGGGTGAAGCGGGTGGCGCGAACCGGCTATTTCCTCGCAGAGATGCGCTTTCGCGCTGTGACCGAACCGGCGTGAGCCGCTGATTTTCAGACAGATAACGGAGAGTTCCATGACTGCCCAGAAAGGCAAGGATCTGCTTTTGAAGCTGCATAATGGCAGCGCCTATGAAACCGTCGCGGGCCTCAGGTCGCGGCGATTGTCGTTCAACGCCGAAACGGTGGACATCACCGATTCCGAAAGCGCCGGCCGCTGGCGCGAACTGCTGGCTGGCGCTGGCGTTCAGCGGGCCTCAATGACGGCTTCTGGTATCTTCAAGGATCAGGCATCCGACGAGACGGTGCGCGCGGCGTTTTTCGCTGCCGCCCTGGTGGAGGCGCAGATCGTGATCCCGGGGTTCGGCATCGTCGCCGGGCCCTTCCAGATTTCCGCACTCGAATATAACGGCCAGCACAATGGCGAGGTCCAGTTCGAGATCGCGCTGGAATCCGGCGGAGCGGTGAGCTTCGGAGCGGCGGCATGACGCGCGGCGGGCGGGCCAACCGCCACCGCGGCGAGGTGGAAGCGGTTTTCGATGGCGAGCGGCGGATATTGTGCCTGACGCTTGGGGCGCTCGCGGAGCTTGAGACCGCTTTTGCGGTGGACGGGCTCGGCGACCTTGGCAAGCGGCTTGCCTCGGGCGGGCTGAAGGCGCGCGATCTGATCGCGATCATCGGCGCCGGTTTGCGCGGCGGCGGCAATGCGATCGACGATGAGGATGTGGCCGCCATGGGCATGGAAGGCGGGGTTGCCGCTTATGCGGGCCTTGTCGGCGAGCTTCTGACTGTCACGTTTACGGGAGGGGATGCCCCCAAGAAGGCGGACCCTTCCTAGCCGCAGCGGCAGAGCCTGCCATCGCCGAACCGTTCCCCTGGCGAGCGGCGATCCATACCGGGCTCTGCACGCTGCGGCTTCCCCCTGAGGTGTTCTGGGCGTTGTCGCCGCTGGAGTTCGCGGCGATGGCGGGTGCGTTTGCGCCGGCCGAGGGCTTTCCGACGCGGGCGGCCCTTGATGACCTGATGACCCGCTTTCCCGACAGATGAGGACGTTTCATGGACATTGACGAGACGAGTATCGATGGCGCGCGAGAGAGCGCCAGCGCGCTTCACGATGTGCTGCTCGATCTGGAAACCCAGTCCGATCGGTTTGCGGGCGCGCTTACCGGGGCGTTGAAGGATGCAACGCTTGGCGGCAAGGGATTGCAGACGGTGCTGGGCGATCTGGGTCGCCGGCTGAACGATCTGGCGCTGAACGCGGCTCTGAAGCCGCTCGAAGGCGTGATCTCGAGCCAGATCGGGTCGCTGACCGAAGGTCTGGTGCAGGTCGTTGCCCATGCCAAGGGCGGCGTGCCGGGCAGGATCACGCCGTTTGCGGCCGGCGGCATCGTTTCAACGCCGACCTATTTCGGAATGAATGGCGGCCTGGGACTGATGGGCGAGGCCGGCAGCGAGGCGATCCTGCCGCTGAAGCGGGGAGCGGACGGCTCGCTCGGCGTTGCTGCAGGTAGTGGCGGCGGCGCGCGGATTGTCTTCAACGTTTCGACGCCGGATTCGGAGAGCTTCCGAAAGAGCGAGGGACAAATCTCGGCGATGCTGGCGCGGGCGGTGCGCTCCGGCCAGCGCAATATCTGAGGAGGCCGCCATGAGCGCGAGTTTTCATGAGGTGCGGTTTCCGCTGCGCCTGTCACTTTCGGTGAGCGGCGGGCCGGTGCGGCGCACCGATATCGTCAATCTTTCCAACGGCCATGAGGCGCGCAACCAGCGCTGGCGTGATTCGCGGCGCGCCTATGACGCGGGCTCGGCCGTGCGTTCGGTGGCCGATCTTTACGAACTGATGGCGTTTTTCGAGGCGCGGGGCGGCCAGCTCTGCGGGTTCCGGTTTCGCGATCCCGTCGATTTCAAATCCTGCGGACCGCTTGCCGAACCATCCGCCGGCGATCAGTGGATCGCGACCGGGGACGGCGCGACGGCGAGTTTTCAGTTGATCAAGACCTATGGCGATGGGGCGGCGTCCTGGACGAGGACGATCCAGAAGCCGGTGTCCGAGAGCTTGAAGGTCTCGGTGGATGGCGTTGCGATTTCAGGGTTTTCCGTCGATGCGGCGAGCGGTGTGGTGACGCTTTCGAGCCCGCCCGCGAATGGCGCGGCGATTTTCGCGGGTTACGAGTTCGATGTGCCTGTGCGCTTCGATATCGATCGCATCGACATCAACATGAAGGCATTCAATGCGGGCAGCGTGCCATCGGTGCCGCTGGTGGAGGTCAAGCCATGAGAGACATCGAAGCGGGCCTTCTGGGCCACCTTGCCGGAGATGCAACCACAGTGTGTTCCTGCTGGCGGGTGGTGTTGAAGGATGGCACTGTACTGGGCTTTACCGAGCACGACCACGACCTCTTCTTTGCGTCGACGGCCTTTCTGGCGGCCAGCGGTTTTTCGGCATCGAACCTCGAGGCCGAGGAGGGGCTTGCGGCCAACACCAGCGAAGTCGCGGGCGGGTTTTCCAGCACTGCGATCACCGAGGAAGCGCTTGCGGCCGGGCGGTATGACGGCGCGCGGGTGGAGGCCTATCTGGTCAACTGGCGCGAGCCGTCTCAGCATCAGCGGATGTATGTGCATGAAATCGGTGAGGTGACCCGCGAGGGCGGCGGCTTTACAGCGGAGTTGAGAGCGGTGACGCACCGGCTGTCGCAACCCCAGGGGCGCAGTTTCTCGCGCCGTTGTGATGCCGTGCTCGGAAACGGGAAATGTGGTTTCAACCTTGCGACGCCGGGTTTCGTGGCGAGCGGGACCGTTCTTGAGGTCAACAGCGACGCGCAACTGACGGTTTCGGTCAGTGGTGAATTCGCGGCGGGTTTCTTTTCGTTTGGGGTTCTTGCCTTCGAGAGCGGCGAACTCGCCGGTGTGGCAGTCGATATCGAGAACAATCAGGGTGCGGGGGCGTCGATGCGGCTGGACCTCTGGCTCCCGCTGGAGGCGACGCCGGCGGTCGGCGATCCGGTGCGGCTGACGGCGGGCTGCGACAAGTCCTTTGCCACCTGCCGAACGAAGTTCGGCAATCACCTCAATTTTCGGGGCTTCCCGCATGTGCCGGGCGCCGACTTTGCCTATTCCTATGTGAATGGCGAGAGCGAGCATGACGGCCGGGCGATCTACAAATGACGGGCCTTGGCGATGCGGCCGTAGCGGCGGCTGAAAAATGGCTGGGGACGCCCTATCGCCACCAGGCGAGCGAATGCGGGCTCGGATGCGATTGCCTGGGGCTGATACGCGGCGTGTGGCTGGAGCTCTATGGTTCCGCACCCGAGCCGGCAACCCCTTACGCCGCCGATTGGGCCGAGCGTAGCCGCGAGGAGCGGCTGCTTCATGCAGCCCTTCGCCATTGCGGACCGGCGATTGCGATGAGCGAGATGCAGCCGGGCGATATTCTGCTGTTTCGCTGGCGGGCGCAGTTCGCGGCCAAGCATGCCGGCATTCTGTGCGGTCCCGAGCATTTCATTCACGCCTACGAACAGGCGGGGGTGATCCGCTCTGCGCTTGTTCCCGCATGGCGGCGCAAGGTCGCCGGGGTTTTCCGCTTTCCCGACCGAGATTGAGGTTTCAGCATGGCAACTATCGTGTTTCAGGCGGCCGGCGCCGTGTTTGGCGGGCTGCTCGGCCCATTCGGCGCGGTCGCCGGCCGGGCGATCGGCGCTCTGGCCGGCAATGCCCTTGACGGCATGATCTTTTCCGGAGGGCAGAAGGTCCAGGGCAGCCATCTTTCAAGCGCGCGGATTGGCGGCGCGGAGGAGGGAGGGGCCATTCCCCGGGTTTATGGCACGTCGCGGATCGGCGGCGCGCTGATCTGGGCAACGCGGTTCGAAGAGGAAGTGACCGAGGAGCGCACCGGCGGCAAGGCCGCAGGCTCCACGGTGGAGAGCTTTGCCTATTTCGGAAATTTCGCCTACGGGATTTGCGAAGGGCCGGTGGCGGCAATCCGGCGCGTCTGGGCGGACGGGCGCGAACTCGATCTCGAGAATATCGAGATGCGGTTTTTCCCGGGGTCCGAAAGCCAGTTGCCCGATCCGCTGATCGAAGCCAAGCAGGGCGCGGGCAATGCGCCCGCCTATCGGGGCCTTTGCTATGTCGTGTTCGAGCGTCTGCCGCTGGACGCGTTCGGAAACCGGATACCGGTGATCCAGTTCGAGGTGCTGAAGCCGACAGGTTCGCTGGAAAGCCAGATCCGGGCGCTCGCGATTATCCCGGGCGCGACCGAGCACGGGCTTTGTCCGTTTCCCGTGACCGAGGCGCTCGGCAGCGGCCAGCAGCGGATCATGAACCGCAACACGTTGACGCGGGCGACCGACTGGGAAGCTTCGATCGACGAGTTGACGGCATTGTGTCCCAACCTGGAGCGGGTGGCGCTGGTGGTGGCATGGTTCGGATCGGATCTGCGCGCGGGAGAATGCCGGATCGAGCCGGGCGTGGAAACGCCGTTCAGGAAGGAAGAGAGTGCGCCGTGGCGGGTATCGGGCATTGCGCGGGGCGAGGCTCATATCGTTTCCAGCCATGATGGCGGTCCGGCTTATGGGGGCACGCCCAACGACGCCGGGCTGATCGCTGCGATCGCCGATCTGAAGGCGCGGGGCCTCGAGGTTTACCTCTATCCGTTCCTGATGATGGATGTGCCGGCAGGTAACGGCCTGCCTGACCCGCATGGCGGCGTCGAGCAACCGCGCTACCCCTGGCGGGGACGGATAAGCTGTCATCCCGCCCCGGGTCAACCGGGCACCACCGACCGCAGCGCCTCGGCTCGAAGCCAGGTGGAGGCGTTTCTGGGCACGGCGGAAAACCATCAGTTCAGCATTTTCGGCGGCGGGGTGAGTTTTGCGGGCGATGACAAAGGGTATCGCCGGTTCATTCTGCATTACGCACACCTTGCGGATGCGGCGGGCGGGGTGGACGGGTTCATTATCGGCTCTGAAATGAAGGGGCTGACATCTGTGCGGGACACAGGCGATGCCTTTCCGTTCGTCGAAGGCCTGATCACGCTGGCGGCCGATGTGCGAGCCGTCCTGGGGCTTGGGGCGAGGGTGACCTATGCCGCCGACTGGAGCGAGTATTTCGGCTACCATCCCGCCGATGGCAGCGGCGATGTCTATTTCAACCTCGACCCGCTCTGGGCGAACCATAATATCGCGGCGATCAGTATCGACAATTACATGCCGATCTCGGACTGGCGCGACAGCGATCTGGCCGCGGTAAACCCGGATGGCTTCAAGGTCGCGAATGATACAGACGGCTTCCGGGGGCAGATTGCCGCCGGCGAGGGATATGACTGGTATTATGCAAGCGATGCCGATCGGGCGGCGCGCATTCGCACGCCGATCACCGACGGCTTGGCAGGCAAGCCCTGGGTCTATCGCTACAAGGATATCCAGAACTGGTGGACGAACCCGCACTATAATCGTGTCGGCGGCGTGGAATTGGCGACGTCGACAGCCTGGATACCGATGTCGAAACCGGTGTGGTTTTCCGAACTCGGTTGCGCCGCCGTCGACAAGGGCGCCGGTCAGCCGAATGTGTTTGCCGATCCGAAATCGGCCGAATCGGCGTTTCCGTATTTTTCAAGCGGGCAACGGTCAGATGCCGAGCAACGCCGGTTTCTGGAAACGCAGCTTTCCCGGTTCGAGACGACGGAGACGCCCGTCGACTACGGGCACATTTTTCTTTGGTGCTGGGACATCAGGCCCTATCCCGCCTTCCCGCAGAATGCCGATCTGTGGAGCGACGGCGGCAACTGGACCACCGGTCACTGGCTGAACGGTCGGCTGGGGGCAACGACGCTTGCCGATACGGTGCGCGCTCTTTTGGCGGATCACGGCTTCTACGATTGCGATGTGCGGCTTCTGAACGGCGACCTCACGGGTTATCAGCAGGCCGATATCGACAGTGCCCGCAATTTGCTCGAGCCGCTGCTTTCGCTGTATTCGGCCGATACGATCGAACGCGACGGCGTGCTGCAGTTCCGCTCCCGATTGAGGGCGAGCCTGCCGCCCGCGACAATCGACGTGACGGCGGAACGTGACGAGGCCGGGCGTTTCAGGGAAACACGCAGCCATGAGAGCGATCTCGCCGGCGAGGCGGTGGTTTCCTATTTCGACCCTTTCACCGATTACGAACAGGCCAACGTTCGTTCCAGCCGCGTTGTGGCGGCCAATGATCGGGTGTTGCGCTATGCGTTGCCGACGGTTCTGCCGGAAACGACGGCGCTGGCACTGGCGGGAGACATGCTGCGGGAGAGCCGGGTTTCGGTGCGCACGCTCTCGATTGATCTGTCGCCGCAGGCGCGGGGCCTTGAAGTGGGCGATGTCGTGCGCATCGATGACGGGCCGGCGGGGCGGTTCATGGTCACGCGCCTCGAGCTTGGCGAGACCTTGCAGGTTGAGGCGCGTTCGTTTGCGCCGCTTGTGGGTGCGGCGCTGCGGCCGGTGGATCGGGGACGGGTTCAGGAGGACGCGTCCAGCGGATTTGCGCCGCGGGTTGTCTTTCTGGACCTTGCCCGCGACGGGGGCGGATCAGCGGAAAACTTCGCCCGTATCGCCGTGTTTGCCAGGCCATGGCGTCGCATCTTCGTTTCCTCGTCTGCCACGAATGAAGGATATGCCGCGAATGCCGTGGTGGAACGGCCGGCGGGCACTGCGCGTCTTGCCGAGGCGCTGACGCCTGGAGCCAGCGGTCGTTTTGATTTCTCTTCCGATCTGGTCATCGACCTCGACTTCGGCGGTCTTTCCTCGGCTTCCAGATATTCAGTCTTGAGCGGGAGCAACCGGATAGTGGTCCGCGCCGAAAACGGTGTTTTCGAGATCATCGGATTTCTCAATGCCACAGAGATTTCGGCAGGACGCTGGCGGCTCAACGGCCTGCTGCGGGGGCTTAACGGGACTGAAGATGCCATGATGGCGGGAGCTTCGGCTGGTAGCGATGCGGTTGTCCTGAGCGATGCCGTGATCCCGGTTGGTTTGAGCGCACGCGATGTCGGCCTTGCACGAAATTACATGATCGAGGCTGCCTACGGGCAACAGGACCCGAAAGCGCCCTACGCTTTCGCGGGCGGTCTGCGCGCCGAGACGCCGCTGGCGCCGGTTCATCTGCGGTCGCGCCGGCTGGCCTCCGGGGACATCCTTTTCAACTGGATCAGACGTTCGCGGATCGACCAGGATGACTGGGCGGCGGCCGAGATATCGCTGGACGAGGATGTCGAGCGCTACCGGTTTGAATTGTATGACGGCGCGACATTGGTGCGACGCTCCGAGGTGGGCGTGCCGGAATTTGTGTATTCGGCCAGCGATCAGGAGGACGACTTCGGGTCATTGGCGGGCTCGGTGACAATCAGGCTCTGCCAACTTGGTCGCAAGGTGCCCCTCGGTATCCCGCTCACAGCAGAAATCCATGTTCCCTCCTGACAGAAAGGATAATATTATGGATGTGAAGAAATGGTATCTCTCCAAGACCGTGTGGGGGGCGCTTCTGGCGGTCGCCGCGCCGCTGCTACAACTCGGCGGAATCTATGTCGATGAAGGCACGCAGGGTGAACTTGCGGCTTCGATTACCACGATCGCGGGCGCTACAGGCGGGTTACTCGCGCTGTTCGGCCGGATTTCTGCGAAGTCGTCGTTGACCCGCTAGGACGAATCTTTCCTGATCACGCATGGTTGGCCGGGGCCTGAGGTTCCGGCTGACGCGTTCATCTGCAACTTTGCTAAAATTCAGATTGCAAGTGTTCTGACGGGGCTATTCATTTGCAGTTCAGCCACATATCTTTATGAGGAGTTTCAGATGGAATGCAGGATTGCGAAGAAGGCGTTTCGATGTCGTTGAAACCCATATATATTCTGGTATTGACCGGCCTGTTGCTGGGTGCGAACGGTGAAGCGGCCGACGCGGCCAGCTGCGCTGCTGCGGCGCGCCAGGTCCAATCCAGCACGGGCGGCGATCTGCTTTCCGCTCTGCCTGCGCCGGACGATCCGAATATGTGTATGGTAACGGTTATCGTACCGGCAAGCGACGGCAACCCTCCCCGCAAGATTACCCGCCGCGTACCGGCTAGCTGATGTTTGTCGGGCTGTTGCCTGTAAGAGCGGATGACTGACATGCGAATTCTGCTGATAGAAGATGATGAGAACCTGAATCGCCAGCTCGCCCAGATGTTGCGGGACGCGGACTATGTCGTTGACTGCGCCTATGATGGCGAGGAAGGTCATTTTCTGGGTGATACCGAACCTTATGATGCGGTCATACTCGATATCGGACTGCCCCAGATGGATGGCGTGACCGTGCTTGACAAATGGCGGCAGGCCGGGCGCACCATGCCGGTTCTGATATTGACCGCGCGTGATCGATGGAGCGACAAGGTTGCCGGGATCGATGCCGGCGCCGATGACTATGTCACCAAGCCGTTTCACATCGAAGAGGTGATGGCTCGGATCAGGGCACTGATCCGCCGTGCCGCCGGCCATGCGACGGCAACCATCACCTGCGGTCCGATCGAACTTGACGTCAAGGCCTCTAAGGCCACGGTTGACGGAGTGATATTGCGGCTGACCTCGCACGAATACCGGTTGCTGTCCTACCTGATGCATCACCAGGGTGAGGTGGTCTCGCGGACAGAATTGACCGAACATCTTTACGATCAGGATTTCGATCGGGATTCCAATACGATCGAGGTTTTTGTCGGTCGACTGCGAAAAAAAATCGGGGCTGACTGGATCGAGACGGTTCGCGGCCTCGGTTACCGCATGCAGGCGCCGGGATGAGGTTTGCGAATTCCCTCACCTTGCGTTCGCTGGCGCTGACGACCGGATGGTCTGCCATAGCGCTTCTGGTGATCGCGATCGTGATTTCAGCGCTTTATCGCAATGCCGCTGAGCGCGGTTTCCGTCAGCTTCTGCAAGCCGAAATGTTCAACGTGATCAATTCGGTATCGATTGACGATAAAGGCGATCTCAAGGGATCTCCACAACTTGGCAACCTGAATTATCAGCAGCCTCAGACCGGATGGTACTGGGTCGTTGATCCTCTTTATGATAAATCGAAACAGTCGCTGCAATCGCCCTCCCTCGGAGAGCAAGACCTGCCGGTCACCCCGGAAAGCGAGGTGCCGTATGACGGCAATTATCGCCGGACCTATATCGTGCGGGACGACAACCGCAATGAACTGGCAGTGATCGAAACCGTGGTTGTGATGGACGAGAATGATCGTGCAACCCGGATTCGGGTGTCCGGCAATCGCGATGCCGTTGACAATGATGTGCGCTGGTTTTCACGACGGCTTTATCTCGCGCTCGCGCTTTTCGGCATCGCAAGCATCCTCCTGAATGGTCTTGTCATCTTGTGGGCTCTTCGCCCCCTCGATCGCGCGCGTGTCGCATTGCGCCAGATTGCCGACCAGGGTGAGGGAGAGATGCGCGGGCGGTTTCCGGTGGAAATTCAACCGCTCGCCGATGAGATCAACGCGTTGCTTTCCAACAACAGGGCCATTGTGGAGCGGGCGCGGGTGCAGGTTGGAAATCTTGCGCACTCGTTGAAGACGCCGATTGCGGTACTTCTGAACGAGGCGCAGGGTATGGAAGAGAAGGAAGGAAAACTCGTCGCTTCCCAGGTGGTGATGATGCAGGCCCAGGTGCAGGCCTATCTGAACAGGGCCCGCATTGCAGCTCAGACGGAATCGGTTCTGACCCGCTGTGAGGCAGAGCCGGTGCTTGAGAGGCTTGTGCGGGTGATGCGCCGCCTGAACCCGGAGAAGTCGTTCGTTCTCTCTTGCGAGACGGGTCTTCTTCTGGCGACCGAACAGCATGATCTTGAGGAGGTTGTCGGCAATCTCCTGGAAAACGCCGCACGGTTTGCCGATAGCGAGGTGCGGGTCAGCGCCCAACGGCAGGTAGATGCCGCAGCGCCCGGAGAATGGGCAGAGATCATCGTGCAGGATGACGGACCCGGCCTGACACCTGATGAAATTCAAAGAGCGATGAAGCGTGGCCATAGGCTGGATGAAAGCAGGTCCGGTTCGGGCCTGGGTCTATCGATCGTTGACGATATTGTGCAGGCCTATGGCGGGCGTTTCGAACTGACCGGACTTGAGCAGGCGGGGCTGCACGCGCGCGTTATTCTCCCGGCCAAGCACAGGAAATAGTCGATCGCGAGGCCAAGTGCGAAATCTGGCCACATTCTGCCCTTAGCTGCAAGTTTGCCATATCGTCATGTGGTTTGGGAACCATTTTGGCGACCTGAGGCTTTCTTTGATGACGTGATTCAATACGATGGGAACTCTCGTGATACGGAATTGGCAACTGATTGCTGTCGTCCTAATGATCTCAGGCTGTTCCGCAACAGGCGGAGACGGCTCGCCCATTATTCCTCAGCGCTCCTCGTCCCAACCGGTGGCGCAGCCACCTGCACTGAACGGCGGGCTGATTCAGCGGGCCGGAATTTCACTGTCTTCTTTCGATCAGACCAAAGCACTTCAGGCAGAGCAGTACGCACTGACCGCCGCACCGGCTGGTGAAGCAGTGAACTGGCAGGGAGAGCAGGCACGTGGCAACGTTTCGGCTGCAAGCCCCTACCAGGTCGGCGATCAGAACTGCCGGCAATATACCCAACGCATTTTTGCCAATGGCGCCGAGTTTGTCGGTCGTGGCGCCGCCTGTCGCGAAGCCGATGGCTCCTGGAGCCTGCTCGACTGAACTGCTCGCCACGCAGCAGCATCGGTCTGCGACGTTTTGAGGCAGGCTCACTGGTTGGAGTTTTGAACTGTTGGAATTTTTACAGTGGTGGCGTACGAAGATGGCATGATGTTCGCACTCGTCGCCATTTTTCTGACGCTTGCCGTGGCTTTTGCGGTTGCCGCTCCACTGTTTGGGCGGGATGCAACCGTCGTTGCCGCCGCCGCCGGGTCGAACTTAATTTACCGTGAGCAACTGCAGGAACTCGAGCGGGAAAAGCAAAACGGCCGTATCGATGACGAGGCTTATGCTTCGGCCCGAGCGGAAATCGGGCGCAGGTTGATCGCCGCGGAAGCAAAGTCTGCGGACCGATCCGTGGTTGGCCGGTCTATTGCACTGCGCCATCGATTGATTGCGGCATCAGTCGTGTTTGCTGCCTTGGCCGGGGCGGGGCTTGTCTATCCCCTTCTCGGCGCTCCCGGCGCGAAGGATTATCCCTTGGCTGCCCGCTTGAATGCTGAAAATCCGGAGCTTGCCGTGCTTGTCGCGCAGGTCGAGAGGCACCTTGCGCAAAATCCCGGTGATGGCAGGGGATGGGATGTGATCGCGCCGGTATATTTGCGCGAGAACAAATTCCAGCGCGCCCATGAAGCCTACAGTAATGCAATACGGATTTCCGGTCCCAGTCCGGAGCGGCTTCTGGGTTTGGGCGAGACGCTTGTGGCGCTTGGCTCGGGTGTCGTGGACGATGAGGCAGTCGAGGTGTTCAGGCAGCTCGACGATGTGTCACCGGGCAATATAAGAGCAGGGTATTATATCGCATTGGCCTCCGAGCAGGCAGGAGACTACGAGGACGCGCTCGATCTGTTCGTCGCTCTGCTTGAGAGAATGCCGGAAACCGCGGCCGGGCGCGATGTGGTGGCGCGGCATATCGCATTCAATCGCGACCAGTTGGGGCAGGAGGAAGAGCAGATACCCGGACCCGATCAGCAGGATATCGAAGCCGCGGCCTCGCTGTCGCCGCAACAACGCACTGAAATGGTCGAGGGAATGGTGTCGGGGCTCGCGGAGCGGCTTGAACGGGAGCCTGACGATATTGATGGCTGGATGCGTTTGATCCGCTCCTATGCGGTGCTGGGTCGCGAGGGTGATGCGATCTCGGCTCTGAACTCAGCGCTGGCTTTTTTCGGCGCGGAAAGCGCAGCCGGGATGCAGATCGAAGCGCTGGCCGCGGAACTTGCGCTTTCTGGAGGAAAATCATGACGCGCAAGCAGAAGAGGCTCGCCGTCATCGGCGGCGGGGTGGCTTTTATCGCGATCGCGGTTCTGCTTGTGCTTTTTGCGTTGAGCCGCAGCGTCTCGTATTTTTTCATGCCCTCCGATTTTGCTACAAACCCGGTTGGACCCGATACGCGGATAAGGCTGGGAGGCCTTGTCGAAGACGGTTCGGTCCATCGGGCGGAAGGGGCGGATGTAGCGTTTGCAGTCACCGACGGCAGTGCTTCGGTCGAGGTACACTACGGAGGAATTCTGCCCGACCTGTTCCGTGAAGGGCAGGGCGTGGTGACGGAAGGGCGGCTGGGCCCGGACGGCATTTTTCGTGCCGACACCGTTCTCGCCAAGCATGACGAGAACTACATGCCCAAGGAAGTCGCCGACCGGCTGAAAGCGGAAGGGGTATGGGAAGGCGAGGAGGGCGCGAAACCGTGACCGTTGAACTCGGACTTTATGCGCTGATCCTCGCTCTGGCGGTTGCGATTGTGACTGCAACGCTGCCCCTGCTCGGCGCGCGCACCCGGAACGTGGCCTTGATGGGCGTTGCGCGCAGCGGCACGTTGAGCCTTTTCGCGCTGGTGGCATTGTCGTTTGCCATTCTGATCAGGAGCTATCTCGTCTCCGACTTTTCCCTGCGCAATGTCTGGGAGAACTCTCATTCCCTGATGCCGCTGATCTACAAGTTCTCAGGCGTATGGGGCAATCACGAGGGCTCCATGTTGCTGTGGCTGCTGATCCTGACGTTTTTCAGCGCCCTGGTGGCGGCCTTCGGTCGCAATCTGCCGGCGGATTTGAGGGCCAATGTGCTTTCCATTCAGGCCCTTATTGCCACTGCCTTCATTCTTTTCATTCTTTTCACCTCCAATCCCTTCAGCCGTGTTTTCCCGGTTCCCGCCGAAGGGAGGGAGCTCAATCCAATCCTGCAGGATATCGGCCTCGCCATTCATCCGCCGCTTCTCTATCTGGGCTATGTCGGCTTTTCAGTCTGTTTCTCGTTCGCGGTCGCCGCACTCGTCAGCGGCCGGATCGATTCAGCCTGGGCTCTTTGGGTGCGGCCGTGGGCGCTGCTTGCCTGGCTTTTCCTGACTGCCGGTATCGCGATGGGTTCCTACTGGGCCTATTATGAACTTGGCTGGGGCGGATGGTGGTTTTGGGATCCGGTGGAAAACGCGTCCTTCATGCCGTGGTTGGCGGGCACCGCACTTCTCCATTCCGCTCTGGTCATGGAGAAGCGGGAAGCCCTGAAGATATGGACGCTGTTGCTGTCGATCCTGACGTTCTCGCTCTCCCTTCTGGGAACGTTTCTGGTTCGCTCCGGCGTCCTCACATCAGTTCACGCATTTGCGACAGACCCGACCCGAGGCGTTTTCATTCTGGCCATACTCGTTATCTTCATTGGCGGCGCTCTCACGCTTTTTGCCCTGCGGGTGCCGCTTTTGAAGTCCGGAGGTCTGTTTTCGCCGATGTCGCGGGAAGGCGCGCTGGTGTTCAACAACCTGATCTTGACAGTGGCAGCCGGTACGGTTCTGATCGGGACGCTTTATCCGCTCTTTCTGGAAACGCTGACCGGTGACAAGATCTCGGTCGGCCCTCCGTTCTTCAATCTGACCTTCGGGATATTGATGATCCCGCTGCTTCTTGCCGTGCCCTTCGGCCCGATGCTCTCGTGGAAAAGAGGTGATCTCAAAGCCGCCTCGGAACGTCTTATGGCTGCTGCGGTACTGGCATTGATCTGCGGGGCGGCTTTCGTGTATTTCCATGATGGCGGCCCGGTTCTGGCCATGCCCGGAATAGCGATTGCTTTCTGGCTTATTTTCGGAGCGGTCGCGGATATCTGGACCCGCTCGGGGTTTTTCCGTTTGCCGTTTTCGAAGTCATGGCCGCGCTTCAAGGGCTTGCCGCGATCGGCCTTCGGTGCGGCCCTCGCGCATTTCGGTCTGGGGGTAAGCGTATTGGGCATCCTCGCAGTTTCGCTCTACGAAACGGAACTCGTGCTTGAGATGGCGCCCGGTTCCGAGGTCGAGTTGAGCGGCTATTCCGTCGCCTTCGAGGGAATCGAGACTGTACGCGGTCCCAACTACACCGATGAACGGGGCAGCTTCGCCATCAGCGCGAACGGGACCGAATCCGGAATGGTTCATTCGGCAAAACGGGTCTATTCGTCGAGCAATATGCCGACCACCGAGGCGGGTATAATGACCGTTGGTTTCAGCCAGCTTTATATTTCGCTTGGCGATCCGCGCGAGGACGGGGCCTGGGTCGTGCGGGTATGGTGGAAGCCTTTCATTCTGTGTATCTGGCTTGGATGTGTGCTGATGACCGTCGGCGGAATCGTGTCGCTTTCGGATCGACGTTTGCGGATCGGCGCTCCGGTACTCAGCCGGAAACGTCCGCAGATTGCGCAAGCCGTAAGGGCCGCCGAATGATGCGGCTTGTGGTGTTGCTTGTGGCCGTGCTGATGCCGATGGCGGTTGCCGCCGTCGAGCCGGACGAGATGCTGAGCGATCCGGCACTTGAAGCGCGGGCAAGAGACATATCCGCTGAGCTTCGCTGCATGGTCTGTCAGAATCAGTCAATTGACGATTCGAACGCCGATCTCGCGCGCGACCTGCGGCTTCTGGTCCGCGACAGGCTGACAGCCGGCGATAGTGACGACGAGGTCGTTGACTATGTCGTTTCGCGCTATGGCGAGTTTGTTTTGCTGAAGCCCCGATTTTCGCCGCAGACCTGGCTTCTCTGGGGCGCGCCGGCTCTCCTGATCGTATTGGGCGCAATCGGTTTGTGGCGGCTTGCACTCAGCCGTCGTGCAGCGGACAGGCCGCTTTCCCGGGACGAGGAGGCGCGGCTGGAGACGATTCTGTCAGACGGGGAAGACCATTAACAATCCGTCATCTCGCGGACAGCGTTTTGTAAGGTCCAAGCTTTTATAGTCCCCTCTATTCGATATGAAATCATTCAACCATCGACACTAGAGGAAAAGTAGAGCTATGTTCCAGCAGCCCACCGGACCAAACAAGTTCAGGTCACTCTTGAAAGCCTCGGCAGCTGCGGGTGTTGCCGCCGTGCTGTTTTCCGCCGGCGCTCCCCTGACGGTGACGGAAGCGCTCGCGGACCCCGTCCATGTTCAGGCTCCGGAGGTTCCGGGATTTGCCGATGTCGTCGAAGCGGTCTCTCCCGCGGTTGTTTCCGTGGTCGTTGAAAGCAATGTACAGCCCGTTGCCCAGCAGGATGGCAGTTTCGGGTTTGGCGGCCGCGGTTTCGACAATCTGCCTGATGACCACCCCCTCAAGCGTTTCTTCCACGATTTCGGCGCACCGAACGAGCCCTCCCCGCCGCCGCAGCCGCGCAAGGGCGGCCCACGCCCGGTTGCTCAAGGGTCCGGATTCTTCGTCTCTGAAGACGGTTATCTCGTGACGAATAACCACGTTGTGCGGGAAGGCGATGCTTTCTCGGTGCGTATGGATGACGGGACCGAATACGACGCAAAGTTGATCGGAACTGATCCCCGCACCGACCTCGCTGTGCTCAAGGTCGATGCCGATCGCGAATTCACCTATGTAAAGTTCGCAGATGATCAGAACCTGCGCGTTGGCGACTGGGTCGTTGCCGTTGGCAATCCGTTCGGCCTCGGCGGCACGGTTACGTCGGGCATCGTTTCCGCGCTCGGCCGCGATATCGCCTCCGGTCCCTACGACGATTACATCCAGGTCGATGCGGCAGTGAACCACGGCAACTCCGGCGGTCCGACATTTGACCTCAGTGGCGAAGTCGTCGGCGTCAATACCGCGATCTTCTCGCCGTCCGGCGGCAATGTCGGCATTGCATTCGCAATTCCCGCGCATCTGGCGCAGGACGTCGTTGCCGACCTCATTCAGGACGGTACTGTCGAACGCGGCTGGCTTGGTGTGCGCATTCAGCCCGTCACCGATGACATTGCCGAATCGATCGGGCTTGCCAAACCCGAAGGGGCGCTCGTCTCGGAACCCACCAGCGACAGCCCCGGCGCCAAGGCCGGTCTGAAACAGGGTGACGTCATCACCGCCGTGAATGGCGACGTCATTGAGGATGCCCGTTCGCTCTCCCGCATGATCGGCATGATGGAGCCCGGCGACAACGTCGAACTGTCGGTTTGGCGTGACGGAAAGTCCCAGACGATCGACGTCAAGCTCGGCGAATTTCCGAGCGACGATGAGCTTGCCGCCGCCGACGGCCTCGGCGGACCGATGGAAAGCTCGCTGATGAAGCAGCTTGGCATCGAGGTTCGCCCCGCTGACGATGGTAAGGGCGTGACAGTCACGGCCGTGGATCCAGACTCCGACGCTGCGACCAAAGGCATGGCCGCGGGACAGAAGATCCTGAGCGTCAACAACAAGGAAGTCAGCACTGCGGCGGATATCCTGAAGCAGGTCAAGGATGCGGCCGATCAGGGCCGCAAGCAGGCGCTGTTCCAGGTCGAGACCGAAAACGGCAGCATGTTTACCGCGCTGCCGACGGAGACCGACGCTGAAGACGCCGGCTGATCCCCTTTCAGTACCGGAGGAGGCGCATAGCGGAAGCATGCGCCTTTTCCGTTTTCAGGAGACGTCACATGTTTTCCAAAGAGCCGGTTGACCCTGCTTGTCACAAAGACGCCGATGGCGATATGGTCCCCGGCATGCGTGTACTTGTCATCGAAGACGATCTGGAGGCAGCCGCCTATCTGACCAAGGCCTTTCGCGAGGCCGGTATTGCTTGTGAGCATGCCGGCGATGGCGAAAGCGGTCTGTTTATGGCGAGCGAAAATGAATACGACGTTCTCGTCGTCGACCGCATGTTGCCGCGCCGCGACGGCCTGTCGGTGATATCGGCGCTGAGGGCGCGCGGCACCAACACGCCGGTGCTTATACTCTCCGCGCTCGGTCAGGTCGATGACCGGGTGACCGGTCTCAGGGCAGGGGGGGATGACTACCTTCCCAAGCCCTATGCCTTCAGCGAGCTTCTGGCGCGCGTCGAAGTGCTCGGTCGGCGCAAGGGCGCGCCCGATCACGATGTGCTCTACAAGGTTGGCGATCTGGAACTCGATCGGCTTTCACATGAAGTGCGGCGTGCCGGACGCGAGATCACGCTTCAGCCGCGCGAATATCGCCTGCTGGAATATCTGATGAAGAATGCCGGGCAGGTCGTCACCCGCACCATGCTTCTGGAAAATGTGTGGGACTATCACTTCGATCCGCAGACCAATGTGATCGATGTGCATGTTTCGCGCCTGCGCGCCAAGATCGAGAAGGATTTCGACAAACCGCTGCTGAAGACCATTCGTGGCTCCGGCTATATGATCAAGCATGATGCATAGCGGATGAAGGGGCGACTCAAGCTTCTGTTCAGGTCGACGGCGGTGCGCCTCTCCGTCGTCTACATTCTGCTGTTCGGGCTCTGCGCGGCGGTGATGGTGTTTTATGTCACAGCCGTATCCGAAAGGCTGGTCGAGCGGCAGATGCGGGATTCGCTGCACCGTGAGATCGCCCAGCTCGATGCTTCGTTTGAAAGCGGCGGCATTCGCCGGCTTTTCAACACGATCGAACGGCGCGCCCGCCAGCCCGGCGCCAACCTCTATGTCATAGCCAGTCCGCAGGGCGAGATCCTGGCAAGCAACGTCGCCTCCCTGCAACCCGGCGTTCTCGAGCATTCGGGCTGGCTCGACACCCCCTTCCGCTATGAAGGCTTTGCCGAAAACAACAGCGGCGACCGTTACAGCCTGGCGATCGGTTATGTGATCGCGCTCGACAATGGCATGAAGCTCATGATCGGCCGCGATCTGGGCGATCCAGAGCGGCTGCATATCGTCGTCAGGCAGGCTTTGCTTCTCGCGCTCATCATCATGGGCGTCGGGGCGCTGGTGATCTGGTTTGCCATTGGTCGCAATGCGCTGAAACGCATGGACAGGATGTCGGCGGCGAGCGGCAAGATCATGGCCGGCGATCTGTTGCAGCGCCTTCCGGTAACCGGTTCCGGCGACGAGTTCGACCGCCTCTCCAATTCGCTGAACCTCATGCTCGATCGGATCGTGCGGTTGAACGAGGGGCTGAGGCAGGTTTCCGACAACATTGCCCACGACCTCAAGACCCCGCTGACCCGCCTGCGCAACAAGGCGGCGGATGCCGCTGCCGCCGAGGATGCCGAGGAACGGCGTGCATCGCTCGAAGGCATCATCGCCGAATCCGACCAGCTCATCCGCACCTTCAATGCATTGTTGATGATCTCACGGGTCGAGGCGGGCGCTGTCGCGGCGGAGATGTCACCGGTAAGCCTGTCGGCAATCGTCGAGGACAGCGCCGAACTTTATGGCCCGGTGGCCGAAGAGGCCGGAATGACGCTCGATATCGCAATCGAGCAGGACCTTTCGGTAAACGGCAACCGGGAGCTGATCGGGCAGGCGATTTTCAACCTTCTTGACAATGCCATCAAATACGCTTCGGCCTCGGAGAATGAGCCGCGCATTTTCCTGTCGCTCAAGCGCGAGGGGGCGCAGGCCGTGTTCGTGGTTGCCGATAACGGACCCGGCATTCCGACCAATCACATGGAGGACGTCAAACAGCGGTTTTTCCGCCTTGACGAAAGCCGCACAAAGCCGGGCACCGGTCTCGGCCTCTCCATGGTCGATGCGGTTACCGATATGCATGGCGGCACATTTCTGCTTGCCGAAGCAGGGCAATATGTTCCGGGCTATGGCGGCCTTGCCGCTATCCTTCGCTTTCCGCTCGCACTCAATCGTCCGCGTTGAGTGGCTTTTGCTTCCGCCCGGTCAATGCTAAGGCGGAGAAAAGAAGTTGCGGAGGAAGCTATGGAGGAGATCGAAGGGCGTTTGACCGGCGTTGCGGCAGGGCGCATCTTTGCACTTGATGAGGCGGCCGCCGAAGCGGTAACGGCGGAGCTTGCCGAGGCCGTCGATGCCCATGAACTTCCCGCCGTGCTCGCCGATCCCGAAGCGCCGCTGACCGCCTTTATAGCGGCCGCTTTCACCCTTTCCCCTTTTCTCCACGACGCCTTCCGCTCGAAGCCTGAGCTTCTTTGCCGGACTGATGAGCCGATCCGTCCCCGGATCGAGGCTGAGATCGAACAGGCGCGCAATGCCTGGATTGCCGAAGGCGGCACTCAGGGCGATGGCGGGATCATGTCGCGGCTTCGCCATTCCAAGCAGCGCGTCGCCTTCCTCACCGCGCTCGCCGATCTCGGCGGTATCCTCACAGTCGAAGTCATCACCGATCTCCTGAGCCGTTTTGCGGCCGCCGCCGTTGCTGCAACGCTCGATCACCTGCTCGCCTCTGCGGCCGGCGAAGGCAAGATCAAGCTGGCGTCCGCGCAACACCCTTCGGAAAACTCCGGCGTCGTCGTGCTCGGCATGGGCAAGCTCGGCGCAAACGAGCTCAACTACTCCTCCGACATCGATATCGTCGTCTTCTTCGATGCCGCCGCCGAGATCATCATCGATCCCGATAACGCCCGTGAGCTTTTCCCCCGGCTTATGCGGCGGCTTGTTCGCATCCTGCAGGAGCGCACCGGGGATGGGTATGTATTCCGGACGGACCTGCGTCTGCGGCCCGACCCCGGCTCCACGCCGCTTGCAATCCCGGTCGAGGCGGCCCTGATCTATTACGAAAGCCGCGGCCAGAACTGGGAGCGCGCCGCCTACATCAAGGCGAGGCCGATCGCGGGCGATATTGCGGCCGGTGAAGCATTCCTCGCCGAGATGACGCCTTTCATCTTCCGCAAATATCTCGATTATGCCGCGATCTCCGATATCCACGCGATCAAGCGGCAGATACACGCGCACAAGGGCTTCGGCCTTGTTGCCGTCCATGGTCACAACGTCAAGCTCGGGCGCGGCGGTATTCGTGAAATCGAATTCTTCGCCCAGACCCAGCAATTGATTGCCGGCGGGCGCATGCCGCAATTGCGCTGCCGTCGCACCGTCGATGCCCTCGATGCCCTGCATCAGGCCCGATGGGTCGACAAGTCGACCGCAGATGAGCTGAAGGCTGCCTACTGGTTCCTCCGCAATGTCGAGCATCGTATCCAGATGGTCCGCGATGAACAGACCCATATCCTTCCGGAGGATGATGCCGAACTGCTGCGGATCGCCCGGATGAGCGGGTATCGCACGACCGAGGCGTTCGCCGCAGCGCTTGTGGCGAACCTGAGGACGGTCGAGAAGCGCTATGCCCGGCTGTTCGAGCGGGAGCTGACGCTTTCGGGTGCGACCGGCAACCTCGTCTTCACCGGCGAGGATGATGATCCCGGTACGCTCGAAACGCTTTCGAAGCTCGGGTTCGAGCGGCCGGCCGATATCGCCCGCACCATCCGCACCTGGCATTACGGCCGCTATCGCGCCACCCAGAGCACCAAGGCCCGCCAGCGGCTGACCGAAATCATGCCCGATCTGCTCTCCGCCTTCGGCGCCAGCCGGCGCGCGGATGAGGCGCTGCTCCGGTTTGATCGCTTCCTTTCCGGCCTTCCCGCCGGCATTCAGCTCTTCTCGCTGTTGAAGAGCAATCCCAACCTGCTGCTGCTGTTCGTCGAGATCATGTCCGCCGCGCCGCGCCTGTCCGAGATCATCGCCGCGCGCGCCCACATCGTCGATGGCATGCTCGATCCGGCGTTGCTCACGGAAATCCCGACGCGGGATTATCTGGCGGGCCGCCTCGAAGCCTTCATGACCGGCGCCGAAATCTATGAGGAACGGCTCGATCGCCTCCGGATATTCACCGCCGAACAGCGTTTCCTCATCGGCATTCGTCTGCTCACCGGGGCGACCGGCGGTTTTGCCGCCGGCCGGGCGCTGACCGTGCTCGCCACGCTTGCAATCGATGAGGCGCTGGAGGGCGTTCTTTCGGAGATCGCGCAGACCCATGGCAAGCTTGAAGGACAGCGGGTCGCGGTGCTGGCCATGGGCAAGCTCGGCAGTGCGGAGCTGACGGCGGGCTCGGATGTCGATGTGATCGTGCTTTACGATTGCGACGATCCGCTCGGCGCCTCCGATGGACCGAAATCGCTCGATGCTCCGCGTTATTTCGCGCGCGTGACGCAGAGGCTGGTGGCAGCGCTCAGCGCCCCCACCGCTGAAGGTGTGCTCTACGAGGTCGATATGCGGTTGAGGCCCTCCGGCAATGCCGGGCCGCTGGCGACCCGGCTTGCCGCTTTCGAGAAATATCAGCTCAACGAGGCCTGGACGTGGGAGCATATGGCGTTGTCGAGGGCCCACCCTCTCTGCGGCGATGCCTCGCTGATGGCGGACATGGCTACCGTCATCGATCGGGCTCTGGTGAAGCCGCGCGACCGGGCAGCGCTTGCGCGCGATATCGCGGAGATGCGGGCCAGGATCGAGCGTGAAAAACCGGCGAAGAGCATCTGGGATCTGAAGCTGATCGCGGGCGGCCTGATCGACATCGAATTTCTCGCCCAGTTCTGCCATCTCGCCTCCGATCAGCCGCGTGAAAAGGCCGGCGGCGGCGAGGCGATGAGCACGGATGACGTGTTGATCCGTTTCGGGCCTGACCTGATGGATGCGGGCGATCTGGAAATCTGCCGCAAGGCGCTCGCGCTTTACACCGATATCGCCCAATTGACCCGGGCCTGCCTGACGACGGGCTTCAGCCCGGCGACCGCGCCCGCGGGACTTCTGGATCGGCTGTGCAAACGTTCGGATTGTCCTGATATCGAAGCGCTGGAAGCGCTGATCACCGACACGGCTGATGAGGTGCGTTCGATCTTCAAAAAGCTGCTGCCGCTCGTGTAAGAAGACTTACGCGACCGTTTTGCGGATGATGGTTCCCGTCTGGGGAGCGCCTGTTTCGGATGAAAGTCCGATCTCTCCGGCATATCGGTCTGTCATGTCGCGACCGAGCGCCCGAGTGAGCGCGGCGCATTTGAGTTCCAGGCTGCGGCGCGCGGCGGCAAGGGCGGCCACCTTTTCAAGCAGGCGCGCCTGCTCGCTCTGGAGGCGGCATTCGTCGCTCTTGAATGCCGTGATATCGGAGCCCACGGTGAGCATCGCGCCGCCGGGCAGCAGGTTCTCGCTGACGGCCTGCCATTGCCCCAGTCGCGTCCTGATCTCGCTCGATACGGCATCCTCGCGGCAGACGCGGCGGATCACCACCGCCTCGTCTGCGACAAGGCTGTCGCGGCGGGCGCCGGCTTTCACGCCGTAGGCTGTCGTGAAGCTGGCGTTGGCGAGCTCAAGGCGGCCATCCTTGCCCCAGAGCGCCAGCGCCTGCGGCATTGCGTCGAATGCCGTCTGATACAGGCTGGCGCGCTTTGTCGCCGCCTCGATTTCGCGGCGGCTCGCGCCGGCCGTGCGGATCGCCGTGCCGCTGACGGCGATCTTGCCGCCGGTCTGGCCGGCATGGGCGCGGATATCGATGCGGGCATACTGGCCGTCATGCTGGCGGATGCGGAAACCCGTCTCGATCAGTCCTGTGTCCCCCGGCCTGAGCCGGCGAAAGAAGCCGCGACGGTCGTCGGGATGGATGAGCGCAAGCAAACGCCTGAGGGCAAGCTGCCGCGGCGCCGATCCAAGGCCAAGGGCCGAGGCGGCGGAGCCATCGAGAAATGCAATGCCTGCATGCGGATCGAACGACCAGAGACCCGTTTCGCCATTGGCTAGCATGGCATCGCGCCGCGCCTCGATTTCCGCCATCAGGTCGGTGGTCTGATCGGCACGGTTGAGCTGGGCATAATAGGCATAGACCACCACCAGCAGCAGCAGCGCCATTGCCGCGAACAGCGTGACGTTGAGATTGATTTCCGCCCGCCACAGCGCGTTCATCGCTTGCATCGAATGCAGCGCGATCACCATACCGCCATCGGTTCCCGCCAGATGCATGGACACCTGATAGGGGACGCCATCGATGTGGGTTTCCACGACGCCGCTCGAAGACGGGTTGTGGCGCGCGGAGGTGAGTTCGGGAAAGACGTCGGCAAGCGAACGGCCGATCAGGTTCTCGCTGTCGCCAGTCGCCGCCAGTACAGCGCCTGACGTGTCGATTGCGACAAGGTCGGTATCGGAATCGGCCGCGACCAGCGCGCCCAGTTCCTTGGCGGTTGCCACAGCACTGGCCGGATCGAAAAGCTGAGGCTCATCCTCAAGCGCGGCAAGGGCCATGGCCGACGTCAACTCGGTTGCCTGCCGAACCGCATCTTCCATCCGGGCATGGCTCGACATCAACGACAGTCCGCGCGCCGCGGCCACACTGATGAGAAAGGCGATGATGAGGAGGGGAATCGACTTCTTCAGGATCCGTTCGATGACCGGCCGGTTGATGACAGGCAGGCCTTCAAGTCCTGCAAATCCCGCCTGCTGCGTCGCAGCGACCGCTTGCCGTGTCCCAGCATAGGCGCGCAACTTCCCGTTGACCGCGGGACGCTCCCACATGTCCGATCTCTTCATTGGTCTGGTTCCCTCGTGTGATTCGGCAAACCGCCCTTGCGAATCTGCCCTAGTGAATCAAACGTGATTCGCCTTGTCCAGCGCCTCCCGAGAACCTTTTGTTAACCATAAGCATAAAAAGGCTTTTTTGTGTTTCTGCACTCTTCCTCTTCCTGCGTGAAACGGCTTGATAGCGCAACGGGTTACACAGGCAAGGACTCCGAACGGATTTTTTTGCAAGCCCCCGCTCAGCTTTTCAACATGCGGTTGACGATGTCGCGCAGGTTGCGGGAAAGGTCTTCATGGCCAGCAATGCGTTCAATCTCTTCCCGCGCCTTTTGGCGTCGACCTGCCTCAAGCGACTGGAACGAACGCATGGCGGTCATCATCCGCGCCGTGAGCGTGGCATTGCGCGGGTCCGTTGCAAGGATGAAGTTGGCAAAGAACCGGTAGCTGGCTCCATCCGGCCGGTTGAACCCGGTGGGATTGGAAGAGGCGAAAGCGCCAATCAACGCGCGAACGCGGTTGGGATTGCCTTCGTCGAAAGCAGGGTCGCCCATCAGTTCGGCCACCCGGTCCAGCGTGGCTTCGCCGGGAACGGTCGCCTGAGCGGAAAACCACTTGTCGAGCACCAGCGGTTCGCCATCGAAACGCTGTCGGAAATCGGCGAGCGCCGCCCTGGTTTCGTCGCTGCCCGGAAACTGGTGCGCCAGTATCCGAAGCGCCGCGATCATATCCGTCATGTTGGTTGCCGCGTCATAGGCCTGTCGCGCCGGCAGCGGCGATTGCGCGGCATCGGCGAGATAGGCAAGGGCTGCGTTGCGCAGCGCCCGACGCCCGGCACTGGCGGCATCAGGGCTGAAATCGCCGTCCTCCCGCAATTCCTCCACCAGCCGGGCGAAAGACGCGCGTCCTGAGCCGGCAATGGCGGAAAATACCGCCTTGCGGGCGAGATGGATTGCGTCCGGGTCCACGTCTTCGCCGATCTCGCGGCCGATATCGAGCTCGCCCGGCAGCGTCAGCGCAAGCGCGCGGAAAGCAGGCTCAAGCTTGCCGTCCTCCGCCGTCTCGACCAGGACTTCGCCAAGGGCGTTGTCGGTATCCACGGGCCGTCCGGCCCTGACCGCCGCCGTTGCGCGCGTGAGAACCTCCAGCGCCAGGCCGTTGATCGTGTCCCAGCGCGCCACCAGATCGCTTTCCGCCCCCGCGATCTTGAGCCGATCCTCGCGCGACTGGTCGAACCGAACCCTCACAGGCGCGGAAAAATCGCGGTTGAGCGAAATCGCCGGTTTCGCACCTAGGCCCTCGAACACGAAGGTCTGTTCTCTCTCCGTCAAATGCAGCACATCGCCGGTGCGTTCTCCACCGCTCACCGCCGACGGTTCCATGCCGTCGCCATTGGGGCTGATCAGCCCGACGCGCAGGGGAATATGAAGCGGCTTCTTGTCGCTTTCCCCGGGCGTCGGCGGCGTGTTCTGCGAAAGCGTGAGTTCCAGCCGTCCCTCGCCCTCGTCATAGAGGCTGCGCGCCGTGATCACCGGCGTTCCTGCCTGATGGTACCATAGCGCGAAATGCGACAGGTCCCGGCCGGTCGCATCCTCGAAGCATTTCAGATAATCCTCGATCGTCACCGCCCCGCCGTCATGGCGGACGAAAAACAGGTCGAGCCCCTTCCTGAAACCATCCTCTCCGAGCAGCGTCGCGATCATGCGGGAGACTTCGGAGCCCTTTTCGTAGACCGTGGTCGTATAGAAATTATCGATCTCCAGATATTGCGTCGGACGCACCGGATGGGCGAGGGGGCCGCCGTCCTCCGGGAACTGATGCGCGCGCAGGAACCTGACCTCATCCACCCGCACAACGGCCCGCGACCTCTGGTCGGCCGAGAATTCATGCTCGCGGTAGACGGTGAGTCCCTCCTTGAGGCTGAGCTGAAACCAGTCCCGGCAGGTGATCCGGTTGCCGGTCCAGTTGTGGAAATATTCATGGGCGACCACCGCTTCGATGAGGGCATAGTCGTCATCGGTCGCGGTTTCCGGATCGGCGAGGATCAGCCGGTCGTTGAAGATGTTGAGCCCCTTGTTTTCCATCGCGCCCATGTTGAAGTCGGAGACCGCGACGATCATGAAGATGTCGAGGTCGTATTCGCGCCCGAACCGTTCCTCGTCCCATTTCATGGCGCGTTTCAGCGCATCCATCGCATAGCCGGCGCGCTCCGCCTTGCCGTGTTCGACGTAGATGCGAAGCGTGACCGCGCGCCCTGATATCGTTGTGAACCGGTCCTCGATCATCGCCAGATCGCCCGCCACCAGCGCGAACAGATAGGAGGGCTTTCTGAAGGGATCGTGCCATTTCGCCAGATGCCGGCCGTCGCCGAGATCGCGTTCCTCGACGAGATTGCCGTTGGACAGAAGCAGCGGGTTCTTCGCCTTGTCCGCGATGATGGTCACGGTGTAGACCGCCAGCACATCCGGGCGGTCGTAGAAATAGGTGATCCGGCGGAAGCCCTCCGCCTCGCACTGCGTCGAATAGACGCCGTTGGTGCGGTAAAGGCCCAGCAACTGGGTGTTGGCGGTCGGATTGATATTGGTCTTGACCGTCAGCGTGAACATGTCCTCGGCAGGCAGGTCGCTGATTGTCAGATGGTCTGAGGTACACGCGTAGCGCTCGGGCAGAACCGGCTTGCCGTCAAGCGCGAGACCGGCAAGGTGCAGGCCGTCGCCGACAAGCTCCAGGGGGGTATCGGGCGAGACGCCGGGCCGCCGCTTCATCCGGATCTGGGACCCCACCGTCGTCAGTTCTTCGCCAAGCTCGAAAATCAGATCCACGGTTTCGATGATGAAGTCGGTCGGGCGATAGTCTTTCAGATAGACGGTTCGATCCGTATGCATTGTAACCTCGTTCTCCTTCAGCGCGCCTGCGCGATTTGAGCGCTAAGAAAGCGCTGAACGTTCAAAAAAGCAAATCCTCCGTCGCGCGGCGGAGAGTTTGTGTATTCCCGCGCCAGGTGGCATATGGGTGTTCCAAGACCTGTCGAACGGGAAGACCCCCCTGGAATGCCACATGCGCCCGACGATCCCCTGCGCGGGATCATCCTCAAACTATCTTCGATACTGGCATTCCTGTGCATGCAGACCTGTATCAAGCTCGCCGGCAGCGGCATCGCGCCGGGGCAGGTGACGTTCTACCGCTCGCTTTTCGGTATCGTGCCGATCCTCGTCTATCTCGCCTGGCGGCGCGAGCTCAGGGGCGCCTACAGGACCAGCCGGCCGGTCGGGCATTTCCTGCGCAGTCTTATCGGCATCACGTCCATGGGCATGGGTTTTTACGGCCTCATGCACCTGCCGTTGCCGGAAGTGATCGCGCTCGGCTATGCCCTGCCGCTGCTGTCAGTCGTGTTCGCGGCGCTGCTCTTGGGCGAGGTGGTGCGGATCTATCGCTGGTCGGCGGTGGCCGTCGGGATGATCGGCGTGCTGATCATCTCGTGGCCCAAGCTGACGCTGTTTCGCCAGGGCGGCATCGGCGAGACGGAGGCGCTTGCCGTCGTCATGGTGCTTGCCGGCGCGTGTCTTGGCGCGCTGGCCATGGTTCAGGTGCGCAGATTGCTGGTGACCGAGACGGGGCCGACGATCGCGCTCTATTTCTCCACCTTTGCTGCCCTGATCTCGCTTGCGACCCTGCCGTTCGGATGGGGCGATCTTGCGGTGCTGCCGCTGATGCTGTTGGTTCTTTCCGGCCTGTTCGGCGGCGTCGGGCAGATCATGATGACGGAGTCCTACCGTTTCGCCGACGCCTCCACCATCGCGCCCTTCGATTACAGCTCGATCATTTTCGGGATACTCATCTCGCTCTTCGTCTTTGGAGAGATTCCCACCCTGAACACGATGGCTGGCTCGGTGTTCGTCGTCGGCGCCGGCATATTCATCATCTACCGCGAGCACAAGCTCGGCCTTGAGCGCCGGAACCTGCGTCGCGTGTCATCCTCGCAAACCCCGAACTGAACGGCCGCGTTCATCCCGTACGGGACGTTTCGTCGAAGCTCGTCGGGTCGTATTCTTCCTCATAATCGACAGCCAGACTGCCGGCGGCGTCGGTGCCGCGCATCGGTACCGCGATCGCATGGAAGTCCGCGCGGTCTTCGGGGCTGACGGTTGGATTGCCTCTCAGGACGCGCCAGCCGGCGTAAGCGCCGTAGATCGCAAAGCCGACGGCCAGATAGAGCATCAGCCCGCGTGGACCTGCAAGCTCCATGGCGCCGCCGCCGATCAGCGGCCCGGCGACCGTGCCGAGGCCGTAAAGCACCATCAGCGAGCTCGAAATCGTGACATATTCGCTGGGATCGGCGCGGTCATTGGCATGCGCCACATTCAGCGCATAGATCGGATAGAGCATGGAACCGACGATAAACGCGGTGAAGTAAAGCAGGTTGGGCGTCAGGGGGGTCATGAAGAACATCGCGAAGGCCGAGATCACCCCGGCCACGCCGCAGGCCGCCATGACGTAGCGCCGGTCGGTCAGGTCCGATATCCTGCCGATCGGGATCTGGCCGAGCGCGCCGCCTGCCAGAACGCAGGCGAGCAGCGTTGCGCCCTGCGCCGTCGAAAGCCCGCTGCCGGTGGTATAGACGCCGCCGAGACTGCTCCATGTGCCGGACAGGATACCGGCAAGGATGGCGCCGATGAAGGCGACCGGCGATCGTTGGTAAAGCTTGCCGAGACCGAGTTGCACCTTGGCGATCGGGGCCGGCGATTGCGCGGTCGAGAGCGCGGTCGGCAGGATCGAGATCGCGAACAGGATCCCGCAGACGATGAACAGCGTTGTGCTCTGGGGATCGCCGAGCGGCACGAGATACTGCCCGGCGATCGCGCCGGCCAGCGTCACGATCATGTAGACCGAAAACATGGTTCCGCGGGTCTCGTTGGTCACGCGTTCGTTGAGCCAGCTTTCGATGACCAGATAGCAGCCGGCAACGGCAAAGCCGGCGACCGCGCGCAAAACCGTCCAGACCTGCCATTCCACCATCAGCGCGCTTGCAAGAATTGCCGCCGTCAGAAGCGTTATAAGCGCACCGAAGACGCGCACATGGCCGACCCTCAGCACAAGCGTCGGCGTGACGATGCACGACAGCGTGAAGCCCACCGTATAGCCGGTCGCGATCAGCGAAATAAGCAGCGGCGACCACCCTTCGGCAACGGCGCGCACAGGCACCAGGTAGTTCATCAACCCGTATCCCACCATCATCAGGAAGGTGGACAGCATCAGGCTGGCGATTGAGAACAGGCTGGCAAACATGATCGATCAGCTCCGACCGTTACGGATTTCGATGGCTCTCCTCGGAGATCGGCCAGTGTCAATGCCCGGCCTATAGGATTTTCCCGGCCATGTCGCAACCGCCATGCCGTAAAAGGCGACTGTCTTTTTGGTCGCGATATCCTTAAGTTTTTCAAAAAAAGGAATCAATCGGAACATATTCTCCGGCTGAGATGATGCCCCTGGATTCAAATACAACATGCCCCTTTCCGTTGATATCATCTGTTCGCACCCCAGTTTCCTGCCGTCCCTTGCATATTATGGTGAAGCTCTGGCGGACGTTTACCATACCAACCAGCGGCTCGGCGCCAATCTCGCCTCCCAGCGCCGGTGGTTGATTTCGCAGACGGCGCTTGCGCTTTATTGGGGCGATGGCGGCGGCCTGACGGTGAACCGTCTGATCGAGGTGCTGGCGCCGTTCAGGATTGCCAGCCCGAATACGATCCGCGCCTTCATCAACGAATCCGTCCAATACGGCTTTTTGAACATCGACCCCGATAGTCGCAGCATTCGTCCACGCTACTGGAGGCCCACCGAGGTCGTGAGTACGGCATTGATGGAATGGGTGGCGCTCAACCTGACGATGCTCGATCGCATCGACGGTAAGAACCGCGTGTCGATGTTGATGCAGCGGCCGGACCTCGTTTTCTCGGTCCAACCCAGGCTTGCCTGGAACTGCCTCAACGATCCCGCCTGGCGTCAGCCGCCGCCGCGCGTCGCCCTTCTGCAGAACACCATATCGGGCGGCATGGTGATGGATCATATCGTTTCGCAGATCGGCGCGGGCGCGCCGCAAGACGAACGCTATCTTATACCGCCGATCAATGCGCGCCGGCTTTCCGAGCAGATTTTCATATCGCGCACCCATCTGCAGCGGATACTGAGCAAGGCCGGCGAAACCGGCGTGCTTGGATGGAGCCGGCTGCCGTTCGAGAGCGAGATGTGGATCGACAAGCTGTTCATCGACGAATATTGCCGCTGGCAGGCCGTAAAATCCCATCATATCGACGAGGCCTTCGAATTCTTGACGTGAGGCGAACATGCGTCGGAAGGCGGTGCCGTGCGGCTCCCGGGCGCAGTGCGGCGACAGATTATCGCGCGTTCCTGCGAAATTTCTTGCTTAAGACACAATTTACCCAGCCGCGTTAATATAATAGCTTGAATTTCCGGGTTTTGCCTGCGGTATCTGCTGCAAGGTTGAAAACCTTTGGGGTCGGGCCGATATGGACCGGCATTGGTAAAATAATCGGGTGCGCTAAATGAATTCCGAGTTCTCGCGTAAAGCGGACAACACACGGGTCGTGCAGACGCTGAATCGGGTGCCCGAAAGTGTGCTGCTGTTGAATGCCGCCGGGGTGATCGAACTTGCGAATGAACCCGCATTGGCGCTTTTTGATGTAGACGCCGGCGAACGCGACCTGAACGGGACGCGACTTGCCTCCTTGTTCGATACCCATGGAGCGGCGCGTATCGATCTTGCGCTTGCACGCGTCCTTGGCGATGAGCCGGGCAACAGGCTGGAGGAGGTCCGGGCCGATCTCGTGACCGTACCGTCGCGCATCATCAACCTTTCTCTTGCCCGGATGCGCCACCGTGACGGCGTCTGTGTCGTCGCAACGCCCGGCGGCGCGTCCGCTGCTCCGCAACCGCCGTTGACGCCGAAAGTCGATGGCGTATCCTTCGTCCGGGAGCAGGATCAGCCGGCGCGGCAGCAGATGCGATCCGACCCGCCGTCACAACCGCCGAAAGCCGTAACCGCACCGCTTTCGAGCCACATGCCCTGGAATAATCATGCACGTCGTGTCGCCCTGGACGAGGTGGAACGGGACCAGCCGCAGAATACGCAATCCCATAAGTCGCTGGCTGCGTCGACCAGGCCCGCTCAGGACCATTTGGAGAAAAATGCCAGAGACGTTGCTGCAGATAAGGCTGATAGCGCTAACAAGAATACCCATGCTGATGTTCCGGCGGAGATGTCTTCGCGGGCAAGCTGGAAAGCCAGGCGGCGAGATATCTATGCGGAGTTCGAGTCGGTAAAAGACGAGCGGGAGCGGAACCCGGATTTGCCGCTGATCTCTCCGGCCAAATGTCTGTCGTCAGCCATTGGGCGGCATCGCGGCGAGGCGATCTCGGAGAGCCTGCTGCTGGTCACGGATATCGATGACCGCGAACATCATGTCCGCCTCGATGAAGACATGCTGACCGGGATGTTCGAACATCTGGTCGAGCGCATCATCGCCGTGTCGCCGCCCTATTGCGAGGCCAGGATCAGCCTGTCGCTCGAGGGGCACGAGGGTTTCATCGTCAAATTCGTCGATATCGGGCGCGGGCTCAGCGAGCAGGAACTGGAGGCTGTCTTCAGGCAACCGGAACTCGCCCTCGGCATCTCGCATACCGGGCTGGTCGAGGCTCAGAAGGCGGCTGCCTCGCTCGATCTCGGCTTTTCCGTCAACTCCGGCGTCGCAAGCGGCACGACCGTCGAAATCACCTATGACAGTTAAGTCCGGTATCGCCATATAAAAAAGAGCCGGCGTTGCGGCCGACTCATGCATCATGAATTGTCGGGATCGGCATTGACCCGCAGGCCTTGCTTTTTCCCGGAAAGGCGCTTGTTCTCAGGCGCCGAGCGCGCGCGGTGCGGGGCGCAGAGCGCGGGCATCGTGGTGGCCGACGAGCTTGGAAAAACCCTTGGCAATCGCCCGGTCAATGCCGCGCTGGCCATGGTAACCATTGGTCGAACGTCCGAGCTCGAGCGAAAGGCGTGTGTTCTGCATCAGAGTGGCGTCCATATCGTCAAGAGGTTTCATCTGCCTTGGTTCCTGTGGATCCTCCCAAGACATGATGTGTTATCTCAGACTCGCGCGATCGCGGCAATGGGACCTGCCGGGGGGCTGCTATGCGGTGCGCGCATGCCGGCATTAACTGACTGGTGAAGAAACGGGCAGTCAGCCGAGTCTGGCGCGCAGGGCCTGGAGGTCCAGCCACGCCTCTTTCTTGTTCTTGGGCGCTGCCAGCAGTTCCGAGGGCGAGAATGTCACCAGCGTTTCGAAGCTCTGCCCGCCGATCTCCTTCCGGTGCCAGCTGCCGCGAAGATCGAACACGGTCTTGTGCGGGTCGATCGTCATGCGGCAGGCGAAATTGCCGAGCGTCACCAGCAGCTTCGGCTCGGCCAGCGCGATCTGGCGCTCGAGGAACGGTTGGCAGATCTGGGCCTCGGAGGCGGTCGGCGCGCGGTCGCCGGGCGTGCGCCACGGCAGCGCGGTGGTGACGCCGATATCGGCGCGCGACAGCCCGATCGCGGCCAGCATGCGCTCGAACAATCCGCCGGCGGGACCTGAAAGGGCGGCGCCGGCCTTGTCATCCTCGCCGGTCGGAAACCCGCAGACCATCAGGATACCGCTTTTCGGCATCTCTTCGAGAACGATCGTGGAGCGGGCATTCTGTTTCAGATTGCAGCCCGTGAAGCCCCGGAGGACATCGGCGAGCTCGGCAAGCGAACGGGCGCTCTCGGCGGCAAAGACCGCATCGGAAACCGCCTTGTCGTCGGGGATGGTGGTTTGGGCGGCGGTTGCGGTTCGCGGCGGCTCGGGAGCGCGCGCCGGCGTTTTTGCGGGAGCTGCCCGTTCTGCAGGCTCCGCCCGTGCGGTCTCGGCCTTGTCGGCTGCGGCCTGCGTAAGGTCGGTTGCTTCATCCTCCATCATCGCATCGACGCCGGCATCGGCGTAAAAGCTGAGGAGGGCTGCTGCTTCCCGGGCTGTCAGCGCGCTGGCGATCGTCATGATGCTCCTGTTGGTTCCGTCAGATGCCGCGCGTGGCGCCGCCGTCACAGCGGATCAGGCTGCCGGTCAGGTAGCTGGCCTGCTGCGAGCACAGGAAGGCGGCGATTGCCGCGAACTCCTCAACCCGCCCGAGCCTGCCCGCCGGTATCGCCGTAAGCGTGCCCTTGCGCACCTCGACAAGGGGCTTGCCGGTGCGCTCGGCGGCTGCGTAGTCCAGTTCGTCGATCCGGTCGGTGTGGATGCGGCCCGGCAGCAGGAGATTGGCGGTGATGCCGGATGCGGCGACTTCGCTTGCGAGCGTCTTGTTCCAGCCGACAAGGGCGGACCGCAGCGTGTTGGAAAGCGCGAGGTTGGGGATCGGCTCCTGCACGCCGCCTGAGGCTACGGTGACGATCCTGCCCCAGCCCTTTTCCTTCATGTGCGGAACCAGCCGGTTGGTCAGCGCGATAATGGGGGCAACCATGGAATTGAAGAACCGGTCGAGTTTTTCCGGCGTCATGTCGGCCACGGTTCCAGGCGTCGGCCCCCCGGAATTGTTGACCAGGATGTCTGCCCCGCCGAGCTTTTCCGCAATCGCATCGACCAGCGTTTCGACCACATTTTCTTCGCCGAGATCGGCGACAACATAATCGGCCTTGCCCGCAGTCGTGTCGTTGATCACCTTGCAGTTCTGCGCCAGGCGGTCTTCCGTCCGGCCGCACAGCAGCACATGCGCGCCTTCTTTAGCCAGCGCCTCCGCTATGCCGGCGCCAAGGCCTCGCGAGGAAGCGAGTATGATGGCTTTCCTGTCGGCAATACCGAGATCCATGACGAACTCCTTGTTGAACAGCATACGGGATCGAACGGCCTTGAGGCCAGTTGGGGTTGGCGCACCATAGCCCTTCGCGCCGTCGTGATTCAATCACTATCGGACGCAAACCCGCGCGTCGATCAAATCGGTTTTATTGAGAATCGCCTCATTTGCTGCTGGAAAATGCTGCAATCATTACGATACCTTGTCGGCGCGCCGGACGAGGCCGGTTGGGAAAGAGGATACGCATGAACGAAGACTTACCTGAACGCGAAAGCATGGATTTCGATGTGGTGATCGTGGGGGCGGGCCCGGCCGGGCTTGCGGCCGCGATTCGTCTCAAGCAGGTCAACGAGGAGTTGAGCGTCGTCGTGCTCGAAAAGGGCGCGGAAGTCGGCGCCCATATTCTTTCCGGGGCGGTTGTCGATCCCTCGGGCATCGACCGGCTCTTGCCCGGCTGGCGCGATGAGGAGGGGCATCCTTTCAAGACCCCGGTGACCAGGGATCAGTTCCTGCTGCTCGGTCCGGCGGGCTCGGTTGCGCTGCCCAATTTCCTGATGCCGCCGCTGATGAACAATCATGGCAATTATGTCGTGTCGCTCGGCAATGTCTGTCGCTGGCTCGGCGAAAAGGCCGAGGCCCTTGGCGTCGAGATCTATCCCGGCTTTGCCGCTACCGAAGTCCTTTACGATGAGAACGGCGCGGTCAAGGGCGTCGCCACCGGCGACATGGGCATAGGACGCGACGGCAGTCCCGGCCCGAATTATACCCGCGGCATGGAGTTGCACGGCAAATACGTGCTGATCGGCGAGGGCGTGCGCGGGTCGCTGGCCAAAGAGCTGATCGCGAAGTTCGGGCTCGATGCCGACCGCGAGCCGCAGAAATACGGCATCGGCCTGAAGGAACTCTGGCAGGTGAAGCCGGAGAATCACAAGCCCGGTCTGGTCCAGCATTCCTTCGGCTGGCCGCTCGATCGCAGAACCGGCGGCGGCTCCTTCCTTTATCATCTGGAGGATAATCAGGTTGCCGTCGGCTTCGTCGTGCACCTCAACTACAAGAACCCGTATCTTTACCCCTTCGAGGAATTCCAGCGGTTCAAGACCCATGCCGCGATCGCGCCCACCTTCGAGGGCGCCAAGCGGCTTTCCTATGGCGCGCGCGCGATTTCCGAGGGCGGATACCAGTCGGTGCCGAAGCTTTCCTTCCCCGGCGGCGCGCTGATCGGCTGTTCGGCAGGCCTCGTCAACGTGCCGCGCATCAAGGGTTCGCACAATGCGGTTCTGTCCGGCATCCTCGCCGCCGAACATATCGCCGATGCGCTTGCGGCCGGCCGCAGCAATGATGAGGTCACCGGGATCGAGGCGGACTGGCGCAAGGGCGCCATCGGCAAGGACCTGAAGCGGGTCCGCAACGTCAAGCCGCTCTGGTCCAAATTCGGCACCTATGCCGGCATTGCGCTGGGCGGTCTCGACATGTGGATGAACACCCTATTCGGCGTCTCGCTCTTCGGCACGATCAGGCACGGCAAGACGGATGCCGAGGCGCTGGAGCCTGCGGCCAGACACAAGCCGATCGACTACCCCAAGCCCGACGGCGTGCTGACTTTCGACCGGCTGTCGTCGGTGTTCCTGTCCAACACCAACCACGAGGAGGATCAGCCGGTCCATCTCAAGGTCAAGGACATGGACCTCCAGAAGCGTTCCGAACTGGAGATTTATGCCGGCCCGTCCAGCCGCTACTGTCCGGCAGGGGTCTATGAATGGGTGGAAAAGGACGGCGAGGAGACATTCGTCATCAACGCCCAGAACTGCGTCCACTGCAAGACCTGCGACATCAAGGATCCCAACCAGAATATCGTCTGGACGCCGCCGCAGGGCGGGGAGGGGCCGGTCTACCCGAACATGTAGGCGCCGGGCCGGAACCATCGCATTGTATCCGGCGTTGGTGTGCGACAACCTTTTCAAGGAACCCGAATGCGTCTCAAGGGCATCTTCAACCGCGATGGCGGCACGTTCAAGACTACCGACATGGACGCGTTCCACAAACTGGCCACCGAGATCTTCACCGCTGCGGGCCATGAATTCGACTGCGATATTGTCGAGGGAAAAGGGGTCAAGCAGGCAATCGAGAAGACTGCCGAAGGTTCCGGTTTCGACGGCATGATCGTCGGCGGCGGCGATGGCACCGTGTCGCTCGCCGCAGGTTTCCTGCACGGCAAGGATAAGCTGCTGGGCGTGGTGCCCGCCGGCACAATGAACCTTTTCGCCCGCAGCCTTGGAATTTCGTTCGATATCGAGGAAGCGCTGGAGGAGCTTGCCAATGGCAGGCCGGTGCGCGTCGACATGCCGACGATCAACGACCGGCCGTTCATCCATCAGTTCTCCGCCGGCCTCCATGCCACGATGATCAGGAACCGGGAAAAGCTCGACTATGATTCGCGCCTCGGCAAGATTTCAGCCAGCACCCGCGCCTGGTTCGATACGCTGAGGACGGTGCCGGACGTGCGTGTGCGCTACCAGAGCGACCACGGCGATGGCGAGGGCAGCTTTGCCCTGCTCGGCGTCTCCAACAATCGCATTCACAACAATGCCGTACCGTTTTCCGACCGTCCGCAGGGCGGAAAGCTCGGCGTCTATCTGGTCAAGGCAAGCGATTTCGACAACATGGTGGGCTTCGCCATGGACTACCTGACCGGGCATCTCGAGGATAGCGAGAATGTCACGCTGTTCGAGGCCGAACGGATTACGCTCGATTTTGCCTCCACCGACATGGATCAGTCGCTCGATGGCGATCTGATCGAGGTGATCGGTCACGCGGTGATCGAACAGCATCCGGGCGCGTTGCATGTCATCGTGCCCGCCGATAGCGATCTTACCTGATCCGGTTTACTGAAAGGCCGTCTCGTAGAAGCTTCTGAGCTTGCGTGAATGCAGCCTTTCGGGCGGCATCGCCGCGAGCTTCTGCACCGCCTTGATGCCGATATGGAGGTGCTGGCGCACCTGGGTGGTGTAAAACGCGGTCGCCATGCCGGCTAGTTTCAACTCGCCATGCAGCGGCCGGTCGGAAACGCACAGAAGTGTGCCGTAAGGCACCCGGAAGCGAAAGCCGTTGGCGGCGATCGTCGCCGATTCCATATCGAGCGCGATCGCGCGCGACTGGGACAGCCGCTTGACCGGCCCGCTCTGGGGGGAAAGCTCCCAGTTGCGGTTGTCGATGGTCGCCACGGTGCCGGTGCGCATCACCCGCTTCAGCTCGTAGCCTTCGAGCCCGGTCACCTCTGCGACGGCCTCCTCCAGCGCGAGCTGCACTTCCGCAAGCGCCGGGATCGGCACCCAGACCGGCAGGTCGTCGTCCAGCACATGGTCCTCGCGGACATAGGCATGGGCCAGCACATAATCGCCGAGCTTCTGGCTGTTGCGCAGCCCCGCGCAATGGCCGAGCATCAGCCAGGCATGCGGGCGCAGCACAGCGATATGATCGGTGATCGTTTTGGCGTTGGATGGCCCGATGCCGATATTGACCATCGTTATCCCGCAATTGTCGCCACGTTTCAGATGATAGGCGGGCATTTGCGGCAGGCGCGCGCTGCCGCGGCCTTCTTCCGGCTCGACCTCGCCCGGAAGCGTGATGACATTGCCCGGCTCGACGAAAGCGGTATAGCCATCGCCGCCATTCGCCATGGTCTCGCGGGCAAAGGCGCAGAACTCGTCGACGTAGAACTGATAGTTGGTGAACAGCACGAAGTTCTGGAAATGCGCCGAACTCGTCGCCGTGTAATGGCTGAGCCGCGCCAGCGAGTAATCGACTCGTTGCGCGGTAAATGGCGCCAGCGGCTGCGGCTTGCCGGGCTCCGGCTCGTAGTCGCCATTGGCGATCAAATCGTCGGTGGTGTTGAGGTCCGGGGTATCGAAAATGTCGCGCAGCGGCACGTCGGCGAGCGCCGCGAGGTCGGCCTCGACATGGGTATTCTCGCCGAAGGCGAAATGGAGCGGGATCGGCGTTTCCGATTCGCCGATGGTCACCGGAACCCCGTGATTCTTGATCAGCAGCGAAAGCTGGGCGATGAGGTAATCCTCGAACAGGTCCGGACGGCTGATCGCGGTCGCATATTCGCCGGGGGTTGCTACATGCCCGAAGGAGAGGCGAGAATCGGTGAGGCCGTAGCTTCCCGTTTCGATGCTGATCTGCGGATAGAAGGCGCGATACCGCCCCTCGATCGCCGCGCCGCTCGCAAGCGCCACGAAGGCATCGATCAGAAAGCGGGTGTTGCGCTTATAGAGCGCCTGCAGCGCCTTCACCGCCTCGCGCGCATCGGTAAAGCCTTGCGGCTCCTGGCGGTCCGGGCTGATGATCCTTGCTGCCATAGGTTCGTAATCGCGCATCTTGTCACCCTTGCATTTACCCGCCGATCGGCGCTCACTGACGTGAAGCCCACCGGTCTTTTAACTGCTTCAGATCGATCTATATCGTTTGGGACGGGGTTTTACGACACGAAGAGGATGATTTTCATGACCACTCCGATTGAACTTTATTACTGGCCCACGCCCAATGGCTACAAGATCACCATCTATCTTGAGGAGGCTGGCGTTCCCTACAATGTGAACTATGTGAATATCGGCAAGGGCGATCAGTTCAAGCCGGATTTCCTGAAGATATCGCCCAATAACCGCATGCCGGCGATCGTCGATCCGGACGGCCCCGGCGGCGGGCCGATCTCCGTGTTCGAGTCTGGCGCGATCCTGCAATATCTCGGCCGCAAATTCAAAAAATTCTACCCCGAGACCGAGCGCGAGCGCGTCGCGGTGGAAGAGTGGCTGTTCTGGCAGGTCGGCGGTCTCGGGCCGATGGCGGGCCAGGCCCATCATTTCCGCAATTACGCCCCGGAAAAGATCGAATACGGCATCAACCGCTATACCAATGAGGTCAACCGCCTCTATGGCGTCATGGACCGGCGGCTGGCGGAGGCCGAATATCTCGGCGGCGACTATTCCATTGCCGACATGGCATCGATCGGCTGGGTCAGATCCCATGAGGGCCAGGGGCAGGATCTCAACGATTTCCCGCATCTCAAGCGCTGGTATGAAACCGTCATGGCCCGCCCCGCCGTCAAGGCCGGCATCGCGGTCGGACAGGCCGAGCGGGAAAAGATGAACCTTGCCACCGACAAGGACGCGCAATCCGTGCTGTTCGGCCAGAAGGCGCGTTCATGATCAACAGCAGTCCGGTTTTCGCTGGAAGCGCGGCATCTGCCGGGCGTTCCGGGAAATGTCCGGTCGCGATCACAACTTCCGCACCGCGATCGGCGAGCCGTTGCTGATCGTGTCGCTTGGATGCTGGATGACGCGATCGCCGGGCGAAAGCCCGCCGGTGATCTCGGCGCTTTCGTCGTTCATCTGGCCGATTGTAACGCTCGTCAATTCGGCGCGGTCGTCCAGGACCCGGAAAACCTGCCACTGATTGCCGGAGCGGAAAAGCGCCGCGATCGGGACCTGTACGACATCGTCCGCCTGCCAGACGGTCAGTCGAGCGTAGATGCGGAAGGCATCGCCGAGCCCTGCGGGCACATGCTCGAAATCGAGGATTGCGTCGACGCGCTGTTCGGAGATGCCGAGCGCCGAGGTCTTTTCGTAAGCGGCCGGATCGATGCGCCGTACGGTTGCCGCGATCGGTGAGCCGCCCCAGTCGACAATCTCGGCGCTCGACCCGGGACCGATCCTGACCGCGTCGCTCGACAACAGATCCACCACGGCTTCGAGATCGTGCGGATCGCCGATATCGGCGATCTTGGCGCCGATCGCGACCGGCTGCGCGCTGCGGGCGTAAATCTTCAGGATCATCCCGTCGGCGGGCGTCACGAGATCGATGCAGCAATCCTTTTCCGGCGCATAGGCGGTCGCGCGCGGTTCGGAGAGGCGGGCGGCGGCGGCCTTCAACTCGGCCTCTCGCAGGGTCACCGTTGCCGCGGCGGCATCGAGCTGCGCCCTTGCAACGTTCACGGCGGTCATCGCCTGTTGCAGTTCCATTTCCGAGATGGTGTTGCGCTGGCTGAGGTTCCTGTAGCGCCGCAGTTGATCCTCCGCCTGCTCAAGGTTCGCGGCCGCCCTGATGTTGTCCGCCTTGGCAATGGCCACCGCCACCTCCGTCGCGTCGCGCGCGGCCCCGAGCTCAACCTTGGTGCGCGGGTCGAGCAGCGCCGAGGCCGAGGGCAGAATCCGCGCGACGACGCTCCTTCCGGCTTCGACCGCGTCGCCCTCCTCGAATTCGGTGCGCAGCATCTGGCCTGCGATCGGCGTGTGGATGGTGTAGATATCCTTCACCCGGGTCTTGCCCTCCTGAAGGATGGTCACCGCCATCGGTCCGCGCTCGACGGTTGCGACGTCAATGGAGACCGGCTTTTCGCGCATGGCGTAATAAAAGCCGCCGATGATTGCGAGTATGAGAAGGGCCAGAAGCCCTCTCTTGATCCACTTGGCCATCAGGTCACTCTCTTGTTTTCAAAACCTCGACCAGATCGAAACGGTCGATCCGGCGGCGGACAATCAGGGCGGAAACAATACCCGCGACAAAGACAACCATCGATGCACGCGCATAGCTGCCGATATCGACGGCGAACGGAATGGTGAAAACGTCGCTGGAGAGGTCCGCGATGAGTGTTTTGGCGATTTGGTAGCCGATATACCAGCCGATCGGCTGGGCGAGCGCCAGCAACACGGTGATTTCGACCAGCAGAACCTGCGAGACCTCGCCGCGTGAAAACCCCAAAACCCGCAGGCTCGCCAGCTCGCGCCCGCGCTCGGAAAGCAGAATGCGGGCGGTGTTGTAGACGATGCCGAAGGTGATCACTGCGGCCAGCAGCACGTAGATCGTCGTCATGATCGAGATGTTTTCGTTCATGGTCTTGCGGAAATTGGCGAGCGAAAGCCGGTTGAGCGCAACGCCGGCGATCTTTGGCGTGGCCTTCACCGCGCGGTAAAAATCGGAGAGCCGGGCCTCGTCGAGGGCGATGTTGGCCGCCGAAACGCGCCTGCCGTCGCCGATCATGTGGTCGAGCGCGGCGGCGTCCATATAGACCGACAGTCCGAGCAGGCTCTGGACCACCGAGGTCACCGGCACGGAGACGATCCGGTGGTTGCGAGTGACGAGTTCCACCTCTGCCATATCGCCGGGGGAAAGACCGAGCGTTTCGGCGACGCGTTCGGAAATCATCAGCCCCTGAGGGGGGATCGAAAGCCGGACCGCGTCGGGATCGACCACGCGGGAAAGGTCGTCGGCGTCGGAGGCGCTTGCGATCGAAACATGTTTTTCGCGGTAGCCGTTGCGCATGATCACCGGCACGTTGCGGTACCCCTCGCTGCGCATCACGCCCGGCAGGCGCGCGACAGCAAGAAGCGCCTCCAAGGCCTGGTCGTCGCTAAACTGCACCGTTGCGAACTGGCGCTGGGTATCGAAAAAGATCGACTTGATCATCGCGTCCATCGAATTGGTGCTCGCAAGTCCAACGGTCAGCAGCGCGACCGGCATGGCGATGCCGATGATGGTCAGGCCTGCGCGCACGGGAAACCGTGTCAGATTTCGCAATGCCATGATCGTAAGCTCGGAAAAAAGCCGGGGTAGATGCCAGCGTCCGACAAACGAAAGCTTGTAGTGCAAGGGTTCGGGCGGGCGCATGGCCACGGCGGCAGGCAGGCTGGCGGCCTGATAGATGACCCGCGCCGCGCCCAGAAGCGCTGCACCCGTCGCAACGCCGGCCGCGAGGAGATAGACATCCAGGCTCCAGGCGAAAACCAGAAAGGGAAATGTGTAAAATCGCACGTAGACGCGCGTCATCTCCACGCCCCGCCAACTGCCGAGCGCAAAGCCGACCGCGATGCCGGCGACGACGATGATCAGGATCAGCTTGGTATAGTGAACGGCAATGGCGGCACTTGAGAAGCCGAGTGCCTTCAACAACCCGATCTGTTCGCGCTCGAGGGCGATGAGGCGCGAGAGGACCATGTTGACCAGAAAGGCCGCCACCGCCAGAAATATCGGAGGAATGATCGAGGCCATGGCCTCGAGCCCCTGGAGTTCGCCATCCAGAAAGGTGTTGGACATCTGCCGGTCGCGGCCGTAAGCGCCGATGGCGCCATAGGGTTTGAGCACGGTGTCGAGCCGCTCGATCACCGTCGCCTCGTCGGCGTTGCGACCGAGCGTCACGGCGACGGAATTGAACGCGCCGTCCATGTCGAAAATCCCGTCGAGCACGGTTTCGGGCATGAAAAGAACGCCGAATCGGGCGTTGTCGGGCACCATGTCGCCGGGGCCGATGGCATAGACATATTCCGGCGAAAGCACGATAGCGGTGATGCTCAGCCGGCGCTTTTTGCCGTTCATCAGCGCCTCGAAATGATCGCCGGGAGAAAAACCGTGCGCCTTTGCGAAGCTCTCCGAAACCGCCACCTCGCCGGGACGCTCCGGATCCGGCAGTCGGCCGGCGCGGATATAGGGGCGGTTGAGCACTGGTTCGCCGCTATCGGGCAGCGAGATCACCATGCCGGCGGCGGGTTCGGCCATGCCGGTGACATCCAGCACCACCGAATGGACAACGCGGAAATCGGCAAGCGTCACGCCGTCAATGGCGCGTATATTGCTTGCAAGATTATCGGGTGCGCGGGTGACAGTCGCGAACACATCGGCAAAGCGATAGCGCGCATAAAAAGTATCGCGGGTTTCGACCAGCGAGCGGTAGACGCCGACGGCCATGATCAGCGTTGCCACGCCGCAGGCAAGCACCAGCGCGACGGCGAGCAACTGGGCCCAGAGTCTCAGAACGTCGCGAAACAGCTTGCGGTCGAGAATCGGCATCGGTCACCACTGAATTTCGGAGGGTTGCAACCGGGTCTCGTTGACGTCGATCCCGTCAATGGCGCCGTCGCGGAAGTAAACAACCCGATGGGCGATTTTGCGGATATCGGCGTTGTGCGTGATGATGGCGACGGTCGCGCCGAGTTCGGCATTGATGCGATAAAGCACATCGAGTACCAGAATGCCGGTCTTGGAATCGAGCGCGCCGGTCGGCTCGTCGCAAAAGAGCACGTCCGGCTTCTTGGCGATCGCGCGGGCGATGGCGACGCGCTGCTGTTCCCCGCCTGACATCTGTGCGGGGAAATGATCGAGCCGGTGTTTCAGCCCGACCATTTCCAGCGCCTCCTCCGGTCGCATCGGGTCTTTCGATATTTCGGCCACAAGTGCCACGTTCTCGCGCGCCGTCAGACTCGGGATCAGATTGTAGAACTGGAATACGAAGCCGATATGGGCACGGCGATAGCGGGTGAGCTTCCACTCGGGATAGTCTGAGATCATCTCGTCGCGGAAGCGCACCGATCCGGAACTGGCGCGGTCAAGGCCGCCGATGATGTTGAGTAGCGTGGACTTGCCGCTGCCGGAAGGTCCGAGCAGCACAACCATCTCGCCGGCATGGATGTCGAGGTCGACGTCGCGCAACGCCGTCACCTCGACATCGCCGCTGCGGTAGACCTTGGAAATGCCGCGCACGGAAAAAATCGGGATGCCGACCGGCGCGGCGTCCATTTCAGTGTTGCTGTGGCGGTTCTGCATAATTCTCCGTTTTCCCGGATTCACCGAATGCTGCCTGCGATCGCGTCAGGCTGATCGGCAAACCATGCGCTGGGACAAGTTTATACCAGGCTACCGCAGTTGCATTGAGCTTTGTCAACGCAAGGCGGGCTATCCGGAGAATTGAATGCGGTGCTGTCGTTTGCTACCGGGATCGGTGAGGTCGGAACGAGGCTGTACTCATCCGCCTTGCCGAGGCCGCAGCGCCGCGCCGTATCTTATGCGAGCGCCTTCAGCACCGCCGGCAGTTCTTCGGCAAGGAGTTGCATGTCGCGATGCGGGCCGGTCGACACGCGGATGCAGCGGTTGAGCGGCGCGACGCCCGGCATGCGGATGAACACGCCGCGCGCGCCGAGGGCATCGACGATGGCGCGCGCATAGGCGCCGTCCCGGCCGCAATCGATCGCCACGAAATTCGTGGCCGAGGGCAGGGGCGCGAGACCGTTGTCGCGCGCGATGCCGGCGATCTCCTCGCGCGAATCCCGGATGCGGCCGACCACGGCCTGCAGATAGGCCTGATCGGCAAGCGCTGCCTCGGCCGCCACGAGGCTCAGCCGCGGCATGCCGAAATGGTTGCGGATCTTGTCGAATGCGCGGATCGTCTGCGGCGCGCCGATTGAATAGCCGACCCGCGCGCCCGCCAACCCATAGGCCTTGGAAAAGGTGCGGAAGCGGAGAATATTCGGGCGGTCGAGAAAACGCGCGATATCGGGAAAGGCCTCGGCCGGGCCGCATTCGCAATAGGCCTCGTCCAGCACCAGCATGCAGGTTTCCGGAAGCGCGTCGGCAAAGCGGGCGACATCGTCGGCATGCCAGAAACTGCCCATCGGGTTGTCGGGATTGGCGAAATAGACCAGCGTGGCGTCGTTCGTGCTCACCGCCTCGATAAGCCCGTCGATATCCTCACGATCGCCGGCATAGGGCACATTGATGCGCCGGCCGCCATAGCCATCGACATGGTAGCTGAAGGTGGGATAGCCGCCGAGCGAGGTGACGACAGCGGTTCCGGGTTCCACCAGCAGGCGCACGATCATGCCCAGAAGTCCGTCGACCCCTTCGCCGATCACGATGTTCTCGCTGCCGCAGCCAAGATGGGCCGCCAGCGCCTGGCGCAGCGACAGGTGTTCGGGATCGGAATACTTCCAGACCTCGCCCGCCGCCTCGCGTATCGCCGCAAGCACTGTCGAGGCTGGGCCGAACCCGCTTTCGTTGGCGCCGAGCCTCGCGATGATCGGATAGTTCCGGGTGCGCTCCAGCGCCTCCGGTCCCACGAACGGCACGGTCGCGGGCAGGTTTTGGGCAAGGGCGGTAAAGCGCGGGAAGTCGGTCATGAAAGGCGTTCCGGTTTGAAAGTCGCACAAACATAATCGCTCGCCCATCAATGGCAAGCAAAGCTGTCGCCGGAAACCCGCCGCAAATGCAAACGGCGCCCGAAGGCGCCGTTGATCATGGCATGCGCGCTTGCCGCTTAGCGGAAGGCGCGAGCCGAAACGCGGTCGATATCGGAAGGCAGAAGGCCGATATCCTTGAGTTCTGCAGCCGAAAGATTGCGCAGCTGGGCGCGGGTGCGGCGGTAGGAGAACCATTTCATGGTGAGGTCGAAGGGGTTCATGGGTGTTTCCTCGTGAATGACAGGAGCTTGTGCTCCGGATTTCTTATGTGAGGCCTATATACCCGAATCCGAAAGCTGCTGTTGTGCAAGTTTTATGCAACTGCCATGCATTTGTGCGCATGGTTGCGCATTCCGTATGCAGTCCCGACGCTGTGATTATTTTTGAGGCTGGTTCGCCTGGAGGGTCCTGAACGGCGCGCAACGTCGCCGCAGACGCGCATGCTATAGCGTCGGGCGAAAAAGTGGAATCCGGTTTTTCGCCCGACGCGTCAAACTAAAGAATCTAGAGCATTGCCCGATGCTCTGGACAGGAATGATTCCCGGATGATTCCGGCAAATGTCGGGAGAAGGGCAAAAAAATAACGCCCACCGGGGGAGGAGGATCCGGTGAGCGTCATTTGCGTTGGTCGACGACTGGGAGGAGGAGTGTCGTCAACCCATCGAAGCGCGTATGGGAGGAGGAGCACGCTGCTTCGAATATGTAACCCGTTTCCGGGCCAGGTATCGGCTCGACCATCTGGCCTTCCGATCACCCTGTTGATCCTTATATAGCGCGCCCTGATGTTTTTGGGGAGTGACATATCGACATGGAAGGTATGCACTCAATGCATGTCTCGCGCGGCCAGCGGCGCTGAGCCGTCAGCGCGGACACCTGGCGAGGTATCGCACGATCTGTGCTTCATCCATCGGGCGGCAGAAAAAATAGCCCTGCTGGAAATGACAACCAATCGCGTCGAGCTTGTCCCTGTGCTGCGCGGACAGCACGCCCTCGCAGATCACCTCGATTTCAAAGGATTCCGCGATTTTTGCGATCGTCTCGACAATCACCAGGCTTTCCGGTGAACGCACGATCGGCTCGATCAGCTGTCCGGCGATTTTCAGCCGGTCGGGCCGGACCTGCGTCAGTCCGACCAGCGACGCATAGCCCGAGCCGAAGTCATCAAGATCGATGCCGATGCCGGTTTTTCGGATTTCGTTGACGACTTTCAGCAGCGCGTTATCGCTGTCATCGAAGGGGATCGACTCAAGCAGTTCGAAATGGAATTTGCCCGGCGGCAGTTTGACGGCCTTGAGTTGCTGCAGCAGTGACGGGTCCTGCAGACGCTGGGCGGAAACATTGACGGAGAGCGTCGGCAGCGCGATGCCCTCGGCCTCGCAGCGGCCCAGGACGTCGAGCGTCTTTGCGAACACGATCTCATCGATCCGGTGCAGCAGGCTCAGCTTTTCGGCGACATCGATGAACATTTTCGGTTCCATCAGGCCGCGTTGCGGGTGCCGCCAACGCGCCAGCGCCTCGACCCCGACGACCTCGAACGTTCTGCTATCGAAAATCGGCTGGTAGAAAGCGGTGATCTCGCCGCGTTCCAGCCCTTCCTGCAGGTCGTCCTCAAGGCGTTTCAGTTCAAAGGTTTGCGCCATCAGGTCATGGGTGTAGTGCACGGTGCGGCCCCGCCCGCGATTCTTGGCGTCGTAGAGCGCAAGGTCGGCCTTCACCAGCAGGTCGCTGGCTGAAACGGGCTCCGCATCGACGACGGCAATGCCTATGCTGATACCCACCCTGCATGCGCGTCCGTCGATTTCCACCGTTTTCGCAAAGGCATTCGCGAGGCTGTCAGCGAAGGCGTCGACATCGCTTTGCGGCGGCATCAGAACGACAAACTCATCGCCGCCGGTGCGCGCCAGAAAATCGTCAGGGCCGAGTTTTTCAGTGAAGATGTTCGCCGCAAACCGCAGAACGTCGTCGCCGAACACATGGCCCATCGTGTCGTTGAGAGTCTTGAAGCCGTCGAGGTCTATCAGCACGAGCTTGGTGCCCTCGCGCAGCGTTCCGCCGGTTTGCGCCGCTTCGAGCTTTTTTTCGAAGTGCCGCCGGTTCGCGACGCCGGTGAGCGGGTCCTCGAGCGCGAATTTTTCCATCTGCAGTCGCGCGTTCTCGAGTTCGGCATTCTGGGCTTCGGCGCGGGCCTTCGCTTCTGTCAGCGCTTTCTGCTGTTCCTTGTCGGCGGAGACATCCCAGTTCACGCCAACATATTTTCGTCGTCCGTCCGCATCGCGGAAGGCGTTGCCGGCCGATCGGATCGACTTCTCGACGCCATCCGGCGTAATGATGCGGTATTCCTGTCGAAAGCCCGTGTCGCCGGTATCCTTCCAACTGAACCGTTTCATCCGCGCGCGGTCATCGGGATGTAGGAAGCTGCGCCATTCTTCAAACGTATGGAAATTGCCCCAACCCTCGATCCCGTAGATTTTCAGGATCTGGTCGTCCCAGATCTGCTCTCCGGAATCGAGGTCGTGCTCCCATAGGCCGATATTCGAAGCGTTGAGCGCAACGTCGAGATGGCGCGACAGATTGTCGATCGCCATCATGCTTTGCTGGATATGCCGGTTGTCGCGCAACCGCGCCCTGAGAAGGATGATCAGGGCGAGAAAGGGGGTCAGGAACGCAAGCACCACGATGCCGGCGATCATGAGGAATATCCGGCTCCAGTTATTCGGACCCTCGTCCAGCGGGTCGGGAAGGATGCGGATCGTCCATTTGGCATTGCCGATCTGGGTGGAGAAATTGACGGTATCCGCGGCATTGAGATTGGCGTTTCCGGCAATCGCCTCGGCTTTGTCCATGCCATCGATCTCGACCGAAAACAGCGTCGATTTGGCGAGTTCCAGCAAGCCGACCGCTTCCAGGACGGACCTGAACCCGATCACCAGTTCAATGACATCGTTATCCGCGCCGATACGGTAGATGAGCCCCTTCTGGCCATCCGGCAATGTGTAGGGACCGAAGAACTGCTGGCCCGTATTCCCCTTCGGCGGCAATGGCAGCGAGAGCACAGCCTGCCTGGCGGATTGCGGAAGCACCAGCGGAGGCTGGCCCGGGCGCTGCAGGATGACCGCCTGCGTCCAGGGCGCGGTTGCCAGGTAGGCCGCCGTCGCGCGCTCGAAATGGGACATGTCGGTGCCGTCCGCGAGCGCCGCCGAAAGCGTCTCCCCCCCTTGAATCGAAACCTCGAAAATGGTCCTGAGCGCTTTGCCGAACGTGCTCAGCCTGCCCTCTGCCAGGATGCGTCGTTCTTCCTTTATCGACTCGCGGAGAAATATGCCGCCCGCATAGGTGCCGATCGCGAGCGTTCCAAAGAACAGTATTGTGAGTATCGTGAGCAGCCGGATTGTCCGGCTGTGATCGCGAGCATTCCTCACATCGTTCAGCGTCTCCATTGGTCTGCCCGCTGGAGAGACCTGGCACCATAATGCATCGCAAATCCCCTGTTGCGCACTTGCCCGTTTCGGAGTTGAACCGTCCTGCCCTGCCTCGGCAATGTTCCCTTGCCGGTCAGAACATGCGCTCCGACCGCGCAATTTTTTGACCCCTTCTGTGATAGGATCGCGCCGGCCCGTAGTCAAACGCGTTCGCCTTTTGAAGGACCGGAAGCGTCGCGTCGGTTAATCGGCGATGAAGGAGAGAGCGAGCGTCGCGGGGGCGTAGAACTGGCGCTGTGTACGGGGATCGCGGCGATCAAGGGTGAGGAGCGGCGGCTCGGCGCCAAGCATCGCAACGGCGCGAAGCACCAGCGCGTGCGCGGTTGAAAGCCGCTTCGCCGCCGAGCGGCTGTCGCGCGCCAAGTCCAGGAGCGCCAGCGCCAGCACCGCGCTTGCGAGATAATCGCCGTGAAGACGCTCGTCCTCGAAAAGCGTGGCCGCGAGCCTTGCCGCAGCTTCCGGCAGTTCTGCCATCAGGCCGCCGTCTGGCGCAGCGTCAGCCGGACCGCGATCGATTTCGAGGTCGGCGTCCCGCTCTCGTCGCCATAGCTCGAAAGCGGCACAAGCACGTTGAGTTCGGGGAAATAGCCCGCCAGGCAACCACGCGGAATGTCGTAGGGGATCAGCTTGAAACCCGCTGCCACACGGGTGACGCCGTCGGCATCCGGGCCGGTGATGTCGACCCGCTGATGGGCCTTTGCGCCAAGCGCCGTGATATCGTCCGGGTTTGCGAACACCACCTTGCGTTCGCCGTAGACCCCGCGATAGCGGTCGTCCATGCCGTAGATCGTGGTGTTGTACTGGTCGTGGCTTCGCATCGTCTGGAGGACGAAGCGATCGGGTTCATCGGCCCGCGCCTGATATTCGGTGCGCGCCGGCAGCGCGCCGGTATAGAAATTGGCCCGGCCGTTCGGCGTGTTCCATTCGCGTCTGGCGGCGCTGTTGCCGAGGTCGAAGCCGCGCGCCCGCCGCACCCGGGCGTTGAAATCGTGAAATCCCGGAATCGTTCTTTCGATCAGATCGCGGATCCGGTCGTAATCGTCGGCAAGGCCCGGCCAGTCGACGATGTCGGAGCCGACCGTGGCATCGGCTATCCCCGCGACGATCGCGATTTCCGAGCGCAGTTCGGGGTCGGCGGGCGGATTGATGCCGGCCGAGCCGTGCACCATGCTCATCGAATCCTCGACCGTCACCAGTTGCGGCTGGCCGGCACTGTCGAGATCGATTTCGGTGCGTCCCAGACAGGGCAGGAGATAGGCGTTTTCGCCGGGCATGGTGTGGCTGGCGTTGAGCTTGGTCGCGATCTGCACCGTCAGCCGCTGGCCTCTCAGCGCGTTTTCGATGAAGCCGCTGTCGGGCACCGCGCGGGCGAAATTGCCGCCAAGGCCGATAAAAGCCTTCGACCGGCCGGAGATCATCGCCCCGATCGCCTCGATCGTGCTGTCGCCATTGTCGCGCGGCGGGCTGAAGCCGAACTCTCGCTCCAGCGCATCGAGAAACGCCGCCGGCGGCTTCTCGTTGATGCCCATGGTGCGGTCGCCCTGGACGTTGGAATGGCCGCGCACCGGGCAAAGCCCCGCGCCCGGCCGGCCGATATGGCCGCGCAGCATCATGAAATTGGTGATCTCGCGGATGGTGATCACCGAATGGCGGTGCTGGGTGATGCCCATCGCCCAGGTGCAGATCACCCGGTCGGCGGAAAGATAGATCGCCGCGGCTTTCTCGATTTCGATGCGGGAAAGCCCCGACTGATCCTCGATCGCCGCCCAGTCCGTCGCATCGACTGCGGCGACGTAATCCTCGAAACCGTCGCAGTGGGCGGCGATGAAGGCATCGTCGAGAACCGGCTTTTCGCCTGCAGCGCGCGCGTCGCGATCGGCCGCGATCACGGCCTTTGCCATGCCGCGAAACACTGCCATGTCGCCGCCAAGCCGCGGCTGGAAATAGTCGCTGGCGATCCGGGCGCTGCCGTTGACGATCATCTCGCGCTTGCGCTGCGGATCGGCGAAGCGCTCCAGCCCGCGTTCCTTCAGCGTGTTGAAGGCCACGACCCGGGCGCCGCGTTCGGCCGCGCGTCTGAGGTCGCCCAGCATGCGCGGATGGTTGGTTCCCGGGTTCTGGCCGACCACGAAGATCGCATCCGCCTGTTCGAAATCCTCAAGCCGCACCGTGCCCTTGCCGATGCCGATCGAGCGGGAGAGCGCCACGCCGGAGGCCTCGTGGCACATGTTGGAACAGTCCGGCATGTTGTTGGTGCCGAAAATCCGCACGAACAGCTGATAGAGATAGGCCGCCTCGTTGCTCGCCCGGCCGGAGGTGTAGAACTGCGCCTCGTGCGGACTTTCCAGCGCATTGAGATGCGCGGCGATTTCGGCAAACGCGACCGCCCAGCTCACCGGCTCGTAATGGTCGGTCTCGCGGTTGTAGCGCATCGGGTGCGTCAGCCTGCCGTAATTTTCGAGCGTGAAATCATCGAGCTGCCTGAGTTCGCTGACGCTCAGTCGCGCAAACAGGGCGGGATCGGCGCGTCGCTCGGTCGCCTCCCAGGAGACCGCCTTCACGCCGTTTTCGCAGAATTCGAAGGAGGAGCCGTGCTCGGGATCGCCCCATGCGCAGCCGGGACAGTCGAAGCCGTCGGGCTGGTTCGCCTTCTGCAGCGCCCGGACGCCGGAAAGCGGCGCGCCGCTTGCCACCAGCGACCTGCCGGAGGCAATCAGCGCCGGCCAGCCGCCGGCCGCCTTCGACGCTCTTCTATCCTTCTGATCCATGCGGATGCCTCCCGTGATGATCAATCATAGCAAATAACCGTTTCGTCCTTCAATGCGTTCGTCGTGCGGCGATTTCACACCCCTGTCATCAAAAGGTTGTCAGACGGCGATTCCATTTCCATGCGAAACCCACTAAGAGATGGGCGCCGGGGGAACCGCATGCGCGGGGCAGCGTTGCAGACAGAAAGGTCATCACAAATGAGCCATCTGGACGAAGTATTGCCGGGTCAGAACGAACCGCGCGACGCGCTGCTGGAAATCTACAATGAGGAAGGCGCCGTCAGCGCCGAATTCATTGCTCAGATAGAGCAGGCGATCGCCGATGGCGATGTCGATTTCCTGCGCGAACAGATCGCGGGCCGCCACGAATCCGAAACCGGCGATGTCATCGAGGCGCTTTCCCACGAAAACCGTCCGGAACTTGTGCGGCTGCTGGGCGAGGATTTCGACCTTACCGCGCTGACGGAAGTCGATGAGGCGATCCGTCTCAACATCATCGAATCGCTGCCCCCCGAACAGTTCGCCACCGCCCTGGCCGCGCTCGATTCCGACGATGCCGTCTACATTCTGGAGGACCTCGCCGACGACGATCGCGAGGAGATTCTCTCCAAGCTGCCCTTTACCGAAAGGATCCGCTTCGCCCGATCGCTCGACTATCCCGAAAGCTCTGCCGGTCGGCGCATGCAGACCGAGTTCGTGGCCGTGCCGCCGTTCTGGACCGTCGGTCAGACGATCGATTACATGCGTGAGGATGAGGAACTGCCCGAGAGTTTCTCGCAGATTTTCGTGGTCGATCCGACATTCCGATTGCTCGGCGCCGTCTATCTGGACCAGATCCTGCGGACCAAGCGTCAGGTCAAGATCGAAGCGATCATGCACGACACCAACCACCCGATCGCCGCCGAACTCGATCAGGAGGAGGCGGCGCAGGTGTTCGAGCAGTACGACCTTCTCTCCGCCGCCGTGGTCGACAGCAATGACCGCCTCGTCGGCGTGCTGACGATCGACGACGTCGTCGATGTGATCCATGAAGAGGCCGATGAGGATATCAAGCGCCTCGGCGGCGTCGGCGACGAGGAACTGTCGGACAATATCTTCCGTGCGATACGCTCGCGTTTCGGCTGGCTGCTGATCAATATGGGCACCGCGTTTCTGTCCGCCAGCGTGATCGGCCTGTTTGACGAATCGATCGGCAAGATGATCGCGCTCGCGGTGCTGATGCCGGTGGTGGCCTCCATGGGCGGCAATGCCGGCACCCAGACCATGACCGTGACGGTGCGCGCGCTCGCCACCCGCGACCTCGATATCTACAACGCCGCGCGGATCATCCGCAGGGAGGCGGGCGTCGGCATTTTCAACGGGCTTGCCTTTGCGCTGCTGATCGCGCTTGCCGCAGGCTACTGGTTCGACAATCCCCAGCTTGGCGGCGTCGTGGCCGCCGCGATGATCATCAACATGTTCGCCGCCGCCATGGCCGGTATCCTGATTCCGCTGCTTCTCGACAGGGCCGGCGCCGACCCCGCCATATCATCGTCCGTTTTCGTGACCACCACCACGGATGTGATCGGTTTTTTCTCGTTTTTGGGAATTGCGACATGGTGGTTTAATATCTAGTTATGTCGGCACTTACATTTAGAATTGCTTGAATAAAGTATGACGGGGCGGGAACGTGCAGAGAAGGCATTATTCGATTTCGGAACTGACGCGCGAGTTCGGGGTATCGACCCGGACGCTTCGGTTCTACGAGGATGAGGGCCTTTTGCAGCCCGAGCGGCGCGGCCGGACACGGCTCTACAGCGAGGGCGAGCGGGTGATGATCAAGGAAATCCTTCGCAGCCGCCGCATCGGTTTGTCGCTCTCCGAGATCAAGGACGTGCTGGCCCTGTTCCATGGCCTTCCCAGCGAAACGAAAGAGCTCAAGAAGACGATGGAATCGATCAAGGCCTGGCGCGAATCGCTGCGCCAGAAGCGGCGCGACATCGACGAACTGATGGGCGAGCTGGATCTGGCCGAGGAAAACTGCCTTGGCCGGCTCGCTGAAATCGGCGTCGGCACCTGACGTTTCTCCCCATTTGAAAATTTAGCGGCTGCTGCACATCATCGATATGCGGCCGAGCGCGACCGCGTCCTGCTCCGTGGTCTGGTTGCGCATCAGCGGGCCGAGCAGGCCTTCATCCTTGAGCGTGTCGAGCGTGCAGGCGCAGTAGGACGCGCAGAAGGCGGCATCATCTGTGCGCTCGCAGCTCGCCTGACAGCTCGACAGATAGGCGGGGGAGGGATCGGGCGGCATCACCAGCGTCGCGCCATAGACGAGCCCGAACAGGATTGGCTGGTGCAGCAGGTAGAAGACGAGGCTGTGGCGGCCGAAAAAGGTGAGAATGTTCTCGCCCTTCGGTATCTGCCTCTGGCGTTTCAGCCAGCCGAGTGAGAGCTTCGAGATTGCAAGCCCCGCGAGAAACGGTCCGATCCAGGGCAGCAGCGGCACATAGTCGTTCGAGGACGGCGGGTGCGCCGCCATGCCGATCCAGGCGAGCCAGCGCGGATCCAGCACATCGAACCTCACGAAATGCGGAAGCATGACCGCGGCAATGGCAACGGCCAGCGTCACGAGCGCTGGAACACGCAGGAACAACAGGCCGATGATCGATGCGACGGCGATGTTGTGCAGGATCCCGAAATAGATCACCGCGTCCGGCGTCGTGAACCAGGAGACGATGGTAATCGCCAGCGAGGCCAGCACCAGTATTCCGAGCCGCTTCAGGAAAGAGGCCATCCGCAGACGCGTGCCCTGCGCCATCCACAGACTGTAGCCGGCCACGAACAGAAAGCTGCCGGCGATGAGATGGGCAAAGATCGCCCAACCGCCCGTGGTCGCGAGCCCGGAACGGACATAGCCGAAGAAATCGAGGTCCCAGGTGAAGTGGTAGACCGCCATCGCGACCAGCGCGATCCCGCGCGCGGCGTCGATGGCATGAATCCGCCGTTTGGCATTCTCGCTCAAGACATTTCCTCCGCGCCCTCAAGGGCTGCTATGACGGTTGTTCGCGCATCCGAAAAATATTGCCGCCGCAACAGGATCATGAAGACGAATGCGGTGGTGGCCATGAAGACGTAAGGGCCGAGGAACCAGCCGAGATAGCCGATCGACAGAAAGATCGCCCTGAGCCCGGTGTTGAAATGACGCGCGGCGATGATGTTGACCTCGGCGATCCGGGCCGCAAGCCGTTCGGCCCGTCCCCTGTCGCGTTCGGTCTCCGCCATCATCGGCAACGATCCGAACAGGATGGTGTTGTAGTTGAACAGCCGGTAGGACCAGCCGAACTTGAAGAAGGAGTAGCCGAAGATCGCCGCGAGCCCGCCCGCCTTCATCTCGAAGGCCGCGCGCGTGCTCGGCGCCACCAGCGGCAGGTCCTGAAACAGCGACTGCGCCGTGTCGGCTTCCCCCATCAAGGCGAAACAGCCGCCGATGGCGAAGATCGAGGTCGAGGCGAAAAACGCCGTGCCGTTCTGCAGCCCCGCCATGATCTGGGTGTCGATGATCTTCAGGTCCCGCGTCAGCGCGTTCAGCATCCAGCGCTTGCGGTGGATCGACATCACCTCGGTCAGGCTGCGGCGGGAGAACGGGCGGAAACGACCGCTGACGAGGCTGTCGAACAGGAACCAGCAGCCCAGGAAGAAGATAAGCGCGAATAGATCGACTGTCGTCATTAACTTTCTGCCTGCGCTTTTCGGCTGTCCGATCCGGATGGCGAACGACGTTTTCGATCGCGTCGTTACCGTTTTGTCTCCTGTCTTTTACCATTGCAAGCGGACATTTTCTAAATTTTCCACGAATACCCATTGCAGTTTATGTGACAGTTTAATAAAGCGGTAACCATCCGCACGCATTCTCCCAAGGGCGTGCCGGGTCATGTCAATCGGAGTAATCATGGTAGATACCGCACACAAATCCTGTTGGGGTGTGACCCTCAGGGCTGTAATCGGCTTTGGTGCTATTCTCGGACTTGCCTATCTTATCGTCGCCGTCTGATCGGCCCGGAATTTGAAGAGAACAACGGTGCTGCCCATTCGGGCCGCCGTTGTTTTCATTTCCGCTATCCTCCCGCCACATTCTGCGGTTTGCGATGTCGTAGACGCATGCGGGCCATGTCGGTCCAAAGCCTGCGTGGCGGTGCCATTTTCGCTGAAGATGGCGTAGTGTCGGGCGCGAAATCTGGAGGTGGCGGTTTGTTTCTGTCGGTATTCGAGGTTTTCAAGATCGGGATCGGCCCGTCGAGTTCCCACACGATGGGACCGATGTCGGCGGCCAACCGGTTTGTCGACCTGCTCGCATCGAACGACTGGCCGCGGCCTGCCGGGACCGTTGTTTCCAGGCTGAGGGTGAGCCTGCACGGCTCGCTCGCCTATACCGGCGTCGGCCATGCCAGCGACCGCGCGGTGATCCTCGGTCTTGCCGGCGAGCGGCCGGATACCGTCGATCCGGACGAGATGCCGGAGATTCTCGAAGCAATCCGGAAAAGCGGAAAAGTCCAACCGTCGGGCCACCCCGCCTACCTGTTCGATTGCGACGAGGATGTGATCTTCGACCGCAGGCAAGCGCTGCCGGGCCACGCCAACGGCATGGCCTTTTACGCGCTCAACGCCGATGGCAATGTCCTGCTGCGCCAGGTCTACTATTCGATCGGCGGCGGTTTCGTGCTCTCCGATACCGAGCTTGCGGCGTGGAAACAGCAAAAAACCTTTCCCGCAGCCGAAAAGACCGATGAGAATACGCCTTTCCCGTTTCGCTCCGCGAAGGAAATGCTGGAGATGGCGGGCCGCTCCGGCCTCAGCATCGCCGCCATGAAACGCGCCAACGAGGAGGCGCGGATGCCGCGCGGCGAACTCGATGCCGGGCTGGATTTGCTCTGGACGGCGATGGATGGCTGTATCGATCGCGGTCTCAAGGGCGAGGGCGAACTGCCCGGCGGGCTGCGGGTCAAGCGGCGCGCCGGCAAGCTTTACGAGAAATTGTCGCAGGCGCGGCTCTCCAACCAGTTCGACCCGATGATGGCCAATGACTGGCTGTCGATGTTCGCCATGGCCGTCAATGAGGAAAACGCAGCCGGCGGCCGGGTGGTGACAGCGCCGACCAATGGCGCGGCCGGCGTGGTGCCGGCGACGCTGCGCTATTTCCGTGAATTCCAGAAGCCGATGGGCACAGCCGCGGTCCGTGATTTCCTGCTGACGGCGGCCGCGATCGGCGGCATCATCAAGACCAATGCCTCGATTTCCGGCGCGGAAGTCGGCTGTCAGGGCGAGGTCGGCTCGGCCGCCGCGATGGCCGCCGCCGGGCTTGCCGCCGCCATGGGCGGTACGCCGGAACAGGTTGAAAACGCCGCCGAGATCGCGCTGGAACATCATCTCGGCATGACCTGCGATCCGATCGCGGGCCTGGTTCAGGTGCCCTGCATCGAGCGCAATGCGCTTGGCGCGGTCAAGGCGGTCACCGCCGCCTCGCTGGCGCTGAAGGGCGACGGCAGCCATTTCGTGCCGCTCGACAATTGCATCGAGACCATGCGCCAGACCGGCCGCGACATGCACGAAAAATACAAGGAGACCTCCACCGGCGGGCTCGCCGTCAATGTGGTGGATTGCTGAAGCCCGCCGAACTTCACCCTTGACTGTGCGGTCCCCCGGCGTTTGATGAGGGCATGAGCCTCAATCTTCTCAAACTCTGCGTCGGCGCCACCGGCATTGACGATCTGCGCGAATGGGTGTCGCGCCGCGCGATGGCGGCAATCGCGCTCGGCCAGGAGCCGCACAGCATCCACACCACGCGAATGACGCCGAAGCGTCGCGAGGAACTAATCGATGGCGGTTCGCTCTACTGGGTCATCAGCGGCCAGATCCGCGCCCGCCAGGCGCTGCTCGACATCGCCAATCATACCGATGGCCAGGGCATCCAGCGCTGCGACCTCATCCTGGCGCCGCAGGTGATCGACACCGTTCCCGTGCCCCGAAAACCCTTCCAGGGCTGGCGCTACCTCAAACCGGAGGACGCCCCCCGCGACCTCGACTTCGGCGATGGCGGCGGCGACATGCCGGAGGACCTGCGCGCCGAACTGGCGGAGCTGGGGTTGCTGTAGGGCAGGGGATTCTTTTTTTATGGAACTGATGAAGTCAAGCAGACCGTAGACTCAAATGCCGCTCAAGGGCAGCGCCGTCGCATTCGGTTTAACCGCAAAGCCCCCCAGTCTTCTCGCCCCGGAGGGGAGAGATGTCGCGACAGCGACAGTGAGGGTCGAGTCTATCCACCCGGACGCCCTCACGTTTGGAAATGCCGCTTCACCCTCACTGTCGCTGTCGCGACATCTCTCCCGCAAGCGGGAGAGAATATTGGGAGCAAGCCGCAAGGCGCTCACGCAACTCCACGTCTATCGAGCGACGGCGGCCGCTAAGCCGCCGCCCCTCAAGACCTCACACGCCCGAACGGCCATCCATGCCGATATAGGCGATGCGCAGCATGTTGGTGGCGCCGGGGGTGCCGAGCGGCACGCCGGCGGAGATGATGATCCGGTCGCCGGGCTTGCCGATTTCTTCATCGACCACGATCCGGCAGGCGCCGTCGACCATGGATTCAAGATCGGTCGGCTCGTCGGCGACCACGCAGTGCAGGCCCCAGACCACGGAAAGCCGCCGGGCGGTCTTGACCACCGGCGACAGCGCCAGGATCGGCACGTTCGGCCGCTCGCGCGCGGCGCGCAGGCCGGTGGTGCCGGACGCGGTGTAGCAGACCATGGCGGTCAGCTTCAGCGTTTCGGCGATCTCGCGCGCCGCCAGCGAGATCGCATCCGCGCCCGTCGCCTCCGGCTGCGGGCGCTGGGCGTAGAGGATCTGCGGATAAAGCTGCTCGCGCTCGATGGTCCTTGCGATCGATGCCATCGTGCTGACGGCCTCGACCGGATAGTCGCCGGCGGCCGATTCTGCCGAAAGCATGACGGCATCAGCGCCTTCGAACACGGCTGTCGCGACGTCGGAGACTTCCGCGCGGGTGGGAACCGGCGAGGTGATCATCGATTCCAGCATCTGGGTGGCGACCACCACGGGCTTGCCGGCGGCGCGGCACAGGCGAATCAGCTTCTTCTGCAGGCCGGGCACGGTTTCCAGCGGCATTTCGACGCCGAGGTCGCCACGGGCGACCATCAGCGCGTCGCTCATCTCGATGATTTCCTCGATCCGCTCGATCGCCTGCGGCTTCTCGATCTTCGACATCAGGCCGACCTGACCACGGGCGATCTTGCGGACTTCGGCAAGATCGTCGGGACGCTGAACGAAGGAAAGCGCCACCCAGTCGGCGTCGCCCGTTTCCAGCACTGCGTCGAGGTCGGCGCGGTCCTTTTCCGTCAGCGCGCCGACGCCGAGCAGCGTATCGGGCAGGCTGACGCCCTTGCGGTCGGAGATGCCGGTGCCGGCGATCACGGTGCATTCGATGCTCCGGCCGTCGCATTTTTCGGCGCGAAGCTGCAGCTTGCCGTCATCGATCAGCAGCCGGTGGCCGGGCTGAACTGATTGCAGGATTTCCGGATGCGGCAGGAACACGCGCTTTTCATTGCCCGGTTCGTCGCGGTCGTCGAGCGTGAAGGTCTGGCCGACCTCGAGCTCGACCTTACCGTCGAGAAACTTGCCGACACGCAGCTTGGGGCCCTGCAGGTCGCAAAGAATGCCGATCGGCCGGCCACAGCGCGCCTCGACGTTGCGGATACGCTTGGTCAGCGTGCGCATCAGGTCGTGGCTGGCATGGCTCATATTGATTCGGAACAGGTCGGCGCCGGCCTTGTGCAGCGCCTCGATCTGCTCTTCCTCCGAGGAGGCCGGGCCGAGCGTGGCGAGAATCTTTACTTTTCTGTGACGTCTCATCAATTCTGACTTTCCTGGGTGGAGGGCGTGTCGGAAAGCTGAACGGTCCAGCTCTCTTCCCGCCCTGTGTCATATTCGCTAAAACCCATCTGCTGGTAACCGCGCGCGAAACAGTCCTGGACGCCGGTGATTTCGAATTCATCTTCGGCGACGCACATGTTGGTATAGCCGGTCCAGCGTCCGCTTCCGGAGGCATCCTCGGCGTAGAGATAGTAGTAGCGCGATTGAAGCGGGCCGGGCACGACGGTCGCGCAGGTGGTGGCCGGGAGTTGCCACCATCCTTCCGAGGTCCATCCATCTTCCGCCCGGTAGCCGACCGCCACGCCGACGAGGTTGGCCGTGTCGTTGCACACGCGAAATTCCGCGTGCGCCGCGCGCGGCGACCAGAAGGCCGCGGCGAACAGGCCGGCGGCGATCATGCCGGCGACCGTCAGGCCGTGCCCCTGAAAGGCTTTGTTGGGGGAGGCGATGGGAAGACGTTTCGGAGTTGACAGCATGGGAGCCTGATCTCGTGGGACGATCCGTGATGGGTACGCATTCAATCGATTTACAGCGTTATCATAGAGCCCCGCGGCGGGCGAGGCAAATGACGCAACACACGCTTGCCGAGAGCCGGTCGTGTGTGCCATCACCCATTATCGCAAATTCCGACCGGATATCCATGCCGAACATGTGTGCATTTGAAATTTTAGATGGGGAATATGACAGCGGTTTGGTGCTGCTGGCCGATCACGCCATGGCCGCAGTGCCTGAGGAATACGGCGATCTCGGCCTCGATCGCTCCGTGTTCGACCGTCATATCGCCTATGATATCGGGATCGAGGCATTGACGCGCGCGCTTGCCGCAAAACTTACCTGTCCCGCCGTCATGGCCACGTTTTCGCGGCTGCTGATCGATCCAAATCGCGGCGAGGACGATCCGACGCTGATCATGAGGCTCTCCGACGGCGCGATCATCCCGGCAAACCATCCGCTCTCTCCGGATGAACGCGAAAGGCGGCTTTCGTTGTATCACCGGCCCTATCACGATACGATCGATGCCGTTGTTGAAAAGGCGACCGGGGCCTCCGGGCGGCCGCCGTTGGTGATCTCGCTGCACTCGTTCACGCCCTTCTGGAAAGGCGCGGCGCGGCCATGGCATGCCGGCGTCTTGTGGGACGGCGATCCGCGCGCGGTCCGGCCGCTGATCGATGGGCTGGCCGCCATAGACGGCGTGATCGTCGGGGACAACGAGCCCTATGACGGTGCGCTGAAGGGCGATACGATGAACCGGCACTGCATGGAAAAGGGCATCGCCCACGCATTGCTGGAAGTGCGCCAGGACCTGATCGCCGAGCCCGGCGGCGTTTCGCTCTGGGCGGGGCGGATCGCCCCCATTTTGGCCGCTTTGAATGCCGATGATGCGATGCATGTGCCGCGGCATTTTCCCTCACGGGCCTGAGAAAGCAAGACGGAGACGAACATGGAAAAGCTCAGCGAAGAACAGAAGCGCGATCTGGAAGCCGCCGCGTTCCGCCGGCTCGTCGCCCATCTCGGCGCGCGCGCGGATGTGCAGAACATCGACCTGATGAACCTTGCCGGCTTTTGCCGCAACTGCCTTGCCAACTGGTATCGCGAGGCCGCCGCCGAGGATAATATTCCTATCAGCAAGGACGATGCCCGCGAAATCATCTACGGCATGCCCTATGAGGAATGGAAGGCCCTTCACCAAGGCGAGGCGACGGACGGCCAGAAGGCCGCGTTCGAAGCTGCCCGACCGCGCGCCGGATATCGCGCCGGATCTCGCGCCCGATCTCGCGATTGAGTGGAACAATCGGTTCCTCCCGCATTATCGGCCTTGACCTTACACGCGGTTTTCGGCAGGCAGGGCCCACACAATTTTCAGTGTCACAAGGAGTTGAGCATGGCCGACGATGCACACGGCATAGCGCGCGATCAGTTGCGTTCGATCATCGAGCGGATCGAGCGTCTGGAAGAAGAAAAGAAGACGATCGCCGACGACATCAAGGATGTCTTCGCCGAGGCGAAGGGCACCGGCTTCGATACCAAGGCGCTGCGCCGTATCATCGCCTTGCGCAAGAAGGACGAGCAGGAGCGGATGGAAGAGGAAGCCGTTCTCGACACCTACATGATCGCGCTCGGCATGATCCGCGCGCCGGAAGAAGAATAGACGGCTCCGGCGTTTCAGCCGGAACACGCTTTGCCTTTGTTGTTTTCCGCGCGTCCGGAAAAGCCGGTGTCGACTTTCCCGGACGCGCCTTAAAATCCATCCAGAACCAGCTTCAGCCCGGCAAGCCCGGCCATGGCGTACATCAGCGGATAGAACACGTCCATCCGCATGCGCTTGATGATCATGCCGCCGGCGATGGTCGCGATCACGGCAAAGGGCAAAAGGCTCGCCGATGCGGTGAGGTTGGGCGCGGCGAGTTCGCCCAGGAAATAATATGGCGGCAGCTTGATGAAGTTGAGGATCGCGAAGAAGCGTACGCTCGCCCCGGTATAGCTTCTCGGGTCCAGCTTGAGCGGCAGCGTATAGATCTGGAACGGCGGGCCGCCGGAATGCGAGATGAAGCTGGTATAACCGGCGATGCCGCTCCAGAAGGTGGCGGCGACCGGTCGCTGCGGCGCGGGCGGCTTTTCGATCTTTTCGCCCGGCTTCCAGCGATCGTAGAAATACTTGCCGGCGAAGGCGAGCGTCGCGATCCCGACCAGCATGCGGGTAAGGGCGAAGGGCACGGTGGAAAATGTGTACCACCCGAGCGCCGTGCCGATCAGCGCGCCGGGCAGCAGGATCGCAAGCGTCGGCCAGTGATTGTGATGGCGCCATGTCCACAGCGCCACGATGTCCATCACGATCAGGATCGGCAGCATGATCGCAGCCGCTGTCGCCGGTTCGACGACGAAGGTGAGGATCGGCACGCCGAGCAGTGAAAGGGCGCCGCCCATGCCTCCCTTGGCAAGGCCCACGAGAATTACCGCGGGTATTGCCGCTGCATAAAAGATCGGATCGGGAAGCATGAAATCAAAGCACCTGTTGAAACTCCGCTCTAACGGATTTATCCGGGGATGGCGAGGCCCCCGGTGCGGGCGCAAAAGGGATGGACCGATATGACTGTCGAACAGGATCGTTGCCGGCTGGTGCTGGTGGTGCCCGAAATCGCCGATGCCGGCGACCAGGAACGGCGTCTGGCAGATGCGTTGCGCGGCGGCGACGTGGCCTCCGTCATTCTGCCGCAATATGGCGAGGACATCGAGGCCTTCCAGAGCCGCGCGGAACGTCTGGTGCCGGTTATCCAGGATCACGGCGCGGCGGCGCTGATTGCCGGCGACACCCGCGTCGCCGCTCGCGTCAGGGCCGACGGCATTCATGTGGCCCGCGGCGAGCTTGCCGATGCGATGGAGCGGTTCTCGCCGCGCCTGATCGTCGGCGCTGGCGGTTTGAAGGACCGCCACGCGGCGCTGGAGGTGGGCGAGGCCAATCCCGACTATGTCTTCTTCGGCAAGCTGGACGGCGACACCCATGCGGGCCCGCATCCGAAAAACCTCGATCTTGGCGAGTGGTGGGCCTCGATGGTGGAAATTCCCTGCATCGTGATGGCCGGGAGCGATCCGGCAGGCGTCGTCGATGTTGCGCTGACCTTCGCGGAATTCGTCGCCGTCGGCAAGGCCGTGTTCGACGCCCCCGGCGGGCCGGCCGCCATGGTGGCTGAGATCAATGCCATGCTCGACGAAAAAGCGCCACGGTTTGACGATTAGAAAGGCTATGACCATTCGTTCCGTCATCACCGCCGCGATGTTTCTGGCGCTTGCGCCGGGCGTCTGCCTTTCCGCGACAATGGGGCAGTTTGCGATCGATCCGGAACTGGTTGCCGGCGACCGGGTTTCGCTTTACCGGGGCGGGCGGCTGCTGCCGCCCGGCCTCGAGCCCGAGAGGCCCACGCCCTATCGCCTCGCTCTTGCCAGACAGCCGGAGGCCGAGCTTCCCGACCTGCCGCCCGAACCGGCCTATGCCGGGCCTGTCGATCTGGCCTATGGCGCCTATCAGCGCGGCGCCTACGAGGCCGCCTACGAGGCCGCGCTCCAGCGCTCCGGTCGCGGCGATGCCCGCGCCGAAACCCTGATCGGCGAACTGGTGGAACGCCGGCTGATCGCCGAAAGCAAAGCCGGTCCCTCGCTGGAATGGTACCGGATGGCGGCCGAAAGCGGCGAACCCTTCGCGCTCAACCGGTATGGCATGGCGCTTCTGACCTCCGGCGAGGACGCGGACCGGCAAAAGGGCGCAGCCCTGTTGCAACAGGCCGCCAGAGCCGGCGATCCGCTTGCCGAATTCAACTATGGCAGCCTGCTAATCGAACAGAATCCGGGCACAGACGGGCTGAAGCTTGCTCTGCCGTGGTTCGAGGCATCGGCCGATGCCGATATCGCCGACGCCCAGTATGCGCTGTCGCAGATCTATCCGGTTCTGGACGATCTTCCGGAGGAAAAGAAGGCGCTCTCGATCTTCTGGCTGCGCCGCGCCGCCGATGGCGAGCACGATACCGCCCAGCTCGATCTCGCTCTGGCTCTGATCAACGGCAAGGGGATGCCGCGCGATATCGAACAGGGCGTCGACTGGCTGCGCCGCGCCGCGCTCAACGGCAATCCGGCGGCGATGAGCAGGCTCGCCTACCTCTACCGTGAGGGCATCGGGGTTCGCCAGGATGCCGAGACGGCGGCAACCTTTTATCTGAGCGTTCGGCGGCTGGGGCTTGTCGAACCGGAGATGGAAGAACTTCTCGACGGTCTCGGCGACGAGACCCGGGCGGCGGCTGTCCGCCGGTCGCGCGCGCTGGCGCGGCGATACTAGCCGGATGTGCCGGAAAACGCGCGGGAACGCGCATCAGACTATCAATTTCCCTGTTCCTTGCGCGTGAGATTGTGTATTTTCCCGAGTGACAGGTTGTGACTACATCTGATTGGTGTGAGCAGTGGAGGTTGGGGGAAATTTTTTGGGGCGCCTGGATATCGTCGGTGAGCTAATCACAAGCCTTGGACTGGGGGCGCTGATCGTCCTTGGCTACGGCTTTATCCTGCGTCATGTTCGCCTGCCGCGTTATAGAACCTATGCTAGCGCTGTCGTATTCGCCGGCGGGGCGATCGCCGCGATGACGAATGCGATCGCAATGCAGCCCGGCTATGTGTTCGATGCCCGCGCGGTCTTCGTGGTTCTCTCGGCCGTCTTCGGAGGGCCGGTTGCCGGCCTGTTTGTCAGCGCTACCGTGGCCGCGGCGCGCATATGGATCGGTGGGCAGGGGGTGGCCGCCGGGGTCGTCGGAATAGCGATGGCCGGCTCGGTCGGCATCGGCTTTGCCCTGTTCGGACCGAAAACACTGCGCTTTCGGTCTCTTCTGCTGCTCGGCTGTTTCAGCAATCTCTATGTCCTGTCGTTGCTGGTGGCAGGGTTCGTCCGGGCTGCCGATCTTTTTGCCGTGATCGGTATGCCGATGATCGTGATCAATACCGTCGGCACGGTCCTGCTCGGATCGGCTCTGGAATCGACCAGACGCGCGACGTCCTATCTGCATGATATCGAGTTCAACGCCGACCGCGATCCGTTGACCGGTCTTTACAATCGCCGCGCCCTTGCCCAGCTCGAATTCACGATCGATCGGGAAACGACGGGAGACGCGAAGGCCGGCTGCGTCATCCTTTTTGATATCGATCGTTTCAAGGCGGTCAATGACCGCTATGGCCATCCGCGCGGCGACGAGGTGCTGAAACAGGTGGCGAGCACGATCGGCACCCGCATCCGGCGTTCCGATTTCGCCGTGCGCTATGGCGGCGAGGAGATCGCCATTATCCTGCTGGCGACCTCGGTCGAAAACGGCTACCGCGTTGCCGAACAGATCCGCACAACCATCGAAAAGCTGGAATTCACGTTCGAGGGCCAGCGCTTTTCGATCACCATAAGCGCCGGCGTTGCCGGTTTTACGGCTGGCGAGACGCGGCTTGCGGCGGCGCTCGACTTTGCCGACCGGGCGCTCTACCGCGCCAAGAGTGCCGGGCGCAACCGTACCGAAGTGCTCGATATGTCGTCGAACAAGACCGAACGCTCAAAAGACGATGCGCTTCAGAGTGATTCGATTTAGGTCTGCAGGCCTTGAAATCAGCCGCGTTCTGTGATCATGAACCGCCGTATCACCAAAGCACTGCGCATTGCTCACCGCGCTTGGCGCGCAGAACCAAGGAAATATGCCCGATGGCCCGTTCAGCTCTTCTCAACGTCATGGTGCAGGCTGCCCTTAAAGCCGGGCGCTCCCTGACGCGCGATTTCGGGGAGGTTCAGAACCTGCAGGTTTCGGTCAAGGGCCCGTCCGATTTCGTCACCCAGGCGGACCTGAAAGCCGAAAAGATCGTGCATACCGAACTGATGCGGGCCCGGCCGACCTATGGCTTTCTGGGCGAGGAAGGCGGCGAGGAGAAGGGCAGCGACGGCCAGCACCGCTGGATCGTCGATCCGCTCGACGGCACCACCAATTTCCTGCACGGCATTCCCCAGTTCGCCGTCTCGATCGCGCTTGAGCGTTCCGGCGAAATCGTCGCCGGCGTGATCTTCAACCCCGCGCTCGACGAGTTGTTCGTGGCCGAAAAGGGCGGCGGCGCGTTCTGCAACGACCGTCGCATCCGGGTCTCGGCGCGCAGGAAGCTCTCCGATGCGGTGATCGGCTGCGGTGTTCCCCATCTCGGCCGCGGCCACCACGGCAAGTTCCTGGTCGAACTGCGCCACGTGATGGGAGAGGTCGCCGGCATCCGTCGTCTCGGCGCGGCATCGCTCGATCTCGCCTATGTCGCCGCCGGCCGCATGGACGGTTTCTGGGAAGAGGGGCTCAATGCCTGGGACATGGCGGCGGGCCTGATCATGATCCGCGAGGCCGGCGGTTTCGTCTCCGACATGAAGGGCGGTCAGCAATGCATCGAAACCGGCAGCGTCATTGCCGGCAACGAGATGATCCGCATCGCGCTTCACGATCAGGTCCAGCGTCGCCTCGAAAAATAGACGCTTTGCGGTTTTGCGCGCCGCACCCTTCAAATCGCCGTCGTTTTCGAATAGAGCTTGCAAAGCCTGCCGCTTCGCACATCCCTCGACACGTTTTCGGACAGAGGGTCATGTGAGGCGGAATTGAAGGAACAGCCGCTTTCGGCCGTGCCGAAGTCGAGCGCAGAGCGGAGGAATTGGCGAATATGTCGGATTTCGAACTCGAGCATGATGACCGGCGCGCCCCGCCGCGTCCGGGCTACGCGCTGAAAATGTCGAGCCCGATGTCCTTTGTCTGGACGATGGTCATCTTCCTGATCCTGATCGGCTTCTGCGTCGCCATACTCTACCGTCAGGCTCATACCGCGTTCATGACCAATCCCGGCCTCAACGGGCTGATCCTCGGCGTGTTGCTGATCGGCATCCTGATGGTGTTTACCCAGGTGCTGGCATTGCGCCGGGAGGTTGCCTGGCTCAATTCGTTCCGCGCCGCCGGCAGCGCCGACCGCGTCGGGCGCGACCCCAAACTGCTGGCGCCGATGCGCGCGCTGATCGGCAGCCGCCAGACCATGGCGCTTTCGACCAATTCGTTGCGCTCGATCCTCGATTCGATCGCCACCCGCCTCGATGAGCAGCGCGATACCTCGCGCTACCTCGTCGGCCTGCTCGTCTTCCTCGGCCTGCTCGGCACCTTCTGGGGCCTGCTCAACACGATCGGCTCGATCGGCGACATCATTCAGAACCTCGACCCGAACGCCGGCGATTCCTCCGATGTACTCGATGCCCTGAAGGCGGGCCTTGCGGGTCCGTTGTCGGGCATGGGCACGGCGTTCTCGTCCTCGCTGCTCGGCCTTTCCGGATCGCTCGTTCTCGGCTTTCTCGACCTTCAGGCCGGGCGCGCGCAGAACCGCTTCTACATGGAGCTCGAAAACTGGTTGTCGTCGGTGACCGACGTGACCTCCGACCTCGCTCCGGCGCTCGAGGGCGTTGCCAGCGGCTCCAGCGAGCAGTTCGAGATCATCGCGGAGGAACTGCGCCGGATCGCCGAAAACGGCGCGGGCGCAAGCTCGGTGCCGGCGATGGCGCAGCTTGCCGAGGGCATTCAGGGCGTCGTCAAGAACATGCGTAACGAGCAGCAGATGCTGCGCGACTGGATCGAGGCGCAGCAGGAGGAATCCCAGGAACTGCGCCGCACCCTGCAACGCCTGACAGACAAGCTCGGGGACCGCTGACCATGGCGCTTGCCCGCAACCGCCGTTCCAATCGCAGCGTCGATTACTGGCCGGGCTTTGTCGACGCGCTCGCCACGCTGCTTCTGGCGATCATGTTCCTGCTCACCGTGTTCGTGATCGGCCAGTTCATCCTGACGCGCGAGATCTCCGGCAAGGATGAAGTGCTGAGCCGGCTCAACAGCCAGATCGCGGAACTGACCCAGCTTCTCGCGCTCGAAAAAGGCAACAACCAGGATGCCGAGGACGTGATCGCCTCGCTTCAGGCGTCGCTGTCATCGGCGGAGGCCGCGCGCACCAGATTGCAGGCGCTGCTGGAGGCCGGCGCCGGCGCGAGCGACAGCGCACAGGCGCAGATCGGCGCGCTGTCCGAGGACCTCGCGGCCGAGCGCCAGCTTTCGGCGCGGGCCCAGAACCAGATCGCCCTTCTCAACCAGCAGATCACGGCGCTGCGGGCCCAGCTTGCCGCCGTCGAGGAGGCGCTTGAGGTCTCCGAGGCCAAGGACGACGCCTCGCAGGCGCGGATCGCCGATCTCGGCCGCAGGCTGAATGTGGCGCTGGCACAGAAGGTGCAGGAGTTGAACCGGTATCGTTCGGACTTCTTCGGGCGGCTGCGGCAGATCCTGTCCGATCGCGAGAATATCCGCATTGTCGGCGACCGTTTCGTGTTCCAGTCGGAAGTGCTGTTTCCGTCCGGCTCGGACGAACTCAATGATGACGGCCGCGTGGAACTCGGCAAACTCGCCGCAGCATTGCTCGAGATCGCTCCGGAAATTCCCGAGGACATCAACTGGGTTCTGCGTGTCGACGGCCATACCGATGACGTGCCGATCCGGCCCGGCGGCCAGTTCGCCGACAACTGGGAACTGTCGTCGGCGCGCGCCAACGCCGTTGTGCGCTACCTGATGTCCGAGGGCGTTCCGGCAAAGCGGCTGGTGGCCGCGGGCTTTGCGGAATATCAGCCGATCGCGGAGGGCAACTCGCCCGAAGCGCGCGCGCAGAACCGCCGTATCGAGTTCAAGCTGACGGAGCGGTAGGCGGGGGCTTGCCTTCCGCGCCGCCCTTTCCTATCCTTGCCCCTCCGCAAGGATGGCGAGGCTCTGTGCCCCACCATCGCGCTTTTCCTGCGCTGTTCTTCCTGTCAAGCGGACGAGGGCTCCTCCAGGAAGCATTTCGAAATTGCTTTGGCCCAAATTCGCTTTGGCAGGAGAAGCCATGTCTATTCCCAGCGCTGTCCGGCGCCCCAGCACGCGACTTGTCGCGACCTTTCTGATGCTCTGCGGGGTCGCCGCGTTTACGCTCGTCGACACGTTTTCCAAGTCGCTCACGGCCCGCCACGCGCCGCTGGTGGTGATGTTCATGCAATATGGCCTGTCGGCGCTGATGATGCTGCCGGTGGCGCTCGGCCAGGGCGCGGCGGGGTTTCGCATCATCGGGCCACGGCTGCTGGTGCTGCGCGCCGCGATCGGCGTCGTCGTCAGCTTCCTGATCGTGACGTCGCTATCGCTGTTGCCGTTCACGGTTGCCGCGGCGCTGTTGCAGCTCGAAACGCTGTTCTTCATTCCGCTGGCGATCGTGCTGTTGAAGGAGCGCGCCGACTGGCGGCGGTGGTTCGCGGTCGGTCTCGGTCTCGGCGGCGCGTTTCTGATCCTGCGTCCCGGTACGGAGACCTTTCAGCTCGCGGGCCTCGTCGCGCTGGCGGGCGCGGTTGCGCTCGCCATCAAGAACGTGGTGTTGAAACAGGTGGCAATGAGCGAGGCGACGGTGCCGGCGCTGTTCTGGATGTATGTGCTGATGGCAGGCATCGCCGCGATCCCGGCATGGTTTGCGTGGGGCGGCATGAGCCTTGCCGATTTCGGCCTGTTTCTCGTCTCGGCAGCACTTGTCAATATAAGCAACTATTCCATGCTGCGGGCGTTTTCGATGGCGGACGCGGTGCAACTGACGCCGGCGCTCCACACCGCGCTGCCGATCGCGGTGCTGATCGGCATTGTCGTCTTCGGCGAATGGCCCACCCCGTTCGTCTGGGCTGGCATCGCCTTGATTTTCCTTGCGACCTTCATGCCTTCGGGGCCTGAGAAAAGCGGGTAGTTTATCCCGCCCGCCGCTCGGTCCCGACATCGAATTGCAATCGGGCAAGGCGGGCGTACAGTCCGTTCCTCTTGACCAGCGTTTCGTGCCGGCCCTCCTCGACGATCCGACCTTCGTCCATGACCACGATCCGGTCGGCGGAAAGCACGGTGGCAAGCCGGTGGGCGATCACCAGCGTGGTGCGGCCCTGCATCAGCGTGCCGAGCGCCTGCTGCACCAGGGTTTCACTTTCCGCGTCCAGCGCCGAGGTCGCCTCGTCGAGCAGCAGCACCGGCGCATCGCGCAGCACCGCGCGGGCGATCGCGATACGTTGGCGCTGGCCGCCGGAAAAGGTGATGCCGCGCTCGCCGGCCATGGTGTCATAGCCATTTTCGAGCTTGTCGATAAAGCCGTCGGCCTGGGCGGCGATGGCGGCGGCGCGGACCTCCTCCCGGCTCGCATCGGGCCGCCCCAGCGCGATATTGTCGTGGATGCTCGCCGCGAAGATCGCGACATCCTGCGGCACCAGCGCGAAACGTTCGCGCAGGGCCTGCGGATCGACGTCGCGCAGGTCGAGACCATCGAGGGTGATGCGGCCCTGATCGGGATCGTAGAAGCGCAACAGCAGCGAGAAAAGCGTGCTCTTGCCCGCCCCCGACGGGCCGACGACGGCGACGGTTTCGCCGGGCGCGACGCTGAGCGAGACGCCCGAAAGCGCGCCGGCCTTTGCCCCGCCGGTGGGGTATCGGAAGGCGACGTTCTCGATCCCGATCGCGCCGGTGGCGGGCGCGGGCAGGGGCAGGGGATTTTGCGGGGCGGCGATCTGGCGCTTTTCGTGCAGCAGTTCGGTCAGGCGCTCGGCAGCGCCCGCGGCCAGCGACAATTCGCCCCAGACTTCCGAAAGCTGGCCGAGGGCGCCTGCGGCGAGCACCGAATAAAGCAGGAACTGGCCGAGCGTTCCGCCCGACATCGTGCCGGCAAGCACCGATTGGGCGCCGAACCACAGGATGGCGGTAATCGAGCAGAACACCAGGCTGATGGCGACCGCTGTCAGTCCGGCCCGCGCCTTCAGCGTCGATCGGGCGGCTGAAAATGCATGCTCGACGCTTAAGCCGTAGCGGCGGCCGGCCATCGCCTCGGCGGTAAACGCCTGCAGCGTCCGGGTCGCGCTAATGGCCTCGCCGGCAAAGGCGGTGGCATCGGCCAATTCGTCTTGCGCCGCGCGCGAGCGGGAGCGGACATTACGACCCGCCGCGATCAGCGGCAGCACCACGATCGGGATCGCGGCGATCACCATCACCGAAAGCCGGGGCGAGGTGTAGACCATCATCGCCAGCGCGCCGAGGCCCATGATCAGGTTGCGCAGCGCAATCGACGCGGTGGCCCCGAAGGCCGACTTGATCTGGACTGCGTCAGCGGTCAGGCGCGAGACGATCTCGCCCGACTGGTTGACGTCGAAGAAGGCGGGTGAGAGCCGCACGACATTGTCGAACACATCGCGGCGCAGGTCGGTCACCACGCGCTCGCCGAGAATCATCACGAAGAAATAGCGAAGCGCGCTCGATATCCCGAGCGCCAGTGCCATCAGCCCGAGAACCAGGAAATAATTGTTGATCAACTGGGCGTCGGAATCCGAAAACCCGTGGTCGATGACGCGGCGCACCGCAACCGGAAGCGCGAGGGTGACCAGGGAGGCGGTCAGCAGGAAGAACAGCGCGCCCGCCACGAGGCCGCGATAGGCGCGGATATAGGGAAGAAGTCCGGTAAGCGGGTTCAGCGCCCGCATCCTGTCGCCCCCGGCTGGTTCATTTCGGCTCAATGGATTTTCCTCGTTTCCGCCGTGTCTGATATTGCTTTCGGCGGCTCTTGTTATTCGCCTCACGTTCCTGTATAGCGACCGCAACCTTTTCGATAGCCGTGGTCTTTTTGAGGTCTCACGGCTTTGTTTATTCAATAGGCCCGGCCGGCGCAATGGCCGCCAGACCTGAAACCCGCTTGCAGGAACGAGAGTTATGAAGGCTGATATTCATCCCGATTATCACACGATCAAGGTCGTCATGACAGACGGCACCGAATACGAAACCCGCTCCACCTGGGGCAAGGAAGGCGATGTCCTGAACCTCGACATCGACCCGACCTCGCATCCGGCATGGACCGGCGGCTCGCAGCAGCTGCTCGATCGCGGCGGCCGCGTTTCGAAGTTCAACAAGCGCTTCGGCGGTCTCGGCATCTGATTGCTGCCTGAGAAATGATTTTGAAAACCCGGCCTTTGCGCCGGGTTTTTTGTTTGCTGCCAAAGCCTACCCCACTCTCTTCCGTCATCCTCGGGCTTGTCCCGAGGGTGACGTCCGTAAAAAGGACAGGACCGTAAAAGGGCAGGTTTGTCAGCAGATTGGAGCCCGGCCTTTGCGCCGGGTTTTTTGTCTGGTGGGCTGTTTTGTCGCAGGCAAGCCGACAGGGATTTCGGGCGAGGCCCGTTCAGCGCCGCGCGAAGGCGGTCTGCAGCAGGTCGATCTGGGCGATCACCTGGTTCTCTGAAATTTCCGGGGCCTCAGCCGCCGCGGTTTTCATCAGGCTGTCGTCGAGTTTGCGGATGCGCGCCTCGAGCCGGTCGGTATGGGCCGCGAGGTCGCGGAAGCCCGGCGGAAGTTCGTTCCACCCGTGCGGGATGCGGTCATCGCCATCGCCGAGCCGGAGTTTGCGGCGCTCCTGCACCACCTGATCCAGCGTCATTTCGCCGGTATTGAGCGAGCGCTGGAGCAGCAGCCAGGAGGCAAGCTGCATCAGCCGTGTGGTGAGCCGGATCGATTCCGTGGAGTAGAGTGCGGAGCCCAGCGGACCGAGGAGCTTCGAGGCGGCGCGGCCGGGGCCATCGAGATAGGCGGCCGTCGTCTCGACAAGCGTCATGCCCTCGGCGTAGAGCGCGTAGAATTGCGGAGAGCTTGCGGCCCTGCCGGCAAAATTTATGGGTTTCGCCCCGGTACTGGTCATCAACTTACTCTGGCTACGCTGCCTGCTCACGTGAACAGGACTTGGACAAAACAAATATACCCGTAGCGCAAAACCGCAAGACGTTTCTTAATGAAAGGTTAATACCCACCGCCAATCTGTAATGGGCGCAAAAAAAGAGCCGCGGATGGCGGCTCTGAAGTCAGAGGGTGATGATCGGAATTAAGACAGAGGTTCCGATACCGCATAGCGGATGAGCCAATAACATCGCGGAAAGGTTAATATTGCGTTTACGCACCTGGCATGCGTTATTTTCTGAAGAAACTTTCGGCCGCCTTGCGGTCGCTGCCCTTGCGTCGGATCGCCGCCTCGATGCGTTCGATCTCGCCGCGAAGCTCCTCCGCGAAGCCTTTCAGCGCCTCGACGGAATGCGGCTCAAGGTCGGAACCGATCGCATAATTGCTCTTCTTCGGCGCGCGATCATCCTCGTTCCACATTTTCGTCCTCCCCTGCTCGCACGGCGCTTTCGTCATCCGTGCCGTCTTCGCCATATTCCCGGGTGGGTGTTCTGAACGCAACCCCTTCGCGGGTCGAGACCGGCGTTCCCGCATCCGGCATCGCCATGAAGGCCTCGCGTTCGGCCATCGGCACGGGCGCGCGAAGGCGCGCGCGCAGCAGCGCGTAGGCGAGGATCAGCAGATGGGCGAGGGCGGTGATGATGAACAGCGCATAGGGGCCGAAGGCGGACATCACCGGGCCGCCGACCGTGGGGCCGATAATGGTGCCGATGCCGAACAGGAACAACAGGCCGCTAGAAATCTTCACATAGTCTTCCGGCCTTGCGAAGTCATTGGCATGCGATGCGGTGACCGGGTAGAGCACGTTTGCCGTCGCGCCGTAGATCACGACGAGGCCGATCAGAACCTCGGCGCCGGGCTCGAACAGGAAGATCATCAGCGCGGCGAGCGCCGCTGTGCCGGAAAGCGCCGCGATCACATAGCGCCTGTCGGTCATGTCCGAGATCTTGCCGAAAGGAACCTGCGCCACCGCGCCGGCGAGAATGGCGCTGGTCACGAGAAACGCGATCTGGCTATCCGGCAGACCGGCGCGGGTTGCAAACACGGCCACAAGCGTGCCGAACGCGCCGTTGGCGATGCCGGTCAGGAGTACGCCGATACAGGCGACCGGCGAATTGCGGTAGAGCAGCTTGAGGTCGATCCTCACCGCCTGAAGGGGGCGTGGCGAAGCCGCGTTCGACATCGTCGTCGGCAACATTGCAACGCAGTAGAATATGCCGGCCACCATGAACAGGATCGGCGTGTTGGTGTTGCCGAAACCGACCACGAGCTGGCCGCCAACCACGCCGAGCAGGGTGATGCCGGTATAGAAGGTGAAAACCACGCCGCGGCTGGAATTGTCGACCCGCTCGTTGAGCCAGCTCTCGATGATCATCTGGGTTCCGGCCATGGCAAAGCCGGTCGCGGCGCGCAGCGCGATCCAGGCATATTCATCGACGAAGATGCCGGTCGTCAGCGCCACCATGCAGATGATCGCGATAAAGCCTGAAAACGCCCGCACATGGCCGATGCGCATGATCAGCCTGGGGGCTAAAAGACAGCCGAGCACGAAACCGCTCGCCCAGGACGTGCCGATAAAGCCAAGCGCGGTATCGCTGTAGCCTTCCGCCGCGCCGCGCAGTGGCAGAAGAAGACCGTGCAGACCATTGCCCAGGAATAGAAACAATGTGCCGAGCAGGAGCGCGAAAACGGGGAAGATACTGCGTTTCATAAATTCGCCTGGATGGGTAGAGACCGTTTCAGGTCTTGGGCGCCCCCGCATATCGAAATGCGAAAACGCCCGGATTTGCTTTATGACATGACATCCGGACAAGGCCGGTTTCCCGGCCTCACTCGGATCGCCCCGATCACCGAACGCGGCTTGGGTCCACGCCGGCGATCTTCTGTTTTGAAACTCCCGAAGAAGGCGGGACAGGGTCAGGCGGTCGACCTTGGGGGCAACGCGGCATAACCACACATGTTCCGTGATATTCTACCACCTGCTTCGCAAAATGCACTGGTGAATTCAACCTGCGAAGGGTGACGCGGCGGCCGTGCCATTGTAAGAGGGGACAAAGCCGTCGGACCTGGCGGTCAGGGAAAAGCATGGCCAAGCTGATATCGCTGCTTCTGATCGCCGCCATGGCGGTTCAAATCATCAAGCCGCTCGGGCTTCCGGGTCTGAAGAAGCGCATGGATTTCTGGAAAATCGCTGTCTTCGCGCTGGCGATGACCGCGCTGGTGGTGGCGATCCGGCCTTCCTGAGGAAGAGGCGCCGTGGCTGCTGCCGGGCCAGCAAAAAAAGCGGGCCTCAGGGTCCGCCTCAGGCTGCTGACGAAGGCCCTGACAGATATTTCCGTCATGCCGGGCTCGACCCGGCATCCAGGGCCAAATTCCGAGGGCTATCAACGGTAACCCCTTTTCCACGTATGGCGTCCGTAACCCTGGCCCCCCGGTCAAGTCCGGGGTGACGGCAGGGGGTAGCAAACTCAAGGTGTCTGCAATATGGTTTTTCGGCAGTCCGAACGGGCCGCAAGGTCCGCCTCAGTTTGTTGACAAACCCCGCAAGCGATCACGGAATCATCTTCCTCTTCACCGACATTCCGGCCTTGAGCCGGAATCCAGTAGGCGTAAGTCCTTGCGCGCAAGGACTCTTTATAGAGATTCACCAAAAAATGGCCCTGGATGCCGGGTCGAGCCCGGCATGACGGAGGAGTTTGGTGAGGGCTTTGTCAACAAGCTGAGGCGGGCCCGCAAGGTCCGCTTTCGCTATTGGTCGTCCGTCCAGGCCTAATGCAGGATCTGGCTGAGGAACAGCTTGGTGCGCTCGTGCTGGGGGTTGTCGAAGAACTCGGCGGGGGAGTTCTGTTCGACGATCTGGCCCTGGTCCATGAAGATCACGCGGTTGGCGACCTGACGGGCGAAGCCCATTTCGTGGGTCACGCACAGCATCGTCATGCCCTCCTCGGCAAGGCCGACCATGGTGTCGAGCACTTCCTTGATCATTTCCGGATCGAGCGCCGATGTCGGCTCGTCGAACAGCATGATCTTCGGGCTCATGCACAGCGAACGCGCAATCGCCACGCGCTGCTGCTGACCGCCGGAAAGCTGGCCGGGATATTTGTCCGCCTGCTCGGGAATCTTCACCCGCTCCAGGTAATGCATCGCGATTTCCTCGGCCTGTTTCTTCGGCATCTTGCGCACCCAGATCGGCGCCAGCGTGCAGTTCTCCAGGATCGTCAGATGCGGGAACAGGTTGAAGTGCTGGAACACCATGCCGACCTCGCGGCGGATTTCATCGATCTTCTTCAGGTCGTCGGTCAGTTCGATGTCGTCGACGATGATCGTGCCCTTCTGGTGTTCCTCCAGCCGGTTGATACAGCGGATCATCGTCGATTTGCCCGAACCGGACGGCCCGGCGATGACGATGCGTTCGCCGCGCATCACCTTCAGGTTGATGTCGCGCAGGACGTGAAAGTCGCCATACCACTTGTTGACATTGATCATGTCGACCGCGACCTCGGTATCCGAGACGGTCATATGGGAGGTGTCTACAGTCTCTACATTGGTCATTTCAGTGCCCTCAAAAAGCTAACTTCTGTGTCCGGTGTCCAGGTGGCGTTCCATGAAGCTGGAATAGCGCGACATGCCGAAGCAGAAGACCCAGAAAACGAGACCGGCAAACAACAGGCCGGTGATCGGGGTGACGGGCGAGGCCCAGGTGGAGTCGGTGAAGTTGAACTTGATGATGCCGAGCAGGTCGAACATGCCGATGATCGAGACCAGTGAGGTGTCCTTGAAGATCGAGATGAACTGGTTGACGATCGCCGGGATCACCAGCTTGATCGCCTGCGGCAGGATGATCAGCCGCATCGTCTGCCAGTAGCCAAGGCCAAGCGATGCCGCGCCCTCGAACTGTCCCTTCGGCATCGCCTGCAGGCCGCCGCGGATCACCTCGGCCATATAGGCGGAGATGAACAGCGACACGCCGACGATCGCGCGCAGGAACTTGTTGATGGTCATGCCCTCGGGCAGGAACAGCGGCAGCATCACGCTCGCCATGAACAGGATCGTGATCAGCGGCACGCCGCGCACCACTTCGATGAACATGATGGAGAGCGTGCGCACCACCGGCAGTTTCGAGCGCCGCCCGAGCGCCAGCATGATGCCGAACGGCAGCGATACCGCGATCGCGAAGTAGGACAGGATCAGCGTCACCATCAACCCGCCCCAGGCCGAGGTGTCGACGACCGGAAGGCCGAAAACGCCGCCATACAGAATGAAGAAGGAGATGAACGGCAGCGCCAGGAACAGCAGAAAGGCGTTCCAGCCCTTGTGCGGCGCCCTGGGCATCAGCATCGGGATCAGCAGGATGGTGAACACCGCGCCGACGAGGATCGGACGCCAGAGTTCCGCGTCCGGATACCGGCCGAAGATGATCTGATCCATCTTGTTGCCGATGAAGGCCCAGCACGCGCCGCTCCAGCCATCCGGCCGGATGCCGCCCTGCGCCACCGTTGCGCAGGTCGCGCGGTCCGTCCCGGTCCAGGCGGCGTTGATAAACAGCCAATCGACGATCGGCGGTATCGCCCAGACCAGAAAGATGATGCCGATGATGGAGAGGATCGCATCCTTGGGCGTGGCGAACAGATTGGCTCTGACCCACTGGATTGCCGTGCCTTCCTTCTTCGGCGCAGGCCGCTGCGCCTGCATTTCCTTTCGGACATAAGCCAGGTCTTGCGCCATCTTATCTCTCCACCAGGGCCATCTTGGCATTGAACCAGTTCATGAAGATCGATGTCAGGATTGAAAGGGTGAGGTAGATGATCATCCAGATCGTCACCACCTCGACGGCCTGACCGGTCTGGTTGAGCACCGTCTTGCCGACGGCGACGATATCGGCGTAGCCGATCGCGACGGCGAGCGAGGAGTTCTTGGTGAGGCTCAGATATTCGCTGGTCATCGGCGGAATGATGATCCGCATCGCCTGGGGTACGACGACGAGCCGGGTGACCTTGCGCGGATGCAGGCCGAGCGCCGCCGCGGCCTCTGTCTGGCCCTTGGCAACGCCCAGAATGCCGCCGCGGATGATCTCTGCCATGAAGGCGGCGGTATAGAGCGAAAGCGCCAGGTAGAGCGACATGAATTCCGGACCGATCACGGCGCCGCCGGCCAGGTTGAAACGGCCCTTGACCGGAATGTCGAACGTTACCGGCATGCCGGCTGCGAAATAGCCGAGGAGCGGTAGCAGGATCAGGATCGCGAGGCTGGTTCTGATCACCGGAAACTGCTGCCCGGTCGCCATCTGCCGACGCCGGGCCCAGAGCGCAAGGGTGACAACCGCGACGATCGCGACCACAAACGCGGCCGTCATCAGCCACGAACCCGGCCCGAAGATCGGGGTGGGAAAGGCCAGTCCGCGATTGTTGAGGTAGATGTCGAGGGGAAAGGAAAGCGAGTCGCGCGCCGAAGGCAGCAGCGACAGGACGCCGGTATAGAAGAAGAAGATGACCAGCAGCGGCGGAATGTTGCGGAAGATCTCGACATAGATCTGGCTGAGCCTGGCAATCAGCCAGTTCGAGGAAAGCTGTCCGACCCCGACGAGAAAGCCGACGATGGTTGCGGTGATGATGCCCGCGACCGAGACGATGACCGTGTTGATGATGCCGACAACCAGGGCGCGGCCATAGGTCATGTCGTTATTGTAGGCGATCGGGGTCTGCGCGATGTCGAAGCCGGCGCGACTGTCGAGAAAGCCGAAGCCGGAGGCGATGCCGGCGTTCTGAAGGTTCGTGATGGTGTTGTCTGTGACCCACCAGACAAATGCCACGACCAGGATAACCGTCACCAGCTGGTAGACGAAACCTCTGACAGCGGGATTGTATAGAAGCGCGGCAACCCGCGACTCCCCAAAGGAAGCGTTGCTTGTCGTATCAGCCATGTGTTCCCCGGTTACCGGAAGTTGTTGCCCGAAAGGGTTCTTGTTTTGCTGGGCGCATGGCGGCACTCCGCCATGCGCCAACTTGAATTATATCAACAACCAGTCCGGCTTAGCGGATCGGCGGGCCGTATTGCAGGCCGCCATCGGTCCACAGCGCGTTCAGGCCGCGGTCGATCTTCAGAGGGCTGCCCGCGCCGACATCCTTGTCGAAGATTTCGCCGTAATTGCCGACGAGCTTGATGACATTGTAGGCCCACTTTTCGTCGAGGCCGAGATCGGCGCCGAGCTTGCTGTCGGTCTCGGTGCCGAGCAGGCGCTTGATCCCCGGATTGTCGGAGGTCTCGGCCATTTCGTCGACATTTTCCGAGGTGATCCCGAATTCTTCGGCGTTCAGCATCGCGTAGTGAACCCACGAAACGATATCGCCCCACTGGTCGTCGCCCTGGCGAACGGCCGGCCCAAGCGGCTCCTTCGAGATGATCTCGGGCAGGATCACGTAGTTGTCCGGATCGGTCAGCGTCAGACGGATCGCATAAAGGCCGGACTGGTCAGTGGTATAAACGTCGCAACGGCCCTGATTGAAGGCGTTGTTGACGTCTTCGAGCTGTTCGTAGACGACCGGATTGTAGTCCATGCCGTTGGCCGAGAAGTAATCGGCAAGGTTCAGTTCGGTGGTGGTGCCGGACTGAACGCAGACGGCAGCGCCGGAGAGTTCCTTGGCCGACGAGACGCCGAGATCCTTCGGCACCATGAAGCCCTGGCCGTCATAATAGTTGACGGTGCGGAAATCGAGGCCGAGCGAGGTGTCGCGCGACAGCGTCCAGGTGGTGTTGCGGCTCAGCACGTCGACTTCGCCGGACTGCAGCGCCGGGAAACGGTCGGTTGCCGTCAGGGCAACGAAATTCACCTTGTCGGGATCGCCGAAGATCGCGGCGGAGATCGCGCGGCAATAATCGACGTCCAGACCGGACCAGTTACCCTCATTGTCGGGCGCGGAAAAGCCCTGCAGGCCCGTGCTGACGCCGCAAGTCAAAGTTCCCTTTGATTTGACGTCCTCAAGTGTCGTGGCCGTAGCGCCCTGGGCGCCAAGACCCAAGACTACTGCGCCGATCGCGGCTGACAGAATCGTCTTTTTCATTTTCCCAACCTTTGTTTATCGTTGAAATCTCAAGTTGCCGCCGCGCCCAGTTCAGCTTCAGGCCGGCAACGACAACTGCCCGCTACCCCTCGGGGCGAGCAGGCTTATCACAGTCGTTATTTTCCGGATGGTCAATACTCGGGTGTCAAAAATGGTCGGTTTTCATGGCAAACGTCCACTTTAGTCTAATAAATGGGCAGAGAGACAAAATCTGTGCGCGACGTTGCTGTCAAACAGGGCAGGCGGTTAAGTTGTTTACCTGAACCTATCAAGGACGGATGGCCGGACCATTTGCGCTTGACCGGCCTTGCGCAAAATTTCAAAACATGGGGCAGTTTCTTATAACCGTGCGAATGGATGCCATGGCCAGAATACCCGAAGCCGCCTCCGACATGGGCGATAATACCAAGCTTGCCCATTGCGGGCATGATCCGCAATCCTATTACGGCTTCGTCAATCCGCCGGTGGTGCATGCCTCGACGGTGCTGTTTCCCAATGCAAAAACGACCGTCGAAGGCGGCCAGAAATACACCTATGGCACCCATGGCACGCCGACCACCGATGCCGCCAACGCCGCCTTCACCATGCTGGAAAACGCCGCCGGTACGCTGCTTTATCCCTCGGGGCTTGCCTCGATCACCATGCCGTGGCTGGCCTTCCTGAAGCCCGGCGATCATGTGCTGATCGTCGATTCGGTCTATGATCCGGCCCGCCGCTTCGCCGACAATGTGTTGAGAGGGTTGGGGGTCGAGGTCGAGTATTACGATCCGGCGCTCGGAGCCGATATCGAGGGCAGGTTCAGGTCCAACACCAGGCTTTTGCATACCGAATCCCCCGGATCGAACACGTTCGAGATCCAGGATATCCGGCTGCTGTCCGATATCGCCCACGCCCGTGACGCGATCGTTTCGATGGACAATACCTGGGCGACGCCGCTCTATTTCAAGCCGCTCGATTTCGGCGCCGACCTGTCGCTCAGCGCGGCGACCAAATATCCGTCCGGCCATTCCGACATTCTGATGGGCACGGCTTCGGCCAATGAGCGCTGCTTCCCGCAGCTTCTCCAGCATTATACCTGGACAGGCATGTGCGCGGCCCCGGACGACAGCTACCAGATCCTGCGGGGGCTGAGAACGATGGGCGTGCGTCTCGCGCATCATCAGAAAAGCGCGCTCGAAGTGGCGGCGTGGCTGGAAGACCAGCCGGGCGTGTCGCGGGTGCTGCATCCCGGCCTGCCGTCATTCCCCGGCCATGATCTGTGGAAGCGCGATTTCAAGGGCGCGACAGGTCTGTTCTCGGTGGTGCTCGCGGCCGAGGAGGGCGCTTTCCGCCGCCGCCAGCATGCCTTCCTCGACGCGCTGGACCTGTTCGGCATCGGCTATTCCTGGGGCGGATATGAATCGCTTGCGGTGCCGGTAAACCTGTCCAACCGCACAATAAGCACCGCCCCTGAGGACGGCCCGCTGATCCGCCTCCAGATCGGCCTTGAGGACGTCGGGGACCTGATGGCCGACCTCGAAAAGGGGCTGGCGGCCGCGCGGGCCGCGTAACGGCCCCTGCATTCTCTGAGGGAAAAACAAAGAGCCGGCGATCGGTTGTGATCGCCGGCTCTTTGTTTCAGCGCCGCTCCATGCGTCCGCCATGGAATTCTGTCGGCGGGCGGTGATATCCGGGCGGCGGGCCACCGTGGTAACCCGGAGGCGGCGGTCGGTAGCCGGGGCGGTTCACCGGCGGCGGCCGGTAAGCGGGCGGCGGCGGGCGATAAACGGGCGGCGGCGCTCCCCATGCCGGGCGATAGCCGGGCGGCGCCCTCCAGCCGGGCGGCGGACCACCCCAGCCGGGCGGCGCGCGCCATCCGGGCGGCGGGTAATAGGGACGCGGCGCATAGTAGGGCGGATAACGGCCCCATGTATTGTACCATGGGTATCCGCGGTAATAATTGTTCCAGTAGGACTGAGAAAACGCGGTGATCGCGACGCCGGAGGCAAAGGCGATCGCCGGCGACAGCGTCTGGCGCTGGTTCTGGTAAACCACCTGGATATAGCGCGCGGCAAGCCAGCCGCGATAATTGGCGTAGGACACGTCGCACCAGCTGTAATCGGCGAGGCATCCATTGTTGACGACACTGGCGCCGGCCGGAACAACCGTGACCGAAGGGTACGATGTTGAGGGGCCGGCGCGAAGATTGACGTTGGACGTGGCGAAGGCGGAGGTTGCCGCATGCGCCTGGACCGACATCAGTGCCGCCGCCAGCGCAATGCCGGCAGATTTCAAAACGGCGCTTGCTCTCATGTTTGCTCTCCGAAACGAGTGTTGAAGCCAACGCAAAAGAAAATGGCAAAATGGAGTATGGCGGGCGAAAGCTGAAGCCTGGATGAACGAAGCCCAGCGCGAACGGCAATCCGGGTATTCGCTTCAGTTCCGGCCGAAACCGTAGGCCTCATAGCCATAGAGCCAATCGAGTTCGCGGGCAAGGGAATCGGGGGAGCGCATCGTCAGCACCGCATCGCGGCCGAACCGGAGGGGACCGCGCGCATGATAGGCGAACCTGTTGAGGCTGGTGCGTTTTCTGAGCCGCTCCAGTCGCGGTCTGCGATGGGCCTCGAACGCTGAAAAGGCATCAGAAACAGGCATTTCGGCGAGAAACGCGGCAAGCTCGAAGCCATCTTCTATCGCCATAGCCGCGCCCTGAGCCGAAAACGGCATCATCGCGTGAAGCGCATCGCCGATCATGATCGTATCGGCGCCGTTATGCCAGCGCCCGTCGGCAACCTCGTAAAGCGGCCAGACCGCAGGCGCGGCCTTCGAAAAAAGTTTTTGAAGCGCAGGGTTCCAGCCGCCGAAATATTCGTTGCGCGCGACCTGCCAGCTATGGCCGGCCTTGCCGTCCCATGTCTCCCCGGGGCTCGCGCCGGCGGCGATCGCAACCAGGTTGAAGCCGCTGACATCGCGCAGGGGATAGGCGACCAGATGCGCGCTCGGGCCCATGAAGGCGGTGACGTGCTCACGGCTCAGGAACGCCGGCGTATCTTCGGCGGAAACCACGAAACGCCATGCGATATTGCCGGAAAACCGCGCTTTCGGCGCACCGGCAATATGCCTGCGGCTGGCGGACCAGACGCCGTCGGCGCAGATGACCGCGTCGGGTTTGCGATGGCCGGCGGCCGCAATCGTCGCCATATCCGGCGATACGATGCGATGGCCAAGCCTCAACGTGGCGAGCGGCTCTTCGCTGACCGCCTGTTTCAGCGCGGTCTGCAATGTGGCGCGGTGGAGAACGCCGTAAGGCGCATCCCAGCGGGAACGCGCCTCGCCCACCGGAAGGCCGGTGATCCGGCGCAGGCTGATGCCCGAGGCGAGCGTGACCTCGCGCGGCTCGCGCCACTGGCTCTCGATCCTGTGGAGCACGCCGACCTGTTCCAGACAGCGCGCGGCATTGGGAGAAATCTGCAGGCCGGCGCCGACCTCGTCCAGGGCTTCCGCCTGCTCGAAGACGTCGCTTGAAATGCCGCGGCGCGCCAGTGCAAGCGCCACGTTCAGCCCGGCGATGCCCGCTCCGATGATCGCGACATGATGAACCGTCATGGCATCCTCCGGCCGCTCCCGGCATTCATCCGGGCGGCGGGCGTGAGGTCAGGCTGCGTCAACCTGGTAGGCGCAGCCGGGCGGGTTGGACTGTTCGCCGTGAAGGGCAGGGTTGTAGCGGTAAAGCGTCGAGCAATAGGAACAGACGGCTTCGCTGTCATCGCCCATATCGATGAAGATATGCGGATGGTCGAAGGGCGAGGATGCGCCGACGCACATGAATTCCTTGACCCCGATCTCGATGGAGCGATGTCCCTCGTCGTTCTTGAAATGCGCGATCGCGTGACCAGCCATAATTGTCTCCGGTTCCTTGAGCTTTCGGCGCGGACACTATAACTCTTTGCCGCAAATGTGTAGTACCCGATTTGCCGCGCAGGCGGCTTTTCGCGGGCCTGTTTTGACAATGATCAGCCGCGGTGCAGCCATGAATTTCAATCTCCCGGATTTCGACAGTTTCGAGCATGACGGCCTCGACCTTGCGTATTTCGATGCGGGCGCGGGCGAGCCCGTTCTGCTGATTCACGGCTTTGCCTCGACGGCTTCCGTCAACTGGGTTCATCCGGGCTGGCTGAAGACGCTGGGCGAGGCGGGCTACCGGGTGATCGCGCTCGACAATCGCGGCCATGGCAGGAGCGACAAGCCGCACGATCCCGAACTTTACCACCCGGCGCTGATGGCTGGCGACGCCGCCGCCCTGCTCGATCACCTCGAAATCGAGAACGCCCATGTGATGGGCTATTCCATGGGCGCGCGCATCGCCGCCTTTCTGGCGCTTGATAATCCCGAAAGGGTCCGCAGCCTGATCTTCGGCGGGCTCGGCATCGCGCTTTGCGACGGGGCCGGCGACTGGGATCCGATCGCGGAAGCGCTTCGCGCGCCCTCGCTCGACGATGTCACCCATGAGCGCGGCCGCATGTTCCGCGCCTTCGCCGATCAGACCCGAAGCGACCGGATCGCGCTTGCCGCCTGTATCGAGACCTCGCGCGCACTGGTTTCGCGCGAGGATGTCGGCAGCATCGCCGCGCCGACGCTGATCGGGGTCGGCACCCGCGACGATCTCGCCGGCTCGCCCCAGACGCTTGCGGGCCTGATGCAGAATGCGAGGGCGCTTAACATCCCCAACCGCGACCACATGCTCGCCGTCGGCGACAAGGTCTTCAAGCAGGCGGTTCTGGACTTTCTTCAGGGCGTTTCGCACGACCCGGATGCCTGACACGAAAAACTGAAGCCGGCCGCATTGGTAATTGCGGCAGGCTGATCTATATTCCCCGCAAATTGCGTCCTTCACCGACCCTATCGGTGCCGGCAGGTTTGACGCCCGGAAGAACCGGAAGAAGAGGAGGCCGTCATGGCCGCGCAGCCCGAAAAGAACAGCCAGGAATCCAACCTGAAGGCCGTCGATCCGATCTGGGCGAGCCTGAGGTCGGAAGCCGAATACGCACTCGAAAAGGATCCGATCCTCGCCGCGTTTCTGTATTCGACCATTCTCAACCATGATTCGCTGGAGGATTGCGTCGTCCACCGCATCTGCGAACGGCTCGACCACCCCGATGTCCAGGCGATCCTGCTGCGCCAGACCTTTGAGGAAATGCGCCGCGACTGGCCGGAATGGGGCGATATCCTGCGCGTCGATATCCAGGCGGTCTATGACCGCGACCCGGCCTGCACCCGGTTCATGGAGCCGGTGCTCTATTTCAAGGGTTTCCACGCGATCCAGACCCATCGCCTCGCCCACTGGCTCTGGAACAGGGGCCGGCGGGATCTGGCGCTCTATCTGCAGAGCCGGTCCTCCAGCGTTTTCCAGACCGACATCAATCCGGCCGCGAAGATGGGCAAGGGCATTTTCCTCGATCATGCCACCGGCCTTGTGGTCGGCATGACGGCGACGATCGGCGACGACGTCTCGATCCTGCAGGGCGTCACGCTCGGCGGAACCGGCAAGGAGACCGGCGACCGCCATCCCAAGATCGGCGACAGCGTTCTGATCGGCGCGGGGGCGAAGGTTCTCGGCAATATCACGGTCGGCAAGTGCTCGCGGATCGCGGCCGGCTCGGTCGTGCTGAAGCCGGTGCCGGCCAATTCCACGGTCGCTGGCGTTCCCGCCAAGGTCATCGGCACGGCCGGCTGCTCCGACCCCGCGCGTTCGATGGACCAGCTGATCATTTCCGAGGAATAGAGGCCGGCGCAGAGCAAATCCGCGTCGCGGGGCGTTTGCGTTTCGCCGGCGCGCATGGCAAAAGCCGGCGACATGCAAAGGCCAGACGGAGAAAATCCCTTGAAACAAGACGAAATCAAAAAACTCGACGCCTATTTCAAACGTCTCTTCGGGCCGACCTTTGCGGTTCGGACGCGACCGCGCAAGGATGATTCCTGCGAGGTCTACAATGGCGACGAGTTCATCGGCGTCATCTATCTCGACGACGAGGACGGCGACCGGTCCTATAATTTCTCGATGGCGATCCTCGACGTCGATCTCGAAGGCTGAACGATCTTGTGTCAGCCGGGAAGCCTGCCGGGCCGGCAAAAAAAGACCGGCCCCGTTGGGGGGCCGGTAAAAGGCGGAAATAATTCGGTGATCCGAAACAGAGGGAACTAAAGCACTCTCAAAAATCCGGGGCCACAATAAGCAGGTTATGAAAATCATCACGAGGCGAGCAATCGCGCCGCCTTGCCCCGTGGTCTGGATAGTGTAAGAACATCTCGTTTTGATGACATTGAGACGTAATTGAGCTTTCATTCCGTAAATTTCGGAAAGATGCCAGTGCCTCAGAAGGGAATGAGATGCCGCCGCTTTCCGAACTCCTCGAACTTGCCGTATTGCTGGCGCTTGCCGGCGGGGTTGCCGGGTTTCTGGCGGGGCTTTTCGGCATCGGCGGCGGCGCGGTGCTGGTTCCGGTGTTCTATCAGGCGTTCGCGCTGTTCGGCGTCGATGACGGGCTGCGCATCAAGCTGAGCGTCGGCACCTCGCTCGCGATCATCATTCCGACATCGCTGCGTTCCTTTCAGTCGCATTACAAGCGCGGCGCGGTCGACATGGCGCTGCTGAGGCGCTGGGTGATCGCCGTTCCGCTCGGAGCGGTCGTTTCGACGCTGGTGATCGCCTATGCGCCGGGCAGCCTGCTGCGGGGCGCCTTTGCGGTGATTACGCTGCTGATCGGCATCAAGATGCTTTATCCGAGATCGGCCGAATGGCGGCTGGGCGACGATCTGCCGAAAAACCCGGCGCTGTTCATCTATGGCTGGTTCATCGGCCTGCTGTCCGGCCTTGTCGGTATCGGCGGCGGCACGCTCAACAATACCTTCATGACATTCTTCAACCGGCCGATCCACCAGGCGGTGGCGACCTCGGCGGGGGTCGGCGTGCTGATTTCGATGCCGAGCTTCATCGGCAACATCATCGGCGGATGGGGCAAGGCGGGCCTTCCGCCATTCTCGACCGGCTATATCAACTGGGTGGCCGTTCTCCTGATCATTCCGATCACAATGCTGATCGCGCCCCTTGGCGCAACCGTCGCGCATCGGCTCAGCAAGCGGAAACTGGAGGCCGGGTTCGGCATCTTTCTGCTGATCATCTCGGCGCGGTTTTTCTACTCGTTCTTCTGAGCCGTTACTCGGTGAGCCGCAATTCGTCGGATCGCATGTCGACCGACGTCAGCGTCGACAGGAAGCTCATGCCGAGCAGGCTTTCTTCAAGCCGGCCTTCGGTCGCCACCATCGCCTTGACGTTGCGCCGCGTGATCGGGCCGATCGAAACCTCCTCGAGCGTTATCGGGGCGGCCATTGCCGTGCCATTGGCGGTCGTCACCATCGCTGTATAGCTGAGGTCGGAGCCCTCAAGGCCGATCCGGGCGGCATCTCTTGCGGTCAGCGTCACGCGGCTTGCGCCGGAATCCACAAGCATGGTGATCGTTTTCCCGTCGATTTCGACATCGGCCGCGAAATGGCCGTCGAGGCGTTTGTTGAGGATCACCTGTCCACGCCCGTCGGAGGTCGTCGTCACCATCGCCATGCCGGGGATCAGCCCGCCGAAAAGCCTTGCGCCGATATTACGGAAATCATCGCGGAAAATATAGGCCGCGGCCACCACGAGCAGCACCGCCGCCCAGATCAGCAGCGACTGGAACACGAAGCCGAGATTGCGGCGGCTCTGCAGGACGCCGGCGGATACCAGCAGCAATATCGGCGCAAGCCACAGGGTGCTGGCAAACTCATCGCTGTCGAGGCCAAGCGTCGTGCCGCTGGTTCCCGTCACCATCAGCAGGATCATGCCGACCGAGACGATGGCGATCAAAATCCAGAAAAGGCGCAACGCATTCACTCCCGGTCCGAGATGACAAGATATTGGTGGGATATCGGGATTCAGGCGGCGATAACAAGGGTTAGGAGGAAAACGATCTCGCCGATCTGTGCTGCCGCGCCCAGCGTGTCGCCGGTGTGACCGGCGATCCTTCTGTTGACGAAGGCGGCAAACAGAAGCGACGCGACGGCTGCAAAGGCAAGGCCCGCCAGAACCGGGCTCAACGTGTGCGCGGCGATGCCGAGCGCGACACACGAGACGAGGGCGATCGCCTCGGCCGCCGCCGTTGTCCGGATGCCGGGCCGACCCATGGCGGCGGCCGCGCCTTCCCTACGAGCTGCCGGCAGAATATACCATTGCAGCACCAGACAGCCGCGACCGGCGGTGGCGGCCGCGACGAAAAGCAATGCCGCCGGCAGCGGGCCATACTGCGTGACGAGGGCTGCAAGTGCAGCAGCCCTGAGCAGCAGCGAGAGAACGATCGCGGTGACGCCGAAGACGCCGGAATGGCTGTCCTTCATGATCGACAGCGCCTTTTCGCGGTCACGTCCGCCGAAAAGCCCGTCGGCCGCATCGGCCAGTCCGTCCTCGTGAAGCCCGCCGCAGATCATGATCGAGACAAGCATGGCGATGAGGGCAGCGATCAGCGGCGATGCTCCGATCCAGACAAAGCCGGCCAGGGCGATTGCGGGCGCGATGGTTGCAATCGCGCCTGCAAGGGGGTACGCCCAAGCGGCGCGGGCGCCAGCGGGTATGTCGGCCATCACCAGCCCGGGCAGCCTCACGCGTGTGAGAAAAGTGACGGCGCTTGCCAAATCAGTAATGAAGAAGGGCATCTTCATCGGTTTCTGCTCGTTTCCACGTCTTCGGTCTTGATTGACTGTCGTTTGAAAAATATGAGCGCGGGTAGACGCTTTCAGCATAGCACGGGACATAAAATTACATGAGCGCTGGACACCCATTTCAGGATTTTCGCAGTTTGCTGGAAGCCTTCCCCAAGGCCGACGCTGACATACTCTCGACCGCAAGAAAACGCAATGCCGTGCTTACCAAGCCGCCGGGCTCACTTGGCAGGCTGGAAGAAATCGCGATGTGGCTTGCCGCCTGGAGCGGTCGTGCGCCCGCGGTTAATCGCCCGATGGTTGCTGTTTTTGCAGGCAATCACGGCATAGCTGCCCGGGGCGTGTCGGCCTATCCGGCGGAAGTGACAAAGCAGATGGTCGAAAATTTTGCCAAGGGCGGGGCCGCCATCAACCAGATCTGCGCCAGCGTCGATCTCAGCCTGAAAATATTCGATCTCGCGCTTGATCACCCCACCGGCGATATCTCCGTTGAGCCCGCGCTTTCGGAGCGCGATTGCGCCGCGACCATGGCCTACGGCATGGAGGCGGTCGCCGGCGGCGTTGATCTTCTCTGCCTCGGCGAGATGGGCATCGGCAATACCACCGTTGCCGCCGCGCTCTGCTACGGGCTCTATGGCGGCAGTGCCGCCGACTGGGTCGGCCCGGGCACAGGCGTGGAAGGAGAGGCTTACGAACGCAAGCTCGCCCTGGTCGAGCAGGCGGTCGCGCTCCACAAGGATCACCTGTCCGATCCGCTGGAGGCGTTGCGCCGTCTCGGCGGGCGGGAACTCGCGGCGATCGCGGGCGCCATCATCGCTGCACGGATGCAGAAAGTGCCGGTGCTGATCGATGGTTATGTCGCGACCGCCGCCGCCGCCGTTCTGAAGGCCATCAACCCTTCGGCGCTCGACCATTGCATGATCGCCCATGTCTCCGCCGAGCCCGGTCATCTGAAACTGGTCCAGAAGCTCGGCAAGACGCCGCTGCTCGCGCTCGGCATGCGGCTGGGCGAGGGCACGGGGGCGGCCCTTGCCGCCGGTCTGGTCAAGGCGGCCGCCGCCTGTCACACTGGCATGGCAACCTTCGAGGAAGCGGGTGTTTCCGACCGCGAGGGCTGAGTTGCCGGCATGTCGCGGGACTGTCACAAGCCTGTGGCAGTTTGCGCTACGTTGCCGGGGCCGAGCGGCTTTCAGGGGTACCGAAGCGCGCTGGCCGATGGCTTTTGTGAAAACGGCGAAGGGTAGTGAATGGCCCCTATCGAGAAGAAGAAGGGTTTGCGCCATCTGATCGCGGCGGGCGGCTATTCGTTCCAGGGGTTCATGCGGTTATTGCAGGAGGAGGCCTTTCGCCACGAACTGATCGGCTTCGTGCTCGGCCTCGTGGTGTTCTTCCTCGTCGGCGCAACCCCCGTGCAGTTCATGATTTTCGTGATCCTGATGCTTTGCCTGTTTGCCGCGGAATCGCTCAATACCGCCATCGAGGAAATCATCGACCGGGTCTCGCCCGAGCGCTCGCTGGAAGGCAAGCACGCCAAGGATCTCGGCTCGTTCGCGACCTTCTGCCTGATCGCCGGCAATGTGATCTACGCCGTCTATGTGGTGTTTTTCTGAGGCGCTTATCGTCGATGTCGGTAGACGAGGGTTGCCGGGTGAGGGGCGGGGGCGTCCGGATCGAGCCTGGCGCCGAGCCGTTCGGCAAGCCGGATCGAACGGGTGTTTTCCGGATCGATATAGCTGACGCATTCGGCAATGCCCAGGGCTTCAAAACCCCAATCGCGCATCGCGGCGGCGGCCTCAAGCACATAGCCCTTGCCCTCGGCACCGTCATAGACGAACCAGCCGAGTTCGAGTTCCGGGAAAAGCGGTCCCTGGCAGAGCGCAACCTGCCCAAGCGTCGCGCCGGTATCCCGGTCTTCGAACATCAGCGCGCCGTGGCCGAACAGAGACCATTGGGCGATATCGTTGCAGAAGAAGGCCCAGGCGGTTTCCGCGCTGTGCGGCCCGCTCATATAGCGGGCGCGCTCGGAGGCGAGGAAGGCGAAATAGGCCGGCCAGTCGGCGAAGTCGAGCCGGCGTAGCCGCAGCCGTTCCGTTTCGATCACCGGGATCGCAGGCGCGTCATGCGGCATTGGCTGCTTCATGTCGGCGACCGCCGTCTTCGGCCTGCAGCGCTTCGATGATCTCCGCCTCAAGCGCGTCCTCGAAAGCGAGACTTGCGGCAGAGCCTTCTTCCGGCGTCGAAGGCGCGTCGTTGGCGACCTTGCGGGCGCGACGTTTCAGCGATGCGGCAAGCCGGTCGCGGGCGCTGCGCGTTTGCGAAACGCTCGCCGGGGTTTCGATCTCGATGCTGTCGGGTCTAAACGGCATATGGCGCGCCGGAGACAGGGTGACGGTGAGGCCGGTGTCCTCGTGGTGGAGGGTGGCGGCCGGCAGGCCGGTGACCCGGCTTGCGGGAAACAGGATCGTCGCAAGCGTGCCTTCGCCGGGAGCCGATTGCAGGATCAACTCGCCCTGATGGGCTTCCGCGAGCTGCTTGACGATCGACAGGCCGAGCCCGAAGCCTTCGATGCCGCGAGCCTCGGCACCGCGCGAAAAGGCGGTGGTGGCTAGCGCCAGCGCTTCGTCGTCCATGCCGCAACCGAAATCGCGAATGCTGAGATACTGTCCGCCCTCAGCGGTGTCGCCGGCGAGGATCAGCACATCGGAGCGCTCCGGAGAGAATTTGACGGCGTTCGAGATCAGGTTGATCAGCATCTGCTTGACCGCCCGGCCATCCGCCATGAGCGGCGACAGCGCGCCCTCGACATCGCATTTGAGCGCGATCGCCTTGTTGGCGGCCTCGCCGCCGATCATCGCCATCGAGGCATCGATGATGTCGACGAGATAGACCGGTTGCTCGTTCAGCCGATAGCCCCCGGCTTCCAGCCGCGACAGGTCGAGGACGCTGTCGATCATATCGAGCAGATGGCGGCCCGACTGATGAATATCGGCGGCATATTCGCGATAATAGGGGTTCGTCATCGGTCCCATCATCTCGGTTTTCATGATCTCCGAAAAGCCGATGATCGCGTTGAGCGGCGTTCGCAGGTCGTGCGACATCGCCGCGAGGAACGTGGATTTGGCCTGGTTGGCCTTTTCGGCGGCTTCGGCCGCGGCCTCGGCTTTCGCAAGGCTCTCGGTCAGCCGGCAGGCAAGCGCGTCCTTTTCGCTTTCCCGGGTTTTCAGCGCCTTGTCGCTGTTGGCGATATGATGGTTGAAATAGGCGATGAACAGCATCACGATCGCAAGGACGGCGGCCAACCCGACATCGAAAGGCTCGCGGCTGCGATAGGCGACGACCGCGAAGGCCAAGACCGCCGGCAGGAAAACATGCCAGGCCGAACGCGGCAGCGCGACCGCCCCGAGCGCCATCATCGACAGCGCGACGATCACCATCGAAGCCTTGAAGAACGGGAAGGCCGCGCCGGTGCAGGCGCCGCATTCCAGCACGGACAGAAGCGCCCAGGCGCCGCCGGCAAGCCAGTAGGCGCCGATGACGCGGGCATTCCATGTGCGCAACGATGCGGTATCCTCGCCCTCGCGCGCGGCGCGGCGGACGGTCATGAAGGCGACGGCGTGCAGGATCAGCGCCGCCAGCGCCCAGACCACGAAGATCAGGTCGCGCCCGAGATAGAGAAAGCCGCCGCCGGCGAGCGCCAGCATGATCGCGACCGCCGGTACGCTCTTTTCGAGGCTTTGAAGGGCGGCGCGGAATTCGCCGACGCTGTCGGCTTTGTCGCGGGGGGCGTCAATCAGTTCGGCACGGTTCGTCATCGCATCCATCCTCGATTGCAAACGAGGATACGAACGAATTGTTAAGAAATCCGTAAAGGGTTTGTTAGGGCTGTTTTTTAAGAGGGCGGTAACCCATTTATGCGTGGCGTCGGTAATGATGGAGTTTGCACTGACACAACAGATCGAGCTCGCAGAACGGATCGCGGCCTGTCGCATCTGCCGCGATTGCCCGAAGGCGGGAGATCCGCTGCCGCATGAACCGCGCCCGGTGGCGATCCTGTCGCCCACGGCGCGGGTGCTGATCGCCGGTCAGGCGCCGGGGCTCAGGGTGCAGGAGACCGGCATTCCGTTCAATGACCGCTCCGGCGACCGGCTGCGCGACTGGATGGGGGTCGACCGCGCGGCCTTTTATGATACGGCGCGCTTCGCGATCGTGCCGATGGGCTTCTGTTTTCCGGGCTACGACGCCCGCGGCAGCGACCTCCCGCCGCGCAGGGAATGCGCGCCGCAATGGCGCGAGCGCGCGATGGCGGCAATGCCGCAGATCGAACTCGTGCTGGCAATCGGCATGTATGCCCAGAAATGGCATATGGGTGAGGCGAGCCGCAAAACCCTGACGGAAACCGTGCGCAACTGGCGCGCCAGCTACTTCGCCAACACCAGCCCCCGAATCCTGCCTCTGCCGCATCCAAGCTGGCGCAACACGGCATGGCTGCGGCGCAATCCGTGGTTCGAGGCGGAGGTGCTGCCCGAGCTGAAGGCCGCCGTCCGGCTTTTCGGGGCTTGTCACCCTTCTCATCGGGAAAAATAATGCTATAAGAGCAAAAATATTTTATGGAGAGCGGATATGGATCGCCTTGATAGGAAAATTTTGCGCCTGATACAGGAAGACTCCACGCTGGCGGTTGCCGATATCGGCAAGAAGGTTGGGCTTTCGACCACGCCCTGCTGGCGGCGCATCCAGAAGATGGAGGAGGAAGGCATCATCACGCGCCGGGTGGCGCTGCTGGACCCGGAAAAGGTCAACGCCAATGTCACCGTGTTCGTCTCGATCCGCACCAACACCCATTCGGTGGAATGGCTGAAGCGGTTTTCGGAGGTGATCGCCGATTTTCCGGAAGTTCTCGAGTTTTACCGCATGAGCGGCGACGTCGACTATCTGCTGCGCGTGGTGGTGCCCGATATCGCGGCCTATGACGCGTTCTACAAGCGACTGATCGCGAAGATCGAAATCCGCGACGTCTCGTCTTCCTTCGCGATGGAGCAGATCAAGTTCTCCACCGAACTGCCGCTCGACTACATGAAACTCGATTCCGCCAGAAACGGCGAGTGACGCGACCATCGGGAACCTGCATATATTAAGGTAATATAAACCATGAGCTGACGCTTTCTTAACGCTTCATGCGCTAATGCTTCTATAAGTAATCACGTACGGAGCCTTCCATGAGGAAACTGTCAGCGTCACTTCTCGCCCTTTATGGTGCATCATGCCTTCCGGCGGTTGCCGCCGACCTGGCGCTGCGCCCGCCAATTCAGCCCGTGGCTTACCAGGAAGTCTATATCGAGGAAGAGCCTCAATGGGACGGACCCTATGCCGGTCTCAGCGGTGGCTATAGCTGGACCGGCGGGCGCGGCACGATCAGCGGCGGAGGGACCCAAGGTCTGAACTATAACGGCGCGATTGCCAGTCTGTTTGCGGGATACAACAAGCAACTCGGCAGCAATGTCGTTGTGGGCGTCGAGGGCGACGCCGATTACAGCTGGGGCAAGCGGGAAATACCCACCGGGCTCGGCTTCAACGGTGAGATTGGCTCCAACTGGAGCGGCACCCTGCGCGGCCGCGTCGGTTACGCATTCGGCGATGCCCTGGTCTACGTCACCGGCGGCGCTGCCGTCGCCAATGCCTATATTCGTGCGATGGATATCAGCATCAGCGATACGGTCTATGGTTATACGGTCGGCGCCGGTCTCGACTACGCGTTCACCGACAATGTCTTCGGGCGGCTGGAATATCGTTATACCGGCTACCCGGATCAGGAGGTCGTCAAGGACCTCGCGTCTCTTGCCGGCGGCACGGCCAAATTCAAGATGCACAGTCATGCGGTGACCGCGGGCGTCGGCGTGAAATTCTGATCCCGTTCGATCACCGGAAATGACAGGATCGGCCTTGCGACTTTACGCAGGGCCGATTTTTCTTTATTGACCTGCCTCGTTTAAGACGCCGTGCAGAACGGCAGTTTGTCCACCCGCATTCGTTGGCGGGACTGGTTTTCAGGAGCATGACATGTCCGAGCAGATTTCCCTCATATTTCCCGATGGCTCCAAGCGCGATTATGCCGCCGGCACGACCGGCCGCGATGTCGCCGAGTCGATTTCGAAGTCGCTGGCCAAGAAGGCCGTCGCGATCGCGCTCGACGGCGAATTGCGCGACCTCGCCGACCCGGTGGCTGATGGCCGCATCGAGATCGTCACCCGCACCGATGACCGCGCGCTGGAGTTGATCCGCCACGACGCCGCCCATGTGATGGCGGAAGCCGTGCAGGAACTCTGGCCCGGAACGCAGGTGACCATCGGTCCGGTGATCGAGAACGGCTTCTATTACGACTTCGCCCGCGAGGTTCCGTTCACCCCGGAAGACCTGCCGAAGATCGAAAAGAAGATGAAGGAGATCATCGCCCGCAACGCGCCGTTCACCAAGGAAATCTGGTCGCGCGAGAAGGCGAAGAAGGTGTTCGCCGAAAAGGGCGAGGCCTACAAGGTCGAGCTCGTCGACGCGATCCCCGAAGGGCAGGATCTGAAAATCTATCATCAGGGCGACTGGTTCGATCTCTGCCGTGGTCCGCACATGACCTCCACCGGCCATATCGGCAGCGCCTTCAAGCTGATGAAGGTTGCCGGCGCCTATTGGCGCGGCGACAGCAACAATCCGATGCTGACCCGCATCTACGGCACGGCCTGGGCCGACCAGAAGGACCTCGACGCCTACCTGACTTTCCTTGAGGAGGCCGAGAAGCGCGACCATCGCCGCCTCGGCCGCGAGATGGACCTGTTCCATTTCCAGGAGGAGGGGCCGGGCGTGGTGTTCTGGCATTCCAAGGGCTGGCGGATGTTCCAGTCGCTGACCGCCTATATGCGCCGCCGGCTCGAGGGCGAGTATGAAGAGGTCAACGCCCCGCAGGTGCTCGACACCTCGCTGTGGAAGACCTCCGGACACTGGGAGTGGTATCGCGAGAACATGTTCGCGGTCGCCTGCGCCGATGAGGAGGCAGAGGACAAGCGCGTCTTCGCGCTGAAGCCGATGAACTGCCCCGGCCATGTCCAGCTGTTCAAGCACGGCCTGAAGTCCTATCGCGAACTGCCGATCCGCTATGCCGAATTCGGCGTCGTCCATCGCTACGAGCCTTCCGGCGCGATGCACGGGCTGATGCGCGTGCGCGGCTTTACGCAGGATGATGCCCATGTGTTCTGCACCGAGGAACAACTCGCGGAAGAGTGCCTGAAGATCAACGACCTGATCCTTTCGGTCTATGAGGATTTCGGCTTCGATGAAATCGTCGTGAAGCTCTCCACGCGACCGGAAAAACGCGTCGGTTCGGACGAGAACTGGGATCACGCCGAGGAAATCATGACCTCGGTGCTGAAGACCATCGAGGACCAGTCCGGCGGCCGCATCAAAACCGGCATCCTGCCGGGCGAGGGCGCGTTCTACGGGCCGAAATTCGAATATACGCTGAAGGACGCGATCGGCCGCGAATGGCAGTGCGGCACGACCCAGGTCGACTTCAACCTGCCGGAACGCTTCGGCGCCTTCTATATCGACTCGACCTCGGAGAAGAAGCAGCCTGTGATGATCCACCGCGCCATCTGCGGGTCGCTGGAGCGTTTCCTCGGCATCCTGATCGAGAACCATGCTGGCCACATGCCATTGTGGTTCGCGCCGCTGCAGGTGGTGGTGGCCACGATTACCTCGGAGGCCGACGGTTACGGCGAAAAGGTTGCTAAACGCCTGCGCGATGCGGGTCTTTCGGTCGGCACCGACTTCCGCAACGAGAAGATCAACTACAAGGTCCGCGAGCACTCGGTCGCCAAGGTGCCGGTCATTCTCGTCTGCGGCATGCGCGAAGCGGAAGAGGAGACGGTCAACATCCGCCGCCTCGGCTCGCGCGACCAGCAGGCGATGTCGCTCGATGATGCGCTGGCATTGCTGATCGGCGAGGCAACCCCGCCCGATCTCGAGCGCAAGCGGGCGTCATGACCGGGGCGGGGCTTTTCGCCCCGCCTCAGACTGCCGACAAACCGCGTAAGCGGTCACGGAGCCGCATCCCTCTCCGCCGTCACCCCGGACTTGATCCGGGGTCCAGCAAGCCCAAGTCCTTGCGCGCAAAGACCTTTGTCTGAAATTCACCACGAGCGGCCCTGGATGCCGGGTCAAGCCCGGCATGACGGACGAACTTGGCAAGGACTTTGTCAATAAACTGGGGCGGGGCTTTTGGCCCCGCCTTTTTCATGGCTTGAATTCGATCTTCCTGACGCGCGCGCCGCTGGCGAGATTGCGCAGCTTGCGGGAAGCATAGGCCAGTCTGTCCCGCACCCTGTTCGCCAATTGTTCGCCAAGCGTTGCGCCGTAGGACTTGTGGTCGGCCCGTCCGGAAATACTGCTCTCGATTGCGCGTTCGCCGGTGGTTTGAATATGCGCCTGGATGCAGAGCGCGGGGGAGAGCTGGAACAGCGACAGCGTTTCGGCAACGCCGCCGCGGGCGTCGAACAGCATGGTATCCACCGCCATTTTCAGCCGTTCGCTTTCGGCCACCATGCGGGCGGCGCCCCGGCGTGAAATGACATAGCCGGCGGTGCCGATATGGCACCCGGCAAGGCGTCGGACCTCGCGATCGCGAATGGACGTTTCCACGCCCGGTGCAATCTCCACCGGCTTCAGGCTGGTTTCGAGTTTGAGGATGTCGGCATCGTCCGGCATCCAGTCGGCGATCCCGGCAAGGATATCTGCTGCATCAAGGCTGACGTCGATATCGTCCTCGAAAATGGCGGCGCATTCTTCGTCGCTTTCGAGCAGCATCCGCCAGGCCTTGATATGACTCAGATAGCAGGCGATCTCGCCGGCTTGCAGCCGGACGCTGACCGCGGTCGGATACGCGCTGACTTTCTCGATATCGGCTTGGGAAAGCGACCTGCCGTCAACAGCCTGAACGCGGGTGAAGGGGACGGCTCGCGCTGCAAGCAGAGCTTCGATACGCTCCAGCCTTGCGGTATCCCGGTCCAGATTGATGACGAATGTGAGCACGGGCGCCCTTTCGCGCTGGCGAGGGAATATCGCCTTTGCAGCAATTCGGGGCAATGTGGCTTGCCCTTTTGAATTGCATGAAACATTGGAACAGAGCGACTCGCGGAATGCTCCGAAATTATATCGCGGTTTTATAGCGCGGGGTCGGTCGCTTGCAAGACGAAGCAGCGCGTTGGCGGAAGTCTATAACACGCTTGCGGTAGCCGCCGGCCTTGTATCTCAGACACAACCGCAGTCGGCGCAGGCCATCGCTCACCACATAGAGAGCGTATTCGGCGGCATTTGTTCCATGGGATTTCCTGCTTCTGGGAACCGGGTTGTTCGAGCAAAATCCCAAACGGGGCAGGCCGCAGCGATAGGCGATGTCGTCCTGGATGCAGATTGCGGGATCGATCTGGTAGTTGATCATCTTGTGCTTCAGCAGGGGGCGGGGATCGAACATGGCCGCGTCGACGCCCATCGCCAGTTTATCGCTGTTTTCCAGAAGCTTGTGAGCGCCTTTTCTGCTCAGAATATAGGCGGCCGCTCCCAGGTGCCGGGCTTGCAGGCGAAAAAGCCCGCGCCCGAAAACCGTGTCCGCGGGGTGGCTTTCGAGACGAACGGGCTGGAGGCAGGTTTCCAGCTTGACGATATCGCCGTCCTCGGGGAACCAGCTTTCCGCCTGTTCCAGAAAGACGCCGATGTCCTCGGCCAGATGGACATCGTCCTCGAAGATCGCGACGAGCGGCGCTTCGGTTTCCAGAAATGCCTGCCAGCATTTGACGTGGCTGAGATAACAACCGTACTGGGTGGGGGTGAGAGCGTGGCTGCCGGCCTTGGGATAGCTCCCGCGACTGACGATCTCATCGCCGCAAACCGTGCGGCCGTCGACGGCCTCGATCCATTCGACGTTCAGGCCAGCCGCACCGAACGCGTCGGCGAGGTGTTTACGCCTGTCGGCATGCTGTCGAAGATTGATTGCGTATATCAGCACATCTCGGCCCCCCGCGATTGGCGACTACAGTATCCCAAGAGTTGTGGCGGCAACAGGGGGATAGTGAGGAAATCCCGGTCAAACAGGCGTCGGTCAATCGGGGGGCGGGCTGATCCGTTCTTGCCTGCGTTCCATCTGTCTGCTCTGCCGCTTCCTCGCGGGCGCAAGTTGATTTCGCCTGACCGCGAAGCGCTCTGGATTCTTTATCTTGACGCGTCGGGTTAACGAAAAACCGGATTCCACTTTTTCGCCCGACGCTTCAGTCGAACCCATCGGTATCGGTATTCGCCTTGTTTCTGGACAGCAGCAGTTCGACATCCTCGGCGCCGCTGGAGGAGACGGTGAAGGTCTTCTCGTAGAGGCTGTCCTGGTTGCGGGCAACGGCCGTGTAGCTGCCTTCGGCAAGGATCATCGTCGGCATAGCGTTGCTGCTTTCGGTCAGCACATCGCCGGAGGCGCCCAGTATGGTCCAGGCCGTGTCGGCGAGCGCTTCGCCGCCGGTTTCGCCTGCAAGCTTCAGGGTAACCTCAGCGGCGTTGACCTTCAGCTTGGCGTCGGTGATCTCACCGGCCTTCACCTTCAGTCTGGCATGGGTTTCGGCGTTGAGCGTTCCATAGGAGGATACCACGTCGTAAGTTCCGGCGCGCAGGCGCAGAATGCTGCCGGGTGCGATATGCTCGGCCACCAGTTCGCGGCGGTCGCCATTGTCTTCATAGACCGAGAAGCTGAGCTCTCCGGCCCGGGCGGGCTTGCCATCGCCAAGCCGGGCATTGAGCATCAGTCCGCCGGCATTCAGGACGAACGAAATCTGCTCAGGCCTTCCGGCCTCGTGGGCAATGCGCACCTTGCGTGTTGCCGATGCCCGGCCGAACGCGCAGCTGATGAAGTAATCGCCGGGGGAAAGCTCGATGGTCTTGGTGCCGCCCTCGGCCGACGCGACCAGTCGCAGCCGGCCGCTGGTGTCGGGAATGGTGGTGAAAACGCGCCAGAACAGGCCGTCGCGCATCACGTTGCCGCCCTCGGCCAGCCGCGCCTCCAGCTTCACCGGTCGCTTCTCGCCGGGCTGTTGCGTACCCCGCATCAGGGAAAATGGATCGTCGGAGTGGACCGATGGCGCGCTCTGGGCCAGCGTTGCCGATGGCGCGGTCAGCATCGACCCGGCCAGGACTGCGGCGAGGAGCCGAAGGGGCTGATGTCTGGGCGTTCTGTGCGGAAACATGCTGCTCGCCGGTTGACTTGCATGGCGCAAGTGTTCACTTCAATGTTCGATTGCGTAGTGACCCGAATATCGTGGCGTTTTCAAGAGCGTCGCATGATTTTTTGACTGAATGAGGCCTGCCGTGAATGCCAAGAATGACGCCCTTGTCGATTTCCTGAAAACCCGTCGCTCGACCCCGGTGCTCCAGCTTGCCGCGCCCGGCCCCGGACGCAACGAGATCGAGGAGATGCTGACCATCGCCGCCCGCATTCCCGATCACGGCAAGCTGGCGCCATGGCGTTTCATCGTTTTTGCCGGTTCCGCGCGTGAGGAGGCGGGCGAGAAGCTGGCCGATATCGTCAAGGCGGACGATCCGGCGTCCTCGCCGGAGCGGCTGACGCTGGAGCGCGAACGCCTGTCGCGCGCGCCGCTGGTGATCGCCGTCATCAGCAGGGCGGGCGTTCATCCCAAGATCCCGGAATGGGAACAGGTGATGTCGGCAGGTGCTGCCTGCTACAACCTCGTGGTCGCCGCCAATGCTTTCGGTTACGGCGCCACCTGGCTTACCGAGTGGTACGCTTTCGACGAGCGCGCCAAGCCGGCGCTGGGCGTGGAACCGGAAGAGAAGATTGCGGGCTTCATCCATATCGGCACCCGCACCGAGGCTCCGTTCGAACGCGTGCGTCCTGCGCTCGAGGATATCGTCATCTGGCGCGGCGAGGCCTGATCATGTTCTATACGACCGATACCAACGCGCACGGCATGCCGCACGATCCGTTCAAGGCCATCGTCGCGCCGCGGCCGATCGGGTGGATCGGCTCGCGCAGCCGGGCCGGCAAGGACAATCTCGCGCCATATTCCTTTTTCAATGCGGTTTCGTCATTGCCGCCCGTGGTGATGTTTTCCTCCGACACGATCAAGGACAGCTACACCAATATCGAGGAAACCGGCGTCTTCACCGCCAGTCTCGCGAGCCTGAACCTTGCCGGGAAGATGAACCTCACCTCCGCCCCCCTGGCGCGCGGCGAAAGCGAATTCGTGGCGGCTGGCCTGACCGCGATCAACGGGCGTCTGGTGGACGCGCCCTATGTGGGCGAGGCCTATGCGGCGCTGGAGTGCCGCGTGACCGGGTTGATGCCGGCCCCGACGCTCGAAGGCTATACGAGCGAGAGCCGGCTGGTGTTCGGTCAGGTGGTGGGCATCCATATCCGCGAGGAGGCGATCGGCGAGGACGGCCTTCTCGACATGACGAAAATCCGCCCGGTCGGGCGCATGGGCTATCTGGATTACGCCGAATGCGGCGCGCCGTTTCAGATGAAGCGGCCAAGGCGCGACTGAGGCTCTTTTCCGACGCGGTCCTTCGCGCCGATCGGCGAACGATTGGCTGTCGGCCTCAGGCCGCGCCGAAAGCGTGCTTGATGATGCCGATATGTTCGGGATTGCCGGTGAGCTTGCCGGCGAAGCCGCTGCGGGCGGACTGGTGGCAGGCTGTTTTGAAGGCCGCCGTGGCGCTGCCTGCACCGGTGAAGTCGATTGCCGGTATGCCGAGATTGCGCGCCGCCAGCATGGTCGCCACCGCGCCGTGGCGCACGAGGTCGCTGTCGACCGTCTCACCTTCCAGTGGTTCGGCATCGTAGCCGAGCGCGATCAGCCGGCCCAGCTTGTGGACGAAATGGCGGGCGTTCAGCAGGCCGCCGCCATTGTCGCCGATCATCGCGATCAGCGCGATCGAGTTCTCGGTCAGACCTTCGCGGGCCTCGACGACGCGCAGCAGGGTCTCGGCCATCTGGATCCGGGCCGCGCTTTCGACGCCGCGCAGAATGATGCCGTCCGGCGCGCATTTCGCGGCCCCGGAGAAATCCGCGATATTATAGGCCTTGGAGATGGATTCGCAGATCAGGAAGATCGGCAGCGACGGCAACAGGCTTCGCAGCGTCGCGACGCGACCGGCAAGGTCCGTCTCGCCGGCAACGGGAAGACAGAGGCAATCGGGCTGTGTCTGCCGGGGATCGAACGGCACGGGATCATCGGAGCCAAGCAACCAGACTTTCATGCGGCGAATGTCCATTGTCATTTCTCCAACCGGGTCCGCTACGGGGCCGCAGAATGCCAAAACGCCCGCCGGTTTCAAGCGGCGGGCGCGGGTATCCACTTCATTTATGACTGATTTGCTACCGGCGTGTGAACTTTTTGCGATTGTCACGATCGCGGCGGAAGCAAAAGCGTCGGAAGCCGCCGTCCGGGGCCGGGGCGCAGTCGAATCAATCGGCGCTGCGGATGGTCGCCAGCGGCCCGGCCCATTTGGACAGCTCGTCCAGCATGCCCGTGACGCCGGCATTCATTTCGTCGTTGGCCGTGAATACGCCGTCCTCGCTGATGAATTTGGGGAACATCGGAACCGGAACGGCCTGCGGTATCGCGTGAACGTTGACGTTTCCGAGAAGCTGGCGCAGGACCTGCGAGGCGCGAAGCCCGCCCGAGATACCGCCATAGCTGACGATTCCGGCCGGCTTGTAGTTCCATTCGAGCGACAGTGCCTGGACCGCATTTATCAACGCCGCGGACGGAAAGTAGTCATATTCGGGCGTCACGAACACATAGGCATCCGCAGACGCCACGCTGGCGCTCCACATCTTCGTATGGTCGTGCTCGTATTTCTGCATGCGCGGATGGGCGGCTTCATCGAGCAGCGGAAGGTTGAAATCGGCGAGGTCGACGAGTTCGACGTCGAATTTACCGTGCTCGCGGGTCGCCTGATCGACCCATTTGGCGATCTTCGGGCCGACGCGGCCAGGGCGGGTGCTGCCGATGATGATATTCAGTTTCACAATAATTCTCCTTGCCGTCGCGGCTGCGGCGGTCTGTAAATTCAAACCCGTTAGAGCGGTTCCGCGTTTTAAAGCAAACGCGCTCCCGCTTTATCTATTTGTTTTGACGCATTTTAGCGGACGTCAGGTGATTCCACCTGACTGCGAAATGCTCTGGGGGCCGTCTCCTGGGAGGAATGTGATAGAGCGGTCACAAAAAACGACTTGCTAAAAATAAGTGACTGAATAACGTGACGCAAGAACGCAATAGTTTGGGACCAGGTCACATGGATGCGACTACCCCTCGTGCCGCGCTTGCTGCCGAAGCGAAGCGCCAGCCTGCGCCGGAGACCCGGCATGTGCTGGAGCGGTGCCGGAGCGTCGCGCCGATCCTGGCCCGCGTCGGCGACAAATGGTCGATGCTGATCATCATCGTGCTGATCGACGGGCCGTGCCGCTTCAACGCCCTGAAGCGCCGGATCGACGGGATTTCCCAGCAGATGCTGACGCGGGTGCTGAAGGCGCTGGAGCGCGACGGGCTGATCAGCCGGACCACCTATCCGACCAGTCCGCCGCAGGTGGAATACGCCCTGACCGAACTCGGGCTTTCGCTGAGCGAGCCGGTGCTTCGTCTCGGCGACTGGGTGCGCGACAATCTCGGCGGGATCGAGGAAGCGCGCGAGGCCTATGACGGCAAATAACGCGCGAGGAAGAGCGCCTCCGGCGAACCGGAGGCCAGAAACTCACTGATAGACGACGATCGGCGTCGGCAGGTTGTCGACCCGGTTATAGAGGTCGATCACATCCTGGTTGAGCATGCGGATGCAGCCGGAAGAGACCGCCTTGCCGATGGACGTCCAGTCCGGGTTGCCGTGGACGCGATAGAGCGTGTCCTTGCCGTTTTCGTAGATATAAAGAGCACGTGCGCCAAGCGGGTTCATGAGCCCGGCCGGCATGCCGCCGTTCTTTTCGGAATATTCCGAAAGCTTCGGATCGCGCTCGATCATTTCAACGGGCGGGAACCATTTCGGCCACTCCTGCTTCCATTTGATCACGCCATTGCCGCCCCAGGAAAAGCCCGCCCGTCCGATGCCGACGCCATAGCGCATGGCCATGCCGTTTTCCTCGATCAGATAGAGGAAGCGGTTGGGGGTATCGACGACCACGGTGCCGGGCGCCTCGCCGGTCGGATCGGTCACGCGCTGGCGATAATAGGTTGGATCGATCTGCTGGTAGGGCACGGCCGGGATCAGATAGCCATTGTCTTCGAGCGGGCCATACATGGCCTCAAGCTCGGCTATGGTGTATGGGGAGCCCTGGACGCGCGGGGAGGGTGGGACGACCGGGGTGATGTCGCGCTGGCTTACGCAGCCTGCAAGCACAGCGGTGGTCGAAACGGCGCCGAGGAGAAATGTCCGGCGCGACATCGTTTTATCAACGAGCATTCAAGCCTCTTGGATTGGTGATACGTATATCAATTACGGCTTTTATCCGACAGGGGTGCCGCTTCATAGCGACGTTCGTTCACAATCTCGACATTTCTCAACTTGGTTGGATTGTGTGACCAAATTCCATCATTGAGGGGGCAGTCCGTTGGCGTTGCCGGCGATTGCGTGACATGTCGTTCTGCACTACAAAAATTCTGATTTTTCACTGACCAACCTGGGATAGTCCTCATGCCGCGGATCAAGGCTTTCGTCATCAATGTTGCTTCCAGTGACTATCGCCGCGACCATTTCATGGGGCAGGCCGAGCGGCTGGGCATGCCCGTGGAGGTATTCGATGCCGTGACGCCGGCGACGGCGGATCTATCAGGACTGCGTTATGACGAGACCCGCGCGCGCCGCTTTACCGGCAGGCCAATGACAGATACGGAGAAGGCCTGTGCGCTCAGTCATCTCAGCCTTTGGCGGGCGCTACAGCAGGATGAGGCGGCCGACTACTATCTCATTCTCGAAGATGATTCGGTCATCTTCAGGGATGTCGCGGCCGTGCTGGAAGCCATCGATCTCGGGCCGATCGACTTTCTGAAGCTCAGCGGGAAGAAGGAGCGGCCGATGCGGACGGTGGCCAAGCTTGCGACCGGCGAACGGCTGGTTCGCTATGCTTTCGGTCCGCTCGACGCCGCCGCCTATCTGGTGTCCAAGCGCGGCGCCCGGCGGCTTGAGGCCTATTGCGAGACGCTGTTCACGCCGATCGATCTGTTGATGGACCGATCCTATGATCACGGCGTCCCGGTCTATGGCGTTCTGCCCTATCCCGTTTATGCCGAATTCTGCATGGACCCGGACAGCCCGCTGTTCAGTGACATCGGCAGGCGTGTCAAGTATGCCGATGACGTCACTCTGCTGGAGCGGTTCACCGTGCGGTTCCATCGTATCGTCGGCAGTTTCAAACGAAAGCGCGCCGCGATACGGCTTCGGCGCATGCGATCCGTATAATTTTATGAAATGACAGGATTTTCTGTCATTTCCTTCTGCGCTGAGCCGCCACGCCTTGCGATCAGGGCATCTTGCAGCCGGTATCCTTGCCCAGATTGCAAATCTGTTTCAGCGCCGCGGTGCGCGCCGGCGTCCAGCCCTGCGGGTTTGAGACGGCGACCCAGGCGTCGATATAGTCGCGGGCGAGATAATTGTGCCCGAAACCCGCCGGCAGCGCCTTCGCCAGCGCCATGTCGAGCGCCAGTTGAAACTGCGTTACGACCGGAACGAAGCGCAGATAGGGCGAGACGTCGGGGGCTGGCGGTTCGCGCATCCATTCCGGTTCGAGGAAGCTGGCGTTCGACTCGAAAAAGACAATCGGATCAGAGGCATATTGCAGGAAGTTTATCCTTACTCTTCCCCATTCGTCGCCTTCCGCCTCCGGCGTTCTGAACTGCGAGGAGAAGCGGACCACCGCATTGTCATCGATCTGGGGCAACACATAGGGCGTGCCCGCGTTGCGCGCGGCGACGGTGTGGCGCCAGAGATAGGACGGGAAGGGCGGTCCCGCCCAGACCGCGCCGGCGACCGGTTCATCCAGCATCTGGAACACGTTGAAGGAATACATCGAGGACCACGCCCCGAGGCTGATGCCGTGCATGTAGAGTTCCGGCCGGCTGTCTTCCGGTAGGGTGCGCCAGTAGCGATAGACCTCTTCCATGGTGGCGGTGGCCTGCAGCAGGCCGGTATCCGTCTCGAAGATCAGCGCCAGCGGCGATTGCAGGAAGGAATACTGAACCGCGACCGTGGCGACATCGCCGTTATGCATGTATTCGAACGTGTCGTGGGCGCCCGGATCAAGCCAGCCAGTGCCGGTGGGGCTCGCAATCATCAGATAGGCGCGATCGAATGCGCCGAGGCGTTTCATCTCCTCAAGCGCGATCCTTGCCCGTTCATCCGGTTCATCGGCCTGGGACCGGCCGACATAGACGCGGATCGGCCGTTCCGCCGGCTGGCCGGAGAAGGCGCCGATATCTTCCGCCGACGGCGCGCTGGTGACGAAGTTGCGGCCGGGCTGGCCCATCGCCTCCCAGCTTACCAGCGAGCCGGCGCTGCCCGGAATGAAGGAATCGGTGGGGGCCGGCGGGGCGGTTTCAAACAGGTCCTGCGCGGTCTCGTAGCTCTCGTCGAGGAAATCGAAGATGGCTGGCACCACCCAGTCGCGGCTTGCCCCCAGAACCACCAGCAGCACGATCACGATGCCCAGAAGATTGGCCGCGCGCGGCGACATCATCCGGTAGAGCCGCAGCCTGACGATATCGAAAACCTTCTGGAAGGCTGCACCGATCAGAAACAGCACGATGAAGACGCCAAGCCCTACGGCGAGGATGCCGAGCACGGTGCCGCCTTCCAGCAGTTCCATATCGACGCGGGAGCGCACCGAATTCTGCCATTCGGTCATCATCGACAGGCAGTAGATCAGCAGGATGAGGGCCGCGGCGTTGAGGACGGCCAGGCTGATGGCGCGCCAGCGTCCGCGCGGCTCCGGGATCTGCAATCCTCGCCACAGCGCCACGAAAAACCGCCCGATCATATAGCCGAGCGCCATCACCAGGCCGGCAAGCGCGCCCTGCAGCGGCCAGGCCCGGGGGATCAGCGATGGCGTCAGCGAGGCCGCGAAGAAGGCGAGCCCCAGCGCCAGCGAAACAAAGCTGATCGCGAACCAGCGCGCGGTTTTCGGCGTTTCCGTCTGCATTGCGGCTGACCCGTCCTTAGTTGTTCTGCTCTGCGAGCTGTTCCATCTGGCGCTTGAAGGCGTCCTGATCGCTGTCAACGGTCGAGAGTATTGCCTCGATGTTGAAAAAATCCAGCGGCTTATAACGCCCGACATCCGGCGCGACGAAAAGGTCCGGCGGGGCGTTTTTGAGTTTTTCCACCACGATCGAATGTTCGGTGATCGAGAAGGAGCCGGCCCAGGTCTCGAACGATCCCGGAATATCGTCGTTGTTTTCAATCGTCGATCCGGTCACATCGATGGCGATGGTGACATAGCGCTCCGCGTCGAGAAGATCGAAGGGGGTCGGGTTCACAAAGCCGCCGTCGATCAGTACCCGGCCGTCGCGGCGCACCGGCGTCAGCAGCACCGGCAGGGCGGAAGAGGCGGCGATGGCCGACAGCAGCGGTCCGTCGCGCATGACATATTCGGACTGGGCGTAAAAATCGGTGGCGACGATCGCCAACGGGATTTCGAGGTCTTCGAAACTGGCGGGCAGGTCGGCGGGCATAAGCGCCTCGAACAGGATTTCGGGCTCGATCACGGCGGGCCGGAACAGATTGAACAGCGAGCCCCAGGTTTCGCCGGTGTCGATCAGCAGGCGCTTCAGCAGCGACTGACGCCGGGTCAGCAGTTCGACGCCATATTCCCGGATCTCGCTGCCGCTCATCCCTGCGGCATAGAGCGCGCCGATGATCGAACCCATCGATGTGCCGGTCATCTGCTTCGGTCTGATGCCGAGTTCATCGAGGCTCTGGAGATAGGGAATGTGGGCAAAGGCCTTGGCCGCGCCGCCGCCGAGCGCCAGGGCAAAGCCATCGCGGGGCTGAGGTTCCGCCGCCTGATCCAGCGCGATGCCCGGCATGTTCTGCGTCACGGTTCCCGGCCGGGTCTGCGCCCGGGCGATACCTGTGGCGCCGGCAAGCCCGAGGGCCGATGCAATGATGAAGTTCCGGCGCGAAGTCATTGTTTCACAGGTCTTTTCTTTTTCGTCGGGAGGTGACTATAGAGAGGGTTGCCATGCCAGACAAGCGCTGTAGCCGGCCCATTCCCGGTGTGTGTGGAGAAACTGGTTTAAGTTGCTGATATCATGGATCGGATATCCGTTATAACCAACTGTTTCTTATGCATATTATTAACCTTAATAATCGCTTTCGGATGCCTTGGATGAGGGGGTGGCGGTCTGCGATCGCTCGCTTGTCTCCCGCGCGATAGCAGGTCCGCCTTTCACGGAAAATACGGACCTGCTTCAACGGTTTATCTTGCGTTATTTCAGCGGCCGACGCCCGGCAGGTTCTCGATTGTGAAGGCCAGGAACTGGGTCTTCTGCTCGGCATTGAAATTGTTGTCGGAGGCAAGCAACAGGAGCGGCGCGCCGTCTTCGGTCCTGCCGATCGTCATCGCCTCGATATTGTCGGGCTGAAGGCCGATGGCTCCGAGGTCGAGGATAAGGGATTTGGCGACCGGGACGATGGCTTCTTCGCTATCCCTAAGCGAGGCGATGGCCGAAACATCGGTCGCGCCGTCGAGATCGATCAGGAATATCCGGATGGTGAAGCCTCGGTTCTGGGCGAAGCTGCGTTCGGAGACCAGAAGCCGGGTGTCGTCGAGCGGCATCATGTCGGAAAGACCGTTATCGTTCCACTCGCCGCCATCGACCGGTGCGTGGGGGATCGGGTCGATCATGTAGATGTACTGCGCCGTCGGTTCGCCGCTTTCGGTATCATAGCGCACGATCCGGGCGGGGCTTGCGGTGGTCAGCGTGGAGGCGGGGCCGTCCTGATAGAGCGCTGCCTCATTGGCGACGAGCACGTCGCCTTCGGGCAGCAGCGCGATGCTTTCGAAAGCGTTGTTGTTGCGGATGCCGGTCGCATGGTCCTCGCTCGGCGCAAAGCCTTCCGGCAGGGTGAATGCGCGCACGAAATCGCCATTTGCGGAGGTGATGCGAACGAACGGGGCGATCATCGCCTTGCCGTCGCCTTCGCTGGACCAGATCAGGTTGTCGCCGAACAGGCGGATCTGCTCCGGATCGACGGTCTTTTCCGCGAAGACCGATCCGTCCTTGTCCTTCAGCGTGACGGTTCTCACGACCGAGACATGATCGATGCCGCCGGACCCGGCCTTGATGTCGAGTTCGTAGAACCGGGCGGGCGCCTTTTGCGAACGGTCGTCGGAAATCGCGATGTAGTGGCCGGTCCCGGCATCGTAATCGATCCCGGAAATGCCGCCGATTTCGACGCCGTCGATCGTGGTCCCGGTCTCGATCGCGAATTCACCGGCGAAGGTGAGGCTGATCGCGTCTTCGCAATTGTTGATCGGGCAATCGACGGCAATGGTCCTGCCGGGATCGGCGGCATCAGCGCCGGTTGCGAGCAGGGCGATAAGGGCAGTGGCGGAAAGCAGAAATTTCATGGCAGCACCTCGTGTCAGACGGCGGGAGTCGACCGTCATTGAGGTAGTGCCCTCAGTCGTTATCAGGCGTATGACACCCGGCCCCAGCGACAACGTGCCGGGGCCGGGGCTGCTGATCAGATATCCAGATTTTCGGCGAAGGCCGCGTTTTCCTGAATGAAGCGGAAGCGGGCTTCCGCCTTGGTGCCCATCAGGTCCTCCACGGCGGTCTTGGTGCCTTCGAAATCGACATCGTCGATATCGACCCGGAGCAGCGTACGCTTCTTCGGGTCCATGGTGGTTTCCTTGAGCTGGGCGGGCAGCATCTCGCCAAGGCCCTTGAACCGGCTGACTTCGACCTTGCCGCGGCCGTTGAACACCGACTTCATCAGTTCCTCGCGATGGGCGTCATCGCGGGCGTAGGCCGTCTTGCCGCCCTGGGAAAGCTTGTAGAGCGGCGGCACGGCGAGGAATAAATGGCCCTGCCGGATCAATTCCGGCATCTCGGTGTAGAAGAAGGTGATCAGCAGCGAGGCGATATGGGCGCCGTCGACGTCCGCATCGGTCATGATCACGATGCGCTCGTAGCGCAGATCTTCCTCGCGGTATTTTGTGCGCGTGCCGCAGCCGAGCGCCTGGATCAGATCGGCAAGCAACTGGTTGGAGGTGAACTTGTCGCGTCCGGCGCTGGCCACGTTCAGGATCTTGCCACGAAGCGGCAGGATTGCCTGGTTGGAGCGGTTGCGCGCCTGCTTGGCCGAGCCGCCGGCGGAATCGCCCTCGACCAGAAACAGTTCAGCACCTGCGGCGGTGTTTTGCGAACAGTCGGCGAGCTTGCCCGGCAGGCGCAGTTTCTTGACCGCGGACTTGCGGTTGACCTCGCGCTCCTTGCGCCGGCGCAGCCGTTCCTCGGAACGCTCGACCACCCAGTCGAGCAGCTTCTCGGCTTCCGCGGGATTGGCCGAAAGATAGAGGTCGAAGGGGTCGCGCAAGGCGTTTTCGACGATCCTCTGGGCCTCTCCGGTGGCGAGCCGGTCCTTGGTCTGGCCGACGAATTCCGGCTCGCGGATGAACACCGACAGCATGCCGACGGCCGAAATCATCACGTCGTCGGTGGTGATCTGCGCGCCGCGCTTGTTGCCGATCATCTCGGCATAGTTTTTCAGCCCGCGCATCAGCGCCTGACGCAGGCCGGCCTCATGGGTGCCGCCCTCCGGCGTCGGAATGGTGTTGCAGTAGGAATGGACGTTCGGGTCGCCGCCATACCAGGCGACCGCCCATTCAACCGCGCCGTGGCCGCCGGTCTTCTCGTTCTTTCCGGCAAAGATTTCGCGGGTGACGGTGAAGTCCTTGCCGATGGTCGCGGCGAGGTAATCCTTCAGTCCGCCGGGGAAATGGAACTCGGCCTTTTCCGGCAGGTCCTCCTTGCCCTCCACCAGCGAGGGATCGCAGGACCAGCGGATCTTGACGCCGCCGAACAGATAGGCCTTGGAGCGCGCCATGCGGAAGAGGCGGGCCGGATCGAACTTTGCCCGGGGTCCGAATATTTCGGCATCGGGATGGAACCGGATCCGGGTCCCGCGCCGGTTCTGCGTCGGCCCGCAATCCTCAAGCTCGCCCAACGGCACGCCGCGCGAGAACGAAAGCCGATAGAGCCGCCGATCGCGGGCAATCTCGACCTCCAGCAGATCGGACAGCGCGTTGACGACCGAGACGCCGACGCCGTGCAGGCCGCCGGAGGTCTCGTAGGCCTTGCCGTCGAACTTGCCGCCGGCATGCAGCTTGGTCATGATCACTTCCAGCGTCGATTTGCCGGGCATTTGCGGATGGTTTTCGACCGGAATGCCGCGACCGTTGTCGGTCACCGTCAGGAAGCCTTCGGTATCGAGATGGACGTCGATGAAATCGGCGTGTCCGGCCACCGCCTCGTCCATGGAATTGTCGATCACCTCGGCAAACAGGTGATGCAGTGCCTTCTCGTCGGTGCCGCCGATATACATGCCCGGACGCATGCGCACCGGCTCCAGCCCTTCGAGCACGCGGATCGAGGACGCGCCGTAGTCAGCGCTCTCAACGGAAGCCGGGGCGGATTTCCTGGGCTTGCCCGCGCTCACGCGTGCGGGCTCGGTCGTATCGGTTTCGGCCTTGCTGCCGCCAAGATCGGCGAAGAGGTCTTTGCTGTTGTCCATGGGGTCGGGCAGCCTGTAAAGATCGATTTGCGCTGTTGCCGGCGCGTTGCGGCGAATCACCCTGCTATTCTGGCAAAGTTTTGGCCGCGAAGCGATGGCGTGCCAAATTGCCGTGGAAAGGGTGTGGATAGCTTGAGGCGCCTTATAAAGCCGCGATTATGCTTTCTGTCAAACGGCAGAATGTAAAACGCCCTTTGACGGCGGGCGTGAAACGGAAGAAAACGGAAGAACCGCGCCGGTAAGCCCGGCCACAAAGCAATGAACGGGAGAGAGACGAAGATGACTGCCGCAATACGCCCCATGGTCGCCGGTAACTGGAAGATGAACGGTACCCGCGCCTCGCTCGATCAGATCCGGGCCATCGCCGAAGGGGTGAGCGGCGGACTTGCCGACAGGGTCGATGCGCTGATCTGCCCGCCGGCGACGCTGCTTTACGTCGCGACAACGCTGACGGCGGATACCAGCCTGATGATCGGCGGCCAGGACTGCCACGAAAAGGCGCGGTCCGGGGCGCATACCGGCGATATCTCGGCCGAGATGATCAAGGATTGCCTTGCCAGCCATGTCATCGTCGGCCATTCGGAACGGCGCGCCGAACATCATGAAAGCAATCACACCGTCTCCACCAAGGCGCGCGCCGCCTATGACCAGGGACTGACGGCGATCGTGTGCATCGGCGAAAGCCGCGAGGAGCACGCCGCCGGCCGCACCATGGAGGTGTTGAAGACGCAGCTGTTTCAATCGATGCCCGACGATGCCACGGCCGACAACACCATCATCGCCTATGAACCGATCTGGGCGATCGGGACCGGGCAGACGCCGGGACCGGAGCAGGTGGCCGAGGTTCACGCTGCCATCCGCGAAGACCTGATCGAGCGTTTCGGCGCGGCGGGCGAGAGGTTCCGGCTCCTTTATGGCGGTTCGGTGAAGCCCGGCAATGCGCGCGAACTGCTGAGCGTGGCCAATGTCAACGGCGCGCTGATCGGCGGCGCAAGCTTGAAAGCGGCCGATTTTCTAGCCATCTATCAGGCCTATGAGGATATCCTGTCGTCCGCCGCTCCGTGAAAGCCGGCCGCCGGGCGCCAAAAGGTCCTTAAAAAGGGGTTGGATTGCGCGCCCGCCTCATGTAGAGAGACGCCAGTTATTCTAGCGGGCCCGGACCTTCAAGGCGGGGCCGGATTGGACATTCATGCAGACGGTACTGATCGTAATTCACCTGATAATCGTCGTTGCGCTGGCCGGTGTGATCCTCATCCAGAGGTCTGAAGGCGGCGGGCTCGGCATCGGCGGTGGTTCCGGTTTCATGACCGCGCGCGGCACGGCCAATGCGCTGACGCGCACCACGGCCATACTTGCAGCGCTGTTTTTCGTGACCTCGCTGGGTCTTGGCATTCTCGCCCGCTACCAGGGCAACCCGTCGGATATTCTCGACCGGATCGAACAGAACGCCGAAACCGACGGGCAGGGCATCCTGAACCAGCTTGGCGGTTCGGTGACCACCACGACGCCGGCAGCGCCCGATCAGAGCGGTGTGCCGAGCGGCAGCGAAGGGTCGGCTCCGGCCGTCAGCACGCCGGCACAGGACTCGAACGCCACCGGCGTTCCCACCGGCGACTGATCGCCGACATCGAGCAGACATCATCCGGCGGGCCTCCCGCCGGAATTTCCTTGAGCCGCTCGTCCCGCGAAAGCGCGGGCGATGCGGCATTATTGTGACAATCGACCGGGGATGACCGCGCTTTTTTACACGAAAGCTCTGGCAGAATCGGTTTGGAAACGGTATCGGAATAAGCCCATGGCGCGATATATTTTCATCACAGGCGGCGTGGTCTCCTCCCTCGGAAAAGGCATTGCCGCGGCAGCACTCGGTGCTTTGCTGCAGTCACGGGGCTATCGGGTCCGGCTGCGCAAGCTCGATCCCTATCTCAACGTCGATCCGGGCACGATGAGCCCGACCCAGCACGGCGAGGTGTTCGTCACCGATGACGGCGCGGAGACCGACCTCGATCTCGGTCACTACGAGCGCTTCACCGGCCGCTCCGCGACCCGGACCGACAACATCACCACCGGCCGGATCTACAAGAACATTCTCGACAAGGAACGGCGCGGCGATTATCTCGGCGCGACGGTGCAGGTCATTCCGCACGTGACCAACGAGATCAAGGACTTCGTGCTCGAGGGCAATGAGGAGTTCGATTTCGTGCTGTGCGAGATCGGCGGCACGGTCGGCGATATCGAGGCGATGCCGTTCATGGAGGCGATCCGCCAGCTCGGCAATGACCTGCCGCGCGGCAACGCCGTCTATGTCCACCTGACGCTGATGCCCTATATCCCGGCGGCCGGCGAGTTGAAGACCAAGCCGACGCAGCATTCCGTCAAGGAATTGCAGGCCATGGGCATTCACCCCGACATTCTTCTGGTGCGCGCCGACCGGGAAATTCCCGAGGCCGAGCGCCGCAAGCTCTCGCTGTTTTGCAACGTGCGCGAATCCGCCGTCATCCAGGCGCTCGATGTCGCCAATATCTACGACGTGCCGCTCGCCTATCACCGCGAAGGGCTCGATGACGAGGTGCTTCACGCCTTCGGCATCGATCCGGCGCCCGTGCCGCGCATGGATGCGTGGAAAAAGGTGTGCGAGCGCATCCGCACCCCGGAAGGCGAAGTGACGATCGCCATCGTCGGCAAGTACACCGGGCTGAAGGACGCCTATAAATCGCTGATCGAGGCGCTGCATCACGGCGGCGTCGCCAACCGGGTCAAGGTCAATCTCGAATGGATCGAATCCGAGATTTTCGAGAAGGAGGACCCGTCGCCCTATCTCGAAAAGGTCCACGGCATTCTCGTGCCGGGCGGCTTCGGCGAGCGCGGTTCGGAAGGCAAGATCCAGGCGGCCCGCTTTGCCCGCACCCACAAGGTGCCGTATTTCGGCATTTGCTTCGGCATGCAGATGGCTGTCATCGAGGCGGCGCGCAATCTGGCCGGCATCAAGGACGCATCCTCAACCGAATTCGACCGCAATGCCAGCGAGCCGGTCGTCGGCCTGATGACCGAATGGGTGAAGGGCAATGCGCTGGAAAAGCGCACCGACAGTGATGATCTCGGCGGCACGATGCGCCTTGGCGCCTACAAGGCCCACCTTGGTCCGGACACCAAGATCGCAGCGATCTACGGCACAACCGAGATTTCGGAACGCCATCGTCACCGCTACGAAGTGAATTTCGGCTATCGCGAAAAGCTTGAGGCCTGCGGGCTGGTGTTTTCCGGCACCTCTCCGGATGGCGTTCTGCCTGAAACGATCGAATATGCGGACCATCCCTGGTTCATCGGGGTGCAGTATCATCCGGAGCTGAAGAGCCGGCCGCTGGAACCGCATCCGCTGTTTGCAAGCTTCATCGAGGCCGCGCTGGAGCAGAGCCGGCTGGTTTAGAGCCCTCTGCCGCTCAATTTACGCCGGCTCGGTCTGCCGCCGCAGCACCTTTTCGAATTCGCTCGCCGGCATCGGCCGGCCCAACCAGTAGCCCTGGAGAACGTCGCAGCCGAGTTTGGTCACGATCTCGGCGTGGCGTTTCGTTTCCACGCCCTCGGCGATCACCTTGATCTTCAGCGTCTTGGCGATATCGACGATCGATTTGACGATCGCGCGCTGATCGGGCGATTGCGGCAGCGGCAGGATCAGTTCGCGGGCAATCTTGAGGCCGTTGGGCGCGACCTTCAGCAGGCCGGTGATCGATGTATAGCCCGTGCCGAAATCATCGACATCGATGCCGATTCCAAGCCTTCTGAGCTGTTTCAGGTTGTAGGCGCTGATATCGTCCGGCTCATCCAGGAAGATCGATTCCAGAAGCTCGAAGGTCAGCTTGCCTGCCGGCAGGTCGAATTCTTCCAGCGCCGAGACCAGTGCCGGATCGCTCAGGCGGCGCGGCGAAAGGTTGAGCGACATGCCCGGCGGATCGAGTCCGAGTTCGCTCCAGCGCCGGTAGTCGCTGGTGGCCTGACTGAGGATGCTGGTGTCGATCATGTTCATCAGGTTCAGCGTCTCGGCCAGCGGAATGAATTCGGACGGCTGGCCGAAACTGCCATCGGCGTGGCGCCATCGCGCCAGCGTTTCGACGCCGGTCAGCCTCAGCGTCTTCGCGTCGAATTGCGGCTGGTAGAAGGGTATGAAGTCGCTTTGCTCCACCGCCTGCATCAGTTGGTCGGCAGGGGTGCGATTGGCGGCGACGGCGTTGTTGAGATCGGGCGTATAAAAGGCGATACGGTTGCGGCCCTGCTGTTTGGCCCGTTTTAGCGCGAGGTCGCTGTTTTTCATGAGCGCGCCGGTAGACACATCCTCGCAGGCGTCGGCGGTGACGATGCCGACACAGGCGCCGATCCGAATGCGATGCTCGCCCAGTTCGATCGGCTTGGACAGTTCCAGAAGCATGCGTTTGGCGACCTGCTCCAGGCTGCCTGAACCATTGCCATAGCTGCTGATAAAGGCGAACTCGTCTCCGCCCACGCGCGCGACGAAATCATTATGGCGGCTGACGCTCAAGAGCACCTGGGCGGTATGCTGCAGCACCGCATCGCCGGTGCCGTGCCCGTAGCTGTCATTGACGGCCTTGAAGTCGTCGATATCGATCTGCATCAGCGCGAGCTTGCTGGACGATGCCGGCATCATCTCGACCCGCCGCGACAATTCGTCATCAAGGAAACGCCGGTTGGGCAGGCCGGTCAGATAGTCGTGCATGACCGCCTGTTCGATATCAGATTTGGCGCGGTCGAGTTCGAAGTTGCGGGCCTCGGCGAGTTGCTTGGCGGTTATCAGATCCTGGCGCAGGCGCACCTCTTCCGTGACGTCCCAGTTGATGCCCAGAATGTTTCGCTGCCCTTCATCGTCAATTCTCATGGTCATCAGAGCGCGGATATGACGCACTGTGCCATCGTCCTCCCGTGTGATTTTGAACTCATCGGAGTGCGGAGGATCGCCGGGCTTCAGAGACTGCAGCGTCGTCCTGATGCGGTTGCGGTCATCCGGGTCGGTGATCGCGCCCAGACGGCTGACGTCAAAGGTTTCGGGCTTTTCCTCAAATCCGTAAATCTCGCCGATGCGCCTGTCCGCTATCACCATTCCCGTTGCCGGATTGTACTCGAATACGCCGATGCGGGAGGTGCTCAAGGCCAGTTCGAGCCGCTGCCGGGTTCGCGAAAGAAGCATTTCGGCATTCTTGCGGTCGGTGATGTCGCGATCCGTGCCGACGACGCGCGCCGGGCTGTGGTCCGAGAAATTCGATACCGCGTCGCCCCGGCACTCGATCCAGATCCAGTGTCCGTCCGCATGGCGCTCGCGGTATTCGAAATTCATATATTGAGAATCGCCGGCCTTCTGGCGTTCGATGGCGTTGGCAACAAAGTCGCGATCGTCCGGGTGGACGAGTTGCAGCCATTCTTCGGTCGATGTAAAGGGTCGCGGGCCGCCGGCGGGGTAGCCGCGCATCGTCATCCAGGTCTGTGAATAGAAGAACTGGCCGCGTCGGTAATCGTGATCCCATACGCCGAGGCCCGAACTGACAAGAGCGTAGTCCCAACGATGGGCGCGTTCGTTGGCTTCAAGTTCCCGCAGCTTTTGCGCATCGATATCGACACAGTTCAGCAAGGAGAGTGTTTCGCTGCCCTCGTGTTCGGGTGGCAAAAGGTTGCTGGAGCAGAGCATCCAGCGCCAGGGGCCGTCAGGCCTGGGGCCGAAGCGTACTTCCCGGGCAAGCGGTTTACCCGTTCTGGCTGCCGGCGACAACAATGACTGCAGACAAGGCCGGTCGTCACTGTGAACCCAGTCGAAAACGATTCCCCCGAGGAGATCGCTTTCCGGGGCGAGCGCCTGGAAGCTTTCGTTGACGGCACGGATCGCAAAACTTCCGACGTCAAGCACCGCCATCGCGACTGCCGAACCTTCGATCGCGGCGGCCGCTATTCCGGACTTGCTCCAAAATTCACTCGTGTCCTCCGCCAACGGTTGTCCTCTTGCTGGAGGGCGGCTCTCGCTTCAGCGGGACTTTCCATTGCCCGTCTGGGAATGCCGCCTCAGTCCGGTTTGCGCTTTTCCATATTTGGCCGATGTTGACGCCAAAGTCATCAAAGGCCGACCTATCAAGTGTGGTGCATGAATGAAGAAAGTCAATTCTGATTTGAAAGTGGCTATAGATTCAGATCGTTGAGCGAAAGCTTCCGCTATCGGTCAGGTTCTGTTTCCCCAGGGGATGCCTTCTCGTCACAGATGCGACATGAAGCGCCCGAACATCAATATGCCTTCCGGCCACGGCCCGAAACCGTCTTCCTCGTTGATATGGCCTGCCTCGCCGGCGTCGAAGAACGCCGACCCCCAGGCATTGGCGATGTCGCCGGCATGATCGAACGAGCCGAATGAATCATTGCGGCTGGCGATCACGATGCTCGGAAACGGCAGCGGGTCGCGCGGGTAGGGGCCGAAGGTCTGGAGATGTTTTGGCCGGATGGACGGATTGTCGACTTCCGGCGGCGCCACGAAGAAGCCGCCGGCCACCGGCTTTTCAAGCCTGGGCAGCGCGAGGATTGCGGTGGGGATGCCCAGCGAATGCGCCACCAGCACGACCGGGCGCGTCGAGGCGTTGACCGTCTCGACAAGTTTGGCGACCCAATCGTCCACAACCGGCTTGTTCCATTCCGCCTGTTCGACCCGCCGCGCCGTCGAAAGCTTCTGCTCCCAGCGGCTCTGCCAGTGTCCCGGCCCGGCGTTCTTGTAGCCGGGGATAAGAAGGATATCTGCTTCGGAGGCTTTCATGCGGATCGTCGTCTGGGTCGTTGATAAGGGCTTTGCGGGGACGGCGCTTCACGCTTCGCCGAAAACCCGCCTGAAAATCGTGTCGGCGTGCTTGGTGTGGTAGCCGAGGTCGAATTTCTCGCGGATCGTCTCTTCGGAAAGGGCGGCGCGCACTTCATCGTCGGCGAGCAGTTCCTCAAGGAAGTCCTTGCCTTCCTCCCAGACCCGCATCGCATTGCGCTGGACGAGGCGATAGGCATCCTCGCGCGACACGCCGGCCTGGGTGAGGGCGAGCAGCACGCGCTGCGAATGAACAAGTCCCCGGAACTTGTTGAGATTGTTCATCATCGTTTCAGGATAGATAAGCAGCTTGTCGATCACGCCGGTAAGGCGCGCCAGCGCAAAGTCGAGCGTCACGGTGGCGTCGGGGCCGATCATGCGTTCGACGGAGGAGTGCGAAATGTCGCGCTCATGCCACAGCGCCACATTCTCCATCGCCGGCAGCGCATAGCTGCGCACCATCCGGGCGAGGCCCGTCAGGTTTTCGGTCAGTACCGGGTTGCGCTTGTGGGGCATGGCCGACGAGCCCTTCTGGCCCGGCGAGAAATACTCCTCCGCCTCCAGCACCTCGGTGCGCTGCAGGTGGCGGATTTCCGTGGCGAGCCGCTCGACCGACGAGGCGATCACGCCGAGCGTCGCGAAATACATCGCATGCCGGTCGCGCGGGATCACCTGGGTCGAGACCGGCTCCGGCTTCAGGCCCAGGGCTGCGGCGACATGTTCCTCGACGCGCGGGTCGATATTGGCGAAGGTACCGATGGCGCCGGAGATCGCGCAGGTCGCGATTTCCTCGCGCGCGGCGATCAGCCGGGAGCGGCAGCGGTCGAACTCGGCATAGGCCTGGGCGAGCTTGATGCCGAACGTGGTCGGCTCGGCGTGGATGCCGTGCGAGCGGCCGATGGTGATAGTGTCCTTGTGCTCGAAGGCGCGGCGCTTGAGGGCTGCAAGCAGCTTGTCGAGATCGGCGAGCAGCAGGTCGCTCGCGCGCACGAGCTGGACGTTGAAGCAGGTGTCGAGCACGTCGGAGGAGGTCATGCCCTGATGGACGAAACGGGCGTCGGGGCCGACGATCTCGGCAAGGTGGGTGAGGAAGGCGATGACGTCATGCTTGGTGACGGCTTCGATCTCGTCGATCCGGGCGACGTCGAAGGTCGCGGCGCTGCCCTTTTCCCAGATGGTTTTCGCTGCACTTTCCGGGATCACGCCGATTTCCGCCAGCGCATTGCAGGCATGGGCCTCGATTTCGAACCAGATCCGGAATTTCGTTTCCGGCGACCAGATTTCCGTCATCTCGGGGCGGGAATAACGCGGTATCATCGAGGCTCTGTCCTTCACATTTCCATCTGGCAATGCGCATAGACCATTTCCGGCGCAAATGAAATCTTTGCGCGGGAGAAATGCTCTGTCCATTCGTTTTTACGGGCGGAACGGCACGGCGATCCAGCGTCCGTTCGGACCTTCGAAGCCTTGCGACAGCACGGTCACGAGCGCGACATGCACAGCATCCGGTCCGCCGCCGCCATAGGTCATCACTCCGCCGAGGCGGTAATCGAGCGGGCAGTTGCGGCTTTCCGGCAGGCGCTCGTCCTCGTGGACCTCCAGTTCCCCGCCCTCGGGGCCGCGATAGGTGAGGCGAAAGCCGCGCGCATCCGGCGTGATGGCGGCGCAGGCCCTGTTGGGCGAAAGCGGGAACGTCTCGATGGAGATTTCGCTGACGGGGGACAGGTTCGGGTGGGCGCGATAGCGGATGGTGTCGCCGTCGCTGCTGTTTTCGGTAACCGGGTTGAAGGCGGCAAGCCAGCCCGGATGGTCGAGCAGGCGGCGATCCTGGATCATCTGCAGGGCTTCGCGGACAGCCATTGCCCGCGCGGCGCTGATCGAGGCATTGTCGGTTTCGCTGCGCAGGCGGAACGGCGTGCCGTCGAGAAACACGTCGTTCTCGGTGTCGATGAAGAAGATGTTGGAATAGGCAAATCCGGAGCCGTCTTCCTGGCCATACTCCTCGAAGGCGAAGACCTTGCCGTCCTCGGAGAAGCCAAGAGGGGTGAAGGTTGCGAAATCGCCGGCGCTTGCCGTTGCGGCCGTGAGGCCCGAGGCGACCGCCGCGCCGAGAAAACGGGATAGACCTGCCATTATAAGCTCCATTTTTTTTGGCCGGAAACGCTCCGGCATATCAGGAATCGATACTGCGTCGGGGCGGCTTGTCGCACCCGGCCAACGACACAGTGATGAAAACGCCTGAAACGCTTTACGCTAACTTGCGGCCGACCGCAGGGCATCCATGGCCGGGCGGTAGCTGCCGCCTTCCGCCTTGCCGAAGATGGCCGAACCGGCGACCAGCACATTGGCGCCGGCCCTGGTTACCGCGGCCACCGTGTCCGGCGCGATCCCGCCATCCACCTGGAGTTCGATCGGGCGATCGCCGATCAGGGCGTTGGCCTGCTCGATCTTTGCAAGCATTGCCGGGATGAATGCCTGGCCGCCGAAACCGGGATTGACGGTCATCACCAGGATCAGGTCGAGATCGTCGATCACGTTTTCGATCATTGAAACCGGGGTTGCCGGGTTCAGCGCCACTCCCGCCTTCTTTCCGAGGTTTCGTATGGTCTGCAGCGAGCGGTGCAAATGCGGGCCTGCCTCCTGATGCACCGTGATCCTGTCCGAGCCGGCCTTGGCGAAAGCCTCGATAAAGGGGTCGGCGGGGGCGATCATCAGATGGCAGTCGAAGACGGCATCCGTGTGGCGGCGCAGTTTCGAGATGATCGGCGGGCCGAAGGTGATGTTGGGCACGAAATGGCCGTCCATGACATCGAGATGCACCCAGTCGGCGCCATCATCGACGACGGCGCGCACATCCTCTCCCAGTCGGGAAAAGTCGGCGGAAAGTATAGAGGGGGCGATACGCAGGGGACGTTTCACTGCATGGTTCCTTCTTCATGGTATTACTGGCGGGCCGAATCGAACACCGGCACGAACTGATTACCCTGCCAACGCAAAAGAAAATATGGATTATCCGCGAGTTCATGCCCCTCGGTGAAGGAGACGGGGCCGAGCGCGGTGTCGAACTGCTGCGTGGCGAGCATCGCGGTGAGCCGGGCGGTATCGCCCTCTGCTGCCGCCATGGCCTCGGCCGCAATCTCGACCGCGCTTGCGGCCGGGACGACATAGCCTTCCGGAACGATGTCGTTGCTTGCGGCGATATCCGCGAGTGCCGCAGCCGGTGGCAGTTCGCCATATTCGGGAAGCGCGATCGCCAGCACGCCGACTTCAAGGGGAACGCCCGCTTCCTGGGCGCGTAGCGCGTCGCTTCCGAGGATTGTGAGATCGTCGCCCTCTTGAGCGGCATCCCGCGACACAATGGCGATATCGCTGCGCGTGCCGCCGATGAACACATGGGTGGCGCCGGTCTGGGCGAGGCGGCGCACCAGCGACAATTGCTGCTCCTGCGCGGGGCGGAATGTATCGACGAAAACCGGCTGCAGGCCGCGCTCCTCCAGCGCGTTGCGAACGGCGTTGACCATTTCGCGGAAATAGATCGTTCCGTCATCGAGAAGCGCTACCGGCTCATCGATCCATTCGCCCATGATGTAGTCGACGGTCGCGTCGATCTCGTCCTGATCATTGGGCGCCATGCGGAAAAGCGGCCAGCTCTCCTTCAGCGCCGTCGTCATCAGTGGCATCGAGCGGGCCGAAAGGGTGATCGCCGGAATGCCGGCATCTCTCAAGACCGGCATTGCGCCGCGCACGGTCTCGCTGCAGAAAAAGCCGATGGCGATATCGACGCCGGCATCGGCAAGCGCCTGGCCAACGTCTCCGCCGCTGCCATCCTCGCAGCTTTCATCGACCGTGGTCAGCTCCATATCGCGATTGCGGGCGGCAAGCCCCGCGCCATCGAGCGCCTGCTCGCCGAGAATGGCGTAGTCACCGCTCAGCGGCGCGACAATGCCGATTTTCAACGTCTCGGCCGCGAACGAAGGGGCGGCGGCGAACCCGGACATGGCAATGCCAAGGAGACAGGCGGGAATGGATCTCATGATCGCGCGTCCTCTTATCAAAACTTGCCACGATGAACCCTGTCATAACCCTTGCCAGATGCAGGGGCAACGCCGTAAGTACCGCAACTGAATATCAAAGGGATGGTTCTTTGACAGTTTTTTCCAGGCATAAGCGCGGCGCTTCCCATGCATGATGATCCGCAATTCTCCAAACATTATCGCGACGCGATGGCCCATTATGCCGGCCACGTCCAGATCGTGACGACCGCGCATGGCGGGGTGATGCGCGGCGTGACCGCCACGGCCGCCTGCTCGGTTTCAGATGCGCCGCCGACGGTGCTCGCCTGCGTCAATCGTCTGAACGAGCACAACAGCGTGTTTCAGGGAAGCGGCAATTTCGCGCTGAATACGCTCGCCGCCCATCATCGTCCGCTCGCAGATGCCTTCGCCGGCTTTACCGGTCTTTCGAGCGAGGAGCGTTTCGCCATGGCCGAGTGGGAGGTCGAGGGAAGCGGCGCGCCGGTTCTGGCCGATGCGCTTGCCAGCTTCGACTGCAAACTCGTTGAAGCCAAGGCGATGTCGACCCACTGGATACTGATCGGCGAGGTCGTCGGTGTGAAGATGGGGGCGCCAGGCGAAGCCTTGCTGTACTACCGACGCGGCTACCACTACTTGTCGTTAAATCCGAAGTTCTCATAAATATACTTGATCGGAAGGGCGATATTGAGGTATATATGGCGCATACCGAATGCGTAATTAGAGTTTTTACATGAGACTATTGCTGTTAAGGTAAGCTTACTGATTGTTTTTTTGCCGAAATATCAAGCGTATAGTTGATATGATTAGAGCCGTACGTCCGGGAGGACGTGCGGCTCTTTAGCGTTTTTGACTGGCCCTGGCGGTCAGGCCTTGGCGGCGATCAGCATGAAGGCCGGGATTTCGTCGCCGAAGCCGACCGGCGTGTGGTCGTCGTCGCGATCGCGACGACGCGAGCGCCGGCGATCATCATTGGCGGGTTTCTTGTCCTGGGGCGGAGCCGGCTTGTGGGCCTGGGGCGCTGCCGGTTTGGTCGCCGGGGCGGGTCTTGCCGCTTCAGCGGGACGGGGCGCCTCAGCCTTTTCTTCCGCAGGATTGTTGTCCTGCTTGCGCGAACGGCCCTTGCGGGTGCGCGCTGCGGGCTTTTCGGATTCGTCTTCCGCCGCGACCGAACTGAGGTCGCCGTCGAACCATTCGATCTTGCGATCGATCAGCTTTTCGATGGCGTCGACAAATTTGGCGTCCTTGGGGGCAACCAGCGTGAACGACGCGCCCTTGCGCCCGGCGCGGCCGGTACGGCCGATGCGGTGGACATAGTCCTCGGCATGGATCGGCACATCGTAGTTGAAGACGTGGCTGACATCGGGAATATCGAGGCCGCGCGCGGCGACATCGGAGGCCACCAGCAACGGCAGCTTGCCGTCACGGAAACTCTGCAGGATCGTGGTGCGCGAATGCTGGTCCATGTCGCCATGGAGCGCGCCGCAGGGATATTCGTGGCGCTGCAGCGAGCGCAGCAGGTCGGCGACCGATTTCTTGCGGTTGCAGAAGATGATCGCGTTCTTCAGATCGTCCTGCTTGTCGATGATGGCGCGCAACGTCGCCCGCTTCTCGAAGTCCTTGCCGCCGGTGGCAACCAGTCTCTGCACCACCGTCGCTGCGGTCGATGAGGGCGGCGCCACCTCGATACGGGCGGGGTTCTGCAGGAACCGGTCGGCGAGCTTCTGAATTTCCGGCGGCATCGTTGCCGAGAAGAACAGCGTCTGGCGCGTGAACGGAATGAGCTTGGCGATCCGCTCGATATCGGGAATGAAGCCCATGTCGAGCATGCGGTCGGCCTCGTCGATGACGAGGATCTCGACGCCGGTCATCAAGAGTTTACCGCGTTCGGTGTGGTCGAGCAGGCGGCCGGGCGTGCAAATCAGCACGTCGGCGCCGCGCTCGATCTTGCGGTTCTGTTCCTCGAAGGAAACGCCGCCGATCAGCAGCGCGACGTTGAGCTTGTGGTTCTTGCCGTATTTGTCGAAATTCTCGGCGACCTGAGCCGCGAGTTCGCGCGTCGGCTCGAGGATCAGCGTGCGCGGCATCCGCGCCCGTGCCCGGCCGCGCTCCAGAAGCGTCAGCATCGGCAGGACGAAGGAAGCGGTTTTCCCGGTACCGGTCTGCGCAATGCCGCAGACGTCGCGGCGCTCGAGCGCATGAGGGATCGCGCCCTCCTGAATCGGTGTCGGGACGCTGTAGCCGGCTTCGGTTACAGCGGAGAGTACTTTGGGACTGAGCCCAAGATCGGAAAATGAGGTCAAAGGGAAACGGGTTCCGTGTTTTCGTGACAAATTCGACGGCGCTTTCACCATCGTCATGCGTATCACGGGCGGGATAGTATCAAATGGCCCGAGAGTCAAGAAAACCCGGTAATATAGGGCATTTCAACGCCTTGAAATGCCCTTTTGGCCGCGTTCGACCTTCACGTGCCGTTGATGGCCTCAAGCACGGCCTCGGCATGGCCGTCCGCCTTGACCTTGCGCCAGATGCGTTTCAGCGTGCCGTCCGGCGCGATCAGGAAGGTCGAGCGTTCGATCCCCATGAAGGTCTTGCCGTACATGCTCTTTTCCTTCCACACGCCATAGGCTTCGGCCACCGCGTGGTTTTCGTCGGCGCCCAGCAAGACGGAAAGGCTGTGTTTCTTTGCGAATTTCGCATGGCTCGCTACGCCGTCGGGCGAGATGCCGAGAACGATGGTGTTCGCCTTTTCGAAGCTTTCGGCAAGGGCCGTGAAGGCGATCGCCTCGACGGTGCAGCCCTTGGTGTCGTCCTTCGGGTAGAAATAGAGCACCAGGTTCTTGCCCTCCGCATCGGCCAGCGCGAAGGTCTCTCCCTCGGAAACCGACAGGGAAAAATCGGGGGCCTTGTGGCCTTCTTGCAATTCGGTCAAATTCTCACTCCTTTGTTCATTTATCGTTCAAGCTTCAATCGGCATAAATCGCGAGCGAAGAGCGCGGTTGTGCGCTTGCCAGCGGTGCGCTTCGTCGTGAATATTGCGCGCAGAAGATTCGCGCCGGGCAAAATCTATTTCAGCGCAGCTTATACGCTTACGGAGCGGCTTTGGACGACAGCAAGCAAAAAGATTCCCTGATCAGAGGCGAGCGTACCCGTTTCGCCCGCGGCGAAAGCGTCTCGCTGCACAAGATGCCCTCCGCCCAGACGCATGAGCCGATGATCGTGCGCGCCTCGACGCATCGCAGCTTCTCCCGTCACTGCCTGCGTTTCCTTACGTTTTTTGGTCTGTTTGCCGCCGGCCTTCTTGCGATCGCCTACTACGTCATCGAGAGCGGTTCGCTGGACCGGTTTCTGGCCGCCAAGGCCAATGAGCAGATCGCGGCGGTCATGCCGGAAGGCTATCATGCGCGCATCGATGCCGCGAGGCTGAGACTGAGCGCGGATTTCGATCTGAAGCTCAGCGTTCGCGGCGTGGCTTTGCTTGGCCCGGATGAAAAGCAGATCGCCTCGATCGGAACCCTGGATTTCGCGGTCGATCCCGTCAAGCTCATCGGTGGGCAGGTCACGGTAAACTCGGTTTCGGTCGACGACATCACATTCGACTCCTCGGCGCTGCCCGCCACCGGCACATTCCGCCTGACCGAGCATCGGGTCGACAGTCTGCCGGTTCTGGTGGAGCAGATGTTCAGCCAGACGGATTTCGCCCGCGGCGTTCTGACGGCGGCCGATACCCGCTCGATCCATCTGAGCGACATCGTGTTTCCCGTCGGCAGCGCATCGCCGGGCAAGTCCGTCACCGTCGATATCCGCGAGGTCAACCTCAACCTGCTGGCCGACGGGATACTCCGGGTCGATGGCGAGGTGCTGCTGGACGGAACGCCTGCCAACTTCTCAGCCGAATCAGTGGAGGAGGATGGACGTACGCAAAGCCTTCAGGCCGAGGTTTCCAACCTGGTGCTGACGCCGTTTCTCCTCAGGACCAAATCCGATGGCGACCCCATGCTCGGCGTGGAGGGGACCGCGGACCTGTTGCTTTCGCTCGAACGCGCCCGGGCGGATGGCGAGCCTGACGTCGCCGCCCAGATCGATGTCGGCGCGGGCCGCTTCATCGCGGATTCGATCGCGCGGCCTTTCAACGACGCCAATCTGAACCTCATCTACGATACGGCCAAGAAATCGATCGAAATCAGCGATTCCTCGTTCGAGTTCGACGGCAGCAGGTTTCCCTTCACGGCGGGCATCATCGATCTCGACCGTTACCAGTCGGATGTCGACGACGGCTATGCGCTGGATGTGCTGGTGCGGGGCGGCCGGTTCCAATCGCGCGAACCCGGTCTGCCGCCGCTGATATTCGACGCGAAATTCACCGGGGAATACCGCGCTTCGATCCCGCGCCTGCTGCTCGATGATATTTCGATAAGTTCGCCCCAGGGCATGATGGCGGCCTCGTTCAAGGCGATCTTCGGCGACGCCAGCCCGGAACTCAGCTTCGGCGCGCGGATTGAGCGGATGGATACCGAGGCGGTCAAGCAGCTCTGGCCGTTCTGGATTGCCAGGAAGCCGCGCGAATGGGTGAGCCGCAATCTCCATGGCGGCGTGGTCACCAATGGCGACATAGCGATCTTCCTGTCGGCCGGGCGGATCGAGGGGCCGGGCATCCCGGTGAAGCTCGACGAGAGCGAGATGAAGGTCGCCTTCGACATCGACGATACCCGGATCACGATCAGCGATCAGATGCCCGATGTCGAGCGCAGCGACGCCCGCGTGTCGATCAATGGCGGCAGGGTCGATGTCGATATCAGGGACGGCACGCTCAGCGTCGGCAAGTCCCGCACGGTGAAGCTCAAGGAAGGCACGTTCGCGATTGCCGATACCTACACCAAACCGCTCATGGGCGCCGTCGACATCATGCTGTCCGGCGAAGTCCGCGATCTGGTGAAACTGGCCGAGGCGCCGCCGATCAACGCGCTGAAATCGACGGATTTCACCTCGGATCAGTTCTCGGGAAACACCGAAGTCAACCTCAGGGCGAGCTTCCCGCTCGATCGGGGCGTCGCGTTCGATCCGGTCTGGCACGTCGTGGCCGATATCACCGATGGCGCGATTGCCACGCCCATCAACGGCCATCAGGTCAGCGGTCTCAATGGTCTGGTCGAGATCGTGCCAAGCCGGATTTCCTTCGAGGGCAAAGGCAGCGCCGATGGCGTTCCGCTTGAGGTGCAATGGAGCATGCCGATCGGCAAGCCGGAAAAAAACGCGGAGGGCGACGAGGACGGACCGGTGCTCTGGCTGTCGGGAAATCTCAACGACGCCCAGCGAAACCAGCTCGCGCCGGGGCTTGATGATTATGTCAGCGGCCCGGTGGCCGTGACCGTCGAGGGGGCGGACGAAGGCAATCTGATCGCGGTCGATCTGCAACAGACGACGTTGTCTCTGCCCTTTATCGGCTGGCAGAAGCCTCCCGGCGTTCCCGCCACGCTCTCCTTCACGCTCAAGCCGGGCGAAAACGACGTGACGACGCTTGATGATCTGCGGCTGACGGGCAGCGGGCTGGGCGCGAGGGGGCAGGTGACGCTCGACAAGGGCGGACTGCTGGCGGCGACGCTGACCGATGTCGCGATCTCGCCCGGCGACAGCCTCAATGTCGGCATGCAGCGGGAGAAGGACGGGCTCGACGTGACGCTGACCGGTCGCTCGTTCTCGGCCAAGCCGCTGCTTGATCAACTCGTCAAGAGCGGTAATGGCACATCGAACGGGGGCGGGGGAAGCGGCGGCGGCAATGTCGACGTCCATTTCGATATCGCCCGCGTTTCCGGCGAAAACGACCGCGAGCTTTCCGGCGTCAATGGCGACATCAAGGTCCGCGCGGGCGCGATGGCCGATGCCGTGCTGAAGGCGACCACCGCCTCCTCCCAGCCGATGACGCTGACGGTGACGCCTGACGGCGGCAAGAAGTCGGTGTCGCTCAAGACCGCCGGTGCCGGCGCGCTGCTGCGCTTTCTCGGCATTTACCAGAAAATGACCGGCGGCGGGCTCAATCTCGACATGATCGAGACCGATGCCGGCTGGCAGGGCATGGCGACGCTGACGGATTTCCGGCTGATCAAGGACGAACAGCTCAAGAAGATCCTGTCGGAGCCCACCGCCGGCAACGGCAAGAGCCTGAATGCCGCCTATCGCAACCAGATCAACGAGACCGACCAGCGTTTCCATATCGCCCAGGCGGTGATCGATATCTCGAACGGCGTGCTGCGGGTTTCCGATGCTTTCGTGCGCGGCGATCAGGTGGGCGCGACCGTGAAGGGCGTCGTGCGCGATGCCGCCGGCAATATCGACATGACCGGCACTTTCATGCCGGCCTACGGGCTCAACCGGATTTTTGCCGAAATCCCGATCTTTGGGCCGTTGCTGGGCAACGGCAACGACAAGGGCCTGTTCGGCATCACGTTCAGGCTGACGGGCAAGACCGAAAAGCCGGAACTGGTGGTCAACCCGCTATCGGCGATCGCGCCCGGCGTGTTCCGCAAGATATTTGAGTTTCAGTGATGTGGGAAATTTTCGCGGCATTACCGCGATCGGTCTCCCCTTTTGAAGGGGCAGGGCGATCGCATATGGCTTCGCCGCACAGCCCCCCAATCTTCTCGCCCCGGAGGGGAGAGATGTCGCGAAAGCGACAGTGAGGGGGGAGTCCATCAACGCGAACGCCCTCACGATCTGAAACGCTGCATCACCCTCACTGCCCCTTTCGGGGCATCTCTCCCGCAAGCGGGAGAGAGTAATGGGAGCAAGCAGCAAGGCCTTTCCCTCAGGGGAGGCGGAAAATTTGCGACCTGTCGACAGCCGGAAACCAGCCGTCATCCAACCGTGTGACCGATCACACCGGGCGCACCAGAATGTGCTTCTTCTTGCCGACCGACAGCTTGGCCACGCCTTCGCGCGACAGCGCGTCCGGGCCGACCGAGAGGCGCTCGTCGGAGACAGCCTCGTCGTTCAGCTTCACCGCGCCGCCCTTGATATGACGGCGGGCCTCTCCGTTGGAACCGGCAAGGCCGGCCTGGACCAGCAGCGTCAGGATACCCATGCCGCCGTCGAGCTCCGCCCTGGCGACCTCGATCGTCGGCAGGTTTTCGGCAAGCGCGCCTTCCTCGAAGGTCTTGCGCGCGGTCTCGGCGGCTTCCTCGGCAGCGGCGCGGCCGTGCAGCATGGCGGTCACTTCGGTGGCGAGGATCTTCTTGACCTCGTTGATTTCCGTGCCGCCAAGCGCCGCAAGCCGACCGATCTCGTCCATCGGCAGCGTGGTATAGAGCTTCAGGAACCGGCCGACATCGGCATCCTCGGTGTTGCGCCAGTACTGCCAGAAATCATAGGCGGACAGCATGTCCGGGTTGAGCCAGATCGCGCCATTGGCCGACTTGCCCATCTTGGCGCCCGATGCCGTCGTCAAAAGCGGCGAGGTCAGCGCGTAGAGCTGCGGGCAATCCATGCGGTGGCCGAGATCGATGCCGTTGACGATATTGCCCCACTGATCGGAACCGCCCATCTGCAGGCGGCAGTCGTAGCGCTTGGCGAGCTCAACGAAATCGTAGGCCTGGAGGATCATATAGTTGAATTCCAGGAAGGACAGCGACTGTTCGCGGTCGAGCCGCGTCTTGACGCTCTCGAAGGACAGCATCCGGTTGACCGAGAAATGGCGGCCGACATCGCGGAGAAATTCGAGGTAGTTCAGGCCGCGCAGCCATTCGGCATTGTCGATCATCAGTGCCGAGCCGGCGTCATAATCCATGTAACTGGAAAAGACGCGCTGGATCGAGGCGATATTTTCCGCGATCGTGTCCACCGTCATCAGCTTGCGGGCCTCGTCCTTGAACGAGGGATCGCCGACCATGCCGGTGCCGCCGCCCATCAGCGAGATCGGCCGGTGGCCGGTCTTCTGGAGCCAGTGCAGCATCATGATCTGGATCAGCGATCCGGCATGCAGCGACGGCGCCGTCGGATCGAAGCCGATATAGGCCGTCACCCGCTCCTTCGAAAGAAGGTCGTCAAGCCCGGTCTCATCGGAAATCTGATGAATGAAACCGCGCTCGAAAAGCGTGTGCAGGAATTCGGATTTGAACGTCGACATGGTTGATCTTTTCGTCGCTTGTACTGGGGTAGATGACAGAACGGGCGCGCTTTAGCATGGTTTGCCTGTGCTTCCCACATCTTTTGCGCCCACGATCAGGTCAGGGCCTGGTTATCAGCTATTTCGACTGACGGCGGAGGGATTTGGCATGATAGGCGATCGCGAAAACGAGATAGACGAACGGCAGCCAGACGGGCAGCAGCCCGCCGCCGATCACCGTGGTGAGGCCGATGGCGTAGAGCGGCAGAAATAATATGACCCCGGTGACGACGCCGGGAGAGTATTTGCGAAGCCTGATGACGCCATAGACATGGAAGAGCGCGTTGACCGCCATTGCCGTGGAAAGCCCGAGGAAGATCGATGCGCCGCTGGGGCTGTCACCGTAGAAAAGCCCGAGCGCGGCGATAAACATTACCGCCGTGTTGACGAAGACGAGGTAGCCGAACCGGATGCCCGTCGTTTTCGGCGGCACGAGTTCGCGATACCATTCGATGAAGCCGCCCGGAAAATAGAATTCCTCGGTCACGTGCAACATCAAGGCGATGGCCAGGAAGAGCGAGAGATGGGAGGGGCTGAACACGGCGTTCTCCGCGATATGTTAAGGTCAACGCCAGAATGGTCCGCTTTGAGCGATGCGCAACAGCTATTTCGAAAGATGCGGGAAAGCGGAGCGAACGATGCCGCCCATGGTCTGGGGGGCTCGCGGCATGCGTTCATCAGTTCGGTTGGTTCGGGGGAAGAGACACTCACCGTTCCGGCAATATTTCGACCGCAATTTCCGTAAGGTGCAAAAGCGCGACGCTTGGCCAGTTTGTTCTGGTCACTGTTGAATGAGGGGCAGCAAAATCACTTTGATGATCGGGTAAGCGGCGTAGACGATCGAAAAGTAGCCAACCAGAACGAAGCCGATAATGTTCAGGGTTATAGTGGCGATTGCGAGCTTAATGTGTTTCCTCATGAAAACGTAGTTAAGCCCCTGCAACAGGGCCATCGCAAATACGCCGATATAGATTGAATTCCCGATCGTCACGATGCCCGAGAGGCGAACGAGGTAAGGAAGGAGCGCATTAATGAAGAGCCAGATTGCGATTAGCCTGTATTTGGGTAGATCGTCCATCGCCCCGGCCTCGTTTGTTTCCCTTCGTCAATCTATAGTTGATGACCTTGGAAACCAGAACGATATTTCCCGGCAGCGAGAATTCTGCCGGGAACACCCTTCGGGATTTATCACCTGATCCGCTTCGGCGCGGGCTCCGGCACCAGTTCGCCGTCGAGGCGGCGGTCGAGGTAGTCCTCGCATTCGGAGAGCAGCTCGTCGTTTCTGCCGGCGAAGAAGTGGTTGGCGCCGGAAAGCGTCTTCTGGGTGATCAGGATGCCCTTCTGGGTCTTCAGCTTTTCGACCAGGCCGTTGACATCGCGCGGCGGGGCCACCTTGTCGGCATCGCCGTGGATGATCAGGCCGGAGGAGGGGCAGGGGGCCAGGAACGAGAAGTCGTAGATGTTCGGCTGCGGGGCGATCGACATGAAGCCCTCGATCTCCGGCCGGCGCATCAGAAGCTGCATGCCGATCCAGGAGCCGAAGGAATAGCCGGCGACCCAGCAGGTCTTCGAATCGGGATGCAGGCCCTGCACCCAGTCCAGCGCTGCCGCCGCATCCGACAATTCGCCCGAGCCGTGATCGAATTCGCCCTGGCTGCGGCCGATGCCGCGGAAATTGAACCGCAGCGTGGTGAAGCCGCGCTTCTGGAACATGTAGAACAGTTCATAGACGATCGGATTGTTCATCGTGCCGCCGAAGCGGGGATGGGGATGCAGCACGATCGCAATCGGCGCATTCTTCTCTGGGGACGGCTGGTAACGGCCTTCAAGGCGACCGGCCGGACCGTTGAAAATCACTTCGGGCATTTGCTCTCCGGAAATTTCGGATCAAACATTCCAGCCGGCTTGCAACGGCCCGTTTGACTTGACTAATAGGGTCATCTTTTCTACAAGCAGTTTAGAATTGTTCGAAAGAAAGATGTCTTCTGTTTCTGCGGTCCAAATAGGGCAAGCGGGCAGTCAATTTCAAGGAAAATGCGTTGCCGGGCGCGAATGCCCGTGTAATCAGGGCCGACATGAGCACCAACCGGATCTATCTCGACTGGAATGCGACCGCAGCGCTTCTGCCTGAAGCGCGCGATGCGGTGCTGGAAGGTCTTGATCTTTGCGGCAATGCGTCCTCCGTTCACCGCGAGGGACGGGCGGTGCGGGCGCGCGTCGAGGCGGCGCGGGGACAGGTGGCGGCTCTTGCTGGGGCCGACCCTGCGCATGTCACATTTCTCGCAGGCGCGACGGAAGCGGCAAACTTCGTGCTGACGCCCGATTTCCGCATGGGGCGCAGCCCGGTGGCGCTTGGCGCGCTTTATGTTTCCGGCATCGAGCATCCGGCGGTATTCGAAGGCGGCCGGTTTCCTTCAGCAAAACGCCATGAGATTCCGGTTCTGGCCTCAGGCGTCGTCGATCTCGATGTGCTGGACGCCATGCTCGCCGCCCATGACAAGGGCCTCGGCCTGGCGATGGTGGGCCTGATGCTGGTCAATAACGAGACCGGGATCATTCAGCCGGTCGCGGCGGCCGCCGGGATCGTTCACCGGCATGGCGGGCTTCTCGTGGTCGACGCGGTGCAGGGTGCTGGTCGTATCCCGTTGTCGATTGCGGCGCTGGACGCCGATTTCCTGATCCTGTCCTCGCACAAGCTTGGCGGGCCGAAGGGCGTGGGCGCGCTGATTGCGCGTGGCGAAACGCTGATGCCGGCGCCGCTGGCGCGCGGCGGCGGGCAGGAAAAGGGCCATCATTCCGGAACGGAAAACGTGCCGGGCATTTTCGGCTTCGGCGCTGCCGCAGCCTTTGCGGCGGAAGCTATCGAGGCCCGCAATGCACGGATCGCGGCCCTGCGCGACCGGCTGGAGGACGGCATGCGGGCGGCGTGTCCCGATGTCGAGATTTACGGCGCGGACCTGCCGCGGGTTGCCAATACGTCATTCTTCACGCTGCCGGGGCTGAAGGCGGAAACCGGCCAGATCGCCTTCGATCTCGAGGGCATCGCCCTTTCGGCGGGATCGGCCTGCTCCTCCGGCAAGGTCGGCGAGAGCCAGGTGCTGAAGGCGATGGGCCGCGATCCCCGCCTTGGCGGCTTGCGTATCTCGCTCGGCTGGGCGACCACGGATGGCGATATCGACGCGGCGATCGCGGCCTTCGCGAAAATCGCCGCGCGACGGAGGGCGGCCGGACAGGCGGCCCGAAAAATTGACGAATGATAGGCCGCGCGGGGTGTAATTGCCGCGCAGCCTGATTAAATAGAGCGGTGAACCCGCTTGGGAATGCAAACCGCCGGACCTTGAACCCGGTTATGAGTGGAGTGACAATATGGTTGCCGTAAAAGAGACCGTCGATCAGGTCGCCATGATCGACGTCGATCAGTACAAATACGGTTTTGAAACGATGATCGAAGTGGACAAGGCGCCCAAGGGCCTGTCCGAGGACATCATCCGTTTCATCTCGCACAAGAAATCCGAGCCCGAATGGATGCTCGAATGGCGTCTGGAGGCCTATCGCCGCTGGCTCACAATGGTTGAGCCGAGCTGGGCGCGGGTGAACTATCCGAAGATTGATTTCAACGACGTCTATTACTATGCCGCGCCGAAATCCTTCACCGGGCCGAAGACGCTGGACGAGGTCGACCCGCAATTGCTGGCGACCTATGAGAAGCTCGGCATTCCGCTGCAGGAACAGGAGCTGCTTGCCGGCGTGCAGGATTTCCAGCACCAGCCGAAAAGCCGCGTCGCCGTTGACGCCGTGTTCGATTCGGTCTCGGTCGTCACCACCTTCAAGAAGGAACTCGCGAAAGCCGGCGTGATCTTCATGTCGATCTCCGAGGCGATCCGCGAGCACCCCGACCTGATCAAGAAATATCTCGGCTCGGTCGTGCCGCGCGGCGACAATTTCTATGCCGCGCTGAATGCCGCCGTGTTTACCGACGGCTCGTTCGTTTATATCCCGAAGGGCGTTCGCTGCCCGATGGAGCTGTCGACCTATTTCCGCATCAACGAGAAGAACACCGGCCAGTTCGAGCGCACGCTGATCATCGCCGAGGAAGGCTCCTACGTTTCCTATCTGGAAGGCTGCACCGCGCCGCAGCGCGATGAAAACCAGCTTCATGCCGCCGTGGTCGAACTGATCGCGATGGATGATGCCGAGATCAAGTATTCGACCGTCCAGAACTGGTATCCGGGCGACAAGGACGGCAAGGGCGGCATCTACAACTTCGTCACCAAGCGCGGCGATTGCCGGGGCGACAACTCGAAGATCTCGTGGACCCAGGTCGAAACCGGTTCGGCGATCACCTGGAAATACCCGTCCTGCCTGCTGCGCGGCGACAATTCACGCGGCGAGTTCTACTCGATTGCCGTTTCCAACGGCCATCAGCAGATCGACAGCGGCACCAAGATGATCCACCTCGGCAAGAACACCTCGAGCCGGATCATCTCCAAGGGCATTTCCGCGGGGTTTTCCAACAACACCTATCGCGGCCAGGTCTCGGCCCACCGCAAGGCGGAAAACGCGCGCAACTTCACCCAGTGCGACAGTCTCCTGATCGGCAGCAAATGCGGCGCCCACACCGTGCCCTATATCGAGGCCGGCAATTCATCCGCCCGTTTCGAGCATGAGGCGACCACCTCGAAGATTTCCGAGGACCAACTGTTCTACTGCATGCAGCGCGGCATTCCGGAGGAAGAGGCGATTGCCCTGATCGTCAACGGGTTTGTCCGTGAGGTGATCCAGGAGCTGCCGATGGAATTCGCGGTCGAGGCGCAGAAGCTGATCGGGATTTCGCTTGAGGGGAGCGTTGGCTAGCGCCGCGGTTAGGGCGCCGGCTTTCAAATATGCGCTTCCTCGCTGCCGTCGCCCCACCCGCAGCGTCATCCTCGGGCTTGACCCGAGGATGACGAAACGGAGGGGGAGAGTGCAATGACAGGCTATGTCTACATGATGTCGGACAAGCCGCGTGGCGTTCTCTACACCGGTGTCACGAGTGACATACATGGACGGGCCTGGGAACATAGGAATGGAGTCAAAGACGGGTTCACCGCGAAATACAGGGCGAAGAACCTGGTTTGGTTTGAACTTCATCCGAATATCGTTCTGGCAATTCAGAGGGAGAAATCCCTGAAGCGCTATCCGAGGGAATGGAAGGTCAGGCTTGTTGAAGAGTTGAACCCGAACTGGCTGGATTTGTTCGAGCGGATTGATGAAATCGAGAATGTGTATAGGCCGCATCCTGGAATGCGGAAGTACGGAGATTATAACTGAACGGATGAGGCGGGCGAACGGACACTCGATTTCCACCGCGTCCTCCCCACCCAACGGCGTCATCCTCGGGCTTGTCCCGAGGATCCAACCACCGGGCCGGGAGTGATGAGTGGGTTTGTTCGAACTCGGACTTGCAAAGCAGAATGCGACCCGACACTCCGCTCGTGTGGAGACGTGATTAGATCCTCGGGACAAGCCCGAGGATGACGCAGAGAATAAAAGGGGCCCGAGGGAAACCAGAACCGGCCGCTGACTGAAGGAAACGAAAAATGCTTGAGATCAAGAACCTGCACGCACGCATCGCCGAGGACGGCACGGAAATCATCAAGGGGCTGAACCTGACGATTCAGGACGGCGAAGTGGCCGCCATCATGGGCCCGAACGGGTCCGGAAAGTCGACGCTCTCCTATATCCTCGCCGGTCGCGAGGATTATGAGGTCACCGAGGGTGAGGTGATCTATAACGGTGAAAACATTCTGGAACTCGATGCCGCCGAGCGCGCCGCCAAGGGCGTGTTCCTGGCGTTTCAGTATCCGGTCGAAATTCCGGGTGTTGCCACCATGCAGTTCCTGAAGGTCGCAATCAACGAGCAGCGCAAGGCGCGCGGCGAGGCCGAGCTCTCGACGCCGGACTTCATCCGCAAGGTCAAGGAAGCCTCCGCCAAGCTGAAGATCGACTACGACATGCTGAAGCGGCCGCTGAATGTCGGCTTTTCCGGCGGCGAGAAGAAGCGCGCCGAAATCCTGCAGATGGCGTTGCTGGAGCCGAAGCTCTGCGTCATGGACGAGACTGACTCGGGCCTCGATATCGACGCGCTGAAGATCGTTGCCGACGGCGTCAATGCGCTCAGAGCGCCCGACCGCTCGGTGATGGTCATCACCCACTACCAGCGCCTGCTCGACTATATCGTGCCGGACACGGTCCACGTGCTCTACAAGGGCCAGATCATCCGCACCGGCGGCAAGGAACTGGCCCACGAACTCGAAGCCAATGGCTATGCCGATATCATCGGCGAAGCCGCCTGAGGCAGGAGTGTTGTGATGAATGTGCAAAACAAGATAACGCTGACGGCCGCCGAGGAGGCGCTGGTCGCTTCCTTCGGGCGGCTGTCCGGCTCATTGCCCGGCAATGCCGATGTGACGATGGAGCGCGACCGGCTGGCGGGTGAACTGCGCAAGTCCGGCCTGCCGACGCGTCGGATCGAGGCCTGGCATTATACCGACCTGCGCAACCTGCTGCGCGCCGTGCCGGACGAAACCGGCGAGGCGGTGAACCCGGTGAAGGCCCTGCTGGAAGGCAGCGTCGTGCTGCCGCTGGTGCAGGGCCGCGTAAGCGATGCGCCCGATATCGACGGCGTTCAGCGCGCTAAGGTCTCCGATGCGCTTTCGAATGGCGACGAGGCCGTGCGGTTCGCGCTTTCCAGCGTCGATGACGCGATCGGCCGCATCAACGGCGCGCTGGTGAGCGATGGTTATGCCCTCGATATTACCGCGCCGCTCGCAGCACCGCTGGAATTGCAGGCCGTGCATGGCGGCGGGCAGGTGCATACCCGCAATCGCCTGAACTTCGCCGATGGCGTGACCGGCATGGTGATCGAACGCCATGTCGCGCCGGTGGGCGTGGCGGCGCTCGTCAGCAACCTCACGGCGCTGACGCTGGGCAAGGATACCGAAATCACCTATGTGGTGATGCAGAGCCAGGGCGCCGACGATACCCATCTCGGCAAGCTGAAGATCGAACTTGGCGAAAACGCGAAGCTGAAGCTTCTGATCGTCAATGCCGGCGGCAAGCTAGTGCGCCACGAGATCGATTGCGCGGTCACGGGCGAGGGCGCGGACCTGATGCTGCGCGGCGTCAACCTGCTGGGCGGCGAGACCCATACCGACATCACCTTCGATCTCGGCCACAACGTGGCCAACACGACCTCGACCGAGATCATCCGCAATGTCGTGTTCGACAAGGCGCGTGGCGTGTTCCAGGGCCTGATCCGGGTTGCGCCCGACGCGCAGAAGACTGATGCGAAAATGTCGTGCAACACGCTGCTGATGAGCGATTTCGGATCGTTCAACGCCAAGCCGGAGCTCGAAATCTTCGCCGATGACGTGCAGTGCGGCCATGGCGCCACGGTGACCGATATCGATCCGAACCACCTTTATTACATGATGGCGCGCGGGATTCCGCGCAAGGTTGCCGAAGGGCTTCTGATCCACGCCTTCGTTGCCGAAGTGGTGGAAGAACTGGAACATGAGGCGCTGTCGGAGGCGGTCGAAGCAATCATTGCGGACTGGCTCGATCGCCATGAGTGACCTGCCCGGCGAACGGGCATTGACGGAGTTCATCGGTTATGGACACTAAGGTTTCCACCTATGATGTGGACAGGATAAGGCGGGATTTCCCGATCCTGTCGCGCACCGTGCATGACGGCAAGCCGCTGGTCTATCTCGACAATGGCGCTTCCGCGCAGAAGCCGCAGGTCGTGATCGACGCGGTTTCGAACGCCTATGCCCACGAATACGCCAATGTCCACCGCGGCCTTCATTTCCTTTCCAATGCCGCGACCGATGCCTACGAGGCGGCGCGCGAGAAGGTGCGGGCGTTTCTGAATGCCGGCTCGGTGAACGAGATCGTCTTTACCCGCAACACCACCGAGGCGATCAACACGGTCGCTTACGGTTGGGCGATGACGCACCTGAAGGAGGGCGACGAGATCGTGCTCTCGATCATGGAGCACCATTCCAACATCGTGCCATGGCATTTCCTGCGCGAGCGGATGGGCGTCAAGCTTGTCTGGGCGCCGGTCGATGACGATGGCGAGTTCCATATCGAGGACTTCGAAAACTGCCTGAGCGAGCGCACCAAGCTCGTCGCCATCACCCAGATGTCGAATGCGCTTGGCACCATTGTCGATGTGAAAGAGGTCTGCCGGATCGCCCATGAACGCGGTATTCCGGTGCTGGTCGATGGCTCTCAGGGCGCGGTCCACCTGCCGGTCGATGTCAGGGATATCGACTGCGACTGGTATGTGATGACCGGCCACAAGCTCTATGGTCCGTCCGGCATCGGTGTGCTCTACGGCAAGTATGACCGGCTTTCAGAGATGCGGCCGTTCCAGGGCGGCGGCGAGATGATCGCCGACGTTTTTACCGATCGCGTGACCTATGCCGAGCCGCCGCATCGCTTCGAGGCCGGCACGCCGCCGATCGTGCAGGCTATTGGACTGGGCGTCGCCCTTGACTATATGCAAGGGATAGGCCGTGCGTCGATCGCCGCCCACGAGGCGGATCTGACGGCGTATGCACGGGAGCAGCTCGGCCATGTCAATGCGCTTCGCGTCATCGGCAATGCCAAAGCCAAGGGCAGCATCTTCTCCTTCGCCATCGAAGGCGTGCATGCCCATGACATTTCGACGATCATCGACCGGCGCGGCGTCGCCGTTCGCGCCGGCACCCACTGCGCCCAGCCGCTTCTGGCGCGCTTCGGGGTGACATCGACCTGCCGGGCCTCGTTCGGCCTGTACAATACCCGCGCGGAAGTGGACGCGTTGGTGGAAGCGCTTGACTATGCTCGCGGCTTCTTTGCCTGACCCAAGGAGAATGGCATGAATGTTGAAGAAAATGCCGAGGTGAAAACCACAGAGCCCGGCTCCTCCATTCCCCCGGAAGAGTTGGCGCGCCTCAGCGACGATATCGTTTCGGCGCTGAAAACGGTCTACGATCCGGAGATTCCGGCCGACATTTTCGAACTTGGCCTGATCTACAAGATCGATGTCGATGATGACCGGCTGGTGAAGATCGACATGACGCTGACCGCGCCCGGCTGCCCGGTCGCCGGCGAAATGCCCGGCTGGGTGGAAAATGCGGTCAGCACCGTGGAAGGCGTCTCCGGCGTCGAGGTCGAAATGACCTTCGATCCGCCATGGACGCCGGATCGGATGTCGGAAGAGGCCAAGGTGGCCGTCGGCTGGTATTGAGGTTTTGTGAGGGCAGGGCAATGACGTGTGGTCTTGCGGTTTACTCCCAATACTCTCTCCCGCTTGCGGGAGAGATGCCCCGAAAGGGGCAGTGAGGGTGAAGCAGCATTTCAATCCCGTGAGGGCGTCCGCGTGGATAGGCTCCCCCCTCACTGTCGCTGTCGCGACATCTCTCCCCTCCGGGGCGAGAAGAGGCTATGCGGCAAGAGGCCTTGCTATTGACGCCATCCGCGCGGACTGATGCAATGAACCGATAACGCCGGGCCTTGAACCCGGATGTTGATGGAGAATGAAATGGGCTTTCAGGTTATCACCCTCACCGATGCGGCAGCGACCCGCGTCAACGAGATCATCGGCAATTCCGGACCCGACGCGCTCGGGCTGCGCGTGTCGATCAAGAAGGGCGGCTGCGCCGGCATGGAATATGCCGTCGACCTGGTCACGCGCGAAAGCGCCCGGGCCGGGGACGACACCGTAGAACATTCCGGTGCCAGGGTCTGGGTCGATCCCGCCGCCTCGCTCTATCTTCTCGGCACCGAGATGGATTTCGAGGTCACCCGGCTGCGCACCGGCTTTGTGTTCCGCAATCCCAACGAGACCTCGGCCTGCGGCTGCGGCGAATCGGTGGAACTCAAGGCCGCCGATCTTGCCGAACTGGCCAAGGCCCGGCAGGCCGCCGCGCACTGACAGCGGGGCAGGCCTCAGCTTCTGAGGCCATCATATTGTATCACGCAGATTTTCTCGCAGGCGCCGTCCTCGTTCGGGACGTGGTAGCTGCAGGAAATATAGAGCGTTCCGTCGTCTCCTTCCGTGACGGAAGGATCGCCGATCCGGCAACCATTGTCCGCCTGCTCCAGGCAGATGGGTTCGAGCCAGGCAAGCGGCCGGTTGCCGCGGTCGGATGAAGTACCGAAGAACCCGACGCTGAGATGGAGGTTCCGGCCGTCCTGATCGGGCGTGTAGACCACGATGAATGGCCCGAGCGACGGGTCGAACTTCGAGTGCTTCAGCGACAGGGCCGAGATGCCTGAATCTCGGCTTTTGATGTTGGCGTTGAGGACCGGCACGGCCGGAGACCATGTGATCCCGTAATCGCAGGAATCACTCACGGCAACGCGATTGAGGTACAGGCCCGGTGCTTTGGTTCGCAGAAAGGCCGTGAGCTTGCCTGACGGGCGCTGGACGATGCTCGGCTCGACGGTTCCGCGACCGAGGATCGGCGTTTCGGCATATTTCCAGGTGGTCCCGTCATCGTCCGAGTAAAGCACGACCGAGAGGTTGACGGCGTTGGAATGGACCGGAAGCAGCAGACGGTCGGCGCCGTTCTCCAGCTTGATTTTTTGCGGCTGGGACCGCGTCTGCCAGCCCCGGTCATAGCGATCCGGACTGAACATGTTGAACACCGTGAGCCGCATGACGACCATGGAGTAGGTGTCGTAGACCATGTACAGGAACACAATGAGTGTGTTTCTCTTCAAATGGGCGTGAAACGCATCGAAGAATCGCAGGATGTCGGAAAACCTGCGCAATCTGTCCAGTATGGGGCGGAGCGTCGGCCTGTTCTCCGACAATTGCTGTTTCACGTCGTTGAGGTAGGTGTTGTCGAAATCCCTGATCCTGGCGACAAGAGCGTCGACCATTGCGTCGATTGCGGCGGCATCCACCTCGGGCGCCGTGAGGTTGTGTCCTTTCTCGGAACTGAATAAAGGCGCCTTTTCGTAGCTCTTTCGCGGTTCGAACACGCCGTTCAGAAGTGGCCAGGTGTTGGGGCAGAGCGCGGCGGCGGCATTGAGGAAATCATCGCCGCTCACTGATGTCGTCAAAGGGTCGCCATCGACGGGGGTGGTCCATCTCACCGAAAGGATGCTGTCGAATGCGTTGGAAACGCTTCCGGCGCGCATTCGAAGTTGCGAACTTGACTGGGTTCCGTCGCTGGTCATCTGCCAGAACAGCCGCATCTTCCCGGCATCGCAATGAAATACCGGGTTTGTGGCGGGGTATTTGGAAACAGCGCCGTCTTCACCATTGTCCGCGATTTTCGTCAGCGGTCGCCAGGCATAGTCCATGGGGTCTGCCGATGAGGCGTAGATGGCGGAGGATTGGCCGTCATGCGAATGTTTATGTGACCAGGACACAAGTAACTTTTCATCGAGAAAAGATATGTTGCTGCCGTGATTTCCGGAAGTCCAGAAATCACGGCCTTCTGCATCAACAAATGTTACTTTTGTATTTTCCCTCATGATCATTTACCTGTAGTATAATTCCCCTATTTATGCGTATAAATCAAATATTGAAATCGGTAAAGCTTATTTTATGATGGTTTATACATGTGTTCCGACCTAATTTATTTTAAAGAAATTCAAATTTGAAATTGTGGCGGAGTCATCTCTCGCACGTCGTCAGCGTCTTTCTCGATTTTCGATTGTTGGACGACGCCAGAGCGCGGCGGCAATGAAGACGCTTTTCGGTGATCGCTCGAATATCGCCTGACCAACGCTGCTCGTCGCGCGAAACCTTGCGCCACCGGCTATAACATGGTGAATTGATCGCGCCAAACAGGCCAAGCCACGGAAGGCCGCTGCGCACTACCCGGAGCATTCCAATTGTCGTTAGTGTACGCTAACTTTTAAGTCCGTCATATTGTATGATGCCTTTCTTCTGAAAGTCTGTTCCATTGCTTTGATAGTGATGGCTGCATGAAATATAGAGCGTACCGTCATCACCCTCGGTTACTGAAGGGTACCCGTAGGATGTGCTGCCATCAGATCCTTCCAGGCATATCGGTGTGACCCAGGCTATCGGCTTGTTGTTGATGCCATTTGACGTGCCCAGGAAACCCACGCATATGAAGAGCGTTTGACGTTCTTCATCGGGCGTATAAACTAAAACAAACGGGCCAAGGGATGTGTCATATTTGGAGTTTTTGAGCGCTAGGGCGGCAAGACTCGAACTTTGATTCTGGATGAAGTGGTTTAACATCGGGACTGTCGGCGTCCATGTCAGCCCGTAATCGCAGGATTCGCTGATGGCTGGCCGGTCGAGATACAGGAAGCCTCCATTGTTCCGCAAAAAGGCGGTGAGTTTGCCCGATGGATGTTGCACAATGCTCGGTTGAATGGTGGCTCGGCCTGAAATGGGTGTTTTCGGATAGCTCCATGTGCGCCCTTCATCGTCGGAGTAAAATACCACCGAGAGATTGAGCGTGTCTGAATAGAGAGGCAACAGCAATCGCGTCGAGCCGTCTTCACGCGTGATCGTCTGCAACTGGCACCGCGTTTCCCAGCCGCGATGATAACGGCCTGGATTGAATATGTTGAATACAGTGAGCCGCATCAGCACAAGACAGTATGTGTCAAAAACCGTGTACAGGAAGGCTATCAGCGATCCTATGCTGAACGAGGACTGAAACTCGATATATACGAGACCAATGTTCGAGAATTTGGTCAATCTTTCCAGAATGGGAGTGTATTTCGGATATTTGCTTGCAATCTCCTGCTTCACGTCCCCTAGAAACGTATCGTCGAAATCTCTTGTCCGCTCGATCAGTTCGGCAACCATGGCGTCGATTGCCGCCGGGTCGATATCTAGTTGAGCTTCGTTCTGTCCCATGCAACTGCTGAAAGCGGGAGCCTCTACAAAGCTCCGAATGGGTTCAAACTCGCCTGCCAGCAAGGGCCAGGTGTTTGGATAAAGCGACGCGGTAGCATCTAGGAAGCTCTTTGATTCGACCTCGGCACGCAAGATTTCGCCCGCGATCGGCATCTGCCAGCTTATGGACTGTACTGTTTCAAATGTGCCATTGTCTTTGCCGAGCCGCATGCGGATTTGCGCGCTCGCCCAGGTTCCATCGGTCGTCATCATCCAGCAGAGCAACATTTCCCGAGTGGTGGTATCGTAGTTGAATGCTGGATTGATATCGGGATAGTTCGGGACAGTTCCATTGTCTCCGTTGTCTGCGATCTTGGTCAGCGGCTGCCATTCATAGGTTGCGGGATCGGCGCTGCTGGCGTAAATTTCGCTGTATGCCGCATCGCGTTCTCCCCCATGAAACCAAACCACCAGAAGCTTTCCGTCGATAAAAAAGATATTACTACCGTGGTTCTCAATAGTCCAAAACTGATCATCTCCAGCGGAAATGTCATGAATAGGTAAATTCTGACTCATATTTTTTATCCTTGAGAGAGAGAAATTATTTTTAATAAACAACTTTGATTATTTTCTGTAAATATGCTTGTAATTATTTATTTATTTGTATTAGTTTTTTGTTTTATTATACTTGTAGTTCGCCCTGCCGCTTGCGTCCGGGCAGCCAAAATGATCAGTTGGTCATCTTTATTTTTTCATCCGTAAATACGAGGCTTATCCGTGACATCAGACAAGAATGCACTCTGGCGTGAATGGCCGATTGCGCTGATCTGGTGCACGTTTGTGCTGTTTACCGTCTCCGGTGCGTCGCTGAAGCCCGAATATCTCGGCACTACTGCCTCGTTCGCGGTGCTTATCGTGATCTTCGCGGTGATGCTGATGGCGGTGTTTCGCGTGGTACATCACGCCGAATGCCTGGCGGCGATTTTCGGAGAACCGCTCGGTACGCTGATCCTGACGCTTTCGGTGATCGGCATCGAGGTCGCGCTGATCACGGCGGTGATGCTGACCGGCGACAACGTGCCGACGCTTGCGCGCGACACCATGTTTTCGGTGCTGATGATCGTGCTGAACGGGCTTGTGGGGCTCAGCCTTCTGATCGGCGGGCTCAGACACGGGCTTCAGGTTTTCAACCTTTCGGGCGCCAATGCCTATCTGATCGTACTTTTGCCGGTGGCGATCACCAGCCTGATCCTGCCGAGCTTTACATCTTCGGCGCCCGGCGGCGGGTTGTCGACCCTGCAGACGGTGTTTCAGATCGTGATTTCGCTGGTGCTTTACGGCATCTTCCTGCTGTTCCAGACGGTGCAGAACCCGGTGAGCTTCCAGCAGCCGCGCCGCGCGGACGAGGAGCCGGATGCGCACCACCATCATCTCGAACCGAAAAGCGCGGGCTTCCATGCCGGCGGCCTGCTGCTGGCGCTGCTGCCGCTGGTGCTGATGTCGAAGAAGCTCGCGGTCTATGTCGATTTCGGCATCGCCCAGGTTGGCGCGCCGGTGGCGCTGGGCGGGTTCATCGTGGCGATCATGATCCTGACGCCGGAGGCGCTGGCAGCGCTGGACGCCGCCCGCAAGAACCAGCTCCAGCGCGCCGTCAACATCTGTCTCGGCTCGGCGCTTGCCACGATCGGCCTTACGGTGCCTGCGGTGCTGATCGCCGCGCATTTCGTCGGCCTGCCGATCGAGCTTGGCCTGACGCCGGCCGGCGTGGTGGTGTTGACGCTTTCGCTTGCCATCAGCATCGTCACCTTCGTCGGCACCCGTACCAATTCGCTTCAGGGCGTGGTGCATCTGGCGGTGTTCTTTGCCTATGTGATCTTGATTTTCGACGGCGATTTCTGACGCTTTCCACAGAAAAGCATCAATGATAGTGGGTGTAACGCAGGAGGAGCGGGGCAATGCGGAATGACATCATCTTCGGCGCGGTGCTGCCGTATCTGGCATTTCTGATCGCCCGTCACTTCGGCCTGTCGACCGTCCACGCCCTTGCGATCGGATCGGTGTTTCCGATCGCGGTGATCGTGGTCTCCTATGTCGGAAGCCGCAGGCTCGCGCCCGTCAGCGTGATCACGCTTGCGGCGACGCTCGCCTCGCTCATCGGCAGTCTCTATTTCAACAGCGCCTATCTGGCGCTTCTGAAGAATTCGCTGATCACCGGTTTCATCGGACTGGTGTTTGCCGGCTCGCTGCTGATGCCGCGGCCGCTGGTGTTTCACTTTGCGACCGAAAAGGGCGGAGAGGAGCGTGAGAGCGGCAACCGGCTATGGGAGGTTTCGCCGCCATACCGGGCGCTGATGCGCCGGATGACGATCGCCTGGGCGGTCGTGTTGATCGGGGAGGCGACCGTGCGCGCGCTGCTTATCCCGCTGTTGCCGGTCGATATATTCCTGGTGGTTTCCGAAGCGATGTGGATCGTCGTTTTCGCCGCGATGATCTCCTGGAGCTGGCGCTATGGCAGCCGCAAGGGCGAGGAAATCGAGGCCCGCGCCAGAGAAGGCGGCGGCGGTTGAGAGGGTTCGTGAGTTTTGGCAATTTCGCCATCCGCTGATGGGTCATGCTCGTGCCTGACACGAGCATCCAGGCCACACGACGAATGCTGCCTGGACCCTCGGGTCAAGCCCGAGGGTGACACCCGGAATGGGGATGGCATGTGAAAAATATGCGGACCGGGTGAACGGCCGCAGCGATTTCCGACAGTCCTCAGGCGCGCTCTTCGAGCAGCGCCTCGCCTTTCTTCTCGCGCACCAGATTGATGAAGCGGCGGAACAGGTAGTGGCTGTCCTGCGGGCCGGGGGAGGCTTCCGGGTGGTGCTGGACGGAGAACACCGGCTTGCCGGCAAGCGCGATGCCGCAGTTCGAACTGTCGAACAGCGAGATGTGGGTTTCCGCGACGCCGTCCGGCAGGGACGACGAATCAACGGCAAAGCCATGGTTCATCGACACGATCTCGACCTTGCCGGTGGTGTGATCCTTGACCGGGTGGTTGGCGCCGTGATGGCCCTGATGCATCTTCACGGTCCTGCCGCCGAGCGCGATCGCGAGAATCTGGTGACCGAGGCAGATGCCGAAGATCGGCAGACCGCTTTCGATCAGGTCGCGAATCACCGGCACGGCGTAGACGCCGGTCGCCGCCGGATCGCCCGGGCCGTTCGACAGGAACACGCCGTCGGGCGAAAGCGCCAGGATTTGCTCGGCCGAGGTCTTCGCCGGCACGACCGTCACCTTGCAGGACAGGCCGGCGAACAGCCGCAGAATGTTGCGCTTCACGCCGTAATCGACGCAGACGATATGATAGCGCGCATCGCCTTCGGCGAGCGTGTCATAGCCTTCGTTCCAGACCCATGGCTTTTCGTCCCATCTAGACGACTGGCCGGAGGTCGCCTCGATGGCGAGATCGAGACCTTCGAGCCCGCTCCAGGCCCTTGCTTTCGCCTTGAGCGCTTCGAGGTCGAACTGGCCTGAGGGCTCGTGGGCAATGACGGCATTGGGTGCGCCATGCTCGCGGATCCAGGCGGTCAACGCCCTTGTATCGATGCCGGAAAGTCCGATGATCCCGCGCTTTTTCAACCATTCGTCGAGATCTTCGGTCGAACGGTAGTTTGAGGGCGCGGTAATGTCGGCCCTGAAGATCGCGCCGACGGCGCCGCGGCGGGCGGCAGGCATCAGGTCTTCGATATCCTCGCCATTGGCGCCGATATTGCCGATATGGGGGAAGGTGAAGGTGACGATCTGTCCGAGATAGGACGGGTCCGTCAGGATTTCCTGATAGCCGGTCAGCGCGGTGTTGAAGCAGACTTCCGCCTCAACCGCGCCCGTGGCGCCCACGCCCTTGCCGTAGATTACCGTGCCGTCGGCCAGAACCAGCGCGGCCGTCGGCGTTTCTTGTGTCCATGGGGCAGTCATCATCATTCCTTGCTAGCGCATGTCTTCGTTTTTCGCGCGTCCGGTCGGAAAACCGGGGTCCATTTTTCCCGGACGCGCTTGAGGTCGACGGCCAGAGGCCGATTGAATGGGCCCGCTCCTGATCCTATATGTGCTCAAGCCAAGGGGTTCGCGGTCAAGCTGCGCTCAGGTAGGCCACTTTTTGATGCGGTCGCGGGAAAATAGTGAAACCGCGCTTGCGGGTCAATTGCTCTTACGGCAGAGTTGTGGCATCTGCTGAAAATAAATGACGCGCTCGAATATTTGATTTGATCATAGCCCCGGTATTCGGTAAACGCCGCCGCCAATCGGCATGTGTCGATGCGGAATTCTGAAGATGGCGTTGCCAGGAGTGAATGTATGTTGCGCGATAAACTCGCACTTGCACAAAAAGACGCTTCAAAAGAGGAAGATCCGGTACGCTTCTACACATTGAGGTTGGTTCACGCGGCCCTCAAGGACCGCGACCTGGCTCATCGTGCCAGCGGCAAGGATCCCGTCAGCGACGATGACATCGCCGGTATCCTCATCCAGATGCTGAAGCAGCGCAAGCAGTCCTCCCACCTCTATGAGGAAAAGGGCAGGCCTGACCTTGCCGCGCAGGAACGCCAGGAAATGGCGGTGATCTGCGAATTCCTGCCGGCCCAGCTTCCCGAGGACAAGATCCGCGAAGTCTGCGCCTCCGTGGTCGAGGAAACCGGCGCGCAGGGATTGCGCGACATGGGCAGGTGCATCGAAACGCTGAAGGATCGCTATTCCGGCCAGATGGACTTCTCCAAGGCCTCCGGCGTCGTCAAGGACATGTTGAAATAAGGTGTGGCTGCCTGTGCCACCGCGAATCTCCCTCCTTGAGGGGGAGATGTCGCGAAAGCGACAGAGGGGGTGAACCCTCTCCTCTAACTCGGAATTCGCTGTTTGCGCTGCACCCCTCTCTGCCCCTGTCGGGGCATCTCCCCCTCAAGGGGGGAGATTGATTGGAGAGAGACGGTATCTCTACTTGTATGGATATCTGGGTTTGTGTGGATATCTGGGAAAACCTGAAATCGCCGCCCCTGATCTGCACAACGGCCCTATAGTGCCAGATCCGGCCAGATGAGGCATCCATGCGTTTTTCGCCAACCTTTCTCGATGAAATCCGCGACCGCGTACCGATCTCGACGCTGATCGGCCAGCGGGTGACGTGGGATCGCAAGAAAACCAATGTCGGCCGCGGCGATTACTGGGCCTGCTGCCCGTTTCACGGCGAAAAATCGCCGAGCTTCCACTGCGAGGATGCCAAGGGCCGCTACCACTGCTTCGGCTGCGGGGTTTCCGGCGATCATTTCCGTTTCCTCACCGATCTTGATGGCATGGCCTTTCCCGAGGCGGTGCAGCGCATCGCCGATATGGCGGGCGTGGCGATGCCCGAGCGCGATGCCCAGGCTGAACGGCGCGAGGAAAAGCGCCGCACGCTTGTCGACGTCATGGAGCTTGCGGCGGGTTTCTTTCAGGATCAGCTCCAGACCAGCGCCGGCGCGAGAGCCCGCGCCTATCTGCGCGAGCGCGGCCTTTCGGCGCGCACCATCGACACGTTCCGGCTCGGCTACGCGCCGGAAAGCCGCAATGCGCTGAAGCAATTTCTGGCCGGCAAGGGCGTCGAGAAGCAGGAGATCGAGGCCTGCGGGCTGGTGGTTCACGGGCCGGATATCGCGGTGTCATATGACCGTTTCCGCGACCGGATCATGTTCCCGATCCTGTCGTCGCGCGAACAGGTGATCGCCTTTGGCGGGCGCGCGATGCGACCGGACGCGATGGCGAAATATCTCAATTCCAACGAGACCGAGCTGTTCCACAAGGGCAATGTCCTGTTCAACTTCGCCCGCGCCCGCCGCGCGCTTTCCGGCGCCGATGGCGCAAAGACGCTGATCGCCGTCGAAGGTTATATGGATGTGATCGCGCTGCATCAGGCCGGCATCGAAAATGCCGTCGCGCCGCTTGGCACGGCGCTGACCGAAAACCAGTTGCAGTTGCTGTGGCGCATGACCAGCGAGCCGGTGCTCTGCTTCGACGGCGACGGCGCCGGCATCCGCGCCGCCGAGCGCGCCGCCGCGCTTGCGCTGCCGATGCTGAAACCCGGCCATTCGCTGAAATTCGCGCTGCTGCCCGGCGGCAAGGATCCCGATGATCTGGTGCGCGAGGGCGGCCGTCAGGCCTTCGACACCGTGCTTGCCCAGGCCCGCCCGCTTGCCGATACCGTTTTCGAGCGTGAGGCTGGCACGCAGGAGGCCGGCGAAACGCCGGAGCGGCGCGCGGCGATCGAGGCGCGGGTCAACGCGCTGGTGGCGACGATCGCCGATGAAAGCGTGCGCCGGCATTACCAGCAGGATTTCCGCAACCGGCTCTATCAGCGGTTTCGGGGAAATTTCCGTGGCGGCGGCGGCAATTTCGCCGGTGCTCCAAAAGGGGGAGGGCGGTTCAACGCGCCGCGGGCCGGCACGCTGTCTGCCTCCGAACGGCTGTCGCGGTCGCCGCTTGCAAGCCTGCGCCCGGTTGCCGCCAACCTCACCTTTCGCGAATGCCAGCTGGTGTTCTGCCTGATCTCGCATCCCGAACTGGTGCGCGAGGATTTCGACAGCGTCTCGACGCTTTCGTTTGAGGGCAGCGAGATGCGGGCGTTCTGGCCGATCTTCCTGGCCGAGGCCTCGCGACCCGATATCGGGCGGCAGCGTCTCGGGCAACGGCTGGAGGAGGCGGGGTTCAGCGCCCTTGTCGGGCAGATCGCCGCCCATGTCGGACGGAATGTCAACTGGATCGCCGGGCCGGATTCGGCCCTCGAGGATGTGCGCGAGGTCTATCATCAGGCGCTGGCGCTTCATAACCGGGCCCGCTCGCTTGCCCGCCACAAGAGCGAGCTGGAACGCGAGATCGCCGAAGCGACGGAAGAGGGCAACGCGGAACTGCTCGCCGAACTGATGCCGGGGCTGGTTTCGGTTCAAAACGAAATCGCCCGCATCGACAATCAGGAAGCCGAAATCGACGGTTTCGGCCTGATGTCCGGACGCGGCGGGAAAACGGGCGCGGGCGGATAGATCGGTGGGGAAGTTCAATTCGAGGAGGAGTAGCTGGTGATTCCTTTCAGCCGCCACTTGTATTTGTCCCGAAGCATTCTAAATTAACCTGTCTAGGGCCGACAGAGAAGCTGCATCGGGTCCTGACATCTGCAGAAGCGTTTCAAGGGCGGATTTTCGACATGAAATCGCGCAAACAGTTAATTGACGCTTGACGGATGGCGAAAATCTGGGAATCACCAGTTCGGATGGCAGTAAGCAGCACAATTTCATGATCTGGACGGCGTTCACTCGGGATTTAGACCGAGGTGAAGTCTGTCCTGCTCATGTCTGGGTTTTTTGAGACCGGCAGTCTGTGATCCCTGAAGGGGTCCTTAATCATTTGCCGGTATGCCGCTTGGCAACAGCGACAAAGCGTCAGGGAAGCAATATTTATGGCTACGAAAGTCAAGGAAAACGAAGAAGCCGAAACCGAACGCGAAGGCGGTACCGACGGCCCTCTCCTGGACCTTTCCGATGACGCCGTCAAGAAGATGATCAAGGCCGCCAAGAAGCGCGGCTACGTCACCATGGACGAGCTGAATTCCGTCCTGCCGTCGTCGGAAGTGACCTCCGAGCAGATCGAGGACACGATGGCGATGCTCTCCGACATGGGCATCAATGTCGTCGAGGACGAGGAAGAAGTCGACAACGACGCCAATTCCGACGACAGCACCGACGACAATGACAACGAAACTGAGAGCGACAGCACCGAGGTCGCGACCACGACCGGTTCGGCCGTCGCCCAGACCAAGAAGAAAGAGCCGACCGATCGCACCGACGATCCGGTCCGTATGTATCTGCGCGAGATGGGTTCGGTTGAGCTTCTGTCGCGCGAAGGCGAAATCGCGATCGCCAAGCGGATCGAATCGGGCCGCGAGACGATGATCGCCGGGCTTTGCGAAAGCCCGCTGACGTTCCAGGCGCTGATCATCTGGCGCGATGAGCTGAACGAGGGCACGACGCTTCTGCGTGAGATCATCGATCTGGAGACCACCTATTCCGGTCCCGAGGCCAAGGCTGCCCCGCAGTTCCAGAGCGCGGAAAAGATCGAGGCCGACCGCAAGAAGGCCGAGGAAAAGGAACAGGCCCGCAAGAAACGCTCCGACGACGTCACCGATGTCGGCGGCGAGGGTATGCAGCCGGAGGAAGACGACGAGGAGGATGATGAATCCAACCTGTCGCTTGCCGCCATGGAAGCCGAACTTCGCCCGCAGGTCATGGACACGCTCGACCTGATCGCCGAGACCTATGTAAAGCTCCGCAAGCTGCAGGACCAGCAGGTGGAGGCGCGTCTGGCGGCCACCGGTACGCTGACCAATGCGCAGGAACGCCGCTACAGGGAGCTGAAGGAAGGGCTGATCGGCGCGGTCAAGTCGCTGTCGCTCAACCAGAACCGTATCGACCTTCTGGTCGAGCAGCTCTACGACATCAACAAGCGGCTCGTCGAAAACGAGGGCAAGTTGCTGCGCATGGCGACCCATCGCGGCGTCAAGCGCGACGACTTCCTCGAGCATTATCACGGCGCAGAGCTTGATCCGAACTGGATGAAGTCGATCGGCAATCTTGCCGGCAAGGGCTGGAAGGAATTCGCGGGCCAGGACGGCGCCAGTATCAAGGCGCTCCGGACCGAGATCCAGAGCCTTGCGACAGAAACCGGGATTTCGATCGCCGAGTTTCGCCGCATCGTGCACATGGTCAAGAAGGGTGAGCGCGAGGCGCGCATCGCCAAGAAGGAGATGGTGGAAGCCAATCTTCGTCTGGTGATCTCGATCGCGAAGAAATACACCAATCGCGGCCTGCAGTTCCTCGATCTCATTCAGGAAGGCAATATCGGCCTGATGAAGGCGGTCGACAAGTTCGAGTATCGCCGCGGCTACAAGTTCTCGACCTATGCGACATGGTGGATCCGGCAGGCGATCACCCGTTCGATCGCCGATCAGGCCCGCACGATCCGCATTCCGGTGCACATGATCGAGACGATCAACAAGATCGTCCGCACCTCGCGCCAGATGCTGCACGAGATCGGCCGCGAGCCGACGCCCGAGGAGCTTTCCGAAAAGCTCAACATGCCGCTCGAAAAGGTCCGCAAGGTGCTGAAGATCGCCAAGGAGCCGATCTCGCTCGAAACGCCGGTTGGCGACGAGGAGGATTCGCATCTCGGCGATTTCATCGAGGACAAGAACGCCCTGCTGCCGATCGATGCGGCGATCCAGGCGAACCTGCGCGAGACCACCACCCGTGTTCTCGCCTCGCTGACGCCGCGTGAGGAACGCGTGCTGCGCATGCGCTTCGGCATCGGCATGAACACCGACCACACGCTGGAGGAAGTCGGCCAGCAGTTCTCGGTCACCCGCGAACGTATCCGCCAGATCGAGGCCAAGGCGCTCAGGAAGCTGAAGCACCCGAGCCGGTCGCGCAAGCTCCGGAGCTTCCTGGATAGCTGAGATGGCGTAAGCCGATAACGAAAACCCGGTCGAAAGGCCGGGTTTTTCAGTTTGAGGACAAAGTCCACTCCACTCTCATTCGTCATTCTCGGGACCAGATCAAGGGTTTCCGGTGCGGCATGCGCCAGCAGCGTTGATACCGACACCTCGTTTCCCGGCAGCACTCGCCACGCCCACTTGCTCGGGCTTGACCCACAGGTGTCCGGTTTAGTTTCGATAATACAATGTAAAGTATTGAATTAAAACAGAATTGCGACGATCTGCCGTAACTGGACACGGTTGCCATTCCTGCGCTGCACGGGTTTGGCTGCGAGTTCGCCACTCTCTCAGGCGTCATCCTCGTGCTTGACACGAGGATCCATGTACCTCTCCTCATGCAACACCGGTTACCGATTTTATGCCCTGAACCATAAGCCTCAATCGTTTTCCTGCCGAAACCGTGAGAATGGATCCTCGTGTCAAGCACGAGGATTGACGCAAGTGGAGAGGGTTGTGGTCAACACAAAGGCCCGGAATGAGGACGGATCGCTAAACCGGACAGCTGTGGCCTTGACCCGAGCATCCAATCACGTCTGTCGCGAGAGGAGGTGGCGAGGCTTTGCGCTGGGCTGCCCAAGTGCTTTAGACAACCGTCCGGGCCTGTCGCAGCACTATGTGCATGGGTCCTCGGGTCAAGCCCAAGGATGAGGCCGAATAGTGGGGGAGCGGTCGTACAGCTTTCTTCGCGAGAAAGAAAAAGCTGTGTCCTGAGATTTCAGGATGGCATAAGGTTTGAGAACAATGAGGGCGTTCGGCTGCCTGCCCTCCGTCGAAATTTATTCCCGGTCGATCCCGTTTGACCTTCAGGCAATTGCCCGCTTCAGGAGTGGCGATCTGAAGCAAGACCAATCCCTGACCGGCGCATTGCAATGCACCGGTTCCAGACAATCCGGCGGGAAGGAACAGAAACTTATTCCGTAACCTGCAGATTGACGGCCTTGGGGCCTTTGCCGCGGCGGTCCGGCTCGGTGTCGTAGCTGACTTTCTGATTTTCGGAAAGTCCAGTCAGCCCGGACGACTGCACGGCGGAAATGTGGACAAAGATGTCCGCGCCGCCGTTATCCGGCTTGATGAAGCCGTAACCCTTGTCGGTATTGAAAAATTTCACGGTGCCAGTTTCGGCCATGCTTCAAGGTCCTTTTCTCGCCCATCCGCTTGCTGAGAGAGGGGCAGATATTTCGATGCTCGTTTTGCCCGAACGGGCAGCGCAGGCGTTTCTCGAATTTGGAGGAAAGGTACCCTTTATGACCGCGGTTCTGATTTGCCTGGACAGCGAAAGCAGGCCAAAACAAATCAAGGTCCGCCCGGAAAAATTGGCGTCTCCGGCGCGCATCAGATTATATGGTCTTCCCGTGCTCGCAAAATGCCCGAACATGAACAGAATGCGGTGTTTACGGGTTTTTGGCAAGCGAAACTTTAGATTCGGGCCCTCAGTCCGGGTTATGGGAAGGGTGTTCGTGTATTGGCTCATTCTAATCAGATGATTAGAGAGAACTGTTTTGGGTTATACTGTGTCAATGCGTTTTGGCTATGCTACCCTCGAAACGATGCGGTGCCTGCAAAGCCTGTGACCTAACCGAAGCGGGTCTAGCTTTTGGCGGCAAAGCTGGTGTAGGAGCGAGTAGCCGGCCAAGTCCGATGAACGTGCTGGCGGTGCGCGGATACCTGACTGGCAATACCGGGGGAGACTACTATGCGTCGTGACATGCTCATACGCCTTCTCGCGTCCGTTGTCGTGGTCTGCTCGCTGCCTTCTGCCGACGCTCTTGCGTTCGAGTATCGTCAGATCGAGGGCTGGGCGGTCAGTTGCAACAACGCCTATATCTGCAATATTTCCCTGACGTCGGCCGCCGGCGCAAGCGGCGGCGCAGCGCTTGCCGCCATTCAGTGGCAACGCTCGGTCGCGCCCTCGGCCCCGCTTACCCTCAGCGTTCCCTATCCGCCCGGTTTCCTGCCGCGGGGCGATGCCTCCGGCACGATCACGATCGAGGTCGATGGCATCACGGGGTTCTCGGCCGATGTGGCGAGCCTTGTGCGGGAGGACGCCCTCGGTATGTTCGGCGTCAACGAGCCTGAGGTTCTGATGGCGTTGTTTCGCGAAATGGCGGGCGGCAGCAGGGCGACGATCCGTTATGAGGGCGGTATAGGCAAATTTTCCTCCGAGATCGTGCTGACGGGGCTCTCGGACGCCGCCCGCTTCATCGATGAATGGCAGGGCCGCGACGGGCGTACCGATGCGCTGATCGATGTCGGGAAAAAGCTGCCGCCCGAAAGCGTCGATATCTGGACGATCGACAGCTATGATCAGCTTCCGCCCTCGGTCCTGCGCAATGTGAGCGATCCCGACAGCACGTGTTTTACCGATCAGTCCCATATCGATCAGGCCGACGCTTTCGCTTTCGATGCCGGAAAAAGCACCATCATGCTTTTGCCCTGCGGCCCCTCCGGCGCCTATAACCAGCCCTACCAGCTCTATGTCGGCAGGGATGACGAGTTCCACCGCGCAGAATTCCCGAATGTCAGCGATGCCGGGATCACCGTCCTCGACACGGTCTACAACGTCAATTTCGATCTCAAGGAGAAGTTGCTGTCGTCGGTCTATCTCGGTCGCGGTCTTGGCGATTGCGGGCTGGCGCATTACTGGACGATCAACGAGACGGCGGCGGGCAATCCGTTGGCGCTCACGCTGGAGCGTTCGAAAACGGCATGCGACGGCGTCGATATCGGCCCGGAGAACTGGCCGGAGATCTGGCGGCCGCAAATGGCGCCGGACGAAGCGGTGGAGCGGTAAGGGTTTAATCCGCCCGGTAAACCCTCAACAGCGAGCCATCGGGCTCGTCGCTCACCAGCAGCACCGATCCGTCGGGCGCGACTTTGACATCGCGCAGCCGGCCGAACTCGTTCGCAAACAGCCGATTTTCGGTGGCGGGCAGGCCGGTTTCATCGCGGCCGATATGGGCCAGAAGCTGATCCTTCAGGGCGGTAACGAGGAAATCGCCGTCCCATTCCGGAAACATCTCGCCGCGATAGACGGCAATCGCCCCCGGCGCGATCGACGGGTCCCAATAGTAGAGCGGCTGTTCAAGGCCGGGAGCCTCCGTGCCCTGGCCGATCTTCGCGCCCGAATAATGCACGCCGTATGAAATTTCCGGCCAGCCATGGTTTTGGCCCGCCCGCGGCGTGTTGATTTCGTCGCCGCCGCGCGCGCCGTGTTCCACGGTGTAGAGCGTGCCGGTTTCGGGATCGATGGCGATGCCCTGCGGGTTGCGGTGGCCGATCGACCAGATTTCCGGCTGCCAGCCTGCCGGGGTGGGGTTGGCTTCCGGGATGCCGCCGTCCGGGCCGATATGAAGGATCGAGCCGGCATGATCTGCGGGGTCCTGCGCGCGCTCGCCTTCGCCGCGATCGCCGATGCCGAAAAACAGGTTACCGGACCCGTCGATCGCGATGCGCGAGCCGAAATGGCGGCTGGTGCCGGAAAACCGGTTCATCGCGAAGATCTGCCCGACGTTTTCAAGGCGCGATTGCGGGCGATCGAGCGTCGCGCGATAGACCGCCGTTCCCTGGCCGCCCCGGCCGGACACGGAGGCGGTGAAATAGATGCGGCCATTGTCGTCGAAGGCCGGATCGAGCGCGACATCGAGCAGGCCGCCCTGGCCGCCGACATGGAGGTCGGGAAGGCCGGCTACCTCGTGCTTTGCGCCCTCCGGGGAGATGATGGTGAGGCGACCGGGCCGCTCGGTGACGAGATAATCGCCATCGGGCAGAACTTCGACCGCCCAGGGGTGGGCGAGACCGTCGGCGATCCGCTCGATGGCGAGCGGCGGCGTGGTCTGCTGCGCTGCGGCGGGCCATGGCGAAAATGCAAGGGCCGCAAGCATGCCGGCGATGACGGGGGTGGCTTTCATGGAAGTCTCCTCTCGTTTCCCGGTGACATATGGCGCTCTGCCGCGCGCTCAAGCCTCGCGGCATACACAAGCGCGTGAGCCACGACAGAAACTGCGAGGGATGCTTTCAGAAGCTGTCGAAGTCGTTGCGCTGCCTGCGTTCGGCATCGGCCTTCAGGTGGTTCACGTTCTCGCGCCAGAGATAGGACGCGGCGATCACCATGGCGAGGCAGATCGCGAACAGGGTCGCCATCATCAGGTCGCGGGCGGCGGTGTGGGTCAAAAAACCCTGAAGCGCGCTGCCGCCGGGGGAGGAAAAGGGCAGGTAGCCCTCGAACAGTATCGCCGCCGTATCGGTTCCCTGAAGCGGTACGGTCTGCAATTGTTGCTGCGCGGACGCCTGCGCGGGAGCAAACGCCGTCAATATCGGCAGCGCCGCTAAAGCAAGAATTCCGCGTTTGACGAAAATCGAGCGCCTCGCGATGCGGTTCGCCACCCGTTTGACCATCCTCATATGCCTTCTCCTTCGGCAATGTTTCAGCGCATCGCCATAAGGCCATGAAATTACGTCGCCTTCTGGATGAATGATGGTCGAACGCGAACCATTTTGAGGCGGAATCATGGGAGAGGAACCTTGGCGCTTCAGCCAATCGCCGGCAGAATAGCTGCTGTTGCGGCACGAATCGGCCGGTCGTAGACGATAGCGCTTGAAACCGTGGGCGAATTGCGTTTAGACCAAACTCTTGGAAGTTGACGCTCAATACAGCGCTTTCCAAGGTTCAATCTAGATATCAGGACATTGAAAATGGCCCTTCTTGCTGACGCCCTTTCTCGTGTGAAGCCTTCCGCCACGATCGCCGTGGCCCAGAAAGCGCGCGAACTCAAAGCGAAAGGCCGCGATGTCATCAGCCTCGGCGCCGGCGAGCCCGATTTCGATACGCCCGACAACATCAAGGCCGCCGCGATCGACGCCATCAATCGCGGCGAGACCAAGTATACCCCGGTCGCGGGCATCCAGCCGCTGCGCGAGGCGATTGCAGCCAAGTTCAAGCGCGAGAACAATCTGGATTACAGCGCCGCGCAGACGATTGTCGGCACGGGCGGCAAGCAGATCCTGTTCAACGCCTTGATGGCAACGCTGAACCCGGGCGATGAAGTCGTCATCCCGGCGCCCTACTGGGTTTCCTATCCGGAAATGGTCGCCCTTTGCGGCGGCACGCCGGTGTTCGTCTCCGCCACCCAGGAAAACGGCTTCAAGCTGCAGGCGGAAGACCTCGAAAAGGCGATCACGCCAAAGACCAAGTGGTTCATCTTCAACTCGCCCTCCAACCCGACGGGCGCCGCCTATTCGCACGACGAGTTGAAGGCCCTCACCGACGTGCTGATGAAGCATGAGCAGGTCTGGATCCTGACCGACGACATGTACGAGCATCTGACCTTCGGCGATTTCAAGTTCGCAACGCCGGCCGAGGTCGAGCCGGGCCTCTACAATCGCACGCTGACCATGAACGGCGTGTCCAAGGCCTATGCGATGACCGGCTGGCGTATCGGCTATGCCGCGGGTCCGGACGAACTCATCAAGGCGATGACCACGATCCAGAGCCAGCAGACCTCCGGCGCCTGCTCGATTGCCCAATGGGCCGCCGTGGAAGCGCTCAACGGCAACCAGGATTTCATACCGGAGAGCAAGAAAGCCTTCGAAAAGCGTCGCGATCTGGTGGTCTCGATGCTCAACCAGGCTCCGGGAATCCAATGCCCGACGCCCGAGGGCGCGTTCTACGTCTATCCGTCCTGCGCCGGCCTGATGGGCAAGACCTCGCCGGGCGGCAAGGTGATGGAGACCGACGAGGATTTCGTGACCGAGCTTTTGGAAGCCGAGGGCGTTGCCGTGGTTCACGGCTCGGCCTTCGGGCTTGGACCAAACTTCCGCATCTCCTACGCGACGTCGGAAGCGGAACTCGAGGAATCCTGCATCCGGATCCAGCGGTTCTGCAACGCCTGCAAGTGAGGCAAAGCGCTCCGGCTTCTTGACGGAACGCAATTTGGAAACGGGGCGTGCCGCAGGGCGCGCCCTCAGTGTGTTGACGAACCCGGAGGTTGTTGCCTCTGTCAGACGCCCCCAACGTGTCATGCTCGGACTTGATCCGAGCATCCATTCTGCTCAAGTCCTTGAGCAGAAAGACTCTTTAGCAAGCGCATGTCGTGTCGCCCTGGATCCTCGGGTCAAGCCCGAGGATGACGCGGAGTGTGGGGACAGGTTTGTCAACAAACCGGGGGCGCGTGCCGGAAGGCGCGCCCTTTTTCGTTGCGGCTTGCGATCTGATGACGTTATAGACTGTCCGGCGCCTGCCGGCCTTTCCTCAGGCGGCGCGGGGCTTCGACGAATGCGGGGGATCATGCGCCACACCTTCAACGCCAACAATTTGTTGCACTGCCTTTTACTGGCGGCCTGTGTGCTGCTGATTGCCGTCGGCCGTCCCGCCGGTGCCCAGAGCGCGCCCGCACCGAAGACAACCGCCGATCAGGTGATGACCATCGGCGTACAGGCTATTCCGCCTTACGTCATGCAGGACAAGGACGGCAGCTGGTACGGGCTCGGCATCGACCTGCTGAACGGGATGACCGACCGGCTCGGCACCCAATACCGGCTGGTGGAAACCATGCCGGGCGCGATGGTGCAGGATGTGGCCGCCGGCAAGCTCGATGCGGCCCTTGGCGGGGTGCCGATCAATGCCGATGACGAGGCGGTGATCGATTTCTCATTGCCCTATTACAGCGGCGATATCGGTGTTGCGCTTCGTGTCGTCGACAAGATCGGGCCGGCGATCATGTTTCAGCTTCTGACATCGCCAGCCTTTCTCTATATGCTCGGCCTGCTGACAGGCCCGGTCTTCGTCATCGGCGCGCTGATCTGGCTGCTGGAGCGGCGCGCCAACCCCGAACAGTTCGAGCCGCGCCCGGCGCGCGGGATGTTTTCCGGCTTCTGGTGGGCAACCGTGACGATGACCACGGTGGGTTATGGCGACAAGGCTCCGGTGACCTTCTTCGGCAGGCTTCTGGCCATGGTCTGGATGTTCACGGCCCTGATCCTCGCCGCGATCACCACCGCCCAGCTTGCCGCCGGGTTGACCTCCTCGCTGCACTCCAATTTCGTCGACGATATCAACGATCTTTCCGGGCTAACGGTCGGCACCATCGCCGATACGCCGGCTGCGGCGGAACTCGGTCTTCTCAACATTTCCGCGACCGCTTTCGCCACCGTCCCGGAAGGTCTTGATGCGCTTGAACACCACGATATCGATGCCTTCGTTTATGATCGCGCGATCCTGCAATGGTCGCTCAAGGGCTACCGTGATCTCTATCTGAGCCATCTGCAGTTCCTGCAGCAGAACTATGCGCTGATTCTTCCTCAGAACGACCCCCGGCGCGATGCGATCAATATCGCGATCCTGAAGACGCTCGGGTCCGAGCAATGGCACCTTGTCATCGAACGCTACCTGCCGACCGGCGCGCCATAGGGTTTTCGGACCGGCGCTCGTTTTTCGCCCGGCGCTTCAGGCCGGCCGGCCGATATAGGCCGACATGCCCTTGACCAGGGCATCGAAGACCACGCGGCAGCGGGGGGAGCGGCGCAGATCCTCATGCATGGCGATCCAGAGCGGGAGCTGAAACGGGATCTGGCCATGCAGCACTTCCGTGAGTGCGGGGTCGCGTTCGCCAAGCGGATGCTGGCAAAGACCGAAACCGCAACCGGCGCGGATGGCGGCAAGCTGGGCGAGATTGCTGTCGGAGCGGAACCTGAAACCGGGCAGGGTGAGGTCCGGAAAGGCCTCCAGCACATCGCGCACATAGGCTAGTTCACGGTCGAAGCCGATCGTCGGTAGCCCTTGCAGGTCCTCGATCGTCTGCGGCGCGTCGAAGCGGGCAATGACATCCTTTCGGGCAAAGCAGCCAATCGGGATCCTGCCGATATAGCGCACCACAAGGGCCGCCTGGCTGGGCTCCACCAGCCGAAGCGCGATATCGGCCTTCCGGTTCAAGAGATCCTCGATCGCGTCGGAGACCGACAGTTCGATCTCGAGCCGGGGATAGGCGGTCATCACCGGCGCAAGAATATCCGGCAGGACTTCGATGGCGATCACATCGGAAGCGCTGATGCGCACACTGCCGGAAACCTCGTCGCGGGTCTCGGAGGAGGCCCTGCGCATGGCATCCGCCGAGGCGGCCATCGCCTCGGCCAGCGGCTTCATCGCCCGCGCGGTGTCGGTCGGCTCCAGCCCGCGCTGCGAGCGCGTGAACAGCTGTTGACCGGCGTCGCGCTCCAGCGCCTCGATATGGCGGCCGACCGTGGGCTGGGTGAGCCCGAGGAGGCGCGCGGCGGCCGAAAGTGACCCGCTCTCCAGCACGGCAAGGAAGGTGCGATAGAAATCCCAACTCTGTGTGTTCATTTATTTATGTATATCGGAGACACGAATTTATACAATTCCGTTTAGATGCATTCGCACCGATATTACCTTCGACCTCAAGAGAAGGAGAATGCGATGTCTGAGATTACCGGAAAGCCTGTGGCGCTCATTCTGGGCGCGACCGGCGGTGTTGGCGGTGCCGTCGCCCGGGCGCTGCTTGCGCGCGGCTATCATATCCGCGCGCTCAATCGCGACCCGGCACGGTGGATTGAAAAGCAGCCGCACTATGAATGGTTGAAGGGCGATGCCATGCGCCGCGAAGACGTGGAGACGGCGGCGCGGGGCGCGGAACTGATCTTCCACGGCGTCAACCCGCCCGGCTACAAGGACTGGGACAAGCTGGTTCTGCCGATGCTGGAGAATACGATTGCAGCGGCGCGCCTTTTCAATGCCCGCATTCTGTTTCCGGCAACGATCTATAATTTCGGGCGCGACGTGTTTCCGTCGCCGAGCGAGGACAGTCCGCAGAACCCGACCACCCGCAAGGGGCGCATCCGGGTTGCGATGGAAGACCGTCTCAAGGAGGCGGCCTTTGACGGGACCCAGGTTATTCTGGTGCGCGCGGGCGATTTTTTCGGTGGCGATGCAGCGGGCAACAGCTGGTTCGGGCAGGTGGTCAAGCCGCATGCGCCGCTCACCCGGATCACCAACCCGGCAACGCCCGGCGTCGGCCATCAATGGGCCTATCTGCCCGATCTTGCCGAAACCTTCGCGGCGCTGGACGAAAGGGCAGGGCAGTTGCCGAAATTCGCGAATTTTCAGTTCGAGGGCTTTTACGATGCCGACGGCATGCAGATGGTCGAAGCCATCCGTCGCGTTGCCGGCGATCCGAAGCTGAAGATCGCGCGGTTTCCCTGGTTCGTGGTGCCGCTGCTCTCGCCATTCATGACCCTGATGCGCGAGGTAAAGGAGGTGCGCTATCTCTGGAAGGAACCGCTTCACATGAAGAATGACAAGCTCGTCGCTTTTCTCGGCCATGAACCGCGCACGCCGCTCGACACTGCCATTGGCAAAGCGCTCGACGATATCGGCGTTACCCTGCCGCGGTCTTCCGCCTCTGACATCCTCAAAGGCCCAGTATCGAGAGCATGATGAAGGTCGAAAACAGCACGAAATGGGTCATGCCCTCGATCGCGTTGGTCTCTCCATCATTGATGTTGATGGCGGCGACCACCAGCGTGATGGCGACCATGGTGATCTGAACCGGGGTCATCGCCATGATGAAAGGCTGGCCGGTGAACAGCGCGATCGCCTCGATCACCGGCACGGTCAGGATCACCGTCGAAAGCGATGCGCCGAGCGCGATGTTGACGACCGCCTGCATGCGGTTGCCGAGGGCGGCCCGTATGGCGGTCAGGATTTCCGGCCCGGCCGCGATCGCCGCCACCAGAATGGCTGTCAGCGCAAGCGGCGCGCCGGTTCCCTCCAGCCCGTCGCTGAGGAAGGCCGACATGAACTCCGCGAGAAGCCCGATCACGGCGACGCCGGCGATAAGGGTGGCAACAGAGGTGGCGGTGGAGCCTTCCGTCTCTTCCTGGACGGCCTCTCCTTCCACCGCCTTTCTCATCCGGGGATAGCGGTAGGCGAAGAAATAGCTGTGCTGGCCAACCTGCAATTTCAGGAACAGCGCATAAAGCGCGATCATGGCGGCGATGGTGAAGCCGGAATAGACATGCCAGCTCGCCTCCGGCACGAAATCGGGCACGACCATGGAAATGCCCATGGCCGTCATGATCATCACTGAATAGGTCTTTCCGGAATCATCATTATAGGGCTGCTCGCCGTGTTTCAGCCCGCCAAGCAGCGCCGCCAGCCCCAGAATCCCGTTAATATCGAGCATGACGGCGGCATAGATCGTATCGCGCACCAGCGTCGGCTGTTCGCTCTCGCGCATCATGATGACGAGGATGATCACCTCCACCGTGACGGCGGACAGCGTGAGGATCATGGTGCCATAGGGATCGCCGGCCTTGGCGGCGAGGATTTCGGCGTGATGGGCGACGCGCATCGAGGCGCAGGCGATCGAAATCACGAGCAGGGCGGCGGCCAGAAGCGAATAGGCCTGGCCGGCATGCATCACGTCATGTTCGAGAAACCAGGCAAGCGCGCCCACAGGAAGCGCCTGCAGCAGCAGGATTTCACCGCGCAGGAATGTCAGCATCGATCGGCAGCCCCCATGATGGCGCCGCTGGCGGCGCGTTGATCCTTGCGCGCTTTCCGACGGGGCCGGAGCTCAGCCGCCGAGCGGAGGGTAGTCCGAATATCCCTTGGCGTCGCCGCCGAAAAGCGTTCTCTGATCCAACGCATTGAGCTGCGCATTGATCCGCAGCCGGCGCACCAAATCCGGATTGGCGATGAAGGCGCGGCCGAAGCTGATCAGGTCGGCCCGCTCCTTCTCCAGCGCGTCGATCGCAAGCTGGCGGTCATAGCCGTTATTGACCATCCACGCGCCGGAGCCGTCGGTGCGGTAGTAGGTCTGGCGCATTTCCTCGTAATCGAACGGGCGCGGGCCCTGGTGATAATTGCGGTCGCCGCCGGTCGCGCCCTCGATGATATGGATATAGGCGAGGTCATAGGCGCTGAGCTGGCTTGCCAGATAGTTGAACAGAACCTGCGGATTGTCGTCATGGACATCGTTCGACGGCGCGACCGGCGAAAGCCGGATTGCCGTGCGGCCGGAGCCGATTTCCCGCGATATCGCGCCGACGATGTCGAACATGAAACGCGCCCGGTTTTCAAGCGGGCCGCCGTAGAGATCGGTGCGCTTGTTGCTGCCGGAGCGCAGGAACTGGTCGACGAGATAGCCATTGGCTGCGTGAATTTCGACGCCATCGAACCCCGCCTCCATGGCGCGCGCGGCGGCGCGGCGGTAGTCGTCGATGATCCCGGAAATCTCGAAGGGCTTCAGGGCCCGCGGCATCGACGTCTCGATGAAGTCGCTGGTCATGTCGGAATAGACCACGAATGACTTGGCCCTGGCCTGCAGGGCGGAGGGCGCCACCGGCGGATCGCCGAAGGGCTGGAGCGATTTGTGCGACACCCGTCCGACATGCACCAGCTGGCAGAAGATCTTGCCGCCGGCCTCGTGCACCGCCTTCGTGACCTGCTGCCAGCCTTCGACCGAGGCGTTGCTGTAGATCCCCGGCGCGTTGGAATAGCCCTGACCCTGCTCGGTAATCGCGGTGGCCTCCGAGATGATCAGGCCCGCGCTCGCGCGCTGGCGGTAATATTCGATGTTGAGGTCGTTCGGCACGGCTTCGGGCGAGCGGTTGCGCATCAGCGGCGCCATAATGATCCGGTTCTCGATGGTGACATCGCCGATCGTTATGGGATCAAAAAGGTTAGCCATCAAATTCCTTCCCGTGCCGGCCCTATTTGTAGCGGAGGCCCGGCGCGGGTGCAATTTCCAGCCTCCGGTCCAGCCTGCCGTTTCGGCGGCGGCTTTCGCAGACGCGCCAGCCGTTTCCCTACATAAGTTACGCTCTAATGTATAAACCAAAAGAAAGCGTTTACGCAGGCTGAAGGCCGGCAGGTCGGATAATGGCGAACAGCGCATAAAAAAAAGGGCCACCAGAAGGGGCCCTTGAAATTGTGAAGGTAAAAACCTCCAGAGGGGAACAGCTGCTGCAATACGAATCAAACTTCGTATCGAACGCATCAGCTATACCGGATATGGTTCTTTTTTGTGCGCGTTGCAATAGTTTTCATCGGCGATTGCGAAAAAAAACAACAGATTTTTGCGGGCAAAAAAAGAGGGCCACCGGAAAAACCGGGGCCCTTTGAGTTAGAAGGTCTCTCAAAACCTCCAGAGGGGAACAGCTGCTGCGGTGCACCAGGGAGAAGTTGGGCACCACCTGCATCAGCTGTGTGCTATATGCCCCTGAATTAGGCATTCCACAATGCATCTTTGTGCATGGCTGCCATGCGAAAGATGAAAAATGCAGCAATGTTTGCTTAAATTTACGACATAACAGATTGTCGCCTAAAAAATAGGCTGAAAATGTCGTGACTCATCGTGTTTCGGTGTCTTCCGGTCGCGAAAAAGGGCGAACAGGCCTCAGAAGCTCCAGTTGCGCGCCTTGGCAACGATGAAATCGCGGAAGACTTTCAGCTTGGCGGAGTTCTTGAGTTCGTCCGGATAGCAGAAATAGGTGTCGAAACTCGGAACATCGGCGTGAGTCACGAGTTGCAGCAGGCCCGGATCGCGTCCGACGATATAATCCGGCAGCATGACGATGCCGATTCCCAAAAGTGCCGCCCGCTTGATCGATGTCAGCGAGTTGATCTGCAAATGCGCCAGGCGCGGGCTGTCGGACGAGCGGCCGGCGATCTCCAGCCAGTTCACGTCGAGCAGATAGGCGGGCGCCGGCTCGCCGAACGTGATGATCCGGTGATTGTCGAGGTCTTCCAGCGCCTGCGGTTCGCCATGCCGGTTGATATAGGACGGCGAGGCATAGACATGCATGTGCACGGTGAACAGCTTGCGCTGGATCAGGTCCGGCTGCTGCGGCTGGCGCAGCCGGATCGCGCAATCGGCATGGCGCATGTTCACATCCAGCTCCTCATTGTCGAGGATAAGCTGGATCTGCATGTCGGGATAAAGCTGAAGAAATTCCTGCACCTTGTCGGTGAGCCAGCCCTGGCCGAGGCCGACCGTGGTGGTGACCCTGAGCTTGCCCGACGGCTTTTCCTTGGTCTCGGTCAGCCGTGAGCGGACGCTTTCAAGCTTCAGCAGAACTTCGTTTGCGGTGCGGTAAAGCAGTTCGCCCTGTTCGGTGAGTATCAGCCCGCGGGCGTGGCGATGGAACAGCTTGACGCCGACATCCTGTTCGAGCGCCGAGACCTGCCGGCTGATCGCCGACTGCGAAAGGTGGAGCTTGTCGGCGGCGTGCGTGAACGATCCCGCTTCCGCCGCGGCATGAAATATCCTGAGCTTGTCCCAGTCCAGAGGCATGCTCGTGCTCTTCATGAACCCTACTCCGCGGCAGCCAGCGTGCCGGTCTTTTGTCCTGTCAGAAAGCGTTCTGCCTCAAGGGCGGCCATGCAGCCCATGCCGGCCGCGGTCACCGCCTGACGGTAATTGTCGTCGGTGACGTCACCGGCGCCAAAGACGCCCTCGATGCTGGTTCTGGTGGTGCCGGGCTCGGTCCACAGATAGCCGTTCGGCTTCAGCCGGAGCTGGTCGCGGATGAGTTCCACCTGCGGCGTGTGCCCGATCGCGATGAACACGCCATCAGCGGGTATCGTCTGCTTCTCGCCGGTCTTGACGTTTTTAACAGCGATACCGGTCACCGACGGCGGAAGCGGCGGCACGGCGCTGGTGCCGACAATCTCCTCCACGGCGTGGTCCCAGACGATCTTCACGTTTTCCAGCGCAAACAGCCTTTCCTGCAGGATGCGTTCGGCGCGGAAACTGTCGCGGCGGTGCACGACCGTCACGGATCTGGCGATATTGGCAAGGTAAAGCGCCTCTTCGACCGCCGAATTGCCGCCGCCGACGACCACCACGTCCTTGCCGCGATAGAAGAAGCCGTCGCAGGTGGCGCAGGCCGAAACGCCGCCGCCGTTGAAGGTCTGCTCGCTCTCAAGACCGAGCCACTTGGCCTGGGCGCCGGTTGCAAGAATAACGGTATCTGCGGTCCAGATCGCGCCGGAATCGGTTGTCGCGGTGAAGGGGCGCTTCGACAGGTCGAGCTTTGTGACGATATCGTTGACGATCTCGGTCCCGACATTTTCCGCCTGGGCGAGCATCTGCTCCATCAGCCACGGGCCCTGGATCGGCTCGGCAAAGCCCGGATAGTTTTCGACATCGGTGGTGATCGTCAGCTGGCCGCCCTGTTCGAGCCCTGCGATCAGCACCGGCTTCATCATCGCGCGGGCCGCATAGATCGCTGCGGTATAGCCGGCCGGGCCGGAACCAATGATGAGCACCTCGGTGTGGTGGTCTGCCATCTCTAAATCCCTCCGGCGCGCCAAAAGGCAAGCGCCGCTTCAGTTGCAAGTCCGCTTTCATTTATGGCTGGAAGCCCGTCTGTTTCAAGGCCGCGTCGCCCGCTACCAACAGACCATTTCACCCAGTTGAAAGAATCTGGCGGTATGTTGTAATAAAATTGCGTATATGCCCGATTTCCCCGTCGCAGGAGCCCTTGATGCGCGCCGATCTCGATTCTGTCGATCTTAAAATTCTGCGCGAGCTCCAGCGGGACGGACGCATGACCAATGTCGAGCTTGCGGAGCGCGTCGGCATCTCCGCCCCGCCATGCCTGCGCCGGGTGCGCCGGCTGGAGGAAGCGGGCATCATCGAGGGCTACAATGCGATGCTGAACGGGCCGAGGCTCGGCTACGATCTCGTCGCCTTCTGCATGGTTGGCCTGAAGCATCAGTCGGAAGTGGAACTCAAGGCGTTTTCGCGGGCAAGCGAGGACTGGCCGATCGTGCGCCAGGCCTGGATGACTTCGGGCGAAACCGATTTCCTGCTGCACTGCGTGTGCGAAAACCTGATGCAGTTCCAGGACTTCGTTATCGAGGTGCTGACCGCCGACCCCCATGTCGAGACCGTGCGCACCATGCTCACGATCCGCCAGATCAAGAAGGAAGGTCTGGTGGCGATCTAGCGGGGGTCCGCCATCACGGCCTCATAGGCCGAAAATTCCTTTTCCAGCATCATCTCGACGGTGAAATTGGCGAGCACGTGCTGGCGCGCGGCCTGCCCCATGGCCTTCAGCCTTGCCGGATCGGCAAGCGCGGCGTCGATCGCTTCGGCCAGAGCGCCGGCGTCTGCGGGCGCAACCAGAAAACCAGTCTCGCCGTCGATCACCGTTTCCAGGCTGCCGCCATGGGCTGTCGCGATGACGGGCGTTCCCATGACCTCGGCCTCGATCGCCACCCGGCCGAAGGCCTCGGGGCGGGTGGAGGTGGAAATAACGAGGTCGGAGGCCGCCATGATGGCGGGGATATCGCGACGGCTTCCGGCGATCGTGACGCGGTCGCCGAGGTCGCGGTCGGCAACCAGCGCCTTGATTTCGGCAATGACGCTGTCACTGCCCGACCCGACGATTGCAAGATGCCAGGCCCTGTTCGAGGAAAGAGCAAGCGCCTCGACGAGATAGCGATGACCTTTCCAGTCGGTGATGCGGCCGACAATGGTGACAAGCGGGGCGCCATTCTTTGCGCCCAGTTCCTCACGCAGCTTCGACCGCTGTTCCTCGCCGACTTTGGCGGGATCGAACAGCGCCGTGTCGACGCCGCGCGGGGAAAGGATGATGCGTTCGGCCGGAAAGCCGTAGACCGAGATGATGTGGTCGCGGATGAAGGCTGAATTGGCGACCACGATCGGCGCTTTCAGCATCACGCGGTTATAGGCCCGTTTGAGCCCGTTGCCGTGGCTGTAGACGCCGTGGAAGGTGGTCAGAAACCGGGGCTTGCGGCGTGCCAGGCGGCAGGCCAGCCAGCCGGCCCATGCCGGCGCGCGGCTACGGGCATGAACGATATCGATCCCGTTTTCGTCGATGATCCGGGCAAGTTTCTTCGCGTTTGCCAGAATGGTGAACGGCGATTTCCGGCCCACATCAAGGGCGATATGGTGGGCGTCGGTTGCCGCAAGCGCCTCCAGAAGCGGGCCGCCCGCGCTCGCGACCCAGTTTTCGATCTTCCGGAGGGAAAGGTAGCCCGCCATTTCGACGGTGCCGCGCTCCACCCCGCCATCGCCGAGGGCGGGCAGCAACTGCAGAATTCTGGGCTGGGCCTTATTCATGAACGGCAATGCCGGAGATCGTGCTATATTTCACCAAATTCTTACTTGCTCCGACTGAAACTCGGGATAAAAGGGTTCCGGAGAAAAGGGAGCATCGCCGCTCGCCCGACTTTTCCCATTGTCAATTGCTGCCAAGGTTGCATTCGATGTGCCATATTACCTACATGGCTGACAAGTATCCCGCGACCAGTCGCGGCCCCACCGGAATTTCAAGGATTTGATCTTGCAGACCATCGTGTGCATGAAATGGGGAACACGCTACCCTGCGCTTTACGTGAACCGTCTCTGGAACATGATCGGGCGCCACACGACCCGCCCGACGCGGCTGGTGTGTTTTACCGACGACCCCAATGGCGTTGACGCGGCGGTCGAAGTCTTTCCGCTTCCCGAAATCACCATTCCCGAATCGATCGCCTGGACGCCCTGGCGCAAGCTTTCGCTGTGGCAGTCGCCGCTCGCCGATCTCTCCGGCGATGTCCTGTTTCTCGACCTCGACATCGTCATCACCGGCGATATCGATGCGATGTTCGATTTCAAGCCGGGAATTTTCTGCGCCTGTGAGAACTGGACTCAGATCGGCAAGGGCATCGGCAATACCTCCGTGTTTCGCTGGAATGTCGGGTGTAATACCCATATTTTCACCGATTTCGAGGCCGATGGCGAAGGCATTCGCCGCAAATACGGCATCGAGCAGGTCTATATTTCGGATGTTATCGACCGGATGGAATTCTGGCCGCGCGAATGGTGCGTCAGTTTCAAGCACACCCTTGTGCCCACCTGGCCGCTGAATTTCTTCAGGACCCCGGAGCTTCCCGCGGCCGCCAAAGTCGTGGCGTTCACCGGCAAACCCGATCCCGATGAAGCGGCGATCGGGGTCTGGCCGGTGCTGCAAGCCTGGAAAAGAATCTACAAATACGCGCGGCCGACGCCGTGGATCGACGAATACTGGCAGTAACGCTGCTCAGGCAGAGTTTTACGAGCGGCGCTTGCTCTTCATGGCGTAATAGGGCGTACGCTTGCGGTCACCCGGCTTTCTCGTGCGCGGTCGCAAGCGGAACAGCCGCTTCTTGGGAACCGATACCTCATTGCCGGCATGCGCTGTCAGAAAGCCGAGGCCGAAAGCCAGCAGTCCGACCAACGCCAGCGCCGAACCGCTTCCGGCGGGATGGTTGCGTGCCGTGCGGGCGAGCGCGTCAACCTCACCGCGAAACATCGCGCCGGCGCGCTCCACGGGCGTTTTTTGGGAAAAGCGCAGGCGATCGATGAGGTCGCTCGGCGAAGTCTTGTTATCGAACATGTTTTACTCCCATGGGTTCAGCGCGACCGTCGCAGAGAATTGCGGCGGCATGCGGGCCTCGCGGCGCACTCGAAAGCCACACCGCGAAGTCCAGTTCTATAACGCGAAACCATGGGCGCCGGTTCCTGAAATGGCTACATATCCATCCGGCGCGGGACGATCCGTTAGATGAACAGCATTGCCGCCACGAAAATGAAAGCGGCTCCGATCAGGATCGTATGCAGGGAACGTGATAAGCTCATATCGTCTCCTCCATTTATGGTTACGAATATATGACTATTTTCGGCGCTGACAAAGCGAATTTGTTGCTGCGGTGCGCAAACTGCGGCGGAAAAGCAGCCGGCTTTTCCGCCGCCGCCTCTCGATTTTCCCACTAAGTTTCGCAAAAACAGAGGCTTAGGGAGTGATCCGTTTTTCCTATAGGCTGACAGATTAAGCTTATATCTTTTTTTGAAAGGGCGGCGCGCTTGAGCTTTTGAGGCGTTACCCCCTATGTTCGAACCTCAGCAGATTGAAAGGAAGTCGATGGAGCATGTTGTCCAGGAAGCCGTCGCGCAGGCCGGGTCTCATGGCGGCGATTTTGCCGCCGTCGCGCTGGTCATCGCCATCGCCGCGCTCGCCGGTCTTGGTTTTCTGTGGCTGAGGCAGCCGCCGCTTGTCGGTTTCATTCTGGCGGGCATCCTGCTTGGGCCCACCGGCCTGGGGCTGATCGAAAATAATGACAACGTGGCCTTTCTGGGTGAAATGGGCGTGGTCGTGCTGCTGTTCTTCATCGGCATGGAACTGTCGATCAAGGCCTTCGTGGTGTCGTTGCGGCAGGCGCTTCTGGTGGTCGGCGGCCAGTTGATCAGCGCGGCCTTGCTGGCGGTGCTGATCGGTCTGCTGCTGGATGTCACCACCCGCGAAATCGTGATCCTGAGTTTCGTCATCGCGATTTCGTCGACGGTCGTGGCGATGAAGATGCTGGACGAGATGGACGCGCTGCGCGGCGATGCCGGGCGGATCGCCGTTGGGGTGCTGATCGCGCAGGATATCGCGGTCGTGCCGATGCTGATCTTCGTCTCGAGTTTCGGCGGGCAGGGGTTCGACATCACCGCGACCGCGATCCGTGTCTTCGTGGCAGTCGGGATCATGGCGGGTCTGTTGTGGTATTTCGGCCGTTTCGGCAAGATCAAGGTGCCGTTCGCGGAGAAGGTCGAGGACAAGGTGGAACTGCTGGCGCTTGGCGCGCTGGCGCTGTGCTTTTCGGCTGCGGCGATCTCGGGCGTGGCCGGGCTATCGCCGGCCTATGGCGCGTTTCTGGCCGGCATCTGCATCGGCAATTCGACATTGCGCAGCCGGGTCATTCCGGTGGTCGAGCCGATCCAGAGCGTACTGCTCGTGATCTTCTTCCTTTCCATCGGGCTGTTGATCGACCTGAAGTTCATCTGGGAACACCTCATGATCGTCGTGCTGGCCGCCGTCGCCGTCGTCGCGGCGAAATCGGTGCTGAATGTCATGTTCCTGCGCTGGACCGGTTCTTCGCCGCAAACCGCCCTGATCGCCGGACTGTCGATGGCGCAGGTCGGTGAGTTTTCCTTCGTGCTCGCCGCCGCCGGCCTTGCCGCCAGCGCGCTCAGCGACGATCTCTACCGTCTCGTTATTGCGGTCACGGCGATCACGCTCTTGGTTTCGCCCGTCTGGGTCTCGGTGATGCGGCGTGTCGAGGCGACGCTGACGGAGGGGCTCGAGAGCTACCGCAACGCCCTTGCCATTGCCTATGCCCAGGAATTGCGCGAGGTCGGTCGCGGGCGGGCTTTCGTCGGCCATGCCGTGGCCGGTTCGCGCGCCCGGCTGATCGCCTTCAACCACGCCCGCCGCGAACGCCGCCGCCGCAAGGCGGAGGAGATCGCGGCAAAGGGCGAACCCGGTAGCGACCAGCAGAACTGAGAGGGCTTGTGTTCAACAAGGGCGCGGCGCTAATCTGACGCCGCTCAGTCTTCCGTTCCTCGGGAGGCCCCGGATCGGCAGACCGGGAGGAGGGCGCCTGTCGCCTTCGGTTCGCCTTGATTTCCTTCAGGGACTTTCACATGCAATTCTTGTCCTTCATGCGCCAAAACGCCCGCTGGGTGGGCGGCGCCTTCGTGATGAACTATTTCACGGCCTTCGGTCAGACCTACTTCATCTCACTGTCCGCCGGCGAGATCCGCGCCGAATACGATCTCAGCCATGGCGATTTCGGCCTGCTCTATATGGGCGCCACCCTGTTGAGCGCGCTGACGCTGGCGCGATTCGGCCGGATCGTGGACTACAGGAGCGTGGTCCAGGTTGTGCTGATCGTCATGCCGCTGCTTGCGCTTGCCACCGTGATCATGGCGCTGTCGCACTGGATCGTGCTGCTTTTCCTCTCGCTCTACATGCTGCGCCTGTTCGGGCAGGGAATGATGAGCCATATCGCGGTCACCGCCATGGGCCGCTGGTTCAATGCCATGCGCGGCCGGGCGGTGTCACTGTCCTCGCTCGGGTTTCAGGTCGGCGAGGCGAGCTTTCCGCTGATTTTCGTCGCGGTTTCCGGGTTCATCGGCTGGCGGGGAAGCTGGCTTGTCGCGGCAGCGCTGATCCTGGTCGTCGGACTGCCGGCGGTGGTGGCGCTGATGCGGGTAGAACGAGAACCGCAGACCGCCTCCACCGGCAAGGATGCCGCCGCCGCGCCGCGCGACTGGACGCGCGGCGAAGTCCTGCGCGATCCGCTGTTCTGGCCGGTGCTCGCGGTGTTCCTCGCCCCGCCCTTCATCGGCACCACCATTTTCTTTCACCAGGTCTATCTGGTGGAGTTGCGGGGTTGGACGCTGGAGATGTTTGCGGGCTCGTTTTTTCTGCTGTCGATCGCAAGCCTCGTCGCGATGCTGGTGACCGGGGTACTGGTCGACCGGTTTTCCTCCGTCGCGGTCATGCCCTTCATGCTGCTGCCGCTGACCGCCGCCTGTTTTATCATCGGCTTCACGGGTGCGTCATGGGCGCCCTATGTCTTTATGCCGCTGATCGGTTGCGCCATGGGGGCGTCGGGCACGCTCAACGGCTCGCTGTGGCCGGAACTCTACGGGTCGCGCCATCTCGGCAGCATCCGGGCGATCGTGATTGCCTTCATCGTGTTCTCGACCGCTGTCGGGCCGGGACTGACGGGCTATCTGATCGACTGGAATGTGGGCTATCCGGGCCAGATCGCGGTGATGGGGATCGTCTGCGCCGCGTTTGCGGTGCTGATGTTTGCACTGCGCGGCAGGTTGATCGCGCGCGCTTCAGCATCGATGGAAGCCGCATAAACGAAAAACGCGCGGGCCGAGGCCCACGCGTTCAAAAAACCGTCGGAAAACCGGGATTACTTGATCTTGGTTTCCTTGAATTCAACGTGCTTGCGCGCGATCGGATCATATTTGGTCTTGACCATCTTGTCCGTCATCGTGCGGCTGTTCTTCTTTGCGACGTAGAAAAAGCCGGTGTCTGCCGTCGACAGCAGCTTGATCTTGATCGTTGTTGCCTTTGCCATTTTATTCCGCCTTCAAGAGCAATCCGCTCTCCCTGATGGAAAACGGAACCGGTACGCCCGGACTTTATCTGAAAATCAAGAAGCGCCCGCAGAGGACGCCTCGCATGCTCGCCGGACCGGTGGCCACGGCAAAATCTGGCGGGACACTACGAATCCTGGCGTAAAAGTCAATACAGGCCCGCTCCAAAAGCCAAACTTGGCGCATTTCTTCGCTGATCGCGTTGCAGTGGATGCGTTTTTGAGCGAGTTAGGAGGCTATCATTCACAACCAACCTGCCTGATCGCGCCAATGATTCCATGGATAGAGCTGGATAACGCTGCCATTCCCGGCGAGACGGAGACGCTGCGTCTGAAGCGGCGGGGGGATGAATTCTCGATCATGCTCGGTTCGAACGAGCTGATGAACAGCCGGCTCTCGGGTTCCGAGGAGGCGCTGGCGGAACTTGCCTGCGCAAGGGTTGCGGAGCGCGCCAGACCGGCGGTGCTGATCGGCGGGCTCGGCATGGGCTTTACCCTGCGCGCCGCCCTTGCCGTCCTGCCCGCCGATGCCCGGGTCGTGGTCGCAGAGCTTGTGCCGGCGGTGGTGAAATGGGCGCGCGGCGAGATGGCCGCGATATTCAGCGGGTCGCTCGATGATCCGCGCGTCGAGATCCACACCGGCGACGTCGCGAGCCTGATCGAAACCTCGAAATCCGCCTTCGATGCGATACTGCTCGATGTCGATAACGGTCCCGACGGGCTGACGCGCGCCTCCAATGACCGTCTTTACGATGCCGGCGGACTTGGGCGTTCCGGCAGAGCGTTGAGGCCGGGCGGGGTGCTGGCGGTATGGTCGTCCGGACCCGATCCGCGCTTTACCGCCAGAATGGAGAGAGCCGGTTTTGCCACCGAGGTCAGAACCGTCAGGGCCAATGCCAAACGCCGCGGCGCCAAACATGTCATCTGGCTGGGCGTCCGCAAAAGTAGACTGACGCTTACATAAAAGCGGACGCTTGTCCGGTGTTGCAACCGGCCCATATATCAACGGAACTCTCCCCGGGAGCCAGAACAATGATCGCGCCGATATGGACCGAAAACTGACGAAAATTCTGCGTTTCGTGGAAACAGCGGGTGTTCTATTCGCGGTTTTCGATGAGAACGACGTTCTGGTCTATGCCAACCGGTTGTATCGGGAGGCGTTTTTTCTTGGCGAGCAGGAATATCCGTACTGGGGCGACATCATGCGCCGCAATTTCGAGGCACGGCGCGGGACCGTCATTTCCGAACCCGATTTCGAGCTATGGCTGCAGGGCACGCTGTCGCGTCGCGGCAAGGTGCCGTTTCGCGCCTTCGAGACGGATGTCCATGACGGAAGCTGGCTGTGGATGACCGAAGCCGTCGACGAGGACGGCTGGATGGTCTGCATCGCAAGCGATATCACCCAGCTTCTCGTCAAGGATCGCTCGCTGCGCCAGGAGCGCGATATCGCGCTCCGGCGCTCGCTCACCGACGATCTGACCGGTATCGCCAACCGCCGTTTCGTGATGGAGCGGCTCAGCGACATGATCGCCCGACATGGCGCGGGGGCCAACGCCAAACCCGGCTGTTTCGCGATCCTCGATCTCGACAATTTCAAACAGGTCAATGACCGCTTCGGTCATTTCGCCGGCGACCGGCTGCTGGTCGATTTCGCCCGCCAGATTTCGTCGCTGGTGCGCCGAACCGACTGTTTCGGACGGTTGGGCGGCGAGGAATTCGGACTTGTGCTGCCGGCAACGACCGGGGCGGAGGCGATCGCGATCATCGACCGCATGCTGGCGCAGATCAGTGCGCTGCGACCGTTCCCGGATCATCCGGAGTTTTCCTGTTCATGCTCGGCCGGGGTGGCGCCGGTCATTCCGGGCGAAGCGCAGAGCGAGCTTTACGCCCGCGCCGACATTGCGCTCTACCGCGCCAAGCGCGAGGGCAAGAACAGGGTCTGTTTCGCGGACCTTGCGGCCTGAAGGCGATACCGGGGTCGGCCGAAACCGGCTTGCTACGGGAAGGAGCGGGCGGTTCAGTACTCGGCCGGCTGGTCGTCGCCCTTGCCGTCGAAGCCGTGCATCTTCAGCGCCCATTGCAGGCCGACGACGGCGCCCTTGATGGGTTGGATGATCGCGAACGCCGCAATCGCCGTGAGCGGCACCCAGATGGCGAGATGGACCCAGTCGGGCACATCCAGCAGTTCCGCCCCGGCCATGTAGCCCCCGACCATGAAATGGCCGAGGACGAGGATGACGAGATAGGCCGGCAGGTCGTCGGCGCGATGGTGGTGAATTTCGGCGCCGCAGGCCTGACACGCATCGACGGTCTTCAGGTATCGGCCGAACAGCTTGCCCTCGCCGCAGGCGGGACAGCGGCATTTAAGCCCGTTGATGATCGCGGGCATCAGCGGGCGGTCGCGTTTTTCGCCGTAGCGATGGTGGTCGGCGTGGTCGGCCATGATCGTCTCCATGAAGCGTCCGACTGTTTCAGAATGGCGCGACAAAGGCAATCGCCGTCGGATGGTCGTTTCGTCGCGGGTCGTCTGTCGCAGAACTCAGTCGAGCCGGCCGGTCTGGCCGCGATCCCGCAGATAATGATCGGCGACCGTGCATGCAAGCATGGCCTCGCCGATCGGCACGGCGCGGATGCCGACGCAGGGGTCGTGGCGGCCCTTGGTGCGCAGTTCCACTTCCTTGCCGTCCTTGTCGATGGACTGGCGCGGGGTCAGGATCGAGGAGGTCGGCTTCACGGCGAAGCGGGCGACGATCGGCTCTCCGGTGGATATCCCGCCGAGGATGCCGCCGGCATGGTTGGCGAGAAAACGCGGATGCCCGTCATTGCCGATCCGCATTTCGTCGGCGTTTTCCTCGCCGGTGAGTTCGGCCGAATTGAAGCCCTCGCCGATCTCGACGCCCTTGACCGCGTTGATCGACATCAGGCCGGCGGCGATATCCTGGTCGAGCTTGGCGTAGATCGGCGCGCCGAGGCCGGCAGGCACGCCTTCGGCCACCACCTCGACCACCGCGCCGACGGAGGAGCCGGCCTTGCGGATTTGATCGAGATAATCTTCCCAGACCGGCACCATTGCCGGATCGGGGCAGAAGAAGGCGTTGTTGCCGATTTCGTTCCAGTCCCAGTTGTCGCGGTTGATCCTGTGCTTGCCGATCTGCACCAGCGCGCCGCGATAGCTGACATCGGGCAGCACCTTGCGGGCGATTGCGCCGGCTGCGACGCGGGCCGCGGTCTCTCGCGCGGACGAACGGCCGCCGCCGCGATAGTCGCGCAGGCCGTATTTCACGTCATAGGTATAGTCGGCATGGCCGGGACGGTATTGCCTTGCGATCTCGCCGTAATCCTTCGAGCGCTGATCGGTGTTCTCGATCATCAGCGAGATCGGCGTGCCGGTGGTGATGTAGGTGACGCCGTCATCCTGCGGCAGCGCGCCGGAAAGCACCTTCACCTCATCCGCTTCCCGTCGTTGGGTGACGAAGCGCGACTGGCCGGGCTTGCGGCGGTCGAGATAGATCTGGATATCGGCCAGCGTGAAGGTGATGCCGGGCGGGCAGCCATCGACGACGCAGCCAAGCGCCGGCCCGTGGCTCTCGCCCCAGGTGGTGACGCGGAACATGTGTCCGAATGTGTTGTGCGACATCAAAAACCTCCACCGGCCCGCAAGTCTCAAGGCCCGGCTCTATAGCAATTGGACGAGGAGGAAAAGTCTCGGCGCTACACAATCCAGCCGATGGCGCCGGTCTCGGGGTCGAGGCTGAGGATATTGTCCTGCGGGATCGCCAGCTCGGCGGCCTCGGCGGTGCTGGCGCCGCCGACGATCCGGAACAGCGAGCGGATGACGCCGCCATGGGCAACGCAGACCGTCGGTCCGACGACGTCCTTCAGCCAGGCGCCGATCCGCCAGGAGAGAATTTCATAGCTTTCGGCATCGTCGCCCGGCGGCACGAACGCCCATTTGTCCTTTTCGCGCTCATCGAGAAGCGCGGGACTGACATCCGACAGCTCCCGCAAGGTGCGGCCTTCCCAGTCGCCGAAGGAGAGTTCCTTGAGCCGGTCATCGGTGCGGTAGAGTTCCGGCGTCAGGCCCATGGCGGCGCGAACGCGCTCCATCGTCTCGCGGGTTCTGGAAAGCGGGCTTGCGACAAAGTCGTAAAGATGTGTCTCAGAGCCCAGAACGGCGGCGAGCGCGCTGCCATTGCCATTGGCCTGGCCGCGGCCGGTATCGTTCAGCGGTATGTCCTGCTGGCCCTGGAGCCGGTATTCGGCGTTCCAATCGGTCTGGCCGTGCCGGATGACATAGATCTGCAATTTCAGCATCCCGTTATGGCTGGCGCACCGCCCGATCAACTTTCATTACAAGCAGATGCGAAAATTCAAAAGAAAGAGGGGGTTTTGCACACTTTTTAAGAGGCAGGCACCGTTTGCGGGGCCTGAAAAAGAAACAGGCGCGGGATGGTCCGCGCCCTTTGGCTCGGTTGCCGCTCAGTCCTTGACCACCGAAATGTCCGGCGCGTCGACCGCCTTCATGCCGACGACGTGATAGCCCGAATCGGCATGCAGCACTTCGCCGGTAACCGAGGTGGACAGATCGGACAGCAGGAACAGCGCGGTGTTGCCGACCTCGTCGATCGTGACGTTGCGCTTCAGCGGCGAATTGTATTCGTTCCACTTCAGAATGTAGCGGAAGTCGCCGATCGCCGAGCCCGCAAGCGTCTTGATCGGGCCGGCGGAGATGGCGTTGACGCGGATGCCGCGACCGCCGACATCGACGGCCATGTAGCGCACGCTCGCCTCGAGCGCTGCCTTGGCGACGCCCATGACATTGTAATGCGGCATCACCTTCTCCGCGCCGTAATAGGTCAGCGTGATCATGGAGCCGCCGTCATTCATCATCTTCTCGGCGCGCCGCGCGATGGCGGTGAACGAGTAGACCGAGATATCCATCGACTTCGCGAAGTTCTCGCGCGAGGTATCGATATAGCGGCCGGTCAGTTCTTCTTTGTCGGAAAACGCGATGGCGTGGACCACGAAATCGATCTTGCCCCATTCCTGCTCGAGTTTTGCGAAAACCTCCTCGACGCTCGCCGGATCGGTGACGTCGCAATGGCCGGCCATCAATGCGTCGAGTTCGGTTGCCAGCGGCTCGACCCGCTTCTTGAGATTGTCGCCCTGCCAGGTCAGCGCGATCTCTGCTCCGGCGTCATGACATGCTTTGGCAATGCCCCATGCGATCGAACGGTTATTGGCGACACCGAGAATAATGCCGCGTTTGCCTTTCATGAGGCCGGTTGCTTCCGCCATGTGTCGATGCTCCTTGAAACTCGTCTGGTTTCTGCCTATGGCATAGGCGGCTAATCGGTTCAAGCTGGCCGTTCCGCGTCGTTGGCGCTTTCGCCGGCGAAATACCTGTTGCCAGGCGTCGCGGTTTGGGCTTCGCTCATATTGACCGTTTCGCCGGCCGCGACGGAAGTCCGGCGCGATTGATTGCCGACGAACGGCGCGCGAAACATGATCGGGGAGTGACGGGAATGGTCCAGGGCAGCGGCGAGAAGGGTGATTTCACCCGGGAGAGCGATCCCTTCGAATTGTTCGCCAAATGGCTGAAGGATGCCGAGGCGAGCGAGCCCAATGATCCGAGCGCGGCTGCGGTCGCGACCGTCGACGAGGAGGGTCTGCCCAATGTGCGCATGGTGCTGATGAAGGAATTCGACGCCAGGGGCTTCGTGTTCTACACCAATTTCGAAAGCCAGAAGGGCAGGGAGCTTCTCGGCCAGCCCAAGGCGGCAATGTGTTTTCACTGGAAGTCGCTGCGCCGCCAGATCCGGTTGCGCGGACCGGTGGAGGTGGTTTCCGAGGCCGAGGCCGATCTCTATTTCCAGTCGCGCCCGCGCGGCAGCCGCATCGGCGCATGGGCCTCGAAACAGTCGCGCACGCTCGAAAGCCGGTTCGCGCTGGAAACGGCGGTCGCCCAGACGACCGCAAAATACGGCGTCGGCGAAATTCCGCGGCCGGCCCACTGGTCGGGTTTCCGGCTGAAGCCGGTCTCGATCGAATTCTGGCATGACGGCAAGTTCCGCCTGCACGACCGCATCGAATTCCGCCGCAATACCGCCGAAGGCGGCTGGCACAAGGTCCGCATGTATCCGTGAACAATACCCGGGAGCTGTCGATGGCGAACGAACTTGAAGACCAGGTCGCAGGCCAGGAGAAGAAGCTGGTTCTCGGCCGTTTCGACGAGACCGATGCCTGGGATATCGGCCAGCGGCTGGTTGACCGGGCAAGAGCGCTCGACGCGCCGGTGGTGATCGATATCCGCACGCCGAGCCGCACGCTGTTTCATGCGGCCCTGCCGGGCTCTGCGCCGGACAACGACATGTGGGCGCGGCGCAAATCCAATGTCGTGTTCCACTTTCACCGCTCGTCCTACGCGATCGAGTTGGAACACCGCCGCAAGGGCCGTACCATCGGCCCCGAAATCGGCCTCAACCTGACCGACTATGCCGATCACGGCGGCAGCTTTCCGGTCCGCATCAAACATGTCGGCGTCGTCGCCGCGATCACCGTGTCCGGCCTTGCAAGCAAGGACGATCACGGGCTGATCGTCGATGTGCTGACGGATTTCCTGAAGGAAGGCTGACGGGGACTTGCCGTCGGTCCTTCGGTCGCCGCTTGACATTGTGTATATACAACATAGATTTCCGCCATGACCTGGACACAGCCATCGGCGGACGATCTTTCGAGCTGCCTTCTGCTCAACACCGTCAAGACCGCGCGGGTGCTGACCCGCCGCTATGACAATCGCCTGCGTCCGCTCGGCCTGACGGTCGCACAATTTTCCGTGCTGTCGGTTATGCGCGGCAATCCGGGCAAATCCATCAACGCGCTGGCCGAGCGGGTCGCCATGGATCGCTCGACGCTCACCCGCAATATCGACCTTCTCGTCGCCAAGGGTTTTGTCGTCAAAACGATGGCGGAGCGGGGCAACATCAAGACCTGCGCGCTGACGGAAGTAGGCACGGCCCGGCTCGATGCCGCGATACCGATCTGGCTGGAGGCGCGGAGCGAGATGCAGGCGCAATTGAAGGACCACGATCCCGTGACCTATCTCGATGCCCTTTCGCGCCTGGCTGGCGATTGATTTTTTTTGACCTTCACTGTGTATATACACGATAAGGAGTGGCCAATGTTTTCTGAGGATCCGATTGTCATCACCGGAATGGGTGCGGTATCGCCGCTTGGCGTCGGGGTCGGCGTCAACTGGTCCCGGCTGATTGCCGCGCGAAGCGGCATTGTCGCCAATACCCGTTTCGACACCGAGGCCTATGCCTGCAAGGTGGCCGGTCTCGTGCCGGCAAAGGCGGATGATCCGGACGGTTTCGATCCGCTCGATTTCATCGAGGCCAAAGAACTGAAGAAGATGGATCTCTTTATCCAGTACTCGCTCGGAGCGACGGATGAAGCGCTGCGTCAGGCCGGCTGGACGCCGGACGATGAGGAGGCGCAATCGCGCACCGGCGTGGTGATCGCAACCGGCGTCGGCGGCTTTCCGGCCATCACCGACGCGGTAAAGACGGTCGAGGCGCGGGGACCGCGGCGGCTGTCGCCCTTCACCGTCCCTTCATTCCTGCCGAACCTTGCGGCGGGACATGTTTCGATCCGCTACGGCTTTCACGGACCGACCGGATGCCCGGTTACAGCCTGTGCCGCCTCGGCGCAGGCCATCGGCGACGGCATGCGGATGATCGCCTTCAACGAGGCGGATGTCGTTGTCTGCGGCGGAACCGATGCCTGCGTCGATCCGGTTTCGATCGGCGGCTTTGGTGCAGCGCGTGCACTATCGACGCATTACAATGATGATCCAGCCGCCGCTTCGCGTCCGTTCGACAAGGGGCATGATGGCTTTGTGCTGTCGGAGGGCGCGGCGACCGTCGTGATAGAGCGCCTCAGTCACGCCCGGGCGCGCGGCGCCGAACCGCTGGCGATCATTGCCGGATACGGCACCAGCACGGATGCCTATCACCTGACTGCGGGGCATCCGGAGGGCCGTTACGCCGCCGCCGCGATGCGCTCGGCGCTCGCCATGGCCAAACTCGATGCCGAGGAGATCGGCTATATCAATGCCCATTCCACCTCCACGCCTGTGGGCGATGCCGCCGAGATCGCCGCCATCGGCAGCGTCTTCCCGACGCGCGGCAAGGATCTCGCGGTCACGTCAACGAAATCGGCGACCGGGCATCTTCTCGGCGCGGCCGGCGCAATAGAGGCGGTCTTTTCGGTCATGGCGTTGCAGGAAGGGATCATTCCGCCCGGCCTCAACATCCATGACCCGGAGCCGGACGCGAACCGATACGATCTCGCCCCGCTTGCCGCGCGGGCAAAGCCGATCCGGCACGTTCTCTCGAACGGATTCGGTTTTGGCGGCGTTAACGCCGCACTGGTGTTTTCTAAGGTGATGTAGCGTCGTTCTGCGCGTTCTGTTCCGGCTGTCGTCGTGTCGCCGGAACCGGTTTTTGCATCATGATCAGCGGAAAGGGCAGGCCGTTGTCGTCGGTCTCGCGCCGTTTGATTCCGCAAAAGCCGTGGCGGCGGTAGAAGGCGAGGGCGCGATGGTTGGCGGCATAGACTTCCAGCAGCAGGTGGCCCTTGAGGCGGAAGGCGTGGTCGAGCAGCGCGGAACCGATGCCGCCGCCCTGGCAATCCGGCGAAACGAAAAGACCGCCGATGAAACTGTCGATCAGGCCGATGAAACCGACCGGGGTTTCGCCGCTGACCGCAACCCAGGTCTCGGTCTCCGGCAGGTATTTTTCCGAGACCAGCTTCTTCTGCGCGGCGAGCAGTTCGTCGGGCAGGAAATGATGCGAAAGGCATGAGGCGGCATGCCAGATCTCGGAAAGAACGGGGTTGTCCTCCGCCCGATAGGGGCGGATGACAGTTTCGCATTGAAGTGATGTCCCAAAGGGGGAAGCGGATACGCAATACATGCGCGTATTGAGCCTGAAAGCCGTAAACAATCCGCTAAAGCGGAGCGATCTTCACGCCTGTGTACCGCCGACGGTGATCTGGTCGAGTCTGAGATGCGGCTGGCCGACGCCGACCGGCACCCACTGGCCGGCCTTGCCGCAATTGCCGATGCCGTTGTCGAGCGCCAGATCATTGCCGACCATCGAGACCCGCTTCATCGCTTCCGGCCCGTTACCGATCAGGGTCGCGCCCTTGATCGGCGCGCCGATCCTGCCGTTTTCGATGAGATAGGCCTCGGTGCAGTCGAACACGAACTGACCGGAGGTGATATCCACCTGGCCGCCGCCGAAGGTGACCGCGTAGATGCCCTTCTTGACCGAGGAAATGATCTCTTCCTTGGTCTTGTCACCCGCCAGCATGTAGGTATTGGTCATGCGCGGCATCGGGAGATCCGAATAGGACTGGCGACGGCCGTTTCCTGTGGGGGCGACGCCCATCAGCCGGGCATTCATGCGGTCCTGCATATAGCCGGTCAGCCGGCCGTTTTCGATCAGCACGTTGTAGGCCGACGGCGTGCCTTCGTCGTCGATCGAGATCGAGCCACGGCGGTTTTCGATGGTGCCGTCATCAACGATGGTGACGCCGGGGGCCGCGACCATCTGGCCGACAAGCCCGGAAAAGGCGGAAAGGTTCTTGCGGTTGAAATCGCCTTCCAGCCCGTGACCGACCGCCTCGTGGATCATCACGCCCGGCCAGCCATTGCCCAGCACGACATCCATGGTGCCGGCGGGCGCGTCGATCGCCTCGAGATTGACGAATGCCTTGCGCAGCGCCTCGTCGGCGCCCGACTGCCAGTCCTGGCGCGCGAAAAGGTCGGCGAAGCTCTGCCTTCCGCCGATACCGAACGAGCCGGTTTCCTGGCGGTCGCCGTCGCCGACAATCACGGAAATATTGAGCCGCGTCATCGGCCGGACGTCGCTGACGCGATAGCCGTCGGCGCGCAGGATCTCGACGATCTGGTGGCTGGCGCCGAGCGAGGCCGAGACCTGACGCACGCGCGGATCGCGCTCGCGCAGATAGGCATCGATCTCGCCGAGCAGCCTGATCTTTTCCTCGAACGACGGCGCGCCGATCGGATTGTCCTCGGAATATAGCTTCGTATTGGTGCCGCGCGGCGGCTCGGCATAGGTGCCGTCATAGCCATGGGTCACGGCCCTGGCGGTTGTCGCGGCGCGTTTCAGGGCACTGAGCGAAAGTTCGCCCGCATGGGCAAAGCCGCTGGCCTCCCCCGCCACCGCGCGCAGGCCGAAGCCGTGGCCGGTGTTGAACGAGCCGCCCTTCAGCCTGCCGTCATCGAACGACAGTGATTCGCTTTGCGAATATTCGACGTAGAGTTCGCCGTCATCGGCGCCGTGGAGCGTGTCTTCCACGATACCGCGTATCGTCGCTTCATCGGCATCGAAATGGCTGAGGAGGTCGCGGTCTGTCATGGTCAATTCCGTCTTTTTGTCCGTCATGGCGTCCCATATAGGAACGATCACGCCGCGATATCAGGGCAGGGCGTCATAGCCCTCTGCAAAGCCCGAGAGGTCGACCGGAATGCCGATGGAGTTCTGATCGACCGAGAAATTGAGCGTGAACACCGCCTCGGTGCCGGCGCGCAGGATCTTCATCAGGTCTTCGTCGATATCGACCTCGACATAGCAGCCGTCGAGATAGCAGCGCGAGAAATAGGCCTTGCCGATATCCACGCCGTCGATGAACAGGTTCATGCCTTCCGGCAGGAACACGCCGAGCGGCGTCAGGACGCGCAGCAGTCTCGCCTCGCGGTCGGCCGTCTTCAACACCGCGATCGAAAGCCCGATCTCAGGCCGGTCCTCGGCGATCACGTTCTGCATCAAGGCGCATTGCTGGACGGTGGAGCCGGGCGGCTGGTCGCAGATCATCGACCACGCGCCGTGATTCTCTCTCACCACGCTGTTGTCGGCGGGCGGCTGCGGCGGTGCGGGCTGCGGTTCCGGCTCTGCGACGGGCTTTGATGTTTTCTCCGGGCTGTCCGCGGTCTCCTGGGCGGCGGAGGGCAGGGCGGCGGCGAAAAGCAGGGCGGCGACGCCCAGCGCCCCGGCCGTGCGAAACGCATGATGTGCGGGAAATACAGGCATGGGCGCGGGCTCCTCGGGTGATTTGAAACGTCTCTTTTCCGACACCAGGCTTTGTGCCGCGTTCAAAAGAAATTTTCAACGGCTGAAGAAGGACTTGACCTGGGAAACCACGGCGAAATATCACTGGGTGCGTGTGCCGCATGAGACAATTTGACGCTTCAAATTGGCAAATGCTATGGCATAATTGTGACTGAGGGAGAAAAACCGGTCGATGGCGTCGCTTGTTCTCCGGGCAAGGGGTGCGCCGGGGTTTTGAGATGCTATCATGGCGCCAACGCGCGGCGGGCTGTTGTACCCCTTCTGGCGCAATCGAACAGGATCCGGTTTGACCGAGGTCAAACATTGGTGGGAGAATTCAACGTGATGAATAAAACCAGAGCATGCATGACAGGTCTTCTCTGTCTTGCGGGCAGCGGGAGCGCCTTCGCCGCGCAGCCGCAGCCGTGGGAGACGGGAATGCAGCCGGCGGCATCGCCGATCATGCATCAGATACGCTGGTTCGAGCAATATACGCTCTGGTTTATCGTGCCGATCGTGCTTCTGGTGCTGGCGCTTCTGATTCTCGTGATGGTGAAGTTCCGGGCCTCGAAAAATCCGACCGCGTCGCGCACCAGCCACAATACCGCGATCGAGGTGGTGTGGACGGTCGCGCCCGTGCTTATACTGCTGTTTCTCGCCGTGCCGTCCTTCAACCTTCTGACCAACCAGCTCACCATGCCGGAAGAGCCCGACCTGACGATCAAGGCGACGGCGACGCAGTGGCTCTGGAGCTATGATTATCCCGAGATCGAGGACGGCGCCATTTCCTATGCCTCCTACATGCTGACGGATGACCAGCGCGCCGAATACGGCAAGGAAGACAAGGCGGCGTATCCGCGGCTTCTGGCTGTCGACAACGAGATGGTGGTGCCGGTCGGCGCGACCGTGCGTCTGCTCGTCACGGCTGCGCCCACCGACGTGATCCACTCCTTCGCCATGCCGGCTTTCGGCATCAAGATCGACGCCGTTCCCGGCCGACTGAACGAAACATGGTTCAAGGCCGAGGCCGAGGGTATCTACTACGGCCAGTGCTCGGAACTCTGCGGCAAGGACCACGCCTTCATGCCGATCGGTATCCGCGCCGTCTCGCCTGAGCAGTTCACCACCTGGCAGGCATCTGCCGCGACCGACGTCGAAGCCGCCAACCGCGCTTTGATGGCAAGCATCGACAATCAAGAGCAGGGCGAAAACGCCGTCATGCTCGCCGACAAGAATTGAGGAGGGCGATATGGCCGAAGCAGCGCACGCTCACGACGACGACCATAAGCCCGGCTTTGCCGCGCGGTGGCTTTTCTCGACCAACCACAAGGATATCGGGACGCTCTATCTGATCTTCGCGATCTGTGCGGGCATAATCGGCGGCGCTCTGTCGATTGCCATGCGTATGGAATTGCAGGAGCCCGGCATTCAGATCTTCAACGGCCTTGCCGCCATGGTCTATGGCGATTCCGGCGCGGCCGCCGTCGACCAGGGCAAGCATCTCTACAATGTGTTCACCACCGCGCACGGCCTGATCATGATCTTCTTCATGGTGATGCCGGCGATGATCGGCGGGTTCGCCAACTGGATGGTGCCGATCATGATCGGCGCGCCCGACATGGCGTTTCCGCGCCTGAACAACATTTCCTTCTGGCTGCTCGTTCCCGCTTTCCTGCTGCTGCTGCTTTCGATGTTCGTCGAGGGCCCTGCGGGTTCAAACGGCGTCGGCGGCGGCTGGACGCTCTATCCGCCGTTCTCCACGAGCGGCATGCCGGGCCCAGCCGTCGATCTGGCGATTTTTGCCCTTCATGTGGCCGGTATCTCGTCGATTCTCGGCGCGATCAACTTCATCACCACCATCCTGAACATGCGCGCGCCGGGCATGACCCTGCACAAGATGCCGCTGTTCGCCTGGTCGGTGCTGATCACCGCCTTCCTGCTGCTGCTGTCGCTGCCGGTTCTGGCGGGCGGCATCACCATGCTGCTGACCGACCGTAATTTCGGCACGACCTTCTTTTCGCCGGATGGCGGCGGCGATCCGATCCTGTTCCAGCACCTGTTCTGGTTCTTTGGCCATCCGGAGGTCTACATCCTGATCCTGCCGGGCTTCGGCATCATCAGCCACATCATCTCGACCTTCTCGAAGAAGCCGGTGTTCGGCTATCTCGGCATGGCCTATGCCATGGTCGCGATCGGCGCGGTCGGCTTCATCGTCTGGGCCCACCACATGTATACGGTCGGCCTGTCGCTCGACACCCAGCGCTACTTCGTGTTCGCCACCATGGTGATCGCGGTTCCGACGGGTGTGAAGATTTTCTCCTGGATCGCGACGATGTGGGGCGGGTCGATCTCGTTCCGCGCGCCGATGGTCTGGGCGATCGGCTTCATCTTCCTGTTCACCGTCGGCGGCGTGACCGGGGTGCAGCTCGCCAATGCCGGTCTCGACCGGTCGCTGCACGACACCTATTACGTGGTCGCGCACTTCCACTACGTGCTGTCGCTCGGCGCGGTGTTCGCGATCTTCGCCGGCTGGTACTACTGGTTCCCGAAGATCACCGGCTACATGTACAATGAGAAGGTTGCCCACATTCATTTCTGGGTAATGTTCGTCGGCGTGAACCTGGTGTTCTTCCCGCAGCACTTTCTGGGCCTTTCCGGTATGCCGCGTCGCTATATCGACTATCCGGATGCCTTTGCGGGCTGGAACGCGGTTTCGTCATACGGCTCCTATATCTCGGCCGTCGGCGTTCTGATCTTCCTGTTCGGCATCTTCGAGGCCTTCGCCAGGAAGCGGGTCGCCGGAAACAATCCGTGGGGCCCGGGCGCGACCACGCTCGAATGGCAGCTTTCCTCGCCGCCGCCCTACCACCAGTGGTCGGAACTGCCGCGCATCCGCTAAGCCGGCGCCACAAACAACAAAGCTCGCGCGCCGGCAACTGGCGCGCGGTCTTTTTTGAAATGAGAGCTGACAATGACAGTAATCGACAACGACCTCGGCGGCGATCTCGTGCTTTCGGAAGCAACCGGGCGGGACTATTTCGCGCTGCTGAAGCCGCGGGTGATGTCGCTGGTGGTGTTTACCGCCTTCGCCGGCCTGTTCCTGGCGCCGGGATCGATCAATCCGGTCATGGGCGCGGTCGCGATATTGTGCATCGCGGTCGGCGCGGGCGCGGCCGGCGCGCTCAACATGTGGTATGACGCCGATATTGATGCGGTAATGTCGCGCACCGCGAACCGGCCGATCCCGGCCGGCCGGGTCCGCCGCGAGGAAGCGCTTGCCTTCGGCATTGCGCTCGCCTGTTTCTCGGTGGCGACGCTTGGCCTTGCGGTCAACTGGTTTGCCGCCGGACTTCTGGCGTTTACGATCTTCTATTACGCCGTGTTCTACACGATGTGGCTGAAACGGGCGACGCCGCAGAACATCGTTATCGGCGGCGCTGCCGGCGCTTTCCCGCCGATGATCGGCTGGGCGGCGGTGACCGGGTCGGTATCGCTTGACAGCATCATCCTGTTTTCGATCACCTTTCTGTGGACCCCGCCGCATTTCTGGGCGCTGGCGCTGTTCAAGATGCGGGATTATGCCGATGTCGGCATCCCGATGATGCCGAATGTGGCGGGCGAGAAATCCACCAAGAACCAGATGGTCGTCTATGCGGTTCTGACCGCGATCGCCGGCGTCGCTCCGGCGCTGACCGGTCTTGCGAGCCCGTTCTACGCGGTGTTTGCCGCGGCCCTCGGGGGCTACTTCGTCTACCAGTCGCTGAAGGTGCGCGCGATGGCCGAGGGCGATAGCAAGATGGTGCCGGCGAAGAAGATGTTCGCGTTTTCGATCTTTTATCTGGCCGCGATCTTTGCCGGCCTGATCGTCGATCGCGCGGCCATGCTGGTTTTCGGGTGAGGCCATGATCGAGACAGTGAAATTGAACGACAAGCAGAAGAAAGCCCGGCGCGCGCGCAATATCGCGCTCGGCTTCGTGCTTTTCGGCCTCGTGGTGCTGTTCTACATCATCACCATGGTCAAGTTCGGAACGGCCTGAGGAGGGGTGATGACGGACAAGAGCGGGAAACGCAACAACGGCGCCGTCGTCCTGATGTGCCTCGTCTTCGTGTTCGGCATGACCGCGATGAGCTTCGCCGCCGTGCCGCTCTATCGGATATTCTGCCAGGTCACGGGCTATAACGGCACGGCCCAGCGTGTCGAGCAGTATTCCAGCGTGGTTCTCGACAAGACGATCAAGGTGACCTTCGACGCCAATGTCGCGCCGGGCCTGGACTGGGAATTCAAGCCGGAGCAGAAGTCGGTATCGCCCAGGATCGGCGAAACGGTGCAGGTGATGTTCACGGCCCGCAACAAGAGCAGCGAGCCGGTTCTCGGGCAGGCGATCTTCAACGTGACGCCGCTTCAGGCCGGGGCCTATTTCAACAAGGTCGAGTGCTTCTGTTTCACCGAAACCGTGCTGCAGCCGGGCGAAACGCTGGAGATGCCTGTCGTCTTTTTCGTTGATCCCGCTATTACGGAGGCGGAAGAGACGAAGGATATCAGGGTTTTGACGCTGTCCTACACGTTCTTCGAGCACGAAAAGCCGGTCGCCGCGAAGGCGGCGGCAGCGACCCCCGGGGGCCGCTCCTAGAGCGTCGGGCGAAAAAGTGGTTACCGGTTTTTCGTTAACCCCGCGCGTCAAAATAAAGAATCTGGAGCATCGGGCGATGCCTACTCATCGCCCGATGCTCTGGAGGAGCGCCGCCACCGCCTGCGGATTATCGTTCGCGGGGATTGATTAAAACGGCAAACTCGGACCAAATGCGCACATGCAAAGGCCGATTTGCCAGAGACCGGAAACGGTGTAGATGCTAGTTTACTGAAGCGGCGCCCGACGTGGGGCGCGCGGTTTTCAGGGAGAGAGGAAACGGGGACCAGGAATGGCAGACGCGCATCACAAGAACCACGATTATCATATCATCGATCCAAGCCCCTGGCCGCTTGTCGCCTCCATAGGCGTTTTCCTGCTGTGCTTCGGCGGCGTCGGCTATATGCGCTATCTCAGCGGTGGTTCGTTCAATATTCTCGGCCTCAATCTGGCCCAGCCGTGGCTGATGCTGATCGGTCTTGCCGTCATCATCTACGTGTTTTTCGGCTGGTGGTCGGACGCGATCAGGGAAGGGCGCGAGGGGCACCACACACCGGTCGTCTCGCTGCATCTGCGCTACGGCATGATCATGTTCATCGCCTCGGAGGTGATGTTCTTCGTGGCCTGGTTCTGGGCATTCTTCGACGCCAGCCTGTTTACCGGCGAGGCGATCCAGGCGGCGCGCGTGGAAGCAACCGGCGGCACATGGCCGCCGACCGGCATTGAAGTTGTCGATCCCTGGCATTTCCCGCTCTATAACACGGTCATCCTGCTTCTGTCCGGCACCACGCTGACCTGGGCGCATCACGCCCTGCTGCACGGTGATCGCAAGGGACTGATCCAGGGCCTGACCATCACCGTCCTGCTTGGTCTGCTGTTCACCAGCGTTCAGGCCTATGAGTATTACGAGGCGCCGTTTGCCTTCAAAAACTCGATCTATGGCGCCACATTCTTCATGGCGACGGGTTTCCACGGCTTCCACGTGATTGTCGGCACGATCTTCCTGATCGTCTGTCTGATCCGCGCGGCCCGCGGGTCGTTCACGGCGGAGCGGCATTTCGGCCTCGAGGCCGCCGCATGGTACTGGCACTTCGTGGACGTGGTCTGGCTGTTCCTGTTCTTCGCCATCTACATCTGGGGCGGATGGGGCGCGCCTCTGGCTGAAACCGGCCACTGAATTTGAAATGACCCTCCGCCGCCCATCGAGGCGGCGGTCGGTTTTTCGGGAAGGAACATCATGTCGGTACAGGAAGAAAAGACCGCTTCGGGCGGACGCTACTACACGGTCGTTGACGGTCACGAGGCCGAGATGACCTATTCCCGCGGCTCCGATCAACTGATCATCATTGATCATACCGGTGTACCGGATGCGCTGCGCGGCAAGGGCGTCGGCCAGGTTCTCGCCGAACATGCGGTCGCCGAGGCGCGCAAGGGCGGCTGGAAGATCATACCGCTCTGCCCGTTCTTCAGGGCGCTCAGCATTCGCAATCACGACGCCTGGAACGACGTCATCAAGTGAAGAGGTGCCTCCCGCCGACCGGGAGGCGTAGAGTTTCATGTCCGCAGATACCAATCCGCTAGCCCCGCTCATTCTTTCCGGCCTCAAGGGGCGCTGCCCGCGCTGCGGCAAGGGCCGGCTTTTCGACGGCTTTCTGACATTGAAGCCGGAATGCGAATCCTGCGGTCTGAGTTACGGCTTTGCCGATTCGGGGGACGGTCCGGCTGTCTTCGTGATGCTGGCCGTCGGCTTTCTGGTGATCGCGCTGGTGCTGTGGACCGAGATCTCCTATTCGCCGCCGTTCTGGGTGCATATCGTCATCTGGGCGCCGCTCGCGATCGCGCTGTCGCTTGCCGCGCTGCGCGCCTTCAAGGGCGTGCTGATCGTGCTGCAATATCGCCACTCCGCCGCCGAGGGCGTGATCAATCGCGATGACGATGCCTAGACGTCTGCTGCTCATGCGGGTGGTTGGGCTGGCGCTGGCGGCACTTGCCTTCGTGACCCTGATTTCACTCGGCAACTGGCAGGTGCGCCGGCTGCACTGGAAGGAGGCCTTGCTCGCTTCCGTCGACCAGCGACTTCAGGAAACGCCGCTTACGCTTGCCGAGGTCGAGAAACTGCCGGCAGGCGAACTCGAATACCGGCCGATGACGGTGACGGGCCGGTTCGAACATGATCGCGAGCGGCATTTCTTCGCGACTCACGAGGGCCAGTCCGGCTATTTTGTCTATACCCCGCTCAGGCTTGAGGATGGCCGCGCGATCTTCGTCAATCGCGGCTTCGTCCCGTTCGACATGAAGGACCCCGCGACCCGGCCGGAAGGGCAGGTGACCGGCGCCGTCCAAATCTCCGGCCTTGCCCGCGACCGGCTGGACCAGAAGCCGTCCGCCATCGTGCCGGACAACGATATCGCGCAGAACATCTTCTACTGGAAGGACCTCGATGCGATGGCGCGATCGAGCGGGCTTTCAGCCGATGCGGTGCTGCCGTTCTTCATCGATGCCGGTGACGCCCCCAATCCGGGCGGGCTGCCCGTCGGCGGGGTGACCCGGATCTCGTTCCCGAACGATCATCTGCAATATGCGATCACCTGGTATGGGCTGGCAGTGACGCTTGCGGTCATTGTCGGCCTGCTGGCATGGCGCGGACGGCGACGGCATGATTGACCTTCTGGCGCCGGGCCTTGATATCGTGTTCTGCGGCACGGCAAAGGGGCACATCTCGGCGCGCACCGGCTCTTTCTACGCCAATCCCTCCAACCGGTTCTATCGCACGCTGCACGCTGTCGGGCTGACGCCGGAACTGGTTTCGCCCAAGGATTTCCGCAGGCTTCTCGATTACGGCATCGGGCTCACCGATCTCAATCAGAGCGAAAGCGGCATGGACAAGGCTCTGACAATGTCGGCCTTCAATATTGCGGCCTTCGAGGAGAAGATGCGGCATTTCCGCCCGAAACTGATCGCGTTCACCAGTCTTGCCGGCGCGCGCATCTATTTTTCGGACAGCAGGATTGCCTGCGGGCTGCAGGACCGCGCGCTCGACGGGATACCGGTTGCCGCACTTCCGTCCACATCGGGCGCAAACGGACATTGGACAAAGGACCGCCATCATTGGTATCAGTTGCCCGAGATGATTTGAGCGAGATGACCATGACCCCATTGACCATTCGCCTCTGCGGCCCGCGCGGCTTCTGCGCGGGCGTCGACCGGGCGATCCAGATCGTCGTGCTGGCGCTGAAGCGCTACGGCGCGCCGGTCTATGTGCGTCACGAGATCGTGCATAACCGCTACGTCGTGGAAGGGCTTGAGGCGCGCGGCGCGGTTTTCGTCGAGGAGCTTGACGAGATCCCGCCGGAACACCGCGAGCAGCCGGTGGTGTTTTCCGCCCATGGCGTGCCGAAATCCGTGCCGGCCGATGCCGAGAACCGTAATCTGTTCTATCTCGACGCCACCTGCCCGCTGGTTTCCAAGGTTCACAAGCAGGCGATGCGCCATGAACGGCTCGGCCGCCATGTGGTGCTGATCGGCCATGCCGGCCATCCGGAGGTGATCGGCACGATGGGGCAATTGCCCGAGGGCGCGGTGTCGCTGGTCGAGACGGTGGAGGATGCCGAGCGCTACCAGCCCGCCGACCCGGACAATCTCGGCTATGTGACCCAGACCACGCTGTCGGTGCAGGATACGGCCGAGGTGATCGCCAGGCTTCGCGAGCGGTTTCCGAACCTCACCGCGCCGTCGGCCGATTCGATCTGCTATGCCACCACCAACCGTCAGGAATCGGTGTCGGCGGCAGCGCCCGGCTGCGATCTCTTCATCATCGTCGGCGCGCCGAACTCGTCCAATTCCCGACGTCTTGTCGAAGTCGCCAAACGGGCGGGCGCCACGGCTGCGATCCTCGTCCAGCGCGCCGCCGAACTTGATTTCGATGCGATCGGCCCGATCCGCACCCTCGGGATTTCGGCCGGCGCCTCGGCCCCGGAAGTCGTTGTGAACGAGATCATCGAGGCGTTTCGCGCGCGGTTCGACACCACGATCGAACTTGCCGAAACCACGATCGAAAACGAACATTTCCTCGTCAACCGCCAGCTCCGCGACGTCGAACTGACCGTCGAGGACATGGCCTTCGTCAACGGACGATAAGCATTTGGCCGTCTATACCGATATCAATGAAGACGATCTCCGGCAGTTTCTGAAAGCCTATGACGTCGGGGAGCTTCTGTCCTATCGCGGCATCGCGGAAGGCGTCGAGAACTCCAATTTCCTGCTCCATACCGAGAAATTCCCGCTGATCCTGACGCTTTACGAAAAGCGCGTGGATGAGGGCGACCTGCCGTTCTATCTCGGCCTGATGCAGCATCTGGCCGATCGCGGCCTGTCCTGCCCGCTGCCGCTCGCCCGCGACGATGGAGCGCCCTATGGCAGGCTCTGCGGTCGTCCGGCGGCGCTGATCTCGTTTCTGGAAGGCATGTGGCTCAGAAAGCCCGCCGCCGCGCATTGCCGTGAACTGGGCGCCGCCCTTGCCCGGATGCACATTGCCGGCCAGGATTTCGCGCTGTCGCGCAGGAATGCGCTGTCGCTCAGGGGCTGGGTCGATCTGTGGGATAAATCCGCTGCCCGGGCCGACGAGGTTCAGCCGGGGCTTGAGAACGAGATCACCATGGAACTCGCGACCCTTGAGGATCGCTGGCCGGTGGATCTGCCGGAGGGCGTCATCCACGCCGATCTGTTTCCCGACAATGTGTTTTTCATCGGCGACAAGCTTTCCGGCGTGATCGATTTCTATTTCGCCTGCAATGACTTCCTCGCCTATGATTTGTCGATCTGCCTCAATGCCTGGTGCTTCGAGAAGGACCGGTCCTTCAATGTCACCAAGGCGCGGGCGCTGATCGAGGGCTATCAGAGCGTGCGGCCGCTTGGCGAGGACGAGATCGCGGCGCTGCCGCTGCTTTGCCGCGGCTCGGCGCTCCGGTTTTTCCTGACCCGGCTTTACGACTGGCTGAACACGCCGGCAGGGGCCATGGTCGTGAAAAAGGACCCGCTCGAATATCTGCGCTATCTGCGCTTTCATCGTTCTGTCGAAACTGCCGGCGAATACGGACTGGAGCGGGCTTGAACAAGCAAGTTGAGATTTTTACCGACGGGGCCTGCTCGGGCAATCCCGGCCCGGGCGGCTGGGGCGCTGTGCTGCGCTACGGCGACAAGGAACGCGATCTGTGCGGCGGCGAAAAGCTGACGACCAACAATCGCATGGAGCTGATGGCCGCGATCGAGGCGTTGAAGGCGTTGAGGGAACCTTGCACGGTGGCCCTTTATACCGATAGCGTATACGTCAAGGACGGCATTTCGAAATGGATTCATGGCTGGAAGAAGAACGGCTGGAAGACCGCCGCGAAAAAACCTGTCAAGAATGCCGAATTATGGCAGGCTCTTGAAGCCGAGCGCAACCGGCACGATGTCACCCTGCATTGGGTGAAGGGCCATGCCGGCCACGAAGAGAATGAACGCGCCGACGAATTGGCGCGTCAGGGGATGGAACCGTTCAAACAGGGGCCAGGGCGCTGAAGCGCTTCGGAAATTTTCATGATCATGCATTTTGTATTCATTCGGTTTCGCCAGGAAATCGGCGGTGAGGAAAAGCAGGCGCTTTACGATGAGATCGCCGGGCTGAAGCGCGTCCTCCCCGGCATGGTGGACTTCAAGTCGGGCGCGAACGTCTCGCCCGAGGGCCTCGACAGCGGCTATGGCGATGGTTTCGTCGTGACCTTCGAGGATTCGGCCGCGCGCGACGCCTATCTCGATCATCCCGATCACCAGGCCGTCAGCGAGAAACTCGTCGCCGCCGCGGCAGGCGGGATTTCCGGCATCCTCGTCTTCGACATGACGGTCTGACCTCGCTCAGGCCCAGAGCCGGACCAAAATCCGACCGGCCGGATAAAACAGAAACCGCCAGCCGATCCTGAGGGCGCGATAGCCGAAATAGGCCGCGCCCGCGAGCCAAAGCGCAAAGGTTGCCGTCCAGCTTGCCGCCGTCAGCATCACGCCGGCAAGCGTGACCGCCCCTGATCCCAGCAGGAAAACGACGGCGCGGAAGCGCTTGCCGAAGCGGGTCGAGAGCTTGCCGAGCTTGGTGAGATCCGCCGGGGTGTCGGCCACCTTCAGCATGTCCGTGCCGGCCTTGAAGCCGTTCTTTTTCATCACCGAGCCGACTTCCATGGCGGCGTCCTGCATCTTCACCAGCGGCTTGGTATCGAGCGAGCCTGCCAGCGCCCGTCTTGCCGCCGGCACGTTGCCGCGCTTGAGCAGCGGCAGGCTCTTGCGCAATGCCGGGCCGCTGACCACCTGACCCGAAAGCCGCGTGAACGACCGCCTGAGCGGGGTGGCGATCGCGCCGGCTTTGCTTGCGGCCTTCAGCGTGCTGGCGCCGATCTTGGCAGTGGAGGCCGAGCCGCCGGACAGGATCACCGCACCGGTGATCGCCAGCCCCGCCACCGACAGGCCGAGGATCAGCGGATCGTAATCCTCCCCCTGCAGATACGATCCGCCCTCGATGATGATGTCGCGAACATCGCCGACGGTCGTAAGGTCGGTGGCAATCGCCCCCACCAGTCCGACGGCGCTGTCCGGTTCTCCGGTCAGCGCGCCGTCCCACAACTCATAAATCTGGTTGCCGAGGCTGTTGTCTTCGGAAACGGCGATTTCGACGCGGTCGCGCAAGGGCCCGTCGACATCGACGTTCCGGCTGAAGGCAAGCGTGACGAGGCTTTCGGCGAGATCCGGGTCGTCGCTTGCAAGCGCCTCGCGGATGGCGCGGTCGTAATCGGCGGGGGTGAGCTGGTCCAGCCGGTAATCCGTCAGCTTCACCGGGTCATTGCGAACGGCAAGCAGTTTCACAGCCTCGATACCGTTCGGCACCACGAAGGGTGTCGAGACGACGAGTGCCGCGGCGATAATCGCCGTTGCCGTCCGCCGAACGGTTGTGCTGGCAACGCGTTGCATTCGGGTCCTCCGATCGCGGGCATCCTATCAGAGCCGTCGGAGAACATGTACTTGTTTGTTATCGCGCGTAATTGATGTGGCGATGCGCGATGCGCTGGATTCCTTGTTTTGTCGCGTCGGATTAGCGAAAAACCGGAATCCAGTTTTTCGCCCGATCAGAGCTGCCCGAGAATGGTCGCCGCAGCCGAAACCGTGGCTTCGCCGGGGTTTTCTTCGACATTCAGTTCCTTCACCTTGCCGTTCTCGACCAGCATGGAATAGCGCTTGGAGCGCATGCCGAGACCGGGGCCGGGGATATCGACCTCCATGCCGAGCGTCTTGGTGAACGCGCCATCGGCGTCCGAGAGGTAGCGCAGCTTGCCTTCGCCGCCGGTGGCTTTCGCCCAGCCGCCCATGACGAACGGATCGTTGACCGCCACCACCGCGATCTCATCAACGCCGCGGCTCAAAATGGCGTCGCGGTTTTCGAGATAGGTCGGCAGGTGGTTGATCGAGCAGGTCGGCGTGAACGCGCCGGGGACCGCAAACAGCACCACGCGCCTGCCCTTGAAGATGTCGTCGGTGGAAACCTGCTCCGGACCGTTTTCGGTAAGCTCGCGCAGGGTGGAGGAGGGCAGCGTGTCGCCCTTTGAAACAGACATGGAAAACTCCTTCTCGTATCCTCTTCTGGGGGCAAAACCTACGGTGAGACGGTTTCAAACACAAGCGGCGTTTCCATCGCCCGGCCGCCGGCCTTGGCCAGCAGCAGCCAGTCGCCATCGATCGAATCCTGCCCGTCGGGAAGGGATTTCAGCGGTATGGAGATTGTGTAAAACCCGTCCTTCATCGCTCCCGCGGGAGCCTTGACGATAAAGCCGTCGCTGCTGGCGAGCGTGATTTCGGGGTTGCCGGGATCGGGCAGGGCGAGGGCGAGTTCCAGGGCCAGCCCGGTGTTCACCGCGCGCTCCACCCGGAAATCGGCCGATGGCGCTTCCGGCAGCGTGGTTGCTGCGACGGCGAGAATTGCGGTGTCGACGGCGCTGTCGGCATAGGTGGAAGAGGCGATCTCGAACGTCGTCTGGAACGGAATGCAGATATCCTTGCAAAGCCCGATAAAGGCGCTGACCTCAATTTCCGGAAGCGTGCCTGGCGCTGCCTTCAGGGTGAGCGGAAAGGTCACCGGTCCGTCATAGCCCATGTCGGTCACGCCGGCGAGATCGATGCGCTTGGGCACCGGATAGGCGATCGCCTCGAGCGTGACATCGTTACTGCCGTTGACCGTGATCTGCGGGGGGATGCCGCTCTCGCCGGGCTCGCGCCAATAGGTGATGAACCCTTCGGCGGGCTCCACCTGCAGCGCGGCACGGATCGTCCCGTTATCGTCGGGCGCGGTCACGATCATGCGCATGCGCCCCCCGGCATCTTCCGCCCATGCGGTTTGTCCGGCATGGGCCATGGCGGTGAAAGCGGGCAGGGCCAGTGTGGCGATGAACAGGATGCGGCGTGTCTTCATGCCTGCTCTTTAGCGCAGCGAGCGTGGCGGCGATATGGCGCATCGCTGATATCGCGCACAATTTGATTTGAACATTGCGTGACCTTGCCCCATGTTGGTTTCATGCCTACGGTGAATTTTGAAAGCGGCGCAAACAGTTCGCTGGAGACCGACGTGTTGGAGAACTTTGCAAAAGGGCGTGAACGCGGGCCATTCGACGGCCAGTTCCTGATCGCCATGCCGCAGCTTGCGGAGAGCGATTTCGAACGCAGCGTGATCTATATCTGCGCTCACTCCGGCGATGGCGCGATGGGGTTTATCATCAACCGCGCCCAGTCCGTGACCCTCCCCGAGGTCCTTCAGCAGCTCGATCTGGTCGGGGACGACGATGATATTCACATGCCCTCCCTGATCGAATTTCCGGTCCTGTGCGGCGGTCCGGTGGAGCCCGGTCGCGGTTTCGTGCTGCACTCCTACGATTATTCGGGCGAGGGCAGCATTCCGATCAGCGACGACCTGGCGATGACGGGCACGCTCGATGTCCTGAGGTCGGTCGCCGCCGGCAGGGGACCGGACCGGGCAACCCTGCTTCTCGGTTATACCGGCTGGGCCCCCGGCCAGCTTGAAAGCGAAATTGCCAATAATGACTGGCTGACATGCCCGGCGGTCGAGGACATGGTTTTCGATCGCGATCTCGACAGCAAATACGAGCGGGCCTTGTTTTCGATGGGCGTGCGCCCCTCCTCGCTTTCCACCAATATCGGGCACGCCTGAAACAATTCGGCCCGGGTTCCCGTTTAGGGGCCGTCTGCCAATGATGACAGACGCAATTACGAGGCCTCCATGAAGATCTTTGAATGTGATCATTGCGGAAAAGCCGTTTATTTCGACAATGATACCTGTGTCGCGTGCGGTCACCGGCTTGGCTTCGCGCCGAATGATATTGCCATGTATGCCGTCAAGCAGGGGGATCGCGATCTGTGGCACAAGGCGGACGACGCAAGCCGCCGGTTCAGGCTCTGCGAGAACACCAAGTCCGGCGTGTGCAACTGGCTGGTCGATGAAGACGACGACGAGACATTCTGCCTGTCCTGCCGGCACAACAATCTGATACCGGACACCACCACCGAAATCGGCCTCAGCCGTTTCAAGCGGATTGGCGCTGCCCAGCGGCACCTGTTTTATTCCCTGTTGCGCTGGGGCGTGGAAACGCCGACGCGCAAGCAGGACCCGGAAAACGGTCTCGTCTTCGATTTCCTGGAGGATAACGTCGCGGCTGACGGTTCGCTCACGCCGGCAATGACAGGCCATGAGGATGGGCTGATATCGTTGCGGGCGGCCGAGGCCGACGACGTCACCCGGGAAATCATCCGCGACCAGATGAACGAGCCCTACCGCACCATGCTGGGCCATTTCCGGCATGAGGTCGGCCATTACATCTGGGACCTGCTGGTGCGCGACGACGGCCGGCTTGAAAGCTACCGCGCCGTCTTCGGCGATGAACGCGCCGACTATCAGGAAGCGCTTGAGCAACATTACCGCAACGGCCCGCCGCCGAACTGGCCCGACCATCACGTCAGCGCCTATGCCGCGACGCATCCCTGGGAGGATTTCGCCGAAAGCTTCGCGCATTCGCTTCACATCGTCGATACGCTGGAGACCGCGCGTGCCTTCGGTCTTGCCGTCGACGATGCCCGGCTGGAACCGCTCGGCGACCCCTATAAATGCGTCAGCGGGAAGCGCCTCGCGGAAGCCTGGATACCCCTGACGATCGCGATGAACGCAATCCATCGCTCGATGGGGCAGCGGGATTTCTACCCCTTCGTCCTGACGCCGGAAATCGTCGCGAAGATAGACTACATCATCAGGATGCTGAACGGCCCCAAGTCCAGAGCAAGCGCCGCTTAGAGCGTCGGGCGAAAAAGTGGAATCCGGTTTTTCGTTAACCCGACGCGTCAAAATAAAGAATCTAGAGCATCGGGCGATGCCAATTAATCGCCCGATGCTCTAGACTGCAGGCGAGCCTGGCAGAGTCGGGCTCAGTTTGTTGACAACCCATCTTTTTTACGGACGTCATCAACTCTGTTGGCTTAGCTGGTCTCTGAACCTTGCATTCAATGTGATGACTATCTTTCGCATGACCGCGGCGAGGGCGACGATTGGCTTTTTACCGTTGTGGATGAGGCGTTTGTAGAATTCGACGAATTCGCCCCTTCCTTGTGCGGCCTGCATGGCGGGCATGAACAGGATCGTTCGCACGGCTGGCCGTCCACCGCGCATCCTGCGGTAGCCGATCTTGTTGCCGCTTTCGTTTGGATGAGGCGCCAGGCCCGCCAGAGCCGCTGCTTGCTTTCGGTCCATCTTCCCCAGTTCCGGTATGGCGGCAATGAGGGCTGCGGCCGTCGTTTCGCCGATACCCTTCATGGCGGTTGCGGTCCTGGCCCTCTGCACAAGGGATGCGGAGCGCATCAGCGCACTGATGGCTTTGTCGACAAGCACGATCTGCCGGTTGAGGACAGTGAGCAGGGCCTTGAAGGTGGCGGCCAGGTCGCGCCCGCCCAGTTCGCGCGCGCTTGGGGCCTTGGCGCGATTCTGCTCGGCCACCCTCATGGCCACCAGATCGGCGCGGCGGCGCACGAGAGCCTTGAGCCTTGCCTCACAGGGGTCCTCCGCATGCCATAAAGGCAGGGTTGCCCATCGCTCCAGCCCATAGGCGACCATTTCCCGCGCATCGATCGCATCGCTCTTGCCCAAGCGGCCGCGTGACCGGATGAAAGCCTTGAGCTTGCGTGTGTCGGCGCGATGGAGCGGAAGTTTCAGGCCCCGGCATTCTTCCATCAAGATGATCTCGTAGCCGCCGGTGGGCTCGCAAATGACCAGGTCGACATCGCACTTTCGCAGGAAGTGCCGGATCTGTTTTCGCTGGTTGGGAATGACCGTCGCGATGCGGCCGTCAAAAACGGCGATGGTGTCCTTGGCGACATCGACGCCAAGGCAACGGCACGGGGGATGATGCAAAAAGGTCATGGTGATGCTATCCTCTCTAGGCTTCGGATTGTTTGCGGGCGTGCCAGGCAGCGGCCCAATCAACTCTCCAAGCGATGGCAGAGTGCGGCAGTGACCTTGATGACGTCGGGTGTTGCCCAATCCTCGGACGGTCGCCTGCCACAGCAGCTGCGGGCTGTGAAAGAGCCCGCAGCTGCGCCAACATCATAACCTGCATTCAACAAACAATCCTCGGGCTTGACCGGAGGATCTATCACGGTTCAGCACGAGCGGCGTTGGCGTTTCGTAATGTACGGCATTTGAATGGCTCTTCGGCCGAGGCACTCGTCGTGTCGATGCGTGCTTAGATGCTCGGGACAAGCCCGAGCATGACGGCCGAGAGAGGAGCGGGCTTTGTCAGCAGTCTGGGCCCGGCAGAGCCGGGCTCTGCTTGTCGCGTGAGACATACTCGTGCTCAGGCAGGTGCGCGGTAAACGCGGCCTTGCTCGGCGTTTCTCAGCTTCCGCCGCCTTCCCGCAGAAGCCGGGTGGCGGCGGATGAGGCGATGGCGCCGCCGTATATCGGGCCGGTCGCATAGGTGCAGCCGGCTTCGGCAAAGGCGGCGGCGTCGGCCTCATTGTCCAGATCGCTAATCCCGGTTGTCGTGCCGAGGCGGCCAGCAAGATCGCTGAACGCCTTGACGATGTCCACCTGTGGTTCCTGATTGTGCTTGAAGATCGCGCTGTCGACATAGGTTGCGTCGAAGCGGAAGCTCTTCAGCAGCGTCAGCGAGCCGTGACCGTTGCCGAAGCCCGAAAGCGTGACGCCCGCGCCGATGGTGCGCAGATACTGCAATGCCAGCTTGGCCTGTTCCGGCGCTTCCTGCACGATATCCTCGGGAATGGAAAACACGATCTGGCGCGGCGCGACTTCGGATTCGCGCACGATGCTTTCGAGCTCGATCAGCGTGCTGGTTCTCAGCATTTCATTGCTATTGAGCTCGATCATCACAAATGGACGGATGTTGGCGACGGATTGCTGCCATGCCGCAACATCACTTGCAGCCTGCCGGGCGGTATAGAGAATAAGTTCCGCGGAGCGACCACTTTCCCGGCTGAGCTCGAAAATCTCACCGGCGGAGACATCGCCACGCTGGGGATGCTTCCAGTTGAGCGAGCAACTGAAGCCGACGAGCTTCTGCCCCTCGAACTTCACGATCGGCTGGTAGAGCACCGCCATCTCCTGGCGGTCGATCGCCCGGCCAAGATCGGCTTGCAGCTGCTTGCGTTCGTCATCAAGCATTCTGAGCGCCGGCCGATAGGTTTCGACCGCGTTGCCGCCCATGCGCTTGGCGCGCAGCATCGCAAGCCGGGCATCCTCGAGAAACGCCTCGGCGGTTTCGTGATCGTCGTGCCATGAGGCGATGCCGATTGCCGCCGTGAGGGCGATCTCGCGGTTCTCGAACGTGATCGGCACATCGATCGCGGCGGTCAGCGCATCGGTGAATTCGGCGATGGCATCAGGCTCGTTGTGGGATTGCAGGATGATGGCGAAGCTGCTGCCCCATATCCGTGACAGCGTATCCTCCGGCTTCAGCAGCCGCTGGATACGGCGCGTCAGCGCGATCAGGATATTGTCGCCGGCGGCGAAGCCGAGCGTCTCGTTGATTTCCTTGAACCGGTCGATATCCGCCACGATCAGCGTCGGGTGGAGATGCGGCGCCGTGCGCGACAACGCGATCAGCGATTGCAGGCGGTCGATGAGAATGGTGTGGTTCGGCAGGCCGGTCAGGTTGTCGATGACGGCATCCTGCAGCAGCCGCTGTGTCGAGACCTTCTGGTCGGTCTGGTCGCTCAGCGTGCCGACGCAGCGGATCACCTCGCCATCGGTGCTGAGCACCGGCCGGGCGCGGATCATCATGAAATGATAATGCCCGTCATTGGCGCGCACGCGGAATTCGAGCTTCAGCCGACCGCGCCGCCATTCGAGGAACAGGTCGAGGGTGGAACGGAACCGGTCCCGGTCGGCGGGGTGGAGATATTGCAGCCATGTCCGCGCCGGGCCGTTGAGCGCGCCGGGCGAAAGGCCGAGCTTGGGCGCGAAATCGGGTTCGGTGACGATCCGGTCGCGGCCGACATCCCAGTCCCATACCGTGGCGTCGGTGCCGAGAAAGGCAAGCGCCTGACGCTCGAGATCGGAGAACAGGCCCGGCTGGTAGACCCCGCCGGCAAAGGCGTGCTGGATCACGGTGAAACCGAGCAGCAGCACGATCAGCACCAGTCCGCCATCGAGCGCGGGCTGAACGATGTCGTTGTCGATCCTGCCCGTCACGGCCATGTATCCGGCAAACAGCCAGGCCACGATCAGCGCCCAGGCGGGCATCAGCAGGATCGCGCGGTCATAGCGCCTGAAACTCAGATAGAACATCAGCGCGATGCCGGCGAGGACGGTTGCGGCAAACGAGACGCGCGCGATGCCGGCCGCCGCCGAAGGATCGAACAGCGCCACGCCGAACAGCGCCATCAGCAGCACGCCCCAGGCGGCTGTCCCATAGCCGAGCTGGGCGTGCCAGCGCGCCAGATTGAGATAGGTGAACAGGAAGACCACCAGCGAGAAGGCGATCGCGACATCGGCGCTCGCCCGCCATATCCGTTGATCGGACGCCGATAACGGTATGATCTGGTTCAGAAAATTGAAATCGATCGCAACATAGAGCAGCACCGACCATGCAAGCATGGCGGTCGCCGGCAGCACCGAGGTTCCCTTGACCACGAACAGGATGCTCAGGAACACCGCAAGCAGGCCGGCGATCCCCAGAACGATGCCGTGGTAGAGCGTGAAGGCGTTTTCGGTATCCTTGTAGGCTTCCGGTTCCCACATGTAGAGCTGCGGCAGTTCCGCGCTGTTCAGTTCCGCCACGAAGGTGATCACCGATCCGGGATTGAGCGTGATCGAAAACACGTCGGCGTCGTCGCTGTTGACGCGGTTCAGCGCAAACCCCTCGCTTGGCGTGATCGCCTCGATCCTTGACGAGCCGAGATCCGGCCAGAACAGGCCGGAGCCGACGAGGCGAAAATGCGGCGCGACGATCAGGCGATCGAGCTGCTCGTCGGAAATATTGGCAAGCGAAAACACCGCCCAGTCGCCGGCATGGTTGTTGCCGGTGGAGCGGACCTCGATGCGACGCCGGATGCCGTTCGGGTCGGGTATCGTCGAGATCTGGAACGTGTCGCCCTCATTGGGATAAAGCTCGACCTGGGAGGTCAGGTCGATGGCGACGTCGCCGCGTGACACTTCGACCGGTTCGAGCGAAAATGCGGGCACCGCCACGGCGAAGAACGCGAGGATCGCGATAATCAGGGCCTGAAGCTTTCGGCAGAACCAGCCGGTGAGGGGGGACATTGGCATCGGTGGTCTTCAATTCCCTTTGCGGTCGTAGTCGTCTTTGAGCAGGGCAAAGAGATGATGGTCCTGCCATTCGCCGTTGATGCGCAGATATTTGTGCAAATACCCCTCCCTGGTGAAGCCGGCTTTTTGCAACAGCGAAGCGCTGCGTATATTGGTGGGGATACAGGCCGCCTCGATCCGGTGCAACCTCAACTCATCGAAGATATAGCGTATTACGAGTTGAAGTGCGGCGAACATATGGCCTTTGCCGGCATATTGTTCGCCCATCCAGTAGCCAAGCACGCATGTCTGCGCCACGCCGCGCCGGATCAGGCCGATCGTGATGCCGCCAATCAGCGTCTCGGGGTTGTTCAGAAAGATGAAAAGCTGGATGCCGGAGCCCGCATCGAATTCGAGCTTGACGCGGGCGATGCGCTTGCGAAAACCGCGCTCGGTCATATCGGAGGGGCTCCAGACCGGCTCCCACGGTTGCAGGAACGCGCGAGAGCGGGTTCGAAGCGTCTTCCATTCGCCGAAATCCGATGCCCGCGGCAGCCGCAGCAGATGGTCCGTGGATTGCAGTGCGAATCGGTGGCGCCGGCGCGCCCGGGGCGAAAGCAGCAACGCAACCACGTCTGTCACTCCGGCGGCCGGCTGCTTGAACCGCCGGATGCGCGCGCGAAGCCGTCCCGTGGTTCACGGCAAGCCGGCGCCGCCTTGCCGGCACGACCGGCTCTGCGGCCCTCTGGTCTACCCGGCCGCATTCACCGCCTGCTTGTGATTGAATGTGAGTCTGCCGGCGATATCCTCAAGCTGCGTCAGTTGCTCCAGCGGTCCGATCGCCGAAAGCGTCGGCGGCGCATCGTAGAAGGATCGGCCGGCAAGATCGGTCAGGCGGCGCGGCGTGATGCTTTCGATGCGCAGCATCATTTCCTCGTTGGGGATCGGCCGGCCCCAGAGCATCACCTGGCGGGCGATCTGTCCGGCGCGGGCGGCAGCGCTTTCCTGGCCCATCAGAAGCTGGGCCCGGATCTGCTGTCGCGCGCGTTCGATCTCGCTTTCGTCGAAATGATCGGCCGCGCGCTGCAATTCGTTCACGAGCACGGGCATCAGTTCGGGCAATTGCTCGCCGCCGGTTGCGGCATGGACCGCGAACACGCCCGAATCGGAAAAGCCCCAGTGGAAGGCATAGACCGAGTAGCACAGCCCCCTGATCTCGCGGACTTCCTGGAACAGGCGCGACGACATGCCGCCGCCGAGGATATTGGCGAGAATCTGCGAGCAGTAGAAATCCTGCGCGTGATAGGCCGGCCCCTCGAAGCCGAGGATGACCTGCGCATCCGAAAGCGTGCGGCTTTCGCGCACCTCACCGCCGGTATAGATCGCGGTTTCCATATGCGGCGGCGTTTCGGGTTTGCGCGGCAGCGCCGCGAAGCGCTCGTCCACCATCCGCACGAAGGCCTGATGATCGATCGCGCCGGTGGCGACGATGAAGATGCGGTCGGTGGTGTAGTTGCGGGCGAGATAGCGGCGGATATCGTCCGGCGTGAACGCCATCACCGTCTCCGGGGTGCCGAGGATCGGCCGCCCGATGGTCTGGTCGCGAAACGCCGCGCCCGCGAAATTGTCGAACACGACGTCGTCGGGAATGTCGCTGGCGGCGCCGATCTCCTGCATGATCACGTTCTTCTCGCGCGCCAGTTCATCTTCTTCGAAGGCCGAGCCGGTGAGAATATCGGCGAGGATATCGACGGCGAGCGGAACGTGATCCTTCAGCACGCGGGCGTAATAGGATGTTGTCTCGGTGGATGTCGCGGCGTTGACCTCACCGCCGACATTCTCGATCTCCTCGGCGATCTGGCGGGCGGTGCGGCGCTTTGTGCCCTTGAACGCCATGTGTTCCAGAAGATGGGCGATGCCGTGCTCGTTTTGCAACTCGTTGCGTGAACCCGACTTGATCCAGGTTCCGATCGCGACGCTTTCGATATGGGGCATGTTCTGGGTAACGACGGTCAACCCGGAAGAAAGCCGGGTGTACTCTACTGTCATGCGGTCCTGCTTTCGTTTTGATCAGTGCTCAACCTTGACGGAAGCCAGAACGAATAAAGGCCTCGATGGCATCCAGGTCGGGAGAAAGGACACTGAAACGCTCCTCCTTGTCCATCAGGCCAGCAAGCCATGAGGGAAGCGCCGGGTCAATACCGCTTGCCGATTTTACTGCGTCCGGGAACTTGGCGGGATGGGCGGTCGACAGCACCACCATCGGGTTTTCCGCGCGTTCGTGCTTTCTGGCGACGGCAACGGCGACGGCGGTGTGGGGGTCGATCAGCACGCCGGTTTCCCTGAGAGAACGTGCGATTTCGGCAGCCGCCCCGGCCTGATCCGTCCTTCCGGCGGCAAACAGCGCGCGGATCGCGACAAGCGTATCCCCCTCGATGTCGAAGGCGCCGGATTGCTTCAGGCTGGCCATGGCGCGGCGCACATAGGCGCTGTCGCGGCCGCTCGCCTCAAACAGCAGGCGTTCGAAATTGGACGAGATCTGGATATCCATCGACGGCGATGTGGTGGCCTCGACGCCGCGCATTTCATAGCGTCCGGTTTCGAGGGCGCGGGCGAGGATATCGTTCTCGTTGGTGGCGATCACCAGCCGGCCGACCGGAAGCCCCATCCTGGTGGCGACATAACCGGCGAAGATATCGCCGAAATTGCCGGTGGGGACGGTGAAGTCGAGGGCGCGGTCGGGTGCGCCGAGCGCGATGCCGGCGGTGAAATAATAGACCACCTGCGCCATGATCCGCGCCCAGTTGATCGAGTTGACGCCGGAAAGCTTCACCTCGTCGCGAAAGCCGCCATCGGCGAACATCGCCTTGACGAGGCTCTGGCAGTCATCGAAATGTCCTTCCACGGCGATCGCATGGACATTGTCGGCGCCAAGCGTGGTCATCTGCCGCTGCTGGACCGGCGAGACCTTGCCGTGTGGAAACAGGATGAAGATATCGGTGCGCGTGCTTGCCGAAAAGGCGTCGATCGCGGCCCCTCCGGTATCGCCCGATGTCGCGCCGACGATCGTGGCGCGCTGGCCTCGTTTTGCCAGCACATGATCCATCAGCCGGGCCAGCAGCTGCATCGCGACGTCCTTGAAGGCGAGCGTCGAGCCGTGGAACAGTTCGAGCGTGAAGCGGTTCGCCCCGCTCTGGACCAGCGGAACAACCGCCTCGTGGCGGAAGGTGGCGTAGGCCTCGTCGATCATCGTCTTCAGTTCGTCATCGGCGACTTCACCGTCGATGAACGGCTTGATGATGATAAAGGCGATCTCCTGATAGGATTTTCCGCGCAGCGCCCGGATGTCGTCAGCGGACATTTGCGGCCATTCGCGCGGCAGATAGAGCCCGCCGTCACGGGCAAGGCCCGCCAGGATCGCATCGGAAAAGCCGAGGACGGGCGCCTCGCCGCGAGTTGAAATATAGTCCACGCAAAGCCCCTTTGTGCTTGCCAGAATCCGGAAATTGTCTAGCTTGTGGCAGGCTTTGACCTTACCTGTTAAGACCGTTCTAATGGAGACGGGGGGCGGTCGACCAGACAATCTGTGTTGGCGCTGATATAAAGCAAAGCCGGAGGGCTTGAAAAGCCCTTGAGAGAGGAAAGGAAGTTTCGCCGTGTCATTTCGCAATACCCGCCGCGTGGCGGCCGTTCTTGCAATTTCGGGACTGGCGGCATGCTCGACGAGTACGCCCGAGCCGGAACCCGCTACCGCCCGACCGGTCACCCCGGGCATCAACCTGACTGCACTGACGAAGCTCTGCCCGAAGGTGATCCTCGATGACGAGGTCGCCTTCAAACGCATCTATTCGCCTGCCAATGCCGAGACGCCGGAAAATCTGGTCTATCAGGTCTCGCTCGGGGAATTCAGCCGCACCTGCGCGGCCGCGCCCACCGGCGACAAGCTGCTTGAGCAGATTTCGATCGCCGGCCGTCTCGTCGGCGGCCCGAAGGCCAGGTCCGGCACCTATCAGGTCCCGGTCCGCGTCGAAGTCGTCGATGGCGATGTCGCGGTTTACGAGCAGGTGATCAACCAGGAAATCACGATGCCGGCCGAAGGCATGTCGACCCAGTTCCTGTTCCGCGCCGACGATCTGCCGGTGCCGCTGACGGCAGGCCCGAACACCGCCGTCAGGGTCGGGATCGCCCGCTGAGCGGAGTTTGCGGTTCTCGGTGATGGAACAATAAAAAAAGCGGCGCAGAGGCCGCCTTCAGCTTTTTTGATAAATCCGCTTACCTATCCTGTGTCATCCTCGGGCTTGACCCGAGGATCCAGGCGGGATCGCACAGTCTCAAAAATACCATTCTGATCAACGGCCTCTGCAGTATGGATGCTCGGGTCAAGCCCGAGCATGACGCCTGTGGGGCGGCGGCGAGGTTCTCAAACTCTGAAACCGCGGCTTCATCAACAGCAAAAAAAAAGGCGGCTCTGAGGCCGCCTTTTTCGTGCTTTCAGTTTAGGCTTATCGCAGCCTTCCCGCCGCGTGGGCGAGCATGGTGTAGACCTTGCCGGTGTCCGACGTCAGGTAGGACTGGACCACGCTGCGGTCGCGGTTGTTGTGCATCACATCCGACAGCAGCTTTTCGAAATCGGCGATGTAGCGGTCGACGGAGGCGCGAAATTCGCGGTCGCCTTCATAGCGCGTCTTGATTTCGTCGAAGGTGCGCTGGCCCTTCAGCGTGTAGAGGCGGCGGCTGAAGATATCGCGCTCGCCCTGCTGATACCGTTGCCAGAGATCGGCCACGGTGTCGTGGTCGATTGCGCGGGCGATATCGACCGAGAGCGCGTTCAGGGTATCGGTGGCCGGGCGGCGTTCGGCCGCCTTGCGGCTTTCGCTCTGGCCGGCTTCCTCGCGGGCGGCGGCGCGCAGCAGGTCGCTGATCCAGCCTTCGCCGCCGGGCGCGCTGGAACCCGGCGTGCGGGTCACGGCCTGACGGGTGGGCTGCGCCGGCGCGGCGGCGGCCCTGGTCTCGCCGTTGCCGAAGTTGCGTTCGGTGGCGATGCTGCCGGCGGGCGGGGCCGAAAACGACGGCAGGCTGTCATTGCCGCGCGGCGCGGCGGCAGGCGCGGCGGTCTGTCGCGGCGCGGGTTGCGAAAGCTGGCTCCGCGAGGTCGAGACCAGCGTGGAGATATCCTGAAGCGCGCGGATCTGGTCCTCGACGGCCTTGCGCATGGCCTGCGCGCTTTCGCGGGCTTCCTCGGGCATCTCGTGAATGCCGCGCTTGACGGCTTCGCGGGTATCGTCAAGCTCGGCGCGGATCGCGGCTGCGGCCTGCTCGATCTCCCTGGTGGCGCCGGAGAAGCGCTTCGCGGCGTCCTCGACCGAGCCGCGCATGGTCTCGCCCACGCGCTGCGACATCGAATGGGCTTCCCGGCCGGTCTCGTCCATGGTCGAGGCGATCATGGCGGCGACCGCCTTCAGGCCGCGCTCGATTTCCTGTGAACGCTCGGCAAGCCCGTTGGACAGCAGGCCGAGCGCTTCCTGGCGTTCGCTGAGGGTGTTGGCGAGATTGGACTGGGCGGAGCCGATCAGGTTCGAGGCGCGGTCCAGGATGCCGGCATGGCCTTCGATCTGCTCGACCAGTTCGCGCACCGCGGCAAGCGAGGCGGAAGCGCTGCCGTCGAGCGCGTCGACCTTGTTGCCGAGCATGGTGCCGGCTGCCGACATCGAGGCAGCGGACCGTTCCGCCGTTTCGTTGATCCGGCTTGCGGTGGCGTTGAGGTTTTCGTCGACGGAAGACAGGCTTTCGGCCGCCTGGTTGACGACGCCGGCGAGAAGCTGATGGCTCTGGCCGAGATGGCGCACCAGCGCCTCGACATTGCCGGCGAGCGCATTGCTTTCATCGCGAAGCTGCCGGCTGGTGTCGTCGGCGGCCTGGCGGATTTCCTCTGCCGCAACGCGGCCGGTTTCGGCGTAGCGGGCGATCAGAGGCTGCGCCTTTTCATCGATCAGGGCATTGAGTTCGGCGGTGCGGCCGGCCAGCATCGAGTTGAGGTCGCGCGAGCGTTCGTCGAGCGCGGTGCCGACGGCTTCGCTGCGGGCGGCCAGCGCCCGGTCGGCGGCGCCGAGAATTTCCTGCAGCGACGCAATCTGCGCGCCGAGATTGTCGCGAAGCGCTGCGGCCTTTTCGGTCATGGTCCGCTCGGTATCGCCCATCGATCGCGAGATCGCGCCGGCGGCTTCGGAGATGCCGGCGTTCATCCGCTCGCTGCGTTCGGCAAGCAGGCTTTCGGCATCGCTCATCGTGGTCCGGATCGTGTCGACCTGGCTGTCGATCCGCGCGCTGGCGGCAGAAAGGATGTCGCTGACGCGGGTGCTGTTTTCCGATGCATTCTCGTTGGCGGCTCTGGCCTGCTCGGCAAGCGCATCCTGCAAGTGCCGGGCGCGCTCGAAGATCGCGTTGGCCGACAGTTCCATGCCCTCGCGGGCTGACGCGACCGTGCCCGTCACCTGCTCGGTGAAGGCGTTGCCGGCGGCTTCCAGCCTCTGGCGGGCCTCCTCGGCATTGCGGGTCATGTCGCCGGAGGCTTCCGCGACGGTGTCGCGCAGGCGGCCTGCCAGCTCGCCGGTGCGGCGGTCCATGGTCGTGTTGATGTTGCCGATGCCGTGATCGAGCGCCTGTTCGAGCCTGCCGAAGCGCTCCTCGATCTGGCCATGGCCCTGATCGAGGGCCCCGGCGATTCGTCCGTGGCTCTGTTCAAGAGAGCCGGCGATCTGGTCGTGGCCCTGTGCGAGGGTTCCGGCGATCCGGTCGTGGCTCTGTTCAAGGGTGCCTGCGATCTGACCGTGGCCTTGTTCGAGGGTCTCGGCGATCCGGCTGTGGCGGGCGTCCAGTGTCTCGCCGAGACGGTCGGCAGCGGAGAAAGAGGCGGATTCTATGCCGCGCGCCTTTTCGTCCAGCATGCTGTTAAGCCGCTCGTCAAGCTGTTCGCCGATGAGCGAGAACGTGTTTTCGTGGGTCAGAAGGGTTTCGTGGAGCCGTTCCGAAACCGCTCCGCCTGCCTGCTCCAGACGTTGGCCATTGGCTTCCAGCGTGCCGGAGATGCGCTCATGAAGCGCGTCGGCGGAGGCGCTGAGCTGGCCGCTGGCGTCATTGGCGGTGCGCTCGAAGGCCGAGCGCTGTTCGGCGAAGGTGTTTTCGAACCGGGTTCGCGCCGCGTCGGACGAGCGTTCGATCGCGGTGACGTGGTTTGTCAGCGCGTCGTCGAGCCGGCGTCCGGCTTCCTCGGTTACGCCCTCGATCCGGAAAGTGCCTTTCTCGACGGTCTCACCATGACGGTTGAGCGCCTCATTGAGCGTGCCGAAGGAGGATTCCACCCGCTCCGTCATCGTCTCGGCGGAGCGGGTGATGAGCCCGGCAGCCGTCGAGACCTTCTCGGCAATCGCGCCGGCCGAGCCGCGCAGGCGGTCCTCCAGCGTGACGCCGGCCTTGTCGATGGTGTTGCGCAGTGCTTCCTGCCGGCCTTCAAGCGTCATCTCCAGCAGGCTGGTGGAGGCGGCGATCGATGCGGAGATATTGGTGGTCTGGTCGGTAAGGGTCTCGTTGACCTGCGCGCTTGCCTGATCGAAGGCGCGCTGGATCTCGCCGGCGCTTTCGCGCAGCGTGTCCTCGAGATGGGTCTGACCCTCGCGATAGGCATCGCGGATCCCGGATTCGCGGACGCTGAAGGTTTCCGCGATCCGGCTGTCGATTTCGCTGATACGACCGTCAAGCGCGCTGGTCTGGTCGGTAATCGCCGATTGCAGGCGGCTCGCCACGTCCTGATAGGCGCCGGCAAGACGGCTCTGACCGGCATTGAGCGCCGCGGCAAGACGCTCGGTATTCGATTCGATCGTCTGGCCGAAGGTTTCCTCGCTGGTCGAAAGCGTCGTCGCCAGCATGATGGCATGGTCGGTGAAGCGTTCGTCGAGCCGGTTGCCGGCTTCGCTCAATGTCGCCGCGATGCTGCTTTCGCGATCGCCCAGACCGTGGGCGAGGCGGTCGAAATGCTGGTCGAGCCGCTCGGTCGCGCCGGCGACGGCCGCGGAAATGCCTGCCTCGCCGGCGCCGAGCCGGTCGGTGAAGCGTTCGAACTGGCTGCCGATCTCGCCGGTTGCCTGTTCCAGCGCCTTGCCCAGCCGGCCCTGTCCGGCGCCGAGCGTCTCTTCAAGGCGCGCGGAATGCGTGTCCAGCGTCTGCGCGAAGGTTTCTTCGCTCGTCGAAAGCGCGGTCGCGAGCATGATGGTCTGGTCGTTCAGCGTGTCGCTCAGGCGCTCCGATGCGGCGGAAAGCGACGCGGCTATCCCCGTCTCGCTGTCGCCGATCTGGGCATTGAAGCTTGCGAGGCGTTCTTCCAGCCTGCCGGCGGCGGCGTTAAGCGTGCCGTCGAGTTGGTTCTGACCGGCTCCGAGCGTTTCTTCCAGCCGCGCGGAATGGGTGTCCAGCGTCTGCGCGAAGGACTCTTCGCTCGCCGAAAGCGCGGTGGTGAGCATGATGGCCTGGTCGTTCAGCGTTTCGCTCAGGCGCTCCGATGCGGCGGAAAGCGACGCGGTGATCCCGGTTTCGCTGTCGCCGATCTGGGCGTTGAAGCGGGCGAGGCGTTCTTCCAGCCTGTCAGCCGCCGTGTTGAGCGTGCCGTCCAGTTGCTCCCGGCTGAGGCGGATCGTGTCATCGAGCCTGCCGGCCTGGTTTTCGAGCGTCAGGCCGAACGTGGCCTCGCTCGCCGAAAGCGTCGTGGCGAGCTCCAACTGGTGCTCGTCCAGATGTTCCTTGAGGCGGCGCGAGGCGTTTTCGAGCGTTGCTGCGATACCGGTCTCGCCGTTGCCGACCTGGGTATTGAAACGTTCGAGCTGGGCGTCGAGGCGCTCCGAAACTCCGGAGAGCGTACCGCTCAGGCGTTCATTGCCCGCGCGCATGCTGTCTTCGACCTTGGTCGAATGGGACTCGAGCGTCTGGGCGAGGCTTTCTTCGCTCATCGAAAGTGTGGTGGTCAGCATGATCGCCTGATCGTTCATGCGCTCGCCGAGCCGCTCGGCGGCATCGCTCAGCGAGGCGGCGATATTGGCCTCGCCGCCGGCAAGCTGCTGGTTGAGGCGGGCGATATTGCCTTCCAGGCGGTTGCCGGCTTCGTCGAAGACCTGATCGAGGCGTTCATGCTCGGCGCTGATCTTGCTGCCAAGCTCGCGGCCGCGGCTTTCGAGCGTCTGGTCGAGGGCCTCGACATTGGCCGACAGGGCGGCGGCAAGCGCCTGGGTCTCGTCGCTCATGCGCTCCTGAAGCCGCTCGGATGCGGTCTCCAGCATGTTGCCGATGGTGGATTCGCCCTCGGAAAGCGAGCGCGAAACACGCTCGACGCCGCCATTGAGCCGGTCTTCCAGAGCGTTGCCGCTGGCTTCGAGCGCGCCGGTGAAGGTCTCCATCCGGCTGTCGATGCTGCTGCCGAGCCTTGTCAGCGTGGCTTCGAGGCGCTGATCGACATACTGGCTGCGTTCGTCGAACCGGCTTGCGGCCTCGGCGTTGGCATCGTTGAGTTTCTGGGTGAAGCGGGCCTCGGTCTCGGTGATGGTCTCCGTCAGGCCGCCGACCACGCGCTCCAGCGCCGCGTTCATCGCGGTTTCGCTGTTTTCCGCGACGTCGCGGAGCCTGGCGGTGCGCTCGGACAGGATTTCGTCAAGCTTGGCGCCGCGCTCGCTGAGCGCCGCCGTGAGACGTTCCGTGTCTTCGTTCAGAGCGGTGGCGCTGGTGTGGAAGTCGCTGATCAGCGAACGGCCGCGCTCGTCGAAGCGGCTGGAAAGGTCGTTGAAGCGGTCATCGAAGAGCTCGCTCAACTGGCCGTAGCTGTGATCGAAAGCGTCGCGCAGCGTGGCCGAGCGTTCTTCCAGCAGGTCGCCGAGAGACTCGGCCGCACGGCTTGTATTCTCGCTCAGGGTCGCCGCGCGGGTCTCGAGCATCTTGGCGACGCCGTCGCCGGCTGTGCCGACCGTGCGGGTAAGCTCCTCCATCACCTGGGCGATGTCGGCCTTCATCTGGTCGTTGGTGCCAAGCAGGGAAGTGCGGATGCGGGCGGCGTGGTTGACCACGGCCTCGCGCTCGGCCGTCAGTTCCTGCACCAGATTGCGGATCCGCATTTCATTTTCGGCATAGCTGCGCTCAAGCGCATTGACTTCGGAATGGACGAGATTTTCCAGTTCAGAGGCGCGCGCGATGGTGCGCTCGATGCCTTCATTCATGGCATAGACTTCGCGCCGCACCGCCTGACCGACATTGCGGACCTGCTGGGCGGCGTTTTCGTCCGGATCGGAAAGTCTGAGCGCCACCTCCGCCATCGAACGGGCGGCCTCCTGCATGTCGCGGGCGCGGGCGAGCATCAGGTTGAAGGCGTAGAACACGAAGATCGGCGCGACCGTCAGGGCAGCGGCAAGGCCGATGCCGTCGATCGAGAGAATATCGGCGAAGGAACGGGCCCGGAAGATCTCCGAGCCGAAGGCGACCAGCGTACCGCCGATGCCGAGCGCCAGCCAGCCGGCGGACATGATTGTCGAATTGCGCAGCGCCTTGACCGTGGAGCGGCGCTCGAAGGAGCGCAGCACCCGCTGGGTCGAGGTGATGCCGGGATCGTTTGCGGGGCGGAATTCAGGGGATTTCGGCCGGGCGGCGGTGGCGCGCTCGCCTTGTTCCGGGGGCTGCGTACGCTGCTGGCGCTGTGACGGCGCGCTCAGCCGCGGGGCTTTCTTCTTGTCCGCGCCGGCTTCCCCGGAAGGGTCGTCGCTCGCCACATCGGATGCAAGCGCGTCCTCCAGTGCATGGAGTGCCTGATCGTCGAGCGAAGAGCCGCCAGTTTGGTTCGCCATAATACGCCTCGCAACACACGGGCGGTCTTGCCTGGAGGCGAAAACCGGCCCGATTACTCAATTTCAATCCCGGACCAGGCGGCCATTCCGACCGGCCTGGTTCGGCACACATTCGTGAAATAGCGTCCAGATGCCTTTTCCAACGGGGTCTTTTACATATCCAAAAGGCCGTTAAACCCGGGCAAATGTCTTCTATTTCAAAGGATTATCCCCGCCTTTTAATCGCACATTCGCCAAACGCACACAACAACGTGAAAGTCTTCTCCGTATACGTCCCCATGATCGGTTGCGGCGAATAGCGTTTCATGACGGCAAAAACCGATCAAATTCCGATGTTTAGCAAATATTAACCATAATGCGCCTTTTCTGAGGCTTTCACAAAACCAAAACACGCGAACTTCACGGCGGCGTTCTGTCATCCCATATGGGCTCATATGAAAAGCGGCGATATTGACTGCCCCGCGCATATGTCTCAATTAGCGCTGAACGCTTCTCCCGAAAAGACCAAGGCCCCGCTAATGCTCAAACTGAAATTCATCGGTAATGACGATACCGAATATAACCTCGAGGTGCAGGACGGTTCGACCGTGATGGAAAATGCGGTCCGCAACGGCGTACCCGGCATCGAGGCGGAATGCGGCGGCGCATGCGCCTGCGCCACCTGTCACGTCTATGTCGACGAAGCCTGGACCGAGAAGGTCGGCGAGCCTGAGCCGATGGAAGAAGACATGCTCGACTTCGCAATCGATGTGCGCGCCAATTCAAGGCTCTCCTGTCAGATCACCATGTCGGCCGAACTTGATGGCCTGACAGTGCGCGTGCCCGACAGCCAGGGCTGAACGCGGCAGGGCCGGGACGGCCCCGGGGAACATCATGATCGAAGCTTCCGCCAGCATCTTTCTGCCGCGCCATCTTGGATGCGCGCATGGGCGGTCCCTGACGCTCGGGCCTGCCGGCGCGCTGATGGCGATCGTCAATGTGACGCCCGATTCGTTTTCCGATGGCGGACAGTTCGAAAATACCGAGGCGGCGGTCGCCTTCGGGCTTCAGGCCGTGGCGGCGGGGGCGGCGGTCCTCGATATCGGCGGGCAGTCGACGCGGCCGGGCGCTGCCGATGTTGCGCCGGCCGAGGAGCAGGATCGCGTCCTTCCGGTGATCGAGGCACTGGCTGCGAGAACCGATGCGCTGATCTCCATCGACACCTATCACGCCGAAACCGCGCGGCTTGCGGTGGCGGCGGGCGCCCACATCGTCAACGACATTTCCGGCGGCACGGCCGAGCCGGAGATACTGGCGGTGACGGCAACGAGCGGTGCTGCCTATTGCCTGATGCACACAAGCCGCAGGCCGGACATGGTCTCCGATCCGATGGCGGATCAGTTCGCCTTTCTCGAAAAGGCGCTTGGCGCGGCGCGCGCGGCGGGGCTTGCCGACGATCGGCTGGTCATCGATCCCGGTTTCGGCTTCGGCAAGGACAGCGACGACAATCTCGCAATCATGACGCATCTGGAGCGGCTGCATACGCTTGGCCTGCCGCTCCTGATCGGAACCTCGCGCAAGCGGTTCGTCGCGGCCCTTGCCGGCGCTGACGACAATCTTTCCCGCGATTTCGCCACGGCCGCGACCACGGCGCTGCTGCGGCTTGCCGGCGGCGCGATATTTCGCGTGCACAATGTCGCGGCCAACAGGGCGGCGCTCGCCGCCGCCGATGCAATCATTTCCCGACGGTATGGAGACCGATCATGAGCGGACGGTATACGATCACCATGAAGAACTGCGCCTTCTATGCCCGTCACGGGGTGATGCCGGAGGAGGAGCGGCTGGGACAGCGGTTCTTCGTCGACGTCATCGTGGATGTCGATGATCCCGCAGCGCTTGCCGACGATTTCACCAATGCCGTCGATTACGGCGGGCTTTACCCGGTGGTGGAAGAGGTCGTGACGGGCCGGCGCTTCCAGTTGATCGAGGCGCTCGCCAGCGCGATCGCCGAAGCGGTTGCGGCTTACCATCAGGCAATCATGCGCGTCGAAGTGGCTGTGCGCAAACCCTCGGTGCCGATCCCGGGCATTCTCGATCATGTCGAGGCGAGGCTGGTTCGCGATGTCCGCTGAACCGGTTTTGGCCGCCCTCGGGCTCGGCGCCAATCTCGGCGATCCGGCGTCGGCCATGGCCCGTGCGTTGCGGATGCTGAATGACGGGGAGGGCGCTGAGGTCGTCGCCGTCTCGAAGCTCTACCGCACCCCGCCATGGGGCCTTGTCGAGCAGCCGCCGTTCATCAATTGCTGCGCGCTGGTGGAAACCAGTCTGTCTCCGGAGGCATTGATGCAGCGCTGCCTCGATATCGAAAAAGAACTGAAACGGGTGCGCGATGTCCGCTGGGGGCCGCGGCTGATCGATATCGATATCCTGACCTACGGCACGCGGGCGCTTCAAACCGAAACTGTCACCATCCCCCATCCGCGTATGCTGGAACGCGGCTTCGTGTTGATGCCGCTTGCCGAAATCGCACCCGACATGGCCGTCAATGGCCGTCCGGTAGCCGAATGGGTCACCGAAGCCGATATCTCGGGGATTGTCGCTGTCAGCGATGACGGGTCGTGGTGGACGGCGTGACGCCGCCCGCTGCTATTTGATCGCGCCGACGGTGAAGGGATCGCCTTCGCGCTTGAGCGACAGGCCGATGACCGGAACGTAGCGGGTGCCGCCCTTGATCAGGAGGGTGATGTTGAGATCATCCTCGCCGAGCAGGCTGGTCACCAGCGCGCCCTCGACCTTCTGGCGTTTCAGCGCAATGACCGCTTTCCCGTTCTCGATGTTTCCGCCGGTAACCGCGAGCCCGTCGCCATCCTCACCGTCGAGAAACTGGCCGCGATAGCTGTCGCCGTCGCGGATGAACACGGCGGTGATCGGGTGGGAGAACAGGCCGGCGCGGCATTTGCCGTCCAGCTTGAAGCCGCCTTCCGCGCCCGTCACCGGCAGCCCGTCAAGCTCGCATTTGAACCGCGTGCCTTTCAGCTTGCCCTCGATGATCTTGCCGGGCCCGACCCATTTGCCGGCAACCTGACGGAAAAACGCGTCGTCATCGCTTTCGGCAACGGCGCTTGCCGGAAGCGCTGCCGCGAGGGCCGCGATCAGCAGGGCGGTGCGAAGGGTGCGGGCTCTGTTTGCCATCGACTGTTCCGGTTACGCAAGACATCGGTTCGGTGCGTTCGGCCAATCATGACGGCGAATGGTTAAGTTTTGGTTTGCGCACAATCTATGCTTGTGAACAATCCATTACGGGTTGGAAAGGTCGCGCTTTTCGCCGGGCGCGAGATCGCCGATGAAATCGCCCATGCCGGGGCGCTTCAGGGCGTAGAACGGCATCGGGCGGCACAGATCCATGGCGGCGATGCCGATGCGGGCGGTCATCAGGCCATTGATCATGCCCTCGCCGAAACGGGCCGAAAGCCTGGATGCGAGCCCATGGCCGAGGACCTGCTGGATCAGACTGTCGCCGACCGCGATCGATCCGGTGACGGCCAGATGCGAGATCACGTCGCGGATCAGCCGGAACATGCCGACGGAACCGGGACGTCCGCCGTAAAGCTCCGCCATGTTGCGGATCAGACGGATCGATTCGTAGAAGACATAAAGAATATCCACGGCGGCGCGCGGGCTGATGGCGGTGACCACCGAGACGCGCTTGGAGGCCGCGAGAATGAGCGCGCGCGCCTTGAGGTCGAGCGGCGCCATCATTTCGCGCTCGCAGAACTCGACGAGTTGGGGCGCGTCGACCACATCCTCATCGAGGTCCGACAGCCGCTGCCGGCCGCGCGCGGTCTCTGCCCTGGAGGCGAGCAGCGTCGCAAGCTCGCGGGCGGCAACGCGGGCGCTTGCGGCATCGCTGCCGGCATGAGCCTCGGCCATTTTCACCTTGATATGCTGGATCGCGCCAAGCCGCATGATCGCGATGATCTCGCGCGCCGCGACCACCAGCGCCGCCGCGCCGCCCACCACCACCGCGCCGAGCGCCAGCCAGCCGAGCCAGGGCGCGCGGGCGAACAGCGAACGCACCAGATCATCGATCCACAACCCGATCGCAAGCGACAGCAGGATGCCGAAGGCGATGCCGGCAAGCTTGGAGAACGAGAAGCCGCGCTTCTTCATCGTGGCGACCGGGGGCTCCATCTCATCCGCCGCGATTGCCTCCGCACCGCGCAGGAACGGGTCCTCCTCATCCGGCGTCACCTCCGGCGGATCGAAATGACGGGGCGCGCGGCGCGGTTCGTCTTCTTTTCGCGGGGTCTTTTTCCCCGGGGTCTTGTCGTCGATGTCGAACACCGCTGGGCGACGGGGATGGTCAGGGCTCATGCCAGTCTGTCTCCGATCAGGAATTGCAGCGCCCGGTCGAGCCGGATATGGGGTATCGACAGCCCACCCTCGCTGGCGTCAGCGTCGATTTCGGGCGGCCGGAACCGCACCGCGTTGATCTCGGCAAGGCTTTCCGGCACTTCGCCGCCGCGCTTCAGCATGCGGAAGAACGCCTCCGGATTGGCTGGAAGGTCACCGGGAAAAATCGCTGTTTTCCGTGTTCCGTCAAAGGTTTCCGCCCCGATCTTCTCGCCATTTATAGGCGTTCCGACGATCACCGGCAGAACCTCGGACCCGGACTCGACCGTCGCTTCCCGCGTGGCGCGGACGGAGGCAAGCGCCATCACATCGATCCCGGCGCCGGAAATGCCGATCGTCCTGATAGCGTCATTGACCAGCCGCTGCGTCAGTTTTTCCAGCCGGTCATGGCTTTCATGGTGCAGGTGGTCGGCCTTGGTCGCGGCGATCAGCACCCGGTCGATCCGCCGCCGCGCGAGCGAGGAGAGCCAGGAATTGCGCCCCGGCCGGAAGCAGGACAGCACCTCGGAAAGCGCGCGCTCGAGATCAGCGATCGCCTCCGGGCCGCGGCTCAGAGCCTGCAGCGTGTCGACCAGCACGACCTGGCGGTCGAGACGGGCGAAGTGGTTGCGGAAGAACGGTTTCACCACGACGGATTTATAGGCCTCGAAGCGCCGCTCCATCTGGGCGGCAAGCGACCCGCGCCTGAACTTTTGATCCCCAAGGCCGGGCAGCGGCGCGAAGGTGAGGGCGGGCGAGCCGTCGAGATCGCCCGGCATCAGGAAACGGCCGGGGGGCAGGGTGGAGAGCGAATGCTCATCCGCCCGGCAGGCGGTCAGATAGGCTGCGAAGCTTTCATGCAGCGCCTTCACCGTCTTCTCGTCGGCCGGCGCGTCGTAATCGAGCGAGCCGGCAAGCGCCAGCCAGTCGCGGGCGAGAGCGGCGCGCGCGGGCGTATCGGCCCGGGCCTCCGTCTCGCGGCTGAAGGTGCGGAAATCCTGACCGAGCAGTGGCAGGTCGAGCAGCCATTCTCCTGGATAATCAACGATATCGATGGAGATCTTGCCACGCGAGAACATCCGGCTCCAGCGCCGCGCGCTCTGGTAATGGAATGTCAGGCGCAGTTCGGAAACCGCACGGGTCGAATCGGGCCAGACGCGCTCGTCCACGAGCCTGTCGATATGGGTTTCGTAGTCGAAGCGGGGGATCTGGTCGTCGGGCTGCTGTTCCAGCCGGATATCGGAGATGCGGCCGGAGCGCATCGCCTCGAAGAAGGGAAGGCGGCCATTGTGCAAAAGGTTGTGGACCAGCGAGGCGATGAACACCGTCTTGCCCGCCCGCGACAGGCCGGTGACGCCGAGCCGCAACGTCGGCTGCACGAGGTCCGATGCACGATCCGTGATGTTGTCGAGCGTAAGTCTGGCATTGTCGCCAAGCGACGTATGGATCGGCGTCAAATTCGGCTTCCTTTCACGGGTTTACCCGCAATATAGGTAAGGCGACGCAAGGATCAAAGCGGCGGCAGGGCCCGCGCTGGAGCCTCGGGTGAAAAAGCGCAAACCGGGCTACTGGCCGGGCTACTGGCAAAGTCATCCCCAAAACTTCTCCGTCATGCCGGGCTCGACCCGGCATCCAGGGCCGCTTGCGGTGAATCTCAGACAAGAGTCCTTGCGCGCAAGGACCTGGAGATTGCCGGATTCCGGCTCAAGGCCGGAATGACGGCGGAGAGGGAGACAACGCCGTGCTCGCTTACTGGGTTTGTCAGCAAACTGAACCGGTTCTGATGCTCTAGTTCGGCGCAAGGAACGACGAGAGAACCCATTGCGGTCCCTCGCTTCCGTTGCCCGCATGGTCGATCACCGCCATGCCCGCGGTCGGAAAGCCGTAGGGGCAGGCCTTGTTGAAGGCGTCGGCGCCCACCAGCATCAGCAGCGTTTCCTCGATGCCGGGATTGTGGCCGCAGATCAGCACGGTTTTCGCATCCGCGTTTTCGGCCAGCGCCTCCAGATAGGTCACGGGGGCGGCCTGATAGAAGTCATCGACGAATCGGCACTCCGGCGCGCGGCCAAGCGTGCGGTAGGCCGCATCCGCCGTCTGCCGGCATCGCATTGCGGAAGATGACAGGATCAGGCCCGGAACGTAGCCGCTTTCCTTCATCCGTCCGGCAAGTTCGGCGGCGTCGTCAACGCCGCGCTTCGACAGGGGCCGATCGTAATCGCGCATGGTCGGTTCGGGCCAGACCGCCTGAGCGTGGCGCAGAAGATAGATCCGGTCGGGGTGCGGGTTGATGGTCGACATTCTCAATCTCGAAGCGGCGTGGAGCGGTTGGAAACGCGGGGTTGGCCGCGCTGACATTCAAAAACCGACCATGTCTTTACCATGATTTTTTCACAAGGCCTCACGCTTTTTTGCCGCCAATATTCGCCGTTTCCCGGGTGATTACCGGTGGTCGCGCTGCACGTATAGCGCGTGGAAGCGATCGCCGGGACGGCAGCCGCGCAATTTTGCAACGGCATTGCGACAGAGAGGGCAATCTTCAGGCGGGGCCTAATTTTTCAACAGTTTTTTACCTGCTCAAATATGAAGCAGAGGCTTGAACTGGCGTGTTTGTTTGGGATATACACCGCCCGTGGGGTGTTGTTCAGGAGAATGGCTTTGAACAAGAACATTGATCTTAGTAGCTATGTTCTCTCCGATAACGAAGAGTTCATGAATCCCAACCAGCGAGCCTATTTTCGGGCCAAACTGATCGCCTGGCGTAACGACATTTTGCGTGAGGCGCGTGAAACGCTTGAGCATCTGGCGGCCGAAAGCGCCAACCATCCCGATCTGGCGGACCGGGCCTCTTCCGAAACCGACCGTTCCATCGAGTTGCGTGCGCGTGATCGCCAGCGCAAGCTGATCTCGAAGATCGACGCGGCGCTGCGTCGCATCGACGAGGGAACCTATGGTTACTGCGAGGAGACGGGTGAGCCGATCGGGCTTCGCAGGCTCGACGCGCGGCCGATTGCCACGTTGTCGATCGAGGCGCAGGAACGTCACGAGCGACGTGAAAAAGTCTACCGCGACGAATAGCATGACACATCAAAAGGCCGCGCCAGAGGACGCGGCCTTTTGATTGTCATTATTGTTCAGGGTGGTCGCCGAATCACCTGGGTTCGGTTGGCGCGGTTGCGGGTTTTGGTGCGGGCTCATCGCCCGAAGGCGTCCGGCGCGCGCCGATGGGCGCGGGTATGCGCGTTTCCAGCAGGATATCGTTCGGACCGCCGATCATCACAAGATGTTCGACATTGTCGCGCCGGATCAGCACCACCCGGCGACGGGCGTCGACGGCTGCGGCATCGACCACGAACAGCCGCGGCTTGCGGTTCTTGCCGCCCCTGATGAAGGGCGATGGCGGGCGGAGATGCATCAGAACCCAGATCGCAACGATGATCAGGATGATCACGCCGAGCGCCACCAGCGGAAAATCGAAAATCACGTTGCTGAAGCTCAAGTCGCCCATCGTCTGCCTTTCACTGCTATGCCATGTCCGCGCCTTGTCTGCGCATTTGCGCGACAATCTAGCATGGCTTACGGATTGAAATCCCGCCTTTTTTGGCAATATCACCAGAACGGCGCACGGGATGGCCGAAACCGGGCGGCAATACCCAAAATTAAGCATTTGTCGCTATATTGGCTTGCAGAACTGGCCGATCCTGTTGCATCGGGCACGAACGATGTTTTCGCGGCGCGGGCCGGACGGACGACGAGGTTTCAATGACATCAGGGCAAAAGGACGACACGGGAAGCGAGACCACGGTCAGGCGCGGCTTCGGCGCCGGCATCATCTCCCGGCTGGCCCTGGTGCTGCTCATCCTGGCGACGATCGTGGCACTCGCCTATCAGTATCGCGGCTATCTGCCGGCCGATCTTCTGCTGGCGATCCTCGGCCTGTTTGCGGTGCTCGGCGTGTTCTTCGTGCTGGCCGCGTTGACCGGTCTGGTGGAGCTTTTTCCGACGGGCCGCCAGAATCACTTCGCCCGGCCGTTTCTCGATCAGTACCCCGAAGCGGTGGTCATCACCGATCATCGCAACCGGCTGGTCTATGCCAATGCGGCCTATGGGCGGCTCACGGGGGCGGCGGAGCCTTCCACGCTCGACATGTTGCTGTCGGAGGAGCCGGAGAGTTCGGAAGTGCTTTATCGTCTCAGCCAGTCGGTGCGCGCCGGCCGTGACGGGCAGGAGGAGTTTCGTCTCGCCAAGCCGCTTTCGAACGAGGAAGGCCCGCGCTGGTATCGTCTTCGCGCCCGGTTCTTCCCGGTGACCGACAGCCGCGCCAATACCCGCAATTTTCACATCTGGCAGATCTCCGACATCACCGAGGAGCGCCAGGAGCAGGAGCGCTATTTCCGGGAATTGCAGAAGGCGATCGATTATCTCGACCATGCGCCGGTCGGCTTTCTGGCGGCGGACGGCGAGGGCAAGCTGCGCTACATGAACGCTACCCTAGCCGGCTGGCTCGGCGTTGACCTTGCAGCCTTCGTGCCCGGCAGGCTGAAGTTTGCCGATCTTGCGACTGGCGACGGCATGGTGCTTCTGGCAGCGCTCGATCCCGAACCCGGCGCCCGCGTCAGCGAACGGATCGAGGCGAACCTCAGGCTTTCATCCGGCCACACCATGCCGGTCGTCATGCTCCACGAGGCTGTCGGCGGGCGCGAAGGCCGGCCGGGCGAAAGCCGGACGGTGATCGTCAAACGCGAGGCTGAAGAGAGCGCGGGCGATGCCGCCCATGGCCGCTTCTTCGACGATACGCCGATGGCGATCGCCACCGTCGACCGCGACGGCAGGCTGCTGACCACCAATACCCGCTTTCTGACCATGTTCGCCGATCTGGTGCGGCGCGAGGATATCGGCTCGGGGACGCGCGCCGGCGGCCTGATCGATGCCAATGATCGGCCGCGGCTGGACGAGGCGCTGGCGGCGGCCGCCGAGGGCAGGAGCGATATCGCGCCCTTCGAGGCGCGTCATTTCAGCGACGACAGCAGGCATTTCCGCTTCTTCGTCCATGGCGCCAGCGGCTCCGCCCCGGAAGCGCAGGCGCTCGTCTATGTCATCGAGATCAGCGAGCAGAAAGCGCTGGAGGCGCAGATGGCGCGCACCCAGAAGCTCAATGCGGTCGGCACGCTTGCCGGCGGCATCGCGCATGATTTCAACAATGTGCTGACCGCGATCCTGCTGTCGGCCGATCATCTTCTGCTGCAGTCGCGGGCCTCCGATCCGGAGTTCGCGGACCTTGTCGAGATCAAGCGCAATGCCAACCGCGCCTCGGGCCTGGTGCGGCAATTGCTGGCGTTCTCGCGCCAGCAGACGATGCGGCCGGAAGTGGTCGATCTCAACGATGTCATCGGCGACAACCGGATGATGATCGAACGCCTCACCGGCGGCTCGGATGTTCGTCTCACCACCGATTTCGCCCGCAATCTGTGGCCGGTGAAGACCGATCCCGGCCAGTTCGGCCAGGTGATCACCAATCTCTCGGTCAATGCCCGCGATGCCATGCCGGGCGGCGGCGCGCTGACGGTGACCACCCGCAATGTGCCGGCGACTGAGGTGGCAAGCCTCGGCGTGCGCGAGGTGCCGGAGAACGATTTCGTGATGGTGGAGGTTGCCGATACCGGCACGGGCATACCGCCGGAAGTGCTGGACAAGATCTTCGAGCCGTTCTTCACCACCAAGGATGTCGGCAAGGGCACCGGCCTCGGCCTTGCCATGGTCTATGGCATCGTCACCCAGTCGGGCGGCTATCTCCATGCGGTTTCCGAAGTCGGCAAGGGCACGCGTTTCATCATTCTGCTGCCGCGCCATGTGCGGGCTGAAGGCGACAGGGATATGGCCGAGGCCCCGAAGGACCACAAGGGCAAGCCGATCGCCGCCGCCTTCGGCGAGGGCAATGAGAGCGACAACGAGGCCCCGCGCGAGGAGGATATGGACCTCACCGGCCAGTCCGCCGTGGTGCTGCTGGTGGAAGACGAGGATGCGGTGCGCCGCTCCGGCAAGCGCATGCTGGAAATGCGTGGTTTCACCGTCTACGAGGCCGACACCGGCGTCCACGCGCTGAAGATCCTCGAAAAGCTCGAAGGCGCGGTCGATATCGTGGTGTCCGACGTGGTGATGCCGGAGATGGACGGCCCGACGCTGCTGCGCGAGGCGCGCCGGATCTATCCCGACCTCAAATTCATCTTCGTCTCCGGCTACGCCGATGACGCGTTTGCCAAGAACCTGCCCGAAGACGCCAAATTCGGGTTTCTGCCGAAGCCGTATAATCTGAAACAGTTGGTGGCGGCGGTATGGGAGATGATCCGGGAGGGGTGAGGTTTTTTGCGCCCCCAATTCAGACGTTCTGAAATCATCGGTGCTCAAGCTGAAAGCAACCGCAGCATCGCCACCTTTCCTTTCAAAAATGGCACCCAACAAGCGTACACATGTTGGTGCCAGTGCTACATCCTATTTGTTAGGCAGGCCAAGTAGTTGTACTGATGCAGGTATGACTAAAGGGTTTCTAAAGTTGCGCAGAAAAATCTCAAGGATGTTCCGCCGTGCATATCGGAGAGGAATTTTTGCAGTGCTGTTAGCAGAAGAGCGGCTGACCAGGTTAACTACTTATAGGCAGCGGCGGCGCGGGGACTGGCCTGTCTATGTCTTGGCCGCAGCGGCTACGGTATTTTTTATAGTCATGGCGGTCCCAAGTCTTAAAGAAGTTCTGACTTCGCTTGCCACTCCAGACGGAAAGATCGCCTACGAATTTTGGGTGGGTTCCAAGAGCGTGTACGATCTCATCATTGGCTTGATGACAACGGTAGTCGCGATTATCGCAGCATTTCTTGCCTTGAGAAGTTACCGCGTAAATCAGCGCGCGGCTGTCGCAAATCGCTATCAAAAGGGTATCGAGTTGCTGGGTGCTGCGGCAGACAGTTCCAAGCTGGGCGGTATCGAATTGTTGTCAGTAGTCGCGCGGGAAGATTATCGAGAATATCAAGAGCCTGTGCTTAGGACGCTTCGCCAGTTCTTGTTGGAGCGCTGCGCGGCCCCAACAGAAATGGTTTATAAAAAAAGACGTACTTTCGACCCTGCGACGCTTCCAGCCACTGACTTCGTTGTCATGGCGGCTCTCTCGGCGGTCGCTCGCACGAACTGGAGACGGCGGTGGCTGGAATTGGAGCATGATGACGAGGGCTTAGCGTTACGTGGTATTCACCTGCACCAAGTGCGCCTAGTTAATTATAACCTTTCGAGAATTCGGTTTGAGGAGGCCGTCTTAGGGGACGTCATTTTTGAAGCTTGCACCTTTGCAGAGACATTTATTGAGGCGCGGTGTTTCGGAGTTCTGAAATTTCACAATTGCTTGATCGACAACTCTGGAATTGCCGCGACCGATATCAGTGGGAAACGATTAGACGACGACGATGCGCTGATTAGGATGTCGCGAAACCGACGAGTTTCTAAATTCCGCGTGAACGGGAGACTGATTCAGCCCTCTCGATAACTGAGGCTTGTTCTAAGTTTTCCGACATTCGATTTGATTGACGATACGTTCCCACTGTGCTGGATTTGCACTCACTGAGTCAAAGCCCGAGGATTGCGCGAAGTGGGTCAGAGGGGACAAACAATGGCCGATTCCAAGTCTGACCCTCGGCTGCTGACACACGTCTTCCTGTATTCTGCGTCATCCTCGGGCTTGACCCGAGGATCTAATCACCCCTCTATGCGAGCGGGGTCTGCGGTTGGTAACACGCTGTTCTTTCTTCCTTTTTAACCCGAAACGCTTGTCGCGCGGGTACGTGCTTAGACCCTCGGGACAAGCCCGAGGGTGACGAAAGAGGGTGGGGCGGCTTTGTCAGCGGCCCCCAAGCCCACCCCCTGCTATTGCAACTGCCGAAAATTCAACCGATCACAAAACCACCCGATAAAGCGCGAACCCGCCCTCTCCATCGCCCGCCGTTTCGATCTTCGCGCCCTTCACATCGGAAATGTATTCCGCCGCGCGGGGGCCGGTTTCGAAGGTGGCGGTGGTGCCGGGCATGGGGGCGAAGGTCCAGTTGAAGTCGGCCGACGGGTTGATCGTGCCCTGATCGACGATGTAGCGGACGATCACGTCGCGGTTGGTGTCAGGGCCGACGAACACGATCACATCCGAATTGATATCCGGGAAATTGCCGCCGCCGCCGGCGCGGTAGTTGTTGGTCGCCACCACGAATTGCTGCTCGGGGTCGATCGGCTTGCCGTCATAGGCAAGATCGACGATGCGGTGGCTGTCCGGATTGGCGAGGCTGCCGTCCTTGGCGTAGCGCGCCGGTTTCGACAGGTCGATCTTGTAGGTCACGCCGTCGATGATGTCGAAATTGTAGGACGGGAAATCCGGGTTCAGCAGCGGCGCGTCGGTGGCTCCCGGTTCGATCTGATTGAACATGCCCGCCGACATTTCCAGCCACTCGCGCACCTCAGCGCCGTTGATCAGCACGGCGCGGGCGGTGTTCGGGTAGAGGTAGAGGTCGGCGACGTTCTTGATGGCGATGTCGCCGGCCGGGACCTCGGTATAGTAATCCGGACCGCCGCGACCGCCGGCCTTGAAGGGCGCCGCGGCGGAGAGGACGGGGAAGTCCTTGTATTCCGTGTCCTTCAGCATGTCCCTGGTGTACCAGGTCTGCGCCTTGGAAACGATCTGGACGGACGGGTCGTCGGCAACAAGCGCGAAATAGGACTGCAACGGCGCCGATGTCTTGCCGACAGGCGTGCGGACATAATCCAGCGTCGCCTCGTGATCGGCCTCGGCGGCGGCGATGACCGCGGCATCACTTTCGACATTGGCAACGACTTTGCGGTCCTCGGTGCGGTGGTAGATCGGCCGCGCCTCGGTGGTGAAGTCGACGATCGTCCAGCTGTTGCCGTCTTTTTCCAGAAGCAGGTCGATCAGGCCCATATGCGAGCCCCAGAAACCGGCCATCACGGCGGGCTTGCCCTTGAGCGTGCCTTTTTCGATATCGACGCCTTCAATGCCGGCGAAATCATCCGAGCCGGGGAAAACCAGATGCTGGTGGCCGGTGAAGACCGCGTCTATGCCTTCGACGCCGGCAAGGTGGAGCGAGGCGTTTTCCATCAGCGGCGCGGGGCCGGTGCCATCAATGCCGGAATGCGACAACGCCACGATGATATCGGCGCCTTCGTCCTTCATCACCGGCACCCAGGCTTGCGCCGCCTCCACGATATCGCGGGTATTGGCCTTGCCGGAAAGGTTCTTCTCGTCCCAGACCATGATCTGCGGCGGCACGAAACCGATGAAGCCGATCTTTACCGGGCTCTTGTTGCCGTCGCCATCGGTGATCATCTGCTCCTGGATCAGGTAGGGCTTGACCATCAGATCGTCTTTGGTCGGGTCATCGGCCAGGGCTCCGGTGGTCAGGTTGGCGCAGACATAGGGGAAGTTCGCGCCCGCCAGCACCTTGTGCATGAAATCAAGGCCGTAATTGAACTCGTGATTGCCAAGCGTGCCGACATCATAGCCGAGCACGTTCATGGCCTTGATCACCGGGTGGACGTCGCCGTCCTGCATGCCGCGCTCATAGGCGATGTAATCGCCCATCGGATTGCCCTGCAGAAAGTCGCCATTGTCGATCAGCATCGAATTGGTCGATTCGGCGCGGATCGCGTCGATGATCGAGGCGGTGCGGGCGAGACCCATCGTGTCGTTGGGCTTATCGGCGTAATAGTCATACGGAAACACGTTGACATGGATGTCGGTTGTTTCCATCAGTCTCAGATGCGCCTGATTGCCGGCGGCCCTTGCTGAGAAAGGATGAAGGGCGACCATCGCGGTGGCCGCGGTCATGCCGCGCAGCAGTGTGCGTCGGGAGATAAGGTGAGTTTCGAAAAGCGCGGACATTGGCAGCTCCGTTTCCGTTGTGGTGCTTCGCACCCTCAAGCGGTTGACAATGATCATGGAATGAATTGCAAGTCTGTGAAAGCTTAATGACAGGCTAGGCGCACAGGCGGCTTTGGGTCAACTGGGGGAGGGGTGGATTGGTTTCGAGTTTTACGATCAGGCGCGCGACGCCGGAGGATGCGCCGGACATGGTGCGGCTTATCAATATCGCCGATCATGGTCTGCCGCTGTGGCGCTGGGGGCGGCTGGAGGGCGGAAAGGGCGATCCCTGGCAGGCCGGGCGTGACAGCGTTCAGCGCGTCGATCAGGCGGTCAACTGGACGAACGGCACGGTCGCAACCCTCGGCTCCGACATCGTGGCCCTGCTGCTTGCCTATCCGCTGGAGCATGACACGCCGACCGGCGAGGCGGAGCATGCCGTGTTCGAACCGCTGAAGGCGCTGAAGTCGCAGGCTTTCGGCTGCTACTATATCCACGTGCTTGCCGCCTATGCGGAGTATCGCCGGCGCGGGCTCGGCACAATTTTGATGGAAAAGGCCGAGCGGATGGCCGGCGGGCGCGATCTCGCCCTGATCGTCTCCGACGGCAATGCGCCGGCACGCAGGTTTCACGACCGGCTCGGCTTTCGCGAGACCGCGCGCGCGGCAATCGTCACCGCCGAGGACTGGAAGGCGGAGGGCGAAAACTGGCTGCTGCTGGTGAAGCCGAACAAGGGATAGCCTCAATCCACTCCGACATTGATCCGCTCGATGATCGGCCTCAGCGCGAAGGACGAGTTGATCTGCACTACATGCGGCAGCGCCGACAGCCAGTCGCGGTGGATGCGTTCGTAATCCTTCAGGTCCTTCGCCGCCACCCGGAGCGTATAGTCGTAGACGCCCGAGACCATGTAGCAGACGATGATGTTCGGGCAGCGCTTGACGGCCTCCTCGAATTCGGCGAGCGTGCGGGCGAACTGGCCGGAAAGCGAAATCTGCACGATCGCCACCATCTTGTAGCCGAGCGCTTCCGGCGAAATTCTGGCGGTATAGCCCTCGATCACGCCGCTCTTTTCCAATATATCGAGCCGTCTGGAACAGGCTGACGGCGACAGGCCGACGGTTTCCGCCAGGTCGGCATTGGTGATGCGGCCGTTCTTCTGGAGCGCCTTCAAGATCGCACGATCAATGTCGTCGATGTCCATCGTTCGAATACCCTTCGATTTTTGTTATTCTTTTTCGAAAAATATACGGAAAAAGTGAAAAATCAAGGTTAACTTTGCAAGGACATTGCTGCGATTTCGCGTTTCAATCGAAGGCAGGTTGCCCCGATTGGAGTGAGGAGATCGAAATGCTTGTCGGCTGTCCCAGGGAAATCAAGAATCATGAATACCGTGTCGGCCTGACGCCGGCATCGGTCCGCGAATATGTCGCGCATGGCCATCAGGTCATGATCGAGACCGGCGCGGGCGCCGGAATCGGCGCGGGAGACGACGCCTACCGCGCGGCGGGCGCCACGATCGCCCCGGATGCGGCAACTGTTTTTGCCAGAGCGGATATGATCGTCAAGGTCAAGGAACCGCAGCCTTCGGAATGGGCGCAGTTGAGGGAAGGGCAGTTGCTCTACACCTATCTGCATCTGGCGCCCGATCCGGAACAGACCAGGGGACTTCTCGCCTCCGGCGTCACGGCAATCGCCTATGAGACGGTGACCGACGAGCGCGGCGGGTTGCCGCTCCTGGCGCCGATGTCGGAAGTGGCCGGCAGGCTTTCGATCCAGGCCGGCGCCACCGCATTGCAGAAGGCCAATGGCGGGCTCGGCGTTCTGCTCGGCGGCGTTCCGGGCGTGCAGCCCGGCAAGGTGGTGGTGATCGGCGGCGGCGTCGTCGGCCTGCATGCCGCCCTGATGGCGACGGGCCTTGGCGCCGAGGTTACGATCCTCGACCGCTCGCTGCCGCGCCTTCGCACGCTGGACGATCTGTTTCGCGGCCGGGTGAAAACGCTGTACTCGACCATGGAAGCGCTCGAAAGCGAGATTTTCGCCGCCGATCTGGTTATCGGCGCGGTGCTGGTGCCGGGTGCGGCCGCTCCGAAACTCGTGACCCGCGAAATGCTGCCGGGCATGAAGGCCGGCGCGGTCATGGTCGACGTTGCGATCGACCAGGGCGGCTGTTTCGAGACCTCGCACGCCACCACCCATTCCGATCCGACCTTCGTCGTCGAGGGGGTGGTGCATTACTGCGTCGCCAATATGCCGGGGGCGGTTCCGATCACCTCCGCTGCCGCCTTGAACAATGCGACGCTGCATTACGGGCTGATGCTTGCCGACAAGGGGTTTGCAGCACTTTCCGAGGACCATCATCTGCGCAACGGGCTCAATGTCCATCGCGGCCGCGTGACCAATGCCGCCGTTGCCGCAGCGCTCGGCTACGAGCTTGCAGGTCCCGAGGCGGCCCTCAAGGTCGCCTGAGGCCGCGCCATCCACTTTCGCCAACAAAAAAAGCCGCCCCGAAAGGCGGCTTTTCGCATTGCGTATCGCGAAAGATCAACGCGAGTAGAACTCGACCACGAGGTTCGGTTCCATGATGACGGCGTAGGGGATGTCGGCGAGCGACGGGACCCGAACGAAGGTGGCGGTCATCTTGTGGTGGTCGGCGTCGATGTATTCGGGAACGTCACGCTCTGCGAGCTGGGTCGCTTCGAGAACGCTAGCAAGCTGCTTGGAACGCTCGCGCACCTCGATTACGTCGCCGGCCTTGCAGCGGTAGGAGCCGACATTGACGCGAACGCCGTTGACGGTGACGTGGCCGTGGTTGACGAACTGGCGGGCCGCGAAAACGGTCGGCACGAACTTGGCGCGATAGACGATCGCGTCGAGACGGCTTTCGAGCAGGCCTACCAGGTTTTCACCGGTATCGCCCTTGCGGCGGTTGGCTTCCTCGAAGATCGCGAGGAACTGCTTTTCGCGCAGTTCGCCGTAATAGCCCTTCAGCTTCTGCTTGGCGCGCAGCTGCACGCCGAAATCGGACATCTTGCCCTTGCGGCGCTGGCCGTGCTGGCCGGGACCGTATTCGCGGCGGTTGACCGGGGACTTCGGACGGCCCCAGATATTCTGGCCCATACGGCGGTCGATTTTATGCTTGGACGATTCGCGCTTGCTCATCGTATTTCCTTAATCTCAACAAAACGGGACCGGCATGGCCGGGAGCCCAAGGAAACACGCCCTCCTTTGGCGCCTTCTTTCGAAGGACCTGACAGGTTTTCGCGGAAAAAAGCGCCCGGAAAACCACGGGACATGTCGGTTAGAACACCGAACAATTCAGTGTTGGCGCGCTGATAGTCGGGTTTTGCCCGAAAGTCAACGCCCGCGGCATGGACTCGAGCATGGCGGTCATGGTTTAACCGGGTGCAACAACCCTCCCAGCCAGGAAATATCAAGAATGCCGATCACCTCCGAAACGCTCGACGCCATCGCCGGGCTGATGCGACACGCCGCCAGACAGGAAATCTTGCCCCGTTTCCGCAATCTCGATGCGGCCGATGTCGCCGAGAAGACCGAGGCCAGCGATCTGGTGACGATCGCCGACACCGCTGCTGAACGGGTGATCAAGGCCGGCATCGCCGAGATCCTGCCCGAGGCGCTGTTCATCGGCGAGGAAGGCGTTGCCGCCGATCCGGAATTGCTCCTCAAACTGAAGGACGCGAAAGTCGCGGTCGTGGTCGACCCGATCGACGGCACCTTCAATTTCGCCCATGGCATTTCCGGCTTTGGCGTGATGGCCGCCGTCGTCGTCAACGGCGAAACCGTCGCCGGCCTGATCTATGACCCGTTGGGCGATGATTTCATGATGGCGGAAAAGGGCGGCGGCGCCTGGCTGAAGCGCGCCAATGGCGCCGCGCGGAAAATGACGGTTGCCGCGCCGGTCAATCTCGAGGAGATGCTCGGGGCGGCGTCCGTTGCCTTCATGCCGAAGGAAAACCGGGCCACGCTTCTCGCCAATACCGCAAAGGTGCGCTACGCCGCCAGCTATCGCTGCGCCGCCGTCGAATACCGCGCATTTGCCGCCGGCGGCCTGCATTTCTTCACCTATTTCAAGCTGATGCCGTGGGATCACCTGGCAGGCGTGCTGATCGGCCAGGAAGCCGGCGGCTATATCGCCCGCTACGACGGCTCGCCCTACCTGCCAAGCCATCTGGACGGCGGCCTGCTCGGCGCAACCGACAAGGACAGCTGGATGGAACTGAAGGAAAAGGTCTTCACGCTTTAGGCGGCTTCCTGCCGGGATCGACCTTGCGGGATCGGATTGCCGACCGCGACACAGGGTCTTGCATTTTAAGTTGATATCAACTTAAAATGGGTCAGGTGAAGCAGGAGGAGTTTTATCATGAGCGATCTCGTTCCGGCGGCAGAGCTTGCGGCCCGCAATACGGCGCATTTCCCCAATGAGGATGCGACCTATCGCACGGCGCGCAACGCCTTGCTGATCAGGAAAATCGAATTGCGGCGGCAGATCGAGGAAACGGCCGCATTGCGCCGGGCATTGCCGCCCGGCGGCGAGGTGCCGCGCGATTATGTTTTCGCCGGTCTGGCTGGCCCGGTGACGCTCTCGGAGCTTTTCGGCGACAAGGATACGCTGGTGATCTACAGCTTCATGTATGGGCCGCAGCGCAAGGCGCCATGCCCGATGTGCACGTCGATGGTCGGCACCTGGGAAGGCAAGATCGAGGATATCCGTCAGCGCGTGGCCGTGGCGGTCACGGCCCGTTCGCCGATCGAGCGGCTTGAACAGTGGAAACGCGACCGCGGCTGGAGGCAGATCCCGTTCTATTCCGACACGGACGGAGATTTTACCCGCGACTATGTCAGTGCAGAGGATGCGGATATGCCGGGCTATACGGTGTTCACCCGCCGCGACGGCAGGATCCGCCATTTCTGGAGCGAGGAAATCGGCTTCGATATGTCCGACCCCGGTCAGGATCCGCGCGGCGCGGTTCAGCAGGACACGCTCTGGCTGCTGCTCGATACCACGCCCGAGGGCAGGGGCGGCGACTGGTATCCGAGCCTGTCCTATGACGGCGGGAACTGAACCCGGCCAAGAAAAAGGGCGCCGCAAGGGCGCCCTTCAGTTTGTTGACAAACATCGTGCGCCATCACGGCGTTGCCTCGCTTTCTGCCGTCATCCCGGCCTTGAGCCGGGATCCAGCAAGCGCAAGTCATTGCGCGCAAAGACTCTTTTCTGAACTTCACCACAAGCGGCCCTGGATGCCGGCTCAAGGCCGGCATGACGGAGGAGTCGGAAAAGGGACTTTGTCAGCAGTCTGAAGGGCGCCGCAAGGGCGCCCTTGTTTGCGTCTCGTCGCGACCTCAGATTTCCGGGTTGTGAGGCTGGAAAAGCTTGCCCTTCTCGGCGATCAGCGTGAAGCCGAGCGCGATTGCGGCAAAGACGAAGAAGCCCGCGATCATCGGCGTGGTGGTGCCGTTATAGGCAAGCCCGATCATCGCCCCGATCAGCGCTGAAAACGCCGTGCTGGAGAAACCGAGGATCGACGAGGCGGAGCCCGCCACATGGCCGAGCGGCTCCATCGCCAGCGCATTGAAGTTGGGCGCGATCCAGCCGAACTGGAACCAGGCCACCATGAACAGGCCATAAAACAGCCAGAACGGCATGACGCCGCCATACATCAGGTCGATCAGCAGCCACAGCCCATTGGTAACCGTGAAGCCGATCATGGCGCCATGGGACAACCTGCGCATGCCGACCTTCCCGACGATGCGGGAATTGACCAGCGATGAGATCGCCATCACGATGCCGATGCCGGCAAAGGCTACCGGAAACAGCGTGCCGAGACCGTAGATTTCGACATAGACCTGCTGCGCCGAATTCACGAAGCCGAAAATACAGGCCATGATGAAGGTGGTGCCGAGCGTGTAGAACAGCGCGACGCGGTTGGTCAGCACGGTCCTGGCGCTGCGGGCAATCGCCTTCGGCGTCAGTTCCACCACGTCTTCCGGGTGCTGCGTTTCCGGAAGGCGGAAGGTGACCCAGAGGAAGTTTCCGAGGGCGGCAAGCGCCAGGAACACGAACACCAGGTGCCAGTCGCCGAACAGCATGATCGTCTGGCCGATCGAGGGCGCGATGATCGGGATGATCATGAATACCATCATGATCAGCGACATGATCTCGGCCATCGCGCGGCCGCCATGCAGGTCGCGAACAACCGCCACGGAAATCACCCGGGTGGCCGCGGCCCCGAGGCCCTGGAAGAAACGCACCAGCAGCATCAGCGTGAAGCTCGGCACGAAGGCACAGAGCACGGCGCCGATGAAATAGATCACCAGTCCGACGAGCAGCGGCTTCTTGCGCCCGAAGCGGTCGGCGATCGGCCCATAGGCAAGCTGGGCGATGCCGAAGCCGAGAACATAGGAGGTGATGATGAACTGGTGTTCGTTATCGGAGGTGGCGCCGAGGCTGGCGCCGATCTCTTTCAATCCGGGCAGCATGATGTCGATGGCGAGCGCATTGAGCGCCATCAGCCCCGCCATCATGGCAACCAGTTCCCACTTTCCGGGAGCCTTGCGGGCAATCGCCGCCGGTGTCTGTAATGTTTCTGTCACAACAATCAATCCTGAAAGCAAAAGAAGGCGCCGCAGATGCGGCGCCCGGTCAATTCGGTGAGGTCACAAAAGCAGGCGCACTCAAAAGCGCGCCCGCGAATGGCAAGATTTGCCGGGATGCGCAGATTCAATACGTTAGAGCGTCCTTTGTGCGTCCGACGGGACGCACGGCGCTCCAGAGCATCGGACGATTGGTTGGCATCGCCCGATGCTCCAGATTCCTTATCTTGACGCGTCGGGTTAGCGAAAAACCGGATCCCGGTTTTCCGCCCGACACTCTAGGCCGCGCCGCGAACTTCCACGCCCCTGGTCGACAGATGGTCCTGAAGCTCGCCGGCCTGGAACATTTCGCGCACGATATCGCAGCCGCCGAGGAACTCGCCCTTGACGTAAAGCTGCGGGATCGTCGGCCAGTTGGAAAAATCCTTGATGCCCTGGCGCAGGTCGCCATCGGCAAGCACGTTGACGCCTTTGTAATCGACGCCGAGATAGTCGAGAATCTGGACGACCTGTCCGGAGAAGCCACACTGGGGAAATTGCGGGGTCCCCTTCATGAACAGCACAACATCATTGCTGTCGACTTCACTCTTGATGGCAGTCTGAATGTCACTCATGTGCAATCCTTTCACATACGGGTTCAAGGTCCGTAGCTATTATTTGCTTTCAGCATATAATCGATCGATTGACATTCGCCAACCCCGTGCGGCGATGAATTGACCGAAAGCCGAATGGGGCCCGCTTGGCTATTGGGGAGCGGAGGTCTGCAGCGCCAAGGCATGCAGGACGCCGCCCATATTGCCCTTCAAGGCGTCATAGACCATCTGGTGCTGCTGCACCCGGGTCTTGCCCCTGAAGCTTTCCGATACCACTTCGGCCGCGAAATGGTCGCCGTCGCCTGCCAGATCCCGGATCGTGACGCTGGCATCGGGAAGGGCGGCCTTGATCATGTCTTCGATTTCGCCCGCGCTCATCGCCATGGTGAATGCTCCTCGATGGATGTCGTTCTTATGCCGGCTGCCATCTTATGCCGACTGGTTGTCGCCGCCTGATGCGGCCATGAAGCGAGGGAACCACATTTCATGGGCGGTGCGCAACTCCTCGACGGGCGTGGAAACAAGTTCGTCGATCACCAGCGCATCGCCGTTCACGATCCCGAGCCTGCGGAAGGCAATCGCGCTGCCTTCCGCCGAGGCGCAGACGAAATTGCCGTATTGCGCCGGCACGGTTATGACATAGCGCGCCTGATCCTCGCCGAAGAGCAGGGCGTGGGCGGGACCGCGCGCCTGGGCGATGCTGATTTCCATGCCCTTGCCGGCGGCCATGCACATTTCCGCAAGGGTGACCGCAAGGCCGCCCGCCGAAATATCGTGGCAGGCGGTGACCTGCCCGTTATTGATCGCCGAGCGCACGAAATCGCCGGTGCGGCGTTCAAGCTGGAGGTCGACCGTGGGCGCCGGGCCGTCGATCAGGCCAAGCACATCGCGCATATAGGTCGATGCGCCGAGATGCTCGCCGTCATTGCCGATCAGTATGACATGGTCGCCCTCGGCAAACGAGCCGATCCGCGCCATCTTGCGCCAGTCGGCGAGAAGTCCCACGCCGCCGATCGTCGGCGTCGGCAGGATCGCCTCGCCATTGGTCTCGTTGTAGAGCGAGACATTGCCCGAGACGATCGGGAAATCGAGTACGCGGCAGGCCTCGCCGATACCCTCGATCGCCTTGACCAACTGGCCCATGATCTCGGGCTTCTCGGGATTGCCGAAATTGAGGTTGTCGGTCGACGCCAGCGGTTCCGCGCCGGTCGCGGTGATATTGCGCCAGCACTCGGCAACGGCCTGCTTGCCGCCCTCGAACGGATCGGCCTCGACATAATGCGGGGTCACGTCGCAGGAAAACGCCAGCGCCTTGGTCGGATGGCCGTCGACGCGGATGACGCCGGCATCGCCGCCCGGAAGCTGCAGCGAATTGCCCTGGATCAGCGTGTCATACTGCTCATAGACCCAGCGCCGGCTCGACTGGTTCGGTCCGCCGATGATCTTCAAAAGCGCTTCGTTGTAATCGGCGGGCGCCTCGACCAGGTGGGCGGGCAGCGTGCCGCGGGTATCGGGTTCGCGCCACGGGCGGTCATATTCCGGCGCCTGGTCGCCGAGATCCTTGATCGGCAGGTTGGCGACTTCCTCGTTATTGTGCAGCACGCGGAAACGCAGGTCGTCCGTGGTCTTGCCGACGATCGCGAAATCGAGACCCCATTTGCGGAAGATCGCCTCGGCGACCTCTTCCTTTTCGGGATCGAGCACCATCAGCATGCGCTCCTGGCTTTCCGAGAGCATCATCTCGTAGGCCGTCATGTTTTCCTCGCGCACCGGCACGCGGTTGAGGTCGAGTTCGATGCCGAGATTGCCCTTGGCGCCCATCTCGACGGCCGAGCAGGTGAGGCCGGCAGCGCCCATGTCCTGGATCGCGATCACCGCGCCGGTCTTCATCAGTTCCATGCAGGCTTCGAGCAGGCATTTCTCGGTGAAGGGGTCGCCGACCTGCACGGTCGGGCGTTTCTCCTCGATGTCCGCGTCGAATTCGGCCGATGCCATGGTCGCGCCGCCGACGCCGTCGCGGCCGGTCTTGGCGCCGAGATAGACGACCGGCAGGCCGATGCCCTTGGCCTCGGAATAGAAGATCGCGTCGGTGCGGGCGATGCCGGCCGCAAACGCGTTGACGAGATTGTTGCCGTTGTAGCGGGCATCGAATTCGACCTCGCCGCCGACGGTCGGAACGCCGAAGGAATTGCCGTAGCCGCCGACGCCGGCCACCACGCCGGAGACGAGGTGGCGCGTTTTCGGATGGTCCGGCGCGCCGAAGCGCAGCGCGTTCATGGCGGCAACGGGACGCGCGCCCATGGTGAAGATGTCGCGCAGAATGCCGCCGACGCCGGTCGCGGCCCCCTGATAGGGCTCGATATAGGACGGGTGGTTGTGGCTCTCCATCTTGAAGACGACGCAGTCGCCGTCATCGATATCGACCACGCCGGCATTCTCGCCCGGACCCTGGATGACCCGGCGGCCGGTGGTCGGCAGCGTCCGGAGCCAGCGCTTGGAGGACTTGTAGGAGCAGTGCTCGTTCCACATCGCCGAAAAGATGCCGAGTTCGGTGTAGCTCGGCTCGCGGCCGATCAGCGACAATATCCGCTCGTATTCATCCGGCTTCAGCCCGTGGGCGGCGATCAGTTCGGGGGTGATGACCTGGCTGTTCGAAAGGGTCATGAGACGTGAGCATCCCGCTTTGGTTTTCAGATGGTCTTCGCGTTCCATAAACGATGTTGCAACGCGAGGCGACATGGTTTTTCGGTTTTTCCAGTCCGGCCGGAGCGTCAGCCGCGCCAGTACATCGGCATCAGCACGACAACGACGGTCAGGATTTCGAGACGGCCGAGCAGCATCATGATCGACAACAGGCAAAGCTCGGGATCGGCAAGGGTCGAGAAATTGCCCGCCGGCCCGATGATATCGCCAAGGCCCGGGCCGACATTGGAGAGCGCGGTCAGCACGGCGGTGGTCGAGGTGATCAGGTCGTAGCCGAGCAGCGACATGCCGAGGCTGCCGAAGGCCCAGAGCAGGATATAGGCGGTGAAGAACATCGAAACGGCGCGCTGGGTTTCCGAATCGACGCTGAGCCGGCCGTAGCGAACCGAATAGACCGCGTTCGGATAGATCAGCTTCTTCATGCCGGTGCGCAGCATGTTGAACAGAATCAGAAAGCGGTAGGATTTTATTCCTCCCGCCGTCGACCCCGAGCAGCCGCCCATGAAGGTGAGGAAGAACGCCAGCACCACCGCGAACGTGCCCCATTGCGAATAATCGGTGCTGGCGTAACCCGTGGTCGACAGGATCGACGACACGTTGAAGAAGGACTGGGTCAGCGCCGTGACGAAGTCCATCTGGTCATTGAGGCTGATATAAAGCGCGAGCAGGAACACCGCGACAAACAGATAGCCGAGGAACAGCATGATCTGCGGATCGCGCAGCGAATCGAGCCTGCCGCGCACGACGAACAGGATCAGGATCGAAAACGGCAGGCTGCACAGCGTCATGAAAAAGCCCGCGACCCACAGCAGGGCAGGGCTGTCGAAATAACCGAATGAGGCGTCGTGGGTGGAAAAGCCGCCGGTCGCCACCGTCGTCAGGGCATGGTTGAACGCATCGAATTGCGACATGCCGGCAAGACCGTAGCAGATCGCGCAAAGCAGGGTGATGCCGAGATAGATCGCCAGAAACGCCCGGGTGAAGCTCGCCATCCGGGCAAAGGGCTTGTCGCCGGTATCCGATGATTCCATCTTGAAGAAGGCCATGCCGCCGATGCGGAGGAACGGCAGGATGAACAGGCCGAGCGCGACGATGCCGATGCCGCCCATCCACTGCAGCAGGGAGCGCCACAGAAGCAGGCCGGGGGCGGTGTGGTCGAGCCCCGTCAACACCGTCGAACCGGTCGTGGTGATCGCCGACACCGATTCGAACAGCGACTGCGCGAAGGTCAGTTCGCCGCTCGCCAGATAGATCGGGATCGCGCCGATAAGGGCGAAAGTCATCCACAACAGGTTGACCAGGAAGAAGCCGAGTCGCCGGCTGAAGGCTGGCGGATTGCCGCGCATGGCAACCGCGGTGACCGCGCTCACGCCGCCGACCATGAAGCCGCAAAGGGCGAAAACCTGCCAGTCGGCATTCGCGTAATAGAGGTCTACCATGGCCGGAACGAACATCGCGGCTGCGAGATAAATGCCGCAAATCGCCGCGATATAGAAGGCAGACCGCAGAAGCGTGGCGTTCAAGGGTCAGTTCCCTGTCATACTTTCTTGTCAGATACGGGCTTTTTCGTGACCCGGTTTGTATGCCATAGCGGTGTCGTCGGACAAACTCAATGGGAAGCAGGAAATGCGCGACAACGTGATAGCGGCCAAAACCGCGCTCAGAGATCTTTTCGATGCGACGCCGTTGCAGCGCAACGCGCATCTGAGCGCGAAGTTCGACGCGGATATCTATCTGAAACGCGAGGACCTGTCGCCGGTGCGCTCCTACAAGCTGCGCGGCGCCTTTAATTTCATGCGCAAGCGCATGGGCGAGGCCGGGGGCGGGGCCTCGAAAGTGTTCGTCTGCGCGTCAGCCGGCAATCACGCCCAGGGCTTTGCCTTCTGCTGCCGGCATTTCGGCGTCGAGGGCGTGGTCTTCATGCCGGTCACGACGCCGCAGCAGAAGATCGACAAGACCCGGACTTTCGGCGAAGGCTTCATCCGCATCGAACTGGTCGGCGATATTTTCGATGTCTGCTATTCGGCCGCCCGCAAATTTGCGGCAGATAATGACGGCATCATGGTGCCGCCGTTCGACGATCCCGATATCATCGAGGGGCAGGCAACGGTTGCGAGCGAGATCGAGGATGCCTGGCCGGAACGGGACGGGTTGCCCGATCTGATCGTGATGCCGGTCGGCGGCGGCGGGCTGTCGGCAGGAATAACAAGCTATTTCGGCGATCGCCTGCCGGACGAGGCCTATCTGTTTGCCGAGCCGGAGGGCGCGCCGAGCCTGAAACGCTCGCTTGCCGACGGCGAGATCGTGACGCTCGCCGATGTCGACAATTTTGTGGACGGGGCTGCGGTCGGCCGCATCGGCGACGCCAATTTCGAAGCGCTCAAAAGGTTTTCGCCGGATCAGGTGATGGCGGTGCCGGAAAACGCGCTGTGCGTCACCATGACGGAGATGCTGAATGTCGAGGGCGTGGTGCTGGAGCCGGCGGGCGCGCTGGCGCTGACCGCGCTTGCCAGATTGCCGGCGGACAAGGTGCGCGGACGGAAGATCGTGGTTCTGGTTTCCGGCGGCAATTTCGATTTCGACCGGCTTCCCGATGTGAAGGAGCGCGCGATGCGCTATTCGGGACTGAAGAAATACCTGGTTCTGCGCCTGCCGCAGCGCCCGGGCGCGCTCAAGGATTTTCTCGCTCTTCTCGGGCCGGATGACGATATCGCGCGGTTCGAATACTTAAAGAAATCGGCGCGCAATTTCGGCTCCATCCTGATCGGCATCGAGACCTCGCGACCGGAGAACTTTCATGTCCTGTTTGAGAATTTTGCGCGAAACGGCTTGAAATATCAGGATATTACGGAAAACGAGATTCTCGCCAACCTGATCATCTGACGGGCAGCGCTGGCGCAGCAGTCGCCGATCGGCTAGAAAGACAAAAAAGGAGTTTCGAAGATGGCATCGTTTTTTTCTCGGATTGGCTCACTGTTTTCTGGCGGCGCCAGCGGCGAGGGGCGGGAAAACGAGCAGGCGGTGAAATCGATCGTCCACGAGGATTGCATCATCTTCGCCGAGCCGGTCAAGGAAGGGGCGCAGTATCGCCTTCAGGGACGAATCGAAAAAGAGGTGAGCGACGAGACCCTGACGCGCACCTTCATCCGCGCCGACCTGTTCTCCTCGCAGGACGAGGCGATCGAGTGGACCTTCCGCAAGGGCAAGCAGATCATCGACCAGAACGGCAAGTCGTTGTTTTCCGACGGCGCCAAGAGCCGCACGGCGTAAATTATTTCCCGCTCGCGGCAGCGAACAGCGGGGCAACAAACAGAGAGCGGATCGACGCCGGTTTGAGGGCGGACGAAATGCAGCGGAAACCGTCAGGCGCATGAGAGCTATCGTGCTGCCGCGGGCTGAAAGACGAGCATAATCGGGAACATTCCGCCCGCGCATCCTGCGCGGCGGAGTTGGCAATCGACGTTCGGAGCTGGGCGTCACATATGGAAGAGCAGCAAATAGCTGGTCAGAATAGCAATTCCAAAAAATGACAGCCATACGGGCATGTTGAATGATGCCGCGGCGGGCACCTGCGTGTTGCGCTCCCGTTCCATGACAGCGCCACCATGGGTTTCAAGCGCAACAAGGCTGTAGCTCCCGCAACGCCGGCAAACACGGCCGGTGTTCTGCACCATCATGCAATCACTGCATTTGTAGTGAGCCATAATAGTTTTCCTCCGTGGCGGAGTTTATTATGGATTTCTCCTGTAAGCAATATGATCTTCTGAAATACGTCATGGTAAACGCATAAGATATTTGCGTTTTTTACCAGATGGTCAATTGCTGACCGGGCCTTCGTTCAAACTGCGGATGGCTTCACCTTTCTGGTGAAGTCTGTTGGTGAGACCTTCTATAACAACGACAGCTCTTCCGTTTCCTTTACCATTGTTTCTATTTCGGGCGGCGACGCGGTCGTCGGCAGTCCGGTCGCGGATGGCACGACATATTTTCCGGTAGCGCAGCAGACGACACGCTTCGAAGACGACTTCTTCAGCTCCGGCTCGGCAGCAGGAAATCCCCAGCCGCCAGCTGCCGTCGTCGGACCCAACGCCGTCAAGCAGGTTGTTTTTTGGCCGCAATGGCGCCCTCTTCGTTCCACCGCGCTCAGGCGGAGATGGAGAGGACGGCCCCGAACAGGTTGTGACGCTCTCCAGCGACGTCGAAACAACGTCGAATATCGGTTGGGAAGTCGGCGGCATCGGCGGCAATCTTCTGGTCTCGCTCATCGGGAGTGCTGGCAATGGCGGAACGGTGAGCGTCAGCAATGGCGGCACCACGGGTACGGGTGACGATGTCGCCGTGCTCGCCGATGCGGATATCCTTGTCACCACCGGTCCGGCGGATATCGAAGAGCCAACGGATGAAAGCTTCGAACAGAAGCTGCGTGATGTGCTTGGCGCGACGGCCGTGGACTTCATCGAGTTGCAGGTCGACACCTTCGGTTTGAAAACGCTGATGGTCGATGCCGGCCTGTTTGAAGATGATGATGTCGTTTCAGATACGGAAGGTCGTCCATTCTGGATGGACATCGTCAGCTTCTCCGTCGGTTCTTCGATGCAATCTTATGGCTGCGCGCTTGGCCTTCCACTTGCGCTTTCGATATGAGTTGGGCACAAGAGGGCCGCTGGGAAAACAGCCGGCTACCCTTTTTAATTCTGGAAGCTTCATCATGCTCGATATCAAATGGATTCGCGAAAACCCGGAGGCGCTCGACAAGGCGCTTGCCGCGCGCGGCGCCAGGCCGCTTGCCGCAGAAATCGTCGATCTGGATGAAAAGCGCCGTTCCGTGGTGCAGCGCCTCCAGGAAATGCAATCCCGCCGCAACGCCGCATCCAAGGAGATCGGCATGGCGATGGGCCGCAAGGATACCGCGCTTGCCGAGAAGCTGAAGGCCGAGGTCTCGGAACTCAAGACCGCGATGCCGACGCTGGAGACCGAGGAGCGCGCGGCGACCGCAGCCCTTGACGACCTTCTCGCGGGCATTCCCAATGTGCCGCTCGACGACGTGCCGGTCGGCGCGGACGAGGAGGCGAATGTCGAAATCCGCCAGTGGGGCCAGAAACCCGGCTGGAACCATGCCGCGAAAGAGCATTTCGAAATCGGCGAGGCGCTCGGGGGCATGGATTTCGAACGCGCCGCCAAGCTTTCCGGCTCGCGCTTCACGGTGCTGACCGGCGCATTCGCCCGGCTGGAGCGCGCGCTTGGCCAGTTCATGATCGACATGCACACCACCGAGCACGGTTACCTTGAGGTCAGCCCGCCGCTTCTGGTGCGTGACGAGGCGCTGTTCGGAACCGGGCAATTGCCGAAATTCGCCGACGATCTGTTCAAGGCCTCGGATGATCGCTGGATGATCCCGACGGCGGAGGTGCCGCTCACCAATCTGGTTGCGGGCGAAATCCTGCCGGCGGAGGAACTGCCGTTGCGTTATTCCGCGCTCACCTATTGCTTCCGCTCGGAGGCGGGGTCTGCCGGCCGTGATACCCGCGGCATGCTGCGCCAGCACCAGTTCCTGAAATGCGAAATGGTCTCGATCACCGACGCCGACAATTCGCTCGATGAGCTGGAGCGGATGACGGCGGCGGCCGAGGATGTGCTGAAGAAGCTCGGCCTGCATTACCGCGTGATGGCGCTTTCGACCGGCGATATGGGCTTTTCGGCGCGCAAGACCTATGACATCGAGGTCTGGTTGCCGGGGCAGGACAGCTATCGCGAAATCTCGTCCTGCTCGGTGTGCGGCGATTTCCAGGCGCGGCGCATGAATGCGCGCTATCGCGGCAAGGATGAGAAGCAGACACGGTTCGTGCATACGCTGAACGGTTCCGGCGTGGCGGTCGGCCGGGCGCTGATCGCCGTCGTCGAGAATTATCTCAACGAAGACGGTTCTGTCACGGTTCCGGATGTGCTGGTGCCTTATATGGGCGGCATGACCCGCATCGAAACGGCGAAGTGAGAGCGACATGCGCATATTGCTGACCAATGACGACGGCATTCACGGACCCGGCCTTGCCGTGCTGCAGGCGCTTGCCGCCCAACTTTCCGACGATGTCTGGACGGTGGCGCCGGAGACCGACCAGAGCGGCCTTGCCCATTCTCTGACCTTGTCGGAACCGCTGAGGCTGCGGCAGATGGGCGAGAAGCAATATGCGCTGCGCGGCACGCCGACCGATTGCGTGATCATGGCCGTGCGCGAAGTGCTGCCCGAGCCGCCGGATCTGATCCTTTCGGGCATCAATTCCGGCGCCAACATGGCCGACGACGTCACCTATTCCGGCACGATCGCCGCAGCCATCGAGGGGACGATGCAGGGCGTTCGCTCGATCGCGCTCAGCCAGACCGGCAATTACGACAATGGCCGGCGGTATTTCCCCTGGGAAGTGGCCGAGCGCCACGCCCCGTCGCTGATCGACAAACTGCTGTCGCTCGAACTTCCCGAGGGCACGTTTCTCAACGTCAATTTCCCGTGCTGCGCGCCCGACGACGTCAGGGGCGTCAGGGTCACGGCGCAGGGCAAGCTCGAATCGGGGCTTTCGGTCGACAAGCGGAGCGATGGCCGGGGGCTGCCCTATTACTGGCTGACCTTCCGCGAGCGCCTCAGCGCCTTTGCCGACGACAGCGATCTGCAGGCGATCGGAGAGAACTATCTGTCGGTAACGCCGCTGAAGCTCGACTTGACCGACCATGCGGTTCGCGACAGGATCAAGGCGGCGCTCGGGTGATTTGAAAAGGTATGGCTGTGGCGACGAAGCTTCAGGAACGGGAAGGGTTTGCGGCCCTCGTCATGCGTCTTCGCGCCGGCGGCGTCACCAATCTCGACCTGTTGTCGGCGGTCGAGGCGACGCCGCGCTCGCTGTTCACGCCCTCGCATATGGCGCCCTATGCCTATAGCGGTCGCTCGGTGCCGATCGAATGCGGGGCGTTCATGGAAAGCGCCGATCTCGCCATTCGCCTGATCGATATCCTGAAGATCAAGCCCGGACAGCGCGTGCTCGAAGTCGGCACGGGCTCGGGCTATACCGCCGCCATCATGGGCCGCATCGCCGAGCGGGTGCTGACGGTCGAGCGCTATCGCACGCTCGCCGAACTCGCGCGCAAGCGCCTTGCCGAACTTTCGCTTCAAAGGGTGGTCGTGCGGCAGGCCGATGGCCGCGAGGGGATGACCGGCGAGGGGACCTTCGACCGCATTCTCTATACCGTGGCGCTGCCGGAAATACCGCGCGTCCGCGTCGAGCAACTCGTATCCAACGGCGTCATCATGGCGCCGCTGCTCAGGGAAGGCGCTTTGCCGCTGATGGTGCGCATGACGCGAATCGGAAGCCGTTTCGAACGCGAGGACCTGTTCGAGGTTCCCTATCTTCCCGCCGAGCGCGGACTTTCCAAGGCTCTTTAGCGCTCCGGTTTTCCGGCGGATCGGGCGCCGGTTTCCTTTTTTATCGCTGAATTTTGCGCTCGTTCGTCGGCTTTAACCGTGCGGTAACTCTGATGTGGTTAAAACCGCTGCAGTAAAGAGTTCAAGCGTACAGGGTCGGTTCATGCGTATTTCTGGGCTGCCGGAAGTCGGCAAAGCAACACAAGGCGTACTCCTCGTTTCGTCGCTGGCCATTTTGGCCGCCGGGTGCAGTTCTGAAACCTCCCGCCTGAGCAATGGGCCGGATACGATGACCACCGGCTCGGTCGTTCCGCAATATCAGCAGCTCGTGCCGCCCGCCAATGTCGGCGGCGGTGGCTATCAGTCTATGCCCTCGGCCGGCCAGGCTGTTGTCAGCAACCAGCCGATCAATACCGCGACCACCGCAGGTTCGGGCGCGCGGATGGCGACCACGCCGGTGACGGTGCAGAGCAACGCGCTGCCGCCGCCGGTAGCCGCGCCGGTGCAGACGGCGGCTTTGGCGCAGCCCGCCAACCCTGCGCCGCAGCCGGCCGCTGTCGGCGCGCCGAGTTCGCTGCCCTCCAGCACCCAGGACGTGGCGACCCGGCGGGTGATGATGCGCTCGGATGAATCGCTATCCGCCTTTGCCAGCCGCAACGGCGTCAGCGAACAGGATATCCTCAGGCTGAACGGGTTCACCAGCGCTTCGCAGGTCCGCCCCGGCCAGGTTCTCGTCGTTCCGGTGATCTCCAGTCAGCCATCGGTCGCCAAATCCGCGAGCCAGACCCAGGGTCTGCCGCCGGCAGCTCCCACGCAGCTTCCTTCCGATACGCCCGACCAGCGCGTCGCGGTTCTGCCGGGCACGGCCGGCGTTCGCGAGCGCCAGAGCGTGGACGCGACCAGCAGCGCGTCGCCCGCCCGCAACGGCGAAAGCGGTGACGGCAATGTCTACACCGTGAAAAGCGGCGACAGCCTTTATACGATCGCGAAATCCTATGGCGTCACGGTTGATTCGCTGAAGGCCGCCAATGGCCTGAGTTCCGCCAATATCCGCATCGGCCAGAAGCTTGCGATCCCGAGCCAGGGCGCTCCGGCCCAGCCGGTGGCGCCGGTCGAGACTGCTGCCGCCCCGACAACGCCGGTCAACAAGACCGCGCAGACCGGCGACAGCCCCAAACCCTATCAGCCGCCGGCCGCCGAAAAGACCGCCGTCGTCGAGGAGGTCGCCGTTCGCTCCGATGCGGGCGAAGTGGTGCCGGAAGGCACCGGAATTGCGACCTATCGCTGGCCGGTCAAGGGCGCGGTCGTCGTTGGCTTCGGCCAGCCCTACGGCGATGACATCAGCGAGGGGATCGATATTTCGGTTCCCCAGGGCACGCCGATCAAGGCCGCCGAAAACGGCGTCGTGGTCTATGCCGATGACGGGCTTTCCGACTACGGCAACGCTATCCTGATCCGCCATGACGACGGCAGGGTGACGGTCTACGGCTATGCCGAGGAACTGACGGTCAAGCGCGGCGACAGCGTCCAGCGCGGCCAGACCATCGCCACATCCGGCATGAGCGGCAAGGCGCAGCGCCCGATGGTTCACTTCGAGGTCCGCGACAACACCACCGCCGTCGATCCGATGCCGTTCCTCAACGGTTGAGAAGGCTCTCACCACCAGATAGCTCCGCGGCGCCGAACGGCGCCGTCAGACTGCTGACAAAGCAAGAGGCCTTGACCATCATTTGTCATCGGCCCCTCGTCTTGTGTCATGCTCGGACTTGATCCGAGCATCCAGGCGGCTTGTCATATTGAATTTGCCAAGAACGACAGCGCCTCTGCCGAGCGGCCTGGATCCTCGTGTCAAGCACGAGGATGACGCGGAATGTGGGGAGGCGTTTGTCAGAAAACTGGCGGCGCCGATCGGCATCGTGTTTTTTTGCATAATGTGCGGCTGATCAGGTTTGCTGCTTTGCTTACGCCGTCTTGCGGTGGTGTGCAGCGCCGCCCCTCTACTGTACCATGCTTCATCAACAGGCTTGCGCAACCTCCGCAATCAATATAAACATATCTTTATATCTTGATGAAGGCTTGGGGCGATGGCGAAGTTCGATCTGGAAACCATGGTGGAGGTGCTGAAGGCGGTGGGCGAGCCCACACGGCTGCGGCTGATCGCGCTGCTTGCGGCCGGCGACCTCACGGTTTCGGATCTGACCGATATCCTCGGCCAGTCGCAGCCGCGCATTTCCCGGCATTTGAAACTGCTCGCCGAGGCCGGGCTGATCGACCGCTATCAGGAAGGCGCCTGGGCCTATTTCCGGCTCAGGGACGAGGGCTCGCCCGCCCGTCTCGTGCGCCAGCTTCTGGAGAACGCCTCGCAGGAGGATTCGGCGCTGAAGCGAGACCTCGCTCGTCTTGCGGCCGTCAAACAGGCGCGGGCGGAAAAGGCCGAGGCCTATTTCGCCCAGCATGCCGGCGAATGGGACCAGATGCGCCGTCTCCACATTTCCGAGGCCGAGGTGGAAAACTGCCTTGTCGGCCTGATCGGCGACAAGCCGGTGCAGAACATGCTCGATCTCGGCACGGGCACCGGGCGCATGCTGCTTTTGCTGAAGGATGTCTATCGCCGCGCCGTCGGCATCGATGCCAGCCGCGACATGCTGGCCGTCGCCCGCGCCAATCTTGATGCCGAGGGCCTGACCCGCGCGGTCGTGCGGCTCGGCGATATCCTCAACCTACCGCTGGAAAGCGAGGATTTCGATCTGGTGATTATCCATCAGGTGCTGCATTTCCTCGAAAACCCGGACGTTGCGATCGCGGAGGCCGCGCGCGTGCTGCGCCCCGGCGGCCGGCTGGCGGTCATCGATTTCGCGCCGCACGATCTGGAATATCTGCGCGCCGACCATGCCCATCTGCGTCTCGGCTTCTCCCATCAGGCGATGGAGGACTGGATGCAGGCAGCCGGCCTCGATGTGGAAAAGGTGACCGATCTTCCCTTCGCGGCCGCAAGCGGACGTTCCCTGACGGTGACGGTCTGGCTTGCGCGCGATCCCCGCCTGCTTGTCGCCGGCGGCAATGAAAAGACTTTTGCGAGGAGTGTCTGAGGCAATGACCGACGTAACCGCTACGCACGCGCGTCCGATCGAGTATTCGTTCGAATTTTTCCCGCCGAAGAGCGAGGAGGCCACGGCTGGATGGTGGCGGGCGGTGGAAGCGCTGTCGGCCTATGATCCCGCATTCGTCTCCGTCACCTATGGCGCCGGCGCTTCCAGCCAGGCCCCGACCTTCGATGCCGTCAAGCGCCTGATCGATGAGACCGATCTCGTCACCGCCTCTCATTTGACAGTGGTGAACGCCACCAGCGGCGAGGTCGACGCCGTGATCCGCAGATTCCGCGATGCCGGCGTGAAGCGTTTCGTCGCGTTGCGCGGCGATGCGCCGGATGGCGTCGGCGCGGCCTATCGTCCGCATCCGGGGGGCTACGAGAATGCCGCGGCACTGGTGGTGGGCCTCAAGGCGATCGATGATTTCGACATCTCGGTCTCGGCCTATCCGGAAAAGCATCCCGAAAGCGCCGACCGCGCCGCCGATATCGCGATGCTGAAGGCCAAGGCCGAGAACGGCGCCGACCGCGCCCTGACCCAGTTCTTCTTCGACAATGACGTGTTCGAGGACTATCTCAACGACGTGCTGAGGGCAGGGGTGACGATCCCGGTGCTGCCGGGCATCATGCCGGTGCAGAACCTCAACCAGCTCAGGCGCTTTGCGGCGATGTGCGGCGCGAGCATACCGGATTTCCTCGAACGGCGTCTCGGCGGCCTTGCCGACGATCCGGCGGCGCATTTCGAGGTCGCGGCCGACATTGCCGCCGAGCAGGTGCTCGACCTGCAGAAGCGCGGCATTTCGGAGTTCCATTTCTACACGATGAACCGCTCCAGGTTGCAGATAGCGGTGTTCGAGCGTCTGGGCCTCAAGCCTGCCGCAAGGGCGCGGGGCAACGTCGCCCGCGAGGCTGGCTTCGCCGAGGAGAGGCTGGGGCGGACAGGATAGGAGCGGCGATCAGCGCGTCGGGCGAGAAAGCGATTTTTCGTTAACCCGACGCGCCAAGGTACAATATCCGGAATATCGACCGCTATTTCAGTCGGCCATCGCGGCTTCGTATCTGGCCGATAGCGCCATCCACTGTTCTTCGATTTTTGACAGTTCCGCCGCCGCGTTCGCGCGCGCCTGGATCATCACCTTCGCCTTTTCGGGCGACTGGGTGTAGAGCTTGGGATTGGCGAGATCGGCATCGAGCCTGGCGATGATTTCCTCGATCTTCGCGGTCTTCTTCTCGGCCAGATCGATCTGTTTCTTCAGCGGCGCCAGCGAGGCGCGCCGGTCGGCCGCGCTCTTGCGCTGTTCGGATTTCGAGCGTGTGTCCTCGACGGCGGGCTTTGCCGCCTTCGGCTTGCCGCCGGAGATGATCAGATCGCGATAATCATCGAGATCGCCATCATAGTTCTTCACCGTGCCATCGTGGACAAGCCAGAGCCGGTCAACGGTCGCCTCGATCAGATGACGGTCGTGGGCAATCAGGATGACCGCGCCGGGATAGTCGTTCAGCGCCTGGATCAGCGCGTTGCGGCTGTCGATATCGAGATGGTTGGTCGGCTCGTCGAGGATCAGCAGGTTGGGTGCGTGAAAGGCGGCAAGGCCCATCAGCAGCCGCGCCTTCTCGCCGCCGGAAAGATCGCGGGCGGGCGTATCCATCTTTTCCGTCGCAAGACCCATCTGGGCGACGCGGGCGCGCACCTTTGGCTCCGCTGCCGCCGGCATCAGCTTGCGCACATGGGCGATCGCGCTTTCCGTCGGCACAAGGTCGTCGATCTGGTGCTGGGCGAAGAAGCCGGTCAAAAGCTGCGGGGCGAGCTTCAGCGTGCCGCTTTCCGGTTTCAGCCGGCCGGAGATGAACTTCGCGAAGGTGGACTTGCCGTTGCCGTTGGAGCCGAGCAGCGCGATCCGGTCGTCATTGTCGATGCGCAGATCGAGCCCCGTGAGGATCGGCTTGCCCGGCGTATAGCCGACCGCGCCGCCCTCGATCGCGACGATCGGGGAGGCGGGTATCTTTTCAGGCGCGGGGAACGAAAAGCCCTGAACGTGATCCTCGATCACCGCCGAAACCGTGCCCATCCGTTCCAGCGCCTTGACCCGGCTTTGCGCCTGTCTGGCCTTCGAGGCCTTGGCCTTGAATCGGTCGATGAAGCTCTGCAGATGCTTGCGCTGGGCCTCGTTCTTGACATGCGCCTTCATCTGCAACTCGTCCTGGGCGGCCTTCTGGCGGGCGAACTGGTCGTAGGAGCCGCGATAGAAGGTGAGCTTCTTCTGATCGAGATGGACGATGGCGTTGGCCGCGGTATTCAGAAGGTCCCGGTCATGCGAGATGATGATGACGCTGTAGGGATAGCGGCGGATGTAATCCTCCAGCCAGAGCGTACCCTCAAGATCGAGATAGTTGGTCGGCTCGTCGAGCAGCAGCAGATCCGGCTCGGAAAACAGCACCGCCGCCAGCGCAACGCGCATGCGCCAGCCGCCGGAAAACGACGATGCCGGACGCCTTTGAGCCTCCTCGTCGAAGCCGAGACCCGAGAGGATGCTGGCCGCGCGCGCCTCGGCCGAATGGGCGTCGATATCGGCAAGCCGCGTGTGGATTTCGCCGATCCGGTCGGGGTCGTGCGCGGTTTCCGCCTCGGCCAGCAGCGCGGCGCGTTCCTTGTCTGCGGCCAGCACGATATCGATCAGCGGGTCCTCGGTTCCCGGCGCCTCTTGGGCGACCTGGCCGATCCGCGCTCTCTTCGGCAGCGAAACCGTGCCGGTCTCGGGCGCAAGCAGCCCGGTCAGCACGCGAAACAGCGTCGACTTGCCGGCGCCATTGCGCCCGACAAGCCCCGCCTTCATCCCATCGGGAATGGAAACGGTGGCGTTTTCGATCAGAAGGCGTCCGGCGACGCGGACGGTAAGGTCGGATATCGAGATCATGGTGGGGTTTTGTCTGAAACCGGACCGCTTGGCAAGCTCTGCTTCAAGCGTCCGCGAGCGCGCGTCCTTCCGGGGTGCGCAGGAAGTAGCTCATGTCGAGCGTGAGCGACGGGCGGCCGAGCATGGTCAGCATCATATGGACCTGGCCCCGGTGGTGGGTCTGGTGGTTGAAGAAATGCGCCAGCGTTGTGCCCAGCCGGTCGGTATAGGGCTGGGGCGGATTGCCGCGCCGATAGGAAAATGTTCCTTCAACGCTGTCGAGCCCGCCGATGAAACCGATGATCTTGCGGTCCATCTCCTCGCGCGCCGCCTTCAGCATCTGAAAATCCTCGAACAGGATCGTGTCGAGCAGGACCGGGCCGGTATCCTGACCCGCAAACCGCGTCATCCACACCCCGTCGGCATAAAGAACATGATTGAGCGTGGCGTGAACGGAGGGGAAGAAGGCGCCGAGTTCGCGGCGATAATCCTCATCGGGAAGTTCTGCCGCAGCGGCATATACGAGGTCATTGGCCCAGGCATTGTAGGCGGCGAAACGGCGGTAATGCTGCAGCATGAGCTTCTCCTTTGGCTGCACAATAGCGCGGCCTGCGCCGCTTACCAGCGAGAAATTTTGATGGTTTCAGCAATAAGTGTCATGCGTCATTGCCGCCGAACGTGCTAGTTTCGAAATCAGGACGGAAGGAGTTTTTCATGGTTCGTATTCTCTACACGCTTTGCGGCGCCGATCCCGACATCCGCTTCTCTCCTCATTGCTGGAAGATCGTGCAGGCCCTGAGGCACAAGGGGCTCGATTTTACGGAAAAGCCCGTGGGCTTCACCGAGATCGCGAAGCTCGAGAACGGGTTTTCGAAAACGGTGCCGATCCTGATGGACGGCGACAGGCTGATCGCCGACAGTTTCGCGATCGCGCTCTATCTCGAACAGACCTATCCGGACGCGCCTTCGCTGTTCAGGGGCGAGGGCGGGGCCGGCATGGCGCGGTTCGTCGAGGCCTATTCCCAGTCGACGCTTCATCCCGCCATCACCCGGATCGCGCTCAAGAATATCCACGACATGCTGTCCCCGGTCGACCAGGCCTATTTCCGTGAAAGCCGGGAAGCGCGCCTCGGCGCAACGCTTGAAGAGGTCATGACCGGCCGCGAGGCGGAAATCGCCGCTTTCGCCGACAAGTTGAAGCCGCTGAGGGTCATGCTGAAGAGCCAGCCCTTCATCGGCGGCGCCGAACCGCTGTTTTCCGACTACATCGTCTTCGGGGCCCTGCAATGGGCGTTCAAGACCGGTAATTCAGGCCTGCTCGATGCCAATGACCCGGTGACGAACTGGTTCGAACGCTGCCAGGCCTTCACCGAAGCGTCATAATCGTCAGCCGCGCAAATTCGTCGTGTCCGACTGCTTCCATTTTGGCCGAAACCGCTTTATACACCGGCCAAATTTCATGAACGCAAAGGACCATAACATGGCGATTGAACGCACTTTTTCGATGATCAAGCCGGATGCCACCAAGCGCAACCTGACCGGCGCGATCACCAAGGTTTTCGAGGAAAACGGCCTCAACGTCGTCGCCTCCAAGCGGGTATGGATGGCGAAGCGCGAGGCGGAAGCCTTCTATGCCGAGCACAAGGAGCGTCCGTTCTTCGGCGAACTCGTCGATTTCATGTGTTCCGGCCCGACCGTGGTCCAGGTTCTGGAGGGCGAAAACGCCGTTTTGAAGAACCGCGAGATCATGGGCGCGACCAATCCGGAAAAGGCCGACGAGGGCACGATCCGCAAGACCTTCGCGTTGTCGATGGGCGAAAACTCGGTTCACGGCTCGGATGCGCCGGAAACCGCAAAGCGCGAAATCGGCTTCTGGTTCTCCGAAACCGAAATCGTCGGCTAAAGCCTTCAGCATAGGTTGCCGCATTCTTTGATAAAGCCCGCGTGAGAGCGGGCTTTATCCGACAGTACTTGAGCTGTTGAACCGTCGGGCGGTGAACATGAAATCCGCCTGTAGAAGTTCGGCTGATTGCGGGTCTTCCCACCCTTCGCCAATCAGCACGATGCGATAGCCGAGACCTGCCATAGTCGCCAGGACATCATGCACCGGCTGTTCGTCAGCGTAGACGGGCTTGAATGACACTTCAAGCTGAATGAGTGCGATGCGCTGCAAGGCGCCGAGAGCGCCGCGGATGACGGGCAGCTCGAAACCTTGTGTGTCGATTTTCAGAAACACACGCTCGCTGGGACGAACCACCTCGTCGAAGACATGGTCGAGCCTTTGAACTCGCACCTTTTCCTGAGCTATGGGCCGGATCGAGGGTTCGACCTCCATCGACCACTGCTCAGCCTTTAGAATTGAACTGCTAAAGGAATTCTCCGAGATGTTAATCGTAGCGAAGCCGTCTTCCTCTCCGATTGCGGATTGGATGCAGGTCCACCGCTCATCCGCTTCGGTTGCCTTTTTCAGTTCGGAAAACGCTGACGTCATCGGCTCAAAGGAAACAATACGCCCCTGATATCCGGACTGTCTCAGTTGCTGAGCGAACTGGCCGACATTCGCTCCTACATCGAGGACGAGATCAATCCCGTGTCTTTCAATGATGCGGAAGCGTCGGTGGTCTGTATGCATATGAATGCTATCCCCACAGCAAGAGTTCACTGTTTTTGAGTGCTTAGCCGTTCGGCGGCGCGTTCGCTGGCCGAACGGCGGGTGGACTGGAACATGTGGAAGCGGGCGCGCACGGCGTCGACGATCTCCGGCGGCGCGGTCTTCGGCGTGCCGCAGCGATAGGGCGGCTGGGGGTCGTATTCCATCTGAAGCTGGATCTGCTGGGCGGTTGCCCTGTCGGTCATGTCCTCGACCACCCTTAAGGCAAAATCGATGCCCGAGGTGACGCCCGCGCCGGTGATGCGATTGCGGTCGACGACGACGCGCTCATGCACCGGCTTGGCGCCGAACAGCGCCAGTTGCTCGACCGAGGACCAGTGCGAGGTGGCGCGGTAGCCTTTCAGCAGGCCGGCCGCCCCGAGCACCAGCGAGCCGGTGCACACCGAGGTGACCAGCCGGCAGCCGGGCGCGATCCGGCGCAGGAAGTTCAGCGTCTCGTCGTCATCCATCAGCGCGATCTGGCCCGGCCCGCCGGGAACGCAGACGATATCGAGGCTCCGGCACTGCCCGAATGTGGTGTTGGGCAGCACCCGAAGCCCGCGATCGACGATCACCGGATCGAGATTTTTCCAGAGAAACTTGATATTGGTGCCTGGCATGCGATTGAGGACGTCGGCGGGCCCGAACAGATCGAGCTGGGTCAGGCCCGGATACATGATCAAGCCGACATCTATAGAGGCGGCACTGGCGGTCATGGCGGTGGTCCTCGTCGCGCGGTAAATCGATTGAAACAGGGGTCATCCGGAGGATAGAGCTATTTGCAATCCGGGCAACCCCGCAATCGCGCTTCTATCGCAACATCGTGACCGTTTTATTGCCAACGCCCGCGGGCCTGCCCATCCTGTTCGCGGGCGTTTACCCATGCGCCGGCTCCGCCATTCTTCAGGTGTTCCTTCTTCCAGAATGGCGCGTCGGTCTTCAGGAAGTCCATCACGAAGGATGCACCGTCGAAGGCGGCATGGCGATGGCTGGCGGCGGCGATCACCACCACGATCGGATCGCCGGGCAGCATCCGCCCGAAACGGTGGATCGCCGTCAGCCCGAGAAGTCCGAAGCGTTCGATCGCCTGATCTGCGATCCGGGTAATCTCGGCCTCGGCCATGCCGGGATAATGCTCTAGCTCCAGCGCTTCGAGCCTGCCGCCTTCGTCACGGCAATGGCCGGTGAAGCTCACGGTCGCGCCGATATCTGTATGGTTGCTGGTGAGATCGTTTATTTCTGCTGCAATATCAAATGTTTCCGCCTGTATTCTGACTTTCGGGATGATCCGCATTGCTCACCCTCCCGTCATCGGCGGAAACAGCGCGATCTCGCGCGCGCCGGCAATCGGCGCATCATGCTCGGCATGAAACCTGTCGAGCGCGACCCGGATCACCTCCGGTTCGACGAGGGCGGCGGCATAATTGTCGCCGCGCGTCTGGAGGAAGGCGAGCAGCCCCGCGACGTCCGTGACATCGGCGGGGATATCGAGTTCCTCCTCGCCGGCGCCGATCCGCTCGCGCACCCATGCGAAATAGACAAGCTTGGTCATCGTTCCGCCTCCACCACATGCTTGATCCCGGCGCGAAAATAGTCGTAGCCGGTATACATCGTCAGCGCGGCCGCGACCCACAACAGCACAATGCCGAGATTGGTGGTGTAGGGGATGACCTTGTCGCCGGCGGGGCCTGCCAGCAGCAGGGCGATCGCCACCATCTGCGTCGCGGTCTTCCACTTGGCGATCCGGGTGACCGGAACCGAGACCTTGAGACCGGCGAGATATTCGCGCAGGCCCGATACCAGCACTTCGCGGCACAGGATGATGATCGCGGCCCACAATGTCCAGCCGGCAATCGTGCGCTCGACATCGGCGGCCAGCAGCAGCAGGCATGTGGAGACCAGCAGCTTGTCGGCGATCGGGTCGAGCATGCGGCCGATATTGGAGGTCTGGTTCCAGGCGCGCGCGAGATAGCCGTCGAGGAAATCCGTGAGCGACGCGATCACGAAGATCGTCAGCGCCGCCCAGCGGGCGAAATCCGAGCTGGAGAGCTTTCCCTCCAGAAAGAAGCAGAGAACGATCAGCGGCACTGCCAGAATGCGGCCATAGGTCAGGAGATTGGGTAGGTTGTAAGCTTTCGATGCCATCGCGTCATTCCATCTGCTTGCGTGGGGAGGTCGCGCCCAGCCGCAAAATGCTTCCAATGCAAGCCCGAGGTCAATGCGGCGCGGCATTAAACCTGTGACAGGTTTTCACAATTTACGCGATACGGCCGCTATTTGCGCCCGCCCTCGTGAAAATGACCGTAGATCAGCCGCGCCATCGCCTCCGAAATCCCGTCGACGCCGGCAAGGTCCGAAAGGCCCGCGCGCGAGACCGCCTTGGCCGAGCCGAAATGCTGCAGCAGCGCGCGCTTGCGCGATGGTCCGATCCCGGCGATTTCATCGAGCGGGTTGCGGACCATCTCCTTCTTGCGGCGCGCCCGGTGGGAGCCGATCGCAAAGCGATGAGCCTCGTCGCGCAGACGCTGGATGAAATAGAGCACCGGATCGCGCGGCGGCAGCGAGAAATCGGGCCGTCCCGCCATGAAGAAGCGCTCGCGCCCGGCCTCGCGGTCGGCACCCTTGGCGATGCCGATCGCCGTGACCGCATCGGCTATTCCGAGCTCGTCGAGGATCGCCCGCACCGCCGACATCTGCCCCTGTCCGCCGTCGATCAGGATCACGTCCGGCCAGGCGGGGAAGGGGGCTTCGATGTCGCCGTCCGGCGCAATGCTGTGGTCGGGGCTGTGGTCGGGGCTGCGGTCGGGGCTGCCATGCTCCTTGATCAGCCTTGCAAAACGGCGGGTCATGACCTCGCGCATCATGCCGAAATCGTCGCCGGGCGTGATCTCGGTCGATTTGATGTTGAACTTGCGGTACTGCGCCTTCACGAACCCGTCGGGTCCGGCGACGATCATGCCACCGACCGCATTCGTGCCCATGATGTGGGAGTTGTCATAAACCTCGATCCGGCGCGGCGGGTGGGGGAGGCCGAAGGTTTCGGCAAAGCCGGCGAGCAGGCGCGACTGCGTCGCGGTTTCGGCGAGCTTGCGGCCATGGGCCTCGCGGGCATTGGCAAGGCCGTGCTCGACCGCCTCGCGCTTTTCGCCGCGCTTCGGCACGGTGATCTGGATCTTGCGTTCGGCCCGTTCCGACAGCGCCAGTTCCAGCAGCGCCTGTTCCTCGATTTCCTCGGACAGGAATATATTCCTCGGGATCGGCTTGTCGTCGTAGAACTGCGCCAGGAAGGCGTTCAGGATCTCGGCGCCGGTCAGCGACGGATCGGCTTTCGGGAAATAGGCGCGGTTGCCCCAGTTCTGGCCGGTGCGGTAGAAAAACACCTGGATGCAGCAGAGCCCGCCCTCATTGTGGATCGCGAACACATCCGCTTCCTCGATGCCTGCCGGATTGACGCCCTGATGGCCGAGCACATGGGAAAGCGCGGACAGCCGGTCGCGATAGATCGCGGCGCTTTCGAAATCGAGGTTTTCCGACGCCGCGTTCATCGCCTCGGCAAGCTCGGCATGGACCTGCCTGCTCTTGCCGGAGAGAAAGGCGCGGGCCTCGTCGACCAGTTCGTCATAGCCCGCTTTCGAGATTTCACCGGTGCAAGGGGCCGAACAGCGCTTGATCTGGTGGAGCAGGCAGGGGCGCGTCCGGCTTTCATAGACGCTGTCGGTGCAGGAGCGGATCAGGAAGGCGCGCTGCATCGCGTTGATGGTGCGCCCGACCGCGCCGGCGGAGGCGAACGGCCCGTAATAATCGCCCTTGCGGGCGCGGGCGCCGCGATGCTTGAACAGCGCGGGCGCTTCGTGGTCGCCGGTGATCAGGATGTAGGGAAAGGATTTGTCGTCGCGCAGCAGAACATTAAAACGTGGGCGCAACCTTTTGATAAGGTTGGCTTCAAGCAGCAATGCTTCGGTTTCCGTCCTGGTGGTGACGAATTCCATATGGGCGGTTTGCGACACCATGCGGGCGATGCGGTTGGAGTGGCCGCGCCCTTGCGCGTAATTGGTGACGCGCTTTTTCAGCGACCGTGCCTTGCCGACATAGAGCACGTCGCCATTGGCATTGAACATGCGGTAGACGCCGGGCGCGTTCGGCAGGCGCTTGACGAATTCGGCGATCAGCTCGGCGCCCTTCAGCGCATGCTGCTCGCTCGCCGCGTCATTCCACTGGATCGCGTCGGCCGAAGGCACGGCGACCTCGGGGAGGCCGTCATCATCCTCGTCGTCATAAACAATGCCGCCGTCAGGCGCGTTGCGTGTCATTCATTGATACCCGCTGCATCCGGTGTTTCCCAGGCCAGGTGCTGCCCGCCATCGAGCGCGATCATCTGGCCCGTGATCGAAGGCGTTTCGAATAGATAGCGAATCGTTGCCGCAAATTCCGAAAGCGCCGGTCCTCGTCTTAAGATAAGGGCTCGGACCTGGCTTTCAAAATCCTCGTCGCTCTGGCGGACGTTTTTCAGCGTCGGGCCGGGGCCGATCGCGTTGACGCGGATGTTCGGCGCGAACGCCTGCGCCATGGTCTGGGTCGCGGTCCAGAGCGTGCTCTTGGAGAGCGTATAGGTGAAGAAGCGGGGGCCGAGCGCCCAGACCCGCTGGTCGATCATGTTGACGATCAGGCCGGTTCGCCCGCCGCCTGCCTGCCGCGCGAAATGCTCGGCCAGTATCAGCGGCGCCTTCACATGGATGGCGAAATGACGGTCGAACTGCGCGGCATCGAAGCGGGCGGCCTCGTCATCGTTGAAAAGCGAGGCGTTGTTGACCAGGATAGCGACCGGCCCCATCGCATCGTTGACCGCGCCGATCAGGCGGCCCGTCTGATCGGGGACGAGGAGATCAGCCTGGAAGGCGCGGGCCTCGATGCCGCTGTCGGCGAGCGATTGCGCCAGCGATTCCGCCTCCCTGAAACTGCTATTGGCATGGATCGCCACATTGAAGCCGTAATTGGCCATGCCCTCGACGATGGCGCGGCCAAGTCTTTTCGCGCCGCCGGTGACGAGAACGGTTCTTGAGAGCGGTTTTTGCTGCATTGATGCATCCTTCGAACGGCGGTGCGAAGCTTATATCGCCTTGCCGCAGCAACGGCCAAACGGAATTTGTAGCACCCTGGAGGCCCGGGGGAAATGAAGACCGCACGGGATCGAAATTGATTTGAATATAAATAATGTATTAACTTTATTGTTTTTATTATTTCTGTGTATAAATATCCTGTTAACGATAGTTATAAGGTTAATTTTGGTAGCATTGAAAAGATAATTATCCGCGCCTATTTCTTCTCTCAAGTGCAGTCCGCGAGAATACAGTCGGCGGGCACGTTAAAGGAGAGACAAGATGCGGAATTTCAAAACGACGACCGCCGTCGCGATGGCGGTACTGATAGGCGCTGGCGCGGCACAGGCCGCGGATGCCATCGTCTCTGCCCCTTATGAACCGAGCCCGGTAAGCTACGCGCCGCCGGCCAAGATTTCGAACTGGAGCGGCTTCTACCTCGGCGGCGCCGCCAACTGGGACTGGGGTACGTTCAACGAAGGCGATTTCAACGCTGATGGCTGGGGCGGCACGCTGTTCGGCGGCTACAACCTGCAGAGCGGCTCGATCGTCTACGGCGTCGAAGCCGATCTCGCCACCTCGAACCAGAGTGAAGTGGTCAACCCGAATGTGAAGATGGAACAGGGCGTCAACGGCTCGCTGCGCGGCCGCGTCGGCTTCGCCATGGATCCGGTTCTGCTTTACGGCACGGCCGGTCTCGCCGGTTCCAAGCTGGTTGCCAAGCAGACAGGCGACAAGGACACGCAGATGGGCTGGGGCTACACGGTCGGCGCCGGTGCCGAAGCCATGATCACGGACAACATCTCGGCCCGCCTCGAATATCGCTACACCGATTACGGCAAGCAGGATTTCAAACTGAACGGCGCGACCTATGATCGCGGCTTTCAGGAAAACACCGTCAAGGTCGGTCTCGGCGTTCACTTCTGAGAACCCGACAACGCTTGATGCAGGGGAAGGCTCGCCGCGAGGCGGGCCTTCAATTTGTCGACAAAGCTCGTGCCCGCTCGGGGCGTAGCCTCCGCTCTGCCGTCATTCCGGCCTTGAGCCGGAATCCAGCAAGCGCCAAGTCCTTGCGCTCAAAGACTTTTCCTGAGATTCACCACGTATGGCCCTGGATGCCGGGTCAAGCCCGGCATGACGGAAAAGATAGGGAAGGGCTTTGTCAGCATTCTGGAGGCTCGCCGCGAGGCGGGCCTTTTTGGTTCGGACCGCGCCGGGGCGAACCGCTGACTATACCTGCGGCCGCAGCCGGGCGTAATCCGGAAAGCGCTCCTCGAACGCCGCCGGCCAGTTGGCAAGGCGGACGCGGTGCTCTTCCCACTGGCCGGGAAAACGCAGCATCAGATAGCCGAGCAGGCTGGCGAGCGCGAAATGGCCGGCATTGAGCCGCTTGCCGAATGCGGGCGGATGGGCGTCGAGGTGGTCGAGACCGCGGCGCACCTTGTCCCACTGGCGGTCGACCCAAGGCTGATGCCAGGTCTCCGGCGTGCGGAAACGTTTCTCGTAGATCACCAGAATCGCGGCGTCGCAGATGCCGTCGCAGAGCGCCTCGGTGCGTTCCACGGCCGCGCGCTTTTCCGGGCTGCGCGGATAGATCCGGGCATCGTCTCCGGCGATGCCGTTTAGATAATGCATGATGGTGCGGCTGTCGTAATAGGTTTCGCCGCTGTCGGCGACGAGGGTCGGGATCTTGCCGAGCGGGTTGGCCGCCAGGAGATCGGCCGGATTGTCCGGCGTCGCGGTCGGCATGACGTCGAGCCCGAGGCGGAGATAATGGGCCGCCATCACCACCTTGGTGGAGAAGGGCGAGGCGGGGGCATAAAACAGTTTCATCGGCCGTCTTCTTTCTCATGAGCGCTCTCGCCGGCGATCCAGAAACGGCTGGCGCGGGCGAAACGGTCCTGCGCCAGGCAGGTCTTCAGATAGGGCAGCAGAATATCGAGTTCGCGCGCCAGCGTATAGGGAGGATTGACGACGACCAGGCCGGAGCCCGCCAGACCGGTGTCGCGATCGCTCCTCACGCTAAGTTCCGCACAGAGGATTTTCGGGATCGCCAGATCCTTCAACGTCTGATGGAAGGCTGAGACTGGCGCGCCGTTCTTGATCGGATACCAGAGCAGGTAGGTGCCGGTCGCGAAACGGCGATGGGCCTTTGCCAGCCCATCGGCGAGGCGGTCGAACTCGCCCGGTTCCTCGAACGGCGGATCGACCAGAACGATGCCGCGCCGTTCCTTGGGCGGCAGGTGGGCGGCAAGGGCGAGCCAGCCGTCGAGATGGGTCGCGCGGACCTGATAATCGCCGTCGAATGCGACATGCAGCGTCTCGTAATCGTCCGGGTGCAGTTCCATCAGCGAAAGCCGGTCCTGCTTGCGCATCAGCATGCGGGCAAGGCGCGGCGAGCCGGGATAGGTTTTCACGCCGCCGTCCGGATTGAGGGCGCGCACGCAATCGAGATAGGGCTGAAGCAGGGCCGCGACATCACCCGGCAGGTCGGCCGCAAGCAGCCGGCCGATGCCATCGCGCCATTCACCGGTCTTTTCGGCTTCTCCGCTCGAAAGGTCGTACTGGCCGATGCCGGCATGGGTATCGAGAATCCGGAAGGCGGCGTCCTTGCGCTGGAAATAGCGGATGACATTGGCGAGCACGGCATGTTTCAGAACATCGGCGAAATTTCCGGCGTGATAGATATGGCGGTAATTCATCGCGTCCTCGCATTGCCTTCGGCGCGGATGTTATTATGACTGTCGGCATCGCTTTACAAGCGCGGCTTTACAAGCGGCATCCGTCCGCTCGCTTTCGACAAGGAACCCTCCATGACCACGAATCGCGTTAAAATTCTCGAGAAAAACACGCTTTTCGAGGGTTGGAGCCGGATCGTCGAATATGTCTTCCGCTATCGCGACAGCAAGGGCAGCGAGAGCGAGCGCTCCTGGGAGGTGTGCGAGCGCCCGGAGGCCGCCTGCGTGCTGGTCTATGATCGCGATCTCGGCAAGTTCGTGCTGGTGCGGCAGTTCCGCGTTCCGGTCTATGCGATGGGCGGTCGCGACGGCTTTCTGCTGGAGCTTGCCGCGGGCCTGATCGATGACGGCGAAACGCCTGAGGAGGCCGCGATCCGCGAGGCCCGCGAGGAAACCGGCTACGCGGTCGGCGATCTCGTTCCCGTCACCGCGATGATCTCCGCGCCCGGCATCCTCACCGAAATCGTCCACTGCTTCGCGGCGGTCGCCGACAGCAGCATGCGGGTCGATGACGGCGGCGGGCTTTCCGACGAGCACGAGGATATCGAGATCGTCACGCTGACCCTCGACGAAGCGATGGCGATGGTGACCTCGGGCGATATCAGCGACGCAAAGACGATCATCATGCTGCAATGGGCGGCGATGAACAGGTCGGTGTTCGGGCTTTAGGTTATCGCCTGCCGCCGAAGGCATGTGGCTCAGTCCGAAAACTGCTCGGCCAGTATGCGTTCCGACCACGAGCGGTTCGGGTCGGACAGCACTTTCGCGCGGGCGGCCGGATCCTGCTCGATGCGGACATGGAGCACGTGCTTGACCTCGGTATGGTCGGCAAACGCGTTGACCAGCCGCTTTTCCGGTTCAAGCACTTCGATATCGACGACGGCGGTGTTGGGCAGAAGCGCGCCGCGCCAGCGCCGCGGCCGGAAGGCACTGACCGGCGTGATTGCCAGAAGCGGTGCTTCCAGCGGTATGATCGGGCCGTGGACGGAGAGGTTGTAGGCGGTCGAGCCGGCGGGGGTTGCGACCAGAATGCCGTCGCAGGCAAGCTCCGGCAGGCGCACCCTTCCGTCGACGCTGACCTGCAGCTTGGCGGCCTGGTGGGACTGGCGCAGCATCGAGACCTCGTTGATCGCAAGCGCGATCGACGACGTCCCGTCGGCATTGCGCGTGGTCATGCGCAGCGGGCGCAATTCGTTCATATCGGCGACTGTCAGACGGCCGAGCAGGTCGTCGGTCGAATATTCGTTCATCAGGAAGCCGACGGAGCCGCGGTTCATGCCGTAGACCGGGGTGTCGGAGTTCATGTATTCATGCAGCGTCTGCAGCATGAAACCGTCGCCGCCGAGCGCCACGATGAAATCCGCCTGTTCCGGCGCGACATTGCCGTAGAGCCTGGTGAGTTCCACTGAGGCGGTTTCGGCATCTTCGGCGCCGGAAGACAGAAAGCAGAGGGCGGGACTGGGTTTGGGCATATCGCTTTTCCGTTCGGGTTTCGCGCGGGGGCCAGATCACCCGAGCGGGCCCCGATTTGCAAGCCCTTCGCGGCGCCGATCTTTCATGCATCAGCCAAATAGCGGCGAAATAGATGATTTTTTCGTTTTACAGCGGGGCCAAATCTGATAGTTGGCATGCCCAATGCCCTTGTAGCTCAGTTGGTAGAGCATCTGATTTGTAATCAGAGGGTCGCGGGTTCGAATCCTGCCGGGGGCACCAAGTCGCTTTCAGGGATACCGCGAAAGTCGTCAAATCGACACTTACGCCAGGTAGATGCCCTGGCGCCATTTTGCCCAGGCCCGGAAAAGCTTGTCAAAATGCCAAGGATATTGCAAGAAGTCGCGCCCGGCCATGACGCCGCGTTTGCGCATGTAACCCAACGGCTTTCGAGCCGACATGAAATGAAGGTATGGATATGCAGGTAACCGAAACGCTCGCCGAAGGGCTGAAGCGCGAAATCAAGATCACAGTTCCTGCGGATGATCTGAAGGCGCGCATGAACGAACGCCTGGCGGATGCCAAGGACAAGGTTCGCATCAACGGCTTTCGCCCGGGCAAGGTGCCGATGTCGCATCTGAAGAAGCTCTACGGCAAGTCGATCATGGCGGAAATCGTCAACGAGACGCTGCAGGAAAAGCCGCAGTCGGTGATCGCCGAGCGCGGTGAACGCGCCGCCGGCCAGCCGAAGATCGACATGACCGAGGACGAGGCCGAAGCCAACAAGGTTCTGAACGGCGAACTCGATTTCGAATTCACCGTCACCTACGAAGTGCTTCCGAAGTTCGAGCTTCAGCCGACCGACGGCATCAAGGTCGAGCGCCCGGTTGTCGAGATTTCCGATGAGGAAGTCGAGGACCAGGTCAAGGCGGTTGCCGAAAACGCCCGCGAATACGAGACCAAGAAGGGCAAGGCCGCCGATGGCGACCGCGTCACCATCGACTATGTCGGCAAGATCGACGGCGAAGCCTTTGATGGCGGCAGCGACACCGATTCGCAGCTCGTGCTTGGCTCCAACCGCTTCATCCCCGGTTTTGAGGAACAGCTCGTCGGCGTCAAGGCCGATGACGAAAAGCAGGTCAAGGTCACGTTCCCGGAAGACTATCCGGCCGAACATCTGGCCGGCAAGGAAGCCGTCTTCGAGGTCACCGTCAAGGACGTCGCCTCCGCCGGCAAGCTGGAGATCAACGACGAACTGGCTGAAAAACTGGGTCTGGAATCGGCCGATCGTCTGCGCGAAATCGTGCGCGAGCAGATCGTCGGCCAGTACAGCCAGTTCACGCGTCAGAAGGTCAAGCGTCAGATCCTTGACCAACTCGACGAACAGTATTCTTTCGAAGCCCCGCAGTCGCTGGTCGATGCCGAGTTCGAAAACATCTGGCGTCAGGTCAATGCCGATCTGGAGCGCTCGGGCAAGTCGTTCGAGGATGAGGACACCACCGAAGAGGAAGCGCGCGGCGAATACCGCAAGCTTGCCGAACGCCGCGTTCGTCTCGGCCTCGTGCTCTCCGAAATCGGCGAGAAGGCCGGCGTTCAGGTCTCCGACGAGGAAATGCAGCGCGCGCTTTACGACCAGATGCGCCAGTATCCCGGTCAGGAGCAGGAAATCCTGAAGTTCTTCCGCGAAACCCCCGGCGCCCAGGCATCGCTGCGCGCGCCGATCTTCGAGGAAAAGGTGGTCGACCATCTGCTCGAAGGCATCGACGTCAAGGATGTCACGGTCTCCAAGGAGGAGCTGATGGCTGAGGACGAGGACGAGCTTTCGACCGACAAGACGGACGAGACGAAGCCTGCCGCCAAGAAGAAGGCCGCGCCGAAGAAGGCCGCTGCCAAGTCGGAAGATGATACGGCTCAGGACGAGGCTGAAAAGCCCGCCGAAAAGAAGGCTCCGGCCAAGAAGGCAGCACCGAAGAAGGCTGCCGCCAAGGCTGATGCCGACGACGATGCGAAGCCCGCGCCGAAGAAGAAGGCCGCTCCGAAGAAGAAGGCCGACGAGGCCTGATTCAAGAACCTGCGTTTATCGCAACAGGACGCCCGGCATGATGATGCCGGGCGTTTTTCGTTTGTGGCTACCGGCATGGCTTGCTCCCGATACTCTCTCCCGCTTGCGGGAGAGATGCCCCGAAAGGGGCAGTGAGGGTGAAACAGCATTTCCAAACGTGAGGGCGTCCGAGGGGACGGACTCCCCCCTCACTGTCGCTGTCGCGACATCTCTCCCCTCCGGGGCGAGAAGAGCTGGGGGCTATGCGGTGACGCCATTGCCCTGTCTCCGGCGGGGAGAGCGTTTTTCGCGCAAGACCTCACGCGCCAGTCGCGCGCGCGATCGCGCCGATCTCCAGCGGGATTTCCGCGAGCGGATTGTCGTCTTCGAGAAACCAGGCCGCGGAAAGACCGCACCATGCGATGATCCACGCGCGCAGCCGCTCGGGATCGAGCCGGGCCTGCTGCGCGACCATGGCAAGGCGTCGGGCGAAGCGGGCGGGGTCGCGGGCGATCCGGTGTTCGGGGTGGGCGAGATCAGGATTGCAGAAGATATTGGCGAAATCGAAGGCGCGCTCGCCGAAGACGCCCTTCGGGTCGATTGCGAGAAAGCCGCGTTCGCCGAAATCAAGAACGTTGCCGTGGTGCAGGTCGCCGTGAAGCGGGCAGAGATCGCTCTGGTCCGCCAGAAGCCGACCGGCGATTTCGGCCGCATGGGACAACGCCGCGTGGCGGGTCCGCCTCAGGGCCGCGAAACGCGCGTCAAGCGGCACAAGGTCCGGCAAAGGGGCAGGGCGGCGCGCATGCAGCCGTGACGCTGTCCGGCACAGGATATGGCAGGCCCGGTCATCCTCGCCCGCAAGCGCCATGGCGGTCGGCGAGGCCGGGCCCGTCGCCCGCTCCATCAGGATCGTATCGCCGCTTTGCGCGAGAAGCCGGACAGCGCCATCGCCGCCCCACCAGCGCAGCAATGCCGCGCCGGCTTCCTCCTCGTCGTCACTGAACCGCTTCAGCATGGCGGGCGCGCCGTCGCGGATCACCGGCAGAAGCGTACCGGTCGCGGTCACGATCGGCGCGCCGTCCGGCGTCAGTCGCCAGTCGTCGAGCAGCGCCTCGAACACGGGCTAGTCCTGCTCGGCGGCTTCCAGCATCGCAATCCTGTTGGAAGCGTCGAGGCCGGCGATCTTGTAGGCTTCGGCGAGCGTCGGGTAGTTGAAGGTGTTCTCGACGAAATACTCGACCGTGCCCTTGAGGTTCAGCACCGCCTGGCCGATATGGATCAGCTCGGTTGCGCCCTCGCCGACGATATGGACCCCAAGCAGGCGGTGGGTCTTCATCGAGAAGATCATTTTCAGCAGGCCGTTCTGAAGGCCCATGATGTGGCCGCGCGAGGTTTCCCGGAAGAACGCGATCCCGCATTCATAGGCGATGCCGCGTTCCTGGATTTCCTCCTCGGTCATGCCGCAGGTCGACATTTCCGGCACGGCATAGATGCCGTAGGGGAAGAATTGCGGCGGCTCCTCGGCCTCCGCGCCCACGGCGTGGCGGGCGGCGATGCGGCCCTGTTCCATCGAGGTCGAGGCAAGGGCCGGAAACCCGATCACATCGCCGGCGGCATAGATATGCGGCACGTTGGTCTGGAAGGTGATCGGATCGACCTTGATACGGCCGCGATGATCGGCCTCAAGGCCCACGGACTGGAGGTTCAGCGTGTCGGTGGCGCCCTGTCGGCCCGCCGCAAACAGCACCGATTCGGCCATCAGCACCCGGCCGTTGGAAAGGGTGACGCGCGCCTTGCCGTCGGCGATCTTCTCGACCTTGTCCGCGCCCGCCCCGAACAGCAGCTTGACGTTGCGATCGCGCAGTTGCGCCGCGAAATTGTCGCGGATCTCGCGGTCGATGAAATCCAGCATGCTGTCGCGCGGCTCGACCACGATCACCTGGGTATCGAGCGCCGAAAAGATGGTGGCATATTCAATCCCGATCACGCCGGCGCCGACGACGATCATCGAGCGCGGGATCGCCTTGATGTTGAGCAGCTCGTCGCTGTCCATCACCGTCTGGCCGTCGAAGGGAACGTGTGGCGGCCGATAGGGCCTTGTGCCGACCGAGATCAGCACTGCCTCGGCGTGAACCCGCTGGATTTCGCCGCTGTCCTTCTCGATCTCGATCGTATTGGCATCGACGAAATGGGCAAAGCCGCGCACCTGCTCGACGCGGTTGCGCTCGAACTGCCATTCCAGTACGTCGATCTCGTAATCCAGCGTCTTGATCAGGCGGGCGCGCAGGTCGTCGGCGGTGATCTTCTGCTTGACCCGGTAGGAGCGTCCGTAGAAGCCGCGCTCGCGCCAGCCGGTGAGGTTCAGCACGGTTTCGCGCATCGTCTTGGAGGGGATTGTACCGGTGTGGACGGAAACCCCGCCCACCTGCGAGCCCTTGTCGATGACCAGCGCCGTCTTGCCAAGCTTGGCGGCCTGCACCGCAGCGCGCCGGCCGGCCGGGCCGCTGCCAATCACGACCAGATCGTAAGAATTCATAAAATCACCCCGATTTGGTTATTCAAATTCAAAGAGATGTGCCGAAGGCACGATTAGAGTGTTTCGTCGTCAAAGTGAAATGCTTCCGCGCTGCAACAGCGCTCGTCTTCGCGCCGCAATATGATGCTGCTCCGTGATGTTTTCATTACATACAGCCACAAGCTGCATAAGGAGTCCATGGGCTCAGATCAGCTTCAGCCCCTTGAAGCTGACATAGCCGTCCTTGCCGATAATGATGTGGTCATGCACCGTGATGCCGAGCGGCTTGGCGCTGTTGATGATCATGTGGGTCATGTCGATATCCGCGCGCGAGGGGGTCGGGTCGCCGGACGGGTGGTTGTGGACAAGTATGATCGCGGTCGCCGACAGTTCCAGTGCCCGCTTGATCACCTCCCGGGGATAGACCGGCGTATGGTCGATCGTGCCGATCCCCTGGATTTCGTCGGCGATCAGCTTGTTGCGCTTGTCGAGGAACAGGAGACGGAACTGCTCGCGGGTCTCGTGCGCCATGGCGGCGTTGCAATAATCGATGACCGACGACCATGAACCGAGGATCGGGCGGTCCTTCAGCGAACTTTTCAGGCTGCGCTGGGCAAGTGCCGACATCAGCTTGAGGTCGAAGGCGACGGTCTCGCCGATGCCGGAGACCTCCTGCAACAGTTCCGAAGGCGCGCCGAAAACACCGCCCAGCGAGCCGAACCGCTCGATCAGCGCCTTGGCGATCGGCTTGGTGTCGCGGCGCGGGATCAGGCGAAACAGCAGCAATTCGAGGATTTCGTAATCCGCAAGCGCATTGGCGCCGCTCTCCTTGAACCGGGCCCGCAGCCGGTCGCGGTGGCCATGGACATGGCTTGGGGTCTTGTCACGGATATCGCCGCCCCGGAACGGCCGCTCGGGCGGCTGGTCGGCGAAGAACGCCCGCTCGTCGGGTCCGTCTTCTTCGAGACCGGCAGGCTTGCCTTTGGCGGGCGGTTTTGTCATGCGGCTCCTGGAACGATAGCAGGAAACATCGGTTTCAATCCTGAAACGGCCTAAAGCGCAGGCGTGAGGCCCGGCCGGTCGTGGCCTCCGGGCGAGAGCGTGAACACCTCGCATCCATCGCTGGTGACGCCGACGGTATGCTCGTACTGGGCCGAAAGCGAGCGGTCGCGGGTAACGGCGGTCCAGCCGTCATTCAGCACCTTCACATGCGGTTTGCCGATGTTGAGCATCGGCTCGATGGTGAAGAGCATGCCCTCCTTCAGCACCGGCCCTTCGTTTTTCCGGCCGTAATGCAGAATGTTCGGCGCATCGTGGAACAGCCGGCCGACGCCGTGGCCGCAGAAATCGCGCACCACCGAGCAACGCTCGCCTTCGGCATAGGACTGGATCGCCTCGCCGATCGCGCCGGTGCGTGCGCCCGGCTTTACCGCGGCGATGCCGCGCAGCAGTGATTCGTAAGTCACTTCCAGCAGCCGTTCGGCCGCCCGTTTCAACTGGCCGACCGGATACATCCGGCTCGAATCGCCGTGCCAGCCGTCCAGAACATAGGTGACGTCGACATTGATGATGTCGCCTTCGCGCAGCGGCTTGGCATTGGGCATGCCGTGACAGACGACATGGTTGATCGAGGTGCAGCATGAATATTTGTAGCCGCGATAGCCGAGCGTTGCCGGAACCACGCCGTGATCGAGGCCGAACTGCAGCACATGGCGGTCGATCTCCTCGGTGGTCACGCCGGGCCGGATCAGATCGGCGAGGCTGTCGAGGCAGCTTGCGGTGATGCGGCAGACCTGACGCATCTTCTCGAACGCGGCGTCGTCATAAAGGCGGATCGTGCCGTCGTTCTTCAGCGGCGCCGTCGCCGCGTCGACGTAGTTTATCATGGTCATCCTCCGCACCGCCCCGGCGTGTGCGCTCACATGTCTTCAACTGATACTGTAGCATCTGGCGTGATGCTGTCACGGGATACATTGCATTTTATCGCATAGGCTTCCACGCCTGCGCGACGGGCCCATTTGAACGCCTCCGCATAGGTCGGGTCAAGATCGGCCGAGATGGCGAAGCGTTCGCAGTCATTGCGCTGGATCAGGTAGACCATCGCCGCCCGCTTTCCGGCCGCGACCATATCCGCAAGTTCGGAAAGGTGCCGGGTTCCGCGCGCCGTCGGCGTATCGGGAAATTCGGCAATGCCGGGTGTGCGGATGAAATGGACATTCTTGACCTCGACATAAAGGTCGGGACGGTCATCGGCTGAAAGCATCAGGTCGATCCGGCTCTGGCGGCCATATTTCTGTTCGCGCCGGATCACCGGATAATCGGCGAAATCGGCAATCAGTCCCGTGCCGATCGCCTCCTCGGCCAACCGGTTCGGCAATCCGGTATTGACGCCGACGACGGTGCCGTCGGCCTCGATCAGTTCGAAACGGTGGGGATATTTGCGCTTGCCGTCATCATTGCGCGACAGCCAGATGCGCGAGCCGGGCGTATTGAGGCCGAGCATCGAGCCGGTATTCGGGCAGGAGCCGGTGATCGTCTCGCCGGTCTCTTCCAGAACGGCGTCGAAAAGGAAGCGTTTGTAGCGCCGGATCAGTATTGCCGGTATCAGGGGAGGATCGAACTGCATGAATTGCCGTTTTAGCCTCTGCACCGTTTATGGCAAGAGGCAGGCGACAAACAAAGGATGAGATGATGACAGATCGGATTTCCGGCGGATGCCTTTGCGGCAGGGTGCGGATCGCGGTTTCGGGCGAGCCCTATCGGGTCGGGGTGTGCCATTGCCTTGACTGCCGCAAACATAGCGGCGCGCCGTTCCAGGCGGTTGCGATCTTCCCGGCAGATGCCGTCAGCATTGCCGGGGAGGCCAGTTGCTTCGAGGGGCGCTATTTCTGCCCGACCTGCGGTTCTCCGGTCTATGCGGTAAGCGGGGATGAAGTCGAGATCAGTCTCGGAACTTTCGATGAGACCGACCGGTTCAGGCCGAGCTACGAACTCTGGACCGTCCGCCGCGAATCCTGGCTTCCGCCCCTGCCGGTCGTCCATCGTTACGAGCGTGACCGGGAAGGCGAGGGGCGAACGGAGACCTGACCTGCTTGCGCCGCGCGCCCAAACCGGGCAGATTTGCGCGCGACTGATTTGCGCCGCCTCGGCGCCGGGAGAGATGCGATGAAATTCGGCCGGATGATCTTGAGCGTGACCCTTGTTGCGGCGGCCGCGCTTGTTGCCGCCTGCTCCACCACCTGCGGCAAGCCGGATGTCTGCGATACCGGCACGGCCGCCTATGCGCAGTTTACCGATGAGGATGTCGCCACCATGACGACCAAGCTCGACGGTCTGGCCGGCCTTCCCGCCGCGCAGTAGCCGCTCGAAAGCGGCCACACCCGGCCCGCCCTGTGGCAAGGATGAAACAGAGTATTAGGATTTCTGCCGCAAAATTGACGCAAGCGCAGTTGAATCTTGCGTCGAGCCGGTTTTTCCTGCTCTCGTTTCGTCGATCCTTCGAAGGGTCGTTCAACTCATTGTTCCAAGAGGAAGAAGATGGAAGAGTTCCACAAGGTCAGGCGACTGCCGCCATACGTTTTCGAACAGGTCAACCGTTTGAAAGCGAGCGCGCGAGCGGCGGGCGCCGATATCATCGACCTTGGCATGGGCAATCCCGATCTTCCGACCCCGCAATCCGTGGTCGACAAGCTGTGCGAGGTCGTGCGCGATCCGCGCACCCATCGTTACTCGTCTTCCAAGGGCATTCCGGGTCTGAGGCGCGCCCAGGCGGGGTATTATGCCCGCCGTTTCGGCGTCAAGCTCAACCCGGACACCGAGATCGTCGCGACGCTCGGCTCCAAGGAAGGCTTTGCCAACATGGCGCAGGCGATCACCGCGCCCGGCGATGTGATTCTCTGCCCCAACCCGACCTATCCGATTCACGCCTTCGGCTTCCTGATGGCCGGCGGGGTGATCCGTTCGATCCCGGGGGAGCCGGATGACAGCTTCTTCGGACCGGTTGAGCGGGCGGTGAAGTACTCGATCCCGAAGCCGATCGCGCTGGTGCTCAACTATCCGTCCAACCCGACCGCGCAAGTGGCGAGCCTCGATTTCTACCGCGAGGTCGTGGCCTTCGCCAAAAAGCACGAGATCATCGTGCTCTCGGACCTTGCCTATTCGGAAATCTACTTCGATGGCGCGCCGCCGCCGTCCGTCCTGCAGGTGCCGGGCGCCAAGGACGTGGCTGTCGAGTTCACCTCGATGTCCAAGACCTATTCCATGCCGGGCTGGCGCATGGGCTTTGCCGTCGGCAATGAGCGGCTGATTTCGGCGCTGGCGCGGGTGAAGTCCTATCTCGATTATGGCGCCTTCACCCCGATCCAGGTTGCCGCCACCCACGCGCTGAACGGCGATGGCACGGATATCGAGGAGGTCCGCTCGATCTACCACAAGCGCCGCGACGTGATGGTCGACAGCTTCGCCAAGGCCGGCTGGCAGGTGACGCCGCCGGCGGCGACCATGTTCGCCTGGGCGAAGATCCCGGAGCCGTTTGCCGCGATGGGTTCGCTCGAATTTTCAAAGCTGCTGGTGGAAAAGGCCGATGTTGCCGTTGCCCCCGGCATCGGCTTCGGCGAGCAGGGCGACGATTACGTGCGCATCGCGCTGGTCGAGAACGAGCATCGCATCCGTCAGGCGGCGCGCAACCTCAAGCGCTTCTTCGCCACCACCTCGGTTGCGCCCGACAATATCGTATCGCTGAAGGCGCATCGGTAGTCTGGCCGGAGAGGGCGCGCCCTTTCCGTGCGGTTTGATCAGGAGGGCGTAGGCTTTCCTGATCGCTCAATGTTCATGCCACGTTCATAACCAATAGTGCATTCCTCTGATCAGATTTAGTTTATCCTAGGGAAAGAAACCCCTTTTAAATTAGCTATGATAGCGCTAACATGAATTACAAGAGAACCCTGTGAGAATGGTTTCAAGTTCGGATTTTGCCTGGCTGGCAGGCGAAACCGCACCTCTCGGTAGGGCTTCTAGCGGAGGAACTGCGAATGTGTGAAACCTTCAGCCGAGTTAAGAAGACGATCATCGCCGTCATCGGCTCAGCCGAGCGCGATGTAAACAAAGAAGTCACCTTGGACGACCTCGGCATTAACTCGCTCGATATCGTTGAGCTGGGAATGGCCCTTGAGGATGAGTTCGCTGTGATGATTATGGATGAATATCTGTGCTCCAGCGAAACCGTCGGCGATCTGGTCGAAACTATTCACAAATCGCGCGCCCACTATTCACAACGCGCGCGTCCAGTAGAAGTGTGCGTCCGCGGCGATGATGTAGCAGGGGCGTGAATGCCACCGATCGAAGCCATCCCCGAGCCCGCTCTCCCAAATTTCCCTGTCCTGAATGTTTCATTTGCCGCCGAAACGATCTAAATGAGGCGCGGACGCTTGCGTCCGAACGTGGAATTTTGGTCAGTAGGAATACCCCATGGCAGATGCCCTGAAAATCGGCGTCGCCGGTCTTGGAACCGTCGGCGCCTCGCTTGTGCGCATCATCAGCGAACGACATGAAAACCTTGCCGTCGCCTGCGGCCGCGCCATTTCGGTGACGGCGGTATCGGCGCGCGACCGCACAAAGGATCGCGGCATCGACGTGTCCTCCGCCGTCTGGTTTGACGATCCGGTGGCGATGGCGCGGGACGCCGATATCGATGTGCTGGTCGAACTGATCGGCGGTGCGAAGGGGGCTGCGCGCGATGCGGTGAACGCGGCGCTCGAACGGGGCATTCACGTCGTGACGGCCAACAAGGCGCTGCTGGCCGAAGACGGCGTGGCGCTTGCCGCCAAAGCTGAAGAAAAAGGCGTATTGCTGAATTTCGAGGCTGCGGTCGCCGGCGGCATTCCGGTCATCAAGGCGATCCGGGAATCGCTTACCGGCAATACCATGACCCGCGTCTACGGCATCATGAACGGCACCTGCAACTACATCCTCACCCGGATGGAGAAGGAGGGGCTTTCCTTCGAGGACTGCCTCCAGGAAGCCCAGCGGCTCGGTTATGCCGAGGCCGACCCTTCCTTCGACATCAACGGCAACGACACCGCCCACAAGCTTGCAATCCTGACCTCGCTTGCCTTTGGCTGCGAAATCTCCTGTGACGATATCTATCTCGAGGGCATTTCCAACATCACCCAGGAGGATATCCGCGCGGCGGCCGAACTCGGCTATCGCATCAAGCTGCTTGGCGTCGCCCAGCGCACCGGCGGCGGCATCGAGCAGCGCGTGCATCCGACCATGGTGCCGCATGATACCGTGATCGCCCAGGTCGACGGTGTCACCAATGCGGTGGCGATCGAATCCGATATTCTCGGCGATCTGCTGATGGTCGGCCCAGGCGCCGGCGGCGATGCCACGGCATCCGCCGTGCTCGGCGATATCGCCGACATCGCCAAGTCCCGCCCCGGCGCGCAGACCGTGCCGGCGCTCGGCAGGCCGGCGAAATCGCTGGAGCCCTACAAGCGGGCGCGCATGCGCAGCCACGAGGGCGGCTATTTCATCCGCATGCGGGTGGCGGACCGGATCGGGGTGATCGCGGCGATCGCCCGGCGGATGGCCGACAACCAGATTTCGCTCGAATCGATCGTTCAGCATTCGGTCAATGGCGAGCGTGACGCGCCGACCAAGACCATCATCATGGTGACCCACGCGACCACCGAGCTTTCGATCCGCAATGCCGTGACGGCGATGGAGAGCGATGGCTATATCGTCGGCAAGCCGCAGGTCATCCGTATCGAAAAGCCCTGAAGATCACAGGGACGGCCGGCGATCCGGAAACCTCCCCGCGCCGGTGTCGTCGATGCACCGATGGCATGACGGTGGACTTGGCGCTATGAAGGGGCAAGACGTCCCAGCGGAGCCTAGGCCTGATGACTGACAATGCCGCCCAACGCAAGACGACCCCGCGCGCCTTTCTCGGCGTCGAGCAATCGGCGCGCGGTCTGCGCTGGGTGCCGCGTCTGGGGGCGGCCGGCGAAAACCGGGCGCTTGCCATGGCGCAGAACCACGGCCTCTCGGAACTGATCGCGCGGGTGCTTGTCGGACGCGACGTGCCGGTCGATGACGCGCCTGCGTTTCTGGACCCGACCTTGCGTTCGTTGATGCCGGATCCGTTCAGCCTGACCGATTGCGAGGCCGCGGTGGCGCGCCTGATCGAGGCCGTCAACCGTGGCGAGAAGGTTGCGGTCTTCGGCGATTACGATGTCGACGGGGCCTGTTCGTCCGCGCTCATGTACCGCTTTCTCACCATGCTCGGCCTCGAGGTCGAGATCTATATTCCCGACCGCATCTTCGAAGGCTACGGGCCGAACCCGCAGGCGATCGAAAGCCTGATTGCGGACGGCGCGAAGCTGATCGTCACCGTCGATTGCGGCTCGACCAGCCACGAATCGCTTGCCGTCGCCAAGGCGCGCGGGATCGATGTCGTGGTGATCGACCATCACCAGGTCGGCGTCGACCTGCCGGAGTGCACGGCGTTGGTGAATCCCAACCGCGAGGATGATCTTTCGGGGCAGGGACACCTCTGTGCCGCCGGCGTGGTGTTTCTGGTGCTGGTGGCGGCTCACAGGGCGCTGCGGCAGGCCGGAGACATGCGCGCGGGCCGGATCGATCTCCTGTCCTGGCTCGATCTCGTGGCGCTGGCGACGGTCTGCGACGTGGTGCCGCTCAAGGGGCTGAACCGCGCCTATGTGGTCAAGGGGCTGATCGTCGCGCGCGCGCTCTCCAATCCCGGACTTGCGGCGCTGTTCAAGCGCGCCGGTCTTGCCGGGCCGGTGACGCCCTATCACCTCGGTTTCCTGATCGGCCCGCGCATCAATGCCGGCGGGCGGATTGGCGATGCGGCGCTCGGAAGCAGGCTTCTGACCGTCGATGACGCGGAACAGGCCGAGGCGATCGCCGAACGCCTCGACCAGCTCAACCGCGAGCGGCAGGCGATCGAAGCGGCAATGCTGCAGGAGGCCGAGGCCGACGCGATCGCCGAATTCGGAGACGGCAGCGGCGCGGGCGTGATCGTGACGGCGCGGCAGGGCTGGCATCCGGGCATTGTCGGCCTGCTGGCCTCGCGGCTCAAGGACAGGTTCGGCCGGCCCGCCTTCGCGATCGCCTTCGATGCGAACGGCCGGGGCACCGGCTCGGGACGATCGATCGCCGGCTTCGATCTCGGGCGCATGGTGCGTCTTGCGGTCGGCGAGGGGCTGCTGGTCAAGGGCGGGGGGCATGCCATGGCGGCGGGCCTGACGGTGACGCGGGATAAGCTGTCGCCGCTCAGGGCCTTTTTCGAGGATCACGCCCGCGACGCGGTCGAGGCGCTGGCCGCCGATGCGGTGCTGAAGATCGACGGCGCGCTCAGCGCCTCGGGCGCCACGCTCGACCTTATCGACCGGCTGGAGGCGGCGGGCCCCTATGGCTCCGGCCATCCGCAGCCGGTGTTCGCGCTGCCGCAGCACCGGGTGCGCGATGCCCGCGTGATCGGCGCCGGCGGTCATGTGAAGGTGCGGCTGGAGAGCGCGGAGGGAACGACGCTGGACTGTATCGCCTTCCGTGCCGCAGACAAGCCGCTGGGTGAGGTTCTGCTCGGCGCGCGCGGTCGCAGCCTGCATGTTGCCGGAACGCTTGCCGGCGACCATTGGCAGGGCCAGCGCCGGGTTCAGCTCCGAATCATCGATGCGGCCAATCCGTCGTGATGTGAAGGGGTACACGCGCCAATGCAGGCTTTCGGCAGAAAATTCCCGAAGGATTTGAAATGGCACGCCCTAGGGGAGTCGAACCCCTCTTTCCAGAATGAAAATCTGGCGTCCTAACCGATAGACGAAGGGCGCACATTTCAAAAACGGCGGTCACCGCAAAACCGGAACCGCCGCCGCGCAAACACAGTTTCCGAAAGCCAAGCCTTCGGATGCATCCTGCAAGGTTTACACCTTGAGCGGATGGCACGCCCTAGGGGAGTCGAACCCCTCTTTCCAGAATGAAAATCTGGCGTCCTAACCGATAGACGAAGGGCGCATGTGGTCGCTGGGCGCCCTTATAATAAGGCAGATGAATTGCCGCAAGCGCAAATCAGCGAATTCTTCAAAAAAAAGACACGTGAGAGGCGCCGGGGTGGGCGCCTCAATAAGTATTTGTTTTTTCCGCCTAAAATCCGGACGAGCCCGGTACGGAGCGATGCGGACCTACCAGCTTCCGGTGTTCTGCATCGAAGCCCATGGCTCCTGAGGGGCAAGCGCTTCGCCCTGTTGCAGGATTTCGACCGAAATGCCGTCCGGCGAACGCACGAAAGCCATGTTGCCGTCGCGCGGCGGACGGTTGATCGTGACGCCGGCATCGGCCATCTTCTGGCAGAAATCGTAGATATTCTCGACGCGATAGGCGAGGTGTCCGAAATTGCGGCCGCCGGAATATTCCTCCGGGTCCCAGTTGTAGGTCAGCTCGAGTTTCGGCACATGCTCGCCGTCGCCCTTTTCAAGATCGGTCGGCGCGGCGAGGAAAATCAGGGTGAACCGGCCCTTCTCGTTTTCGATCCGGCGGACTTCCTTCAGCCCCATCAACTCGCAATAGAAGCGCAGAGAAGCGTCGATATCCGTTATGCGGACCATGGTGTGGAGATAATGCATTTGTCACTTTCCTGTGGGCTAGTCTGAAAATTACTGCGGAGATTTGCCGCAACTCCCGATTTCATGCGTTTAGGTATTGCAGGAATCGGATGGATGAATGTTACTCTTATGCGAAGAATCAGTTAATTCGCGGCCTGGATTTTTCAAGGAGCGGGGCGATATGGCCGAGAGGTCTCAAGCGGAAAGATACTCTGCCGCAGAGGATGCGGGCCTTGAAGCCGGAGAGCTGATCGAGGTTACCGGTTTCGTGAAGTGGTTCGATGTCGGCAAGGGTTTTGGTTTCGTGGTGCCCGATAACGGCATGGACGATATCCTGCTCCACGTCACATGTCTGCGCAAGGACGGCTACCAGACCATACTGGAAGGAACCCGCGTGGTCGCTTTGGCGCAGAAGCGGGAGCGCGGCTATCAGGCGTTCCGAATCCTGTCCATGGACCAGTCGACCGCCGTTCATCCCTCGCAGATGCCGCCGGTGAAGACCCATGTCCATGTCGAGGCGACGAGCGGGCTGGAGCGGGTGATCGTCAAATGGTTCAACCGCGAAAAGGGCTTCGGCTTCCTGACGCGCGGCGAGGGCACAGAGGATATCTTCATCCACATGGAAACCCTGCGCCGCTACGGCCTGATGGAACTGATCCAGGGGCAGGCCGTGCTGGTGCGTTTCGGCGACGGGCCGAAGGGGCTGATGGCGGCTGAGGTCCATCCGGACATACCCAACCCGCAACACCGCACCAATTGAGGCTCTTCGATCGCGATCGGGCCGTCTGCCGGCTTCTCCCTTCACGACTTCTGCCTGCGGACGCAACCGCGTTGAGTTTTGCGCCGCCGCCGCATAAGGTCGGTCATGGCGGCGTAACCGCCGAAGATCGAGGCGAGGACCCCATGACACGTTCTTTCGGCAACTGGAAAATGCTGGCGGCTGCGTTCCTGCTGCTGTTCAGCGGGCTCGCGCTCGCCCAGACCGAGGTTGCCTTCGATACATCGGAACTGACGCTGCACACCGCGACCGGCGACCATGAGATCGTCGTCGAGCTTGCCGAAACCGAGCAACAGCGCCAGCGCGGTCTGATGTACCGCACCGGGCTTGCCCCCGACCACGGCATGATCTTCGATCTCGGCCAGCCGCGTGCCGCCTCGATGTGGATGGCCAACACGCTGATCCCGCTCGATATGGTCTTCATCCGCGCCGATGGCTCGGTGGCCGGTTTCCACGAAGAGGCCGAGCCCGGCTCCAAGCGCGTGATCGCCTCGCGCGAGCCGGTGAAATATGTGCTCGAACTCGCCGGCGGGCAGGCTCAGGCCTATGGGCTGAAGCCCGGCGACACGGTCACCGGCCCGGCGCTGAAGCAATAACGCCCGATCACCTCTTTAACTGTTGCGGTCGGCCCGCGAACCGTGTATCCGGGCCGCAACGGCGGAGTGTAGCGCAGCCTGGTAGCGCATCTGGTTTGGGACCAGAGGGTCGGGAGTTCGAATCTCTCCACTCCGACCACTTTCCCATTGAAATCATTATTGTTTTTCTGGTCCTGATACCAGACGTATCGTGCCTTGTGAGTGCATCGTGGGTGCAGTGAGGCTCTTGTGAGTGTGATTCTGCAGCTTCTGGATTATCATCTCGGTGGCGCGCATCGGGTCTTCGAGATAGTCAGGATCGAATTTTTCGTACCAATCGGTCGTTCTTGACCCTTCCGATACGACGTGGCCCAGCCATTTTGAACGTTGCTCGCGCGAGACGGCGATACCGGCGCGGCGCATATTTGTCGCTATGAAATGCCGGAGGGTGTAGCAGGTCATTTCCGGCATGTTGAGCGGGGCAAGGGAGCGGCCGTTCTGGTCTTTCGGCGCCGGGTCCTTGCCCATGGCGTTCAGCCGCTTCTCGACCGTATCCTGATACTGGCGGATGGGCCGGTCGTCTCTCCAGTGATCCAGCCATGCCGCAAGGCCGGTGGTCAGCCGGATGACAGGGCGGCGTTTCTTCGTCTGGCGGCGGCCGGGCGGGTTGAGGTCGATCGTGCCGCTGTTGAAGTCCACCTGGCCGTCGATGCGAAGATCGAAGATCGCTTCGTTTCTTGCGGCCGTGTTGAGGGCAATCACCACATACCGAAAATCATCCTCATTCGAGATCCGGTCGATCCATCGGCCGAGCTCTTCAAACGTCGGGATATAGTCGCGCGGTCGCGACATCTCGCCTCCGACGTGATCGGCGGTTTCGGATTGATTGCAGAAGATCGGGATCGCTGATGTCAGCAGCTGCACTTCCTGCTTTTCATCGCCGACTGCTACGATCTGCGGGATGGCGGCGAAATTGACGGCGGCGCGCACCGAAATCATGTAGGTGGTGATCGACTTCGGGCTCAGTCCGTGCTCGGTACTCATCCACGTCCACATGCGCTGCTGATTTAGTCGTGTCAGATGGCCGATCATCGGGTGCGGGCTGAAGGTTTCGGCGGCATCGAGTGCCAGTTCCGCCGCACGTCTGGCGGCGCTGGCCGCGCGTGGCCCCTTTGGCTCGGCCTTGTGCTCCAAATAGTGCGCCATGACATCGGCAAGGCTGGCAGCCTCCGGTCCGCCGCGCGATGCGCCGACGCTGCCGAGAATGTCGATCAGCTCTTCCTTCGCTTGCTCAATATCCTGCGCTTCGAGCGCTCTTCGCTTAACCTTGCGGGTTCGCTGATCGTACCAGTAGCGATAGAGGCCAGTTCGGCCGGGTTCTTCACCGATCCACAGCCCGCGATATTCGAATAATCTTGGCTTTCTTCCTGCTGCCATGCCATTTCCCTGCCCAGAGCCGTTTCGATGTCGCCGCGAGGATAAACCAGCTTTCCTTCCTTGCCACAGAAAAACCGGATGTGGCCTTTCGTGCGCCAGCGGCTGACGATGTGGATCGATAGCCAAGGATAAGTGTCTAGAAGCGTGTCCTGATCGATCATGTCTTCAGGCTGGATCGTATCTGTCATTTGCCCCTACTCCAATTTTCGAATTCCTGCACAATTCCTCGCCATCGCGCTGCGGCGGCGGAGTCTGTATTCAACTGGCTGCGGCTTGTGATCGCCAGCACGGATCGCACGCGCGTTGCGGCCGTCTTGTCTGTCGCCGGATGCGGCAGGTCGTGTCGCTCGATCAGAAACCGCATGAAGGCCGGTTCGGCGCACTTCATGGCGCACTCGGCGGCATAGTCCTTCGCTGATTTGCCGCCCCTGGCTTCGAGCGCCTGTCTCAGCCGCTCGATCTCGCGCTGTCGTTCAGCATCGCGTCTGGCGGCGGCATCCAGCATGCCGATCAGGTCGGCGGGGATTTCGATATGCCTTCGGATCAGTTCGCGGTTGTCGGCAGGGCAGGTGACCGGAAGCGAGCAGATGATTTCCGGTTCGCCCGGGCCCGTGACCTCAAGATGCATGCCGGCGGTATCGGCCAGAATATCAGCCAGCGGGACTGCTCTGGAAACGAGCGTGCGATACCCATCCAGCCGCTCGCGTGCGGGTAGACGGTTAGCCATGGCAGGATACTTCATTCAGAAACCTTGCCGGGATGTGCTCGAACTCTGCCGGTTCATCGCCTGGCCTTGCCTCCCGCATCGGCATCCAGAAGCCGATGAACTCCGGATGACCCGCCACGGTCATCACATTCGGCCCGGTCTTTCGCAGCCAGTGCTTTGTGCTGAGTGTCTGGTGAGGGCTCATGAGATCGAGGAAGCTGGAGAACAGAGCCGGTATCTGCGGGTTGAAGCGGACCTCGTCGGCCCCGAACGAACCTGCCATCCAGTTTGCGATCAACCGCCTCCAGTCGTGGGGAATACCGCGGCTGATGCGGTAATCGTGGCCAGGCATCAGGCGTTTGCAGTCGGATGCAGTCTGCTGGAACAGCGCGGGCAGAAAGTCCTCCCCCTCTCCGGTATCGGCATGCCAACTGGGCGGTGCCATCTTCGGGAAGATCATCATTCCGGCCTCGTGGAACAGGGCTTCTCCGGCCTGTGTCCATTCCGGCAGGTTGAAGGCATGTTCCCAGCCGCAGGAGAACATCCTGGCCGGGGCCTGTGGCCGGCAGAGGTCGAAGGCCTCGTCGGGAAGGTCGAGCGTCACGGCTTCGGATGCCCTGCCGTCCGGATCGTGGATCACGGCCATGGCGTGACGGCTGAAGACACTGATGAACACACCGCCCTCCGGCGCCGGCTCGACACCGATATGATCGAGGGGAAAGCGTGCCGGATCCTGCGAACGGGCATAGTCGATCACGGCCTTCGTCGGCCACAGCCATTTTGCGTTGAAGGTGCATGCGAGCGGATCTGACAGAGGCTCCGCCTCTTGGCTGGTTGCGCTCATTCCATCGACTGCCTCTGGCTTCATCGTACTGGCTCCCGAAGTTGATTTAGGGGAAAGCGAGAAACGCGGGCGGACGCCCATGCTTCGCTGAGGCTGCAGATGCTCAGTTTCCGAGGATGGAGAGGGCGAGAAGGGCGGTGATGCCTATGCCGGCACAAAGGCCCACGATGAATCCGAGCCAAGAGGCTATGCCCAGACCTGTGCCTGTCGCAGGCAACGGGTTACGCGCGAAAAATTGGTGCCTCGACAATTTCTTTGAAGCTGTTTCTTCGGCGTTCGATCTGTTTGTGACCGGTATGCTGAATTTCTCTCCCCCAGATCCGCAGTTGCCAGACCGGCATCGCGGACACCTTGCCGGCTTTGTTCCGGTCACGCCATGCCCCCGTGCAATGTTCTGCGCGCGGCATGGCCTTTCCCTTTTTCCCTTCGCACGCTCCGGTCGGCTGTCTTGCCGGTCCGTTGCAGCGCGCGGCGTGTGACCGGCTTTCTCCTCCTGGCCGGTCCGCGCGGGGTGCGCCGGAGCGGGTGTGGGTGCCTGCTCCGGCGCTGGTCCCTTTCAACTGCTGCGGCCCCCGGCCCATGCTGCTGCCCCTTCCGGCTTCGCCCGCCCTAGGGGCCTTATCCGACTGACCTGACCCTAAACCGCGATCCACCGTCCCGCCATGGGAAACGACGCCGGGTATTCCCCGGCGCGCATGGCCTTTTGTTGTTTTCGAAAGGGAGAGACATGGCCGAAGAGCCCTCCATCGATCCGTTCATTCTCGCCGTCCGCTGCGCCCAGCGCGACCTGATCAAAAGGGCAGGGGGGATCGAGCGCGTTGCGCTGATTACCAACCGCTCGACCAGCTCGGTCGGCCGCTGGAACGGCAAGCACGATACCGACATCATGCCGATCCCGGTGGCGCGGATCCTGGAAGAGGATACCGACGCGCCGCTGGTGACCGAGGCCATGGCTGCGGCTTCTGGCCGGCGGCTGAGCGAACCGGATGAGCGCAGCAGGACGGCGCTGTCGCTAATCCAGTGCATGGCCGGCGATCAGGCAAGTGAAAGCGAACTGATAAGCACGATCCTCGAAGCGCTGGCAGACGGGCATGTGACGCCTGCGGAAGCGCATCAATGCCTGCAGAAACTCTCCGACAAGGAATTGAGCGAGGACCGCCTGAAACGCTGCCTGATCGGCGCGATTGCCGGCGGCGGTCTTTCGGTGCCCGGCGGGAGGAACGGACGATGAAAGGCGCATTTCCCTTTGCCGAAGCGCCATCGCACCGGGTGATGCCCGGCGAGATCCGGCCCCGGCCATGGCAGCCGGAAGAAGATTGCCGCCCCGCTCAGGCAGAAACGCCGGCAATGACCCCGCCGCGCGACCTCACCGAGGAGGAACTGGACGCACTCTGCATGGAAGCGATCGAGGCTGCGACCGACTGGCGGCGGCTGGAGTCGTTTGCAGCCGGCGGCATCAAGCCGGTCCGGAACTGATCGTCCTTCCGCTCCGGTGTCCCGCCCTTAGTCACGGGCGGGCATCCCGAACGGAAAGGAGAGGCCTTGTGAAGCACTGGGACCGTCAGGAGATAGAGGCGATGGCCGCGATGCGCCGGGATGGCAAGGCGCTGACGGCGATTGCCGAGGCGTGGGGCGTGTCGCGCATGGTGGTTGCCGGCATTGCCCGCCGCAATCCGGATCTGTTTCCCGTGACGTAACGCGTTACGGTGCGGCACAAAAAGACACTTCCCCCCCCAACAGGAAAATTCCCCCCTTAAAGAAAAGGCCCCTAAAGGGGCCCAAAAGAAAAATCCCCCCGTCGAGACGGAGACGGGTCTGTTTGCAGCAGAACCGGATACCGGTCCCAACCCTGACCTTGGGCCAGACCTCGGAGCAGAACCGGGACGGGAGCCGGGGACCGACAGGCCGTCATCCGCCGGGAGCGGGGCAGTAACCGAAGCCGCCGGCACAGTCGGCACCCGGGCTCGTCGACGCGGTGGTGACATCACCGGGCTGACGGCGGAGTTCGATGCCCATGTCTGGCCGCTCTACCCGCAGAAGGTGGCCCGCAAGACGGCGCTGAAGGCATGGGCGTCGGCAAGGCAGCGGGCGGACCTCGACACGATCATGGACGGGCTGAGGCGCTACGTCGCCAAGCGTGACGACCGGCCATGGTGCAATCTCTCGACATGGCTCAACCAGGACCGCTGGACCGACAGGCCGGCCGCGTCCCCACCATCGCAGGCCAGATCGCCGCCACGGCCTTCAGGCACATCTCGCTCCGAACAGATCCGGGAACACAACAGGCGGGTGCAGGCATCCCTCGACAAACGCATGAGGCACGACAATGGCAACAGTGACGACATTGGCAACCGGGAGACGGACGTCATCGACGTCGACGTCGACATCGGCAGATCAGACTGGACAGCGCATGGCAGCCCACGAAGCGGCCCTTGAACCGGCAGGCGAGCATCGCTCGGATCTGATGCTGTCCTCGCTGATGCAGTGCGGCTTCACGGTGCCCGACAGCATCGACCCGGAGATGGCCGCGGAGCTTTATGCCAGCGTGCTGCGCGACAAGCCGGTCGCGGCCATGCGTCGGGTGTTCACAAACCTCAGGCTTGGCCGCTATGAGCGCTTCCGCTCGTTCCTGCCGAAGCCGGCCGAGCTCTCCGCCCTGATCGATGATGCCGCCCGCCATGACCGGGAGATGCTGCGGATCGAACGCGAACGGCTGAAGGGCATCGAAGAGCGCCGGCGGCTTTCGAGACCCATCTCGCCGGAAGAACGGCAGCGCCGCCGGGAGAAGGTCGCAGCCGCCAGGGCATTGATGGCGCAAGCCGCCGCAAAGCGGGCAATGCCAACCACGGGAGAGCGCGATGACCACTGAGAGCGAAGACCGCAGGACGGTGCGAAAGTCCTTCCTGAAGTTCTACCGGCAATGGTCGACCTTCGGCGATGACAGCGACGAACGGGCCTTTGCCGAATGGCAGGCGATGACCACGGAAGACCGGGAGAAGGCCTCCACCCTGCTGCCGGCCTTCCTCACCCTTGCTGCGCTGAAGGGCAGGGCGGTGAAGTTTGCCGCCAGCACCTATCTGAGGGACAAGCGCTGGCAGGATGTGCCGGACGGCATGGAAGCCCCGGCAACCGGCCCGGCCATTGCCGCGACCTTCGGCAAGGCGTGGATGGCAGAACGCTTCATCCGGCTTGGCGAGCCTGCCATGAAGCTGCCGCCGCTGACGCGGTTCCAGGAGCATGAGATTGCCGCAGGCCGGCAGGACCGCAGCTCACTCCAGCACGAGCGGATGCAGAAGATGGGCTGGCCGTCGGTGAACGCCATGCACGAGCAGGCGCTGCACCATCCGGGCAGGGGGGTGCGGGTGACGGCGGAGACGGTGCTTGCCGGTGCGGACTTCGAACAGGTGCGTGTCGGTAGCGATCTGTGGCTCGCCTGGCAGGCCGAACATGACGCCCGGTGCTTTCCGTGGCTTCCGGATCCCGGGCGGGCGCAATGGATCTACTTCCCGCCGGGCGGAACGCCGGCAGCGGCACTGACGGGTTTCTTCGGGAAAATACAGCGGATCCGGCAGGGCGAGGCGGCAGCACGATGATGGTGGCAATGATGACGACTGGGATGACGGCAGACGCAGGGGCAGCGGCAAGGGACAGGCTCGAAGCGGAACTGGGCGAACGCAGTCTGCGCAGGATGCACCGCGACGACACGATCCGGCGCATCCGGCAGGACGAAGATGGCGCGCTTGCCGCCAACACCGCAAGCGAGACGGCATGCTGGTATGTGGCAGCGGTTCATCCGGGTCACGAGCAGGCAACCGAGGCAGCGCTGAAGGCGATCGGAGCCGAGGCTCTGGTGCCGATGCGCCAGGGCAAGCGGCGCAGACGTCGCGGCAGGCTGCTGCCGCCGCAGGACGAGGTGCTGATGACCGGTTATGTCCTCGTCCGCTTCGTCAGCACGGCGAAGGCGCTGAGGGGATTGCTCAGGCAGGAGCATGTGACGGCAACCCGAAATGATGGAGAAGATGCCGAGGGGAATGTGGGAGGTCGCCTTGGTGATGTCGTAGATCTCGCCGACATTTTGATGAACGTAACGGGTGTTCCGGTCTGTCGCCAGCGTGTAGCGCCCGCCGTCGAAGGTCGATTCAACGTAGAGGAGCGGATAGATACTGGCCCCGATACTGGCAATGTTGGCCGCATAGTTGCTGCGCATCGCCGTATCTATGTCTTTGAAATACTGGAACGCCTGGCGTTTTTGGTCACCGGCGAACGCGGCGTAGCCTTCAGGGGTATGCGGATAACCGTTGGCTGGATCGAGTGGCATGCGTCATTCTCCTCTTGCTGGTTTCAGGGTATAGTTTTCCTGTCGCGGCCGAGCTTTTGTCGGCCACGTTGGGCATTTCAGGCCATGAGCGTTCAGGTCACGGCGAGGTCCTGCTTGCGGGTGGCCCAGCCGCAGACGCGCTTCTCGATCACGGCGAAGACCGCGTAGAGAAGGATGCCGAGGACGGCGAGGGCGAACAGGCCGGCGAAGGCGAGGGGAACGTCGAAGCTTGCCGTCGCCATCATCATCACCGTGCCGATGCCGCGATTGGCGGCGACCGTTTCCGACAGCACCGTCCCGACGAAGGCCAGCGTCACCGCCACCTTCAGCGAGGCGAAGAAATAGGGCATGGTTCTGGGCAGGCTGACATTGCGCAGGACCTGGTAGCGCGTTGCGCCGAGCGCCTTCAGCACGTCCTCCATCTCCGGCTCGGTGGTGGCGAGCCCGGTAGCAACATTGACGACGATCGGAAAGATGCAGGTGGTGAGTGCGGTCAGCACGGCCGGCAGCGTGCCGGAGCCGAACCAGAGCACGAAGATCGGCACGACGGCGACCTTGGGGATCGAGGAAAAGCCGACAAGCAGCGGATAGGCGACGTTATAGGCCGTGCGCGACATGCCGACGATGGCGCCGAGGGCGACGCCGATCACCATGCCGAAGAAAAAACCGACGAGGGTCGTCAGCAGGGTCTGCAGGATATGCGGCCACAGCGCCGGCATGTTGACGATCAGGGTCGAGATGATTGCCGATGGCTTCGGCAGCACGATCGGACTGACCTCAAAGACCACGCAGGCGACCTGCCAGAAGACGAAGAGCAGCACGATGAAGCTTGCCGATTTCAGATGCTCGATGGTGGTTCGGGAGAGCTTCATGCCGTGACCTCCTGCTGTTTCAGGCGAGCCTCGAAGATCAGGCGGCGCAATTCGTTGGTGAGCTCGGCGAAGGCGGGCTCGAAGGTGGTTTCGAGCGTGCGCGGACGGGAAAAGCCAACCGCGCGGTCCTCTGTCACCCGGCCGGGCCGGGCGCTCATAACCAGGATGCGGCTTGCGAGAAAGGCGGCCTCGCGCAGATCGTGGGTGACGAAGAAGACGGTCGGTCTGGTTTCGATCCAGAGGTCCTGAAGCACGGCCCAGAGTTCCTCGCGGGTGAACTGGTCGAGTGCGCCGAACGGTTCATCGAGCATCAGCAAAGCCGGCTCGTGGATGAGCGCGCGGCAGAGATTGGCACGCTGGAGCATGCCGCCGGAAAGCTCCCAGGGCCGGCGATCGCCGAAGCCGGAAAGCCCGACGCGGACGAGAAGCGCCTCCGCACGATCCCGGAACACGGTTTTCCTGTCCCGGCCGAACGTATCGGCGAAGGGTTTGACGATCTTCAGCGGCAGCATGATGTTTTCGCGAATCGTCAGCCATGGCAGCATGGTCGGATTCTGAAAGGCCATGCCGATGCCTATCTTCTCGGCGCCGACCTCGCGGCCGGCAACGAAGACATTGCCTTCGCTCGGCTTCAGCAGGCCCGCCACCAGTTTCAGAATGGTCGACTTGCCGCAGCCGGATGGTCCCACCATGGCGACGAAATCGCCGGGATGAACGGTCAGGTTGGTCTGGTCGAGCGCCAGGAAGGCATCATCGCCCTTGCCGAAGCGGACCCGCACATTCTCCAGCTGGGCGATCCTGGTTGCCGGTTCGTGGCTCGCCATCGTCATTGCTCGTCCTCCTCAGCGAGCAGTTTTTCGAAAGCGGCAACACCGGCCTTGGCAATCTCGACGTCCTGATCGCCTGTACCGGACCCGACGCCGATCGCGCCGACGATGATGCCGTCGACAATGAGCGGCAGGCCGCCGGGAAGATTGGTCATCCGTCCCGATGTCGCTTCGGCGAGTGGCAGTGCCTTTTCCTCCGGCAGGCTGCCGGTCGGAAGGCCAGTCGAAGCGGCGGTCATCGCCTTGCGCGTGGCGCTTTCGATCGAAAGCACGCGCGATCCATCCATGCGGGCGAAGGCGATCAGATTGGTGCCCTCGTCGACGATCGCGATGCATTGCGGAATCCCGAGCGTCTCTGCCGCATTAACAGCGGCGTCGAGAATGCTGAGCGCGCCGCGATGGGTGAGCCGGGGAGCGGAACGAAGCGTAGGCATGGGCGGAAGGTCTCCGGAAAATGGTTCAGACATGGCGCACATAGCCGCCATCGACGCGGACGACGCTGCCGGTGACGTAGGAGGCCGGCGAGGAACAGAGGAAGGCGGCCATGGCGGCGATCTCCTCCGGCGCGCCGTAGCGGCCCATGGGAATCTGGGCGAAGGATCGCTCGCGCACGGTCTCGACGGTAACGCTCTCGCGCGCGGCGGTTGCCTCATCGGTGATGGCGACCCGCTCGGTCGCGACCCGTCCCGGCATCAGCACATTGACGGTGACGCCGTCCTTTGCCACTTCCGGGGCCAGCGATTTCGACCACGCGATCAGCCCGGCGCGAAGCGTGTTGGAAATGCCGAGCACCGGGATCGGCTGCACGGCGCCGGTGCTGACGACGGTCAGAACCCGGCCCCAGCCGCTCTGGCGCATAGCCGGCAGGAAAAGATCGGTGAGGCCGATCACGGAAAGTGACATGGCGCGAAAGCTGTCTTCCCAGTCGGCGAGGTCGCGGCCGATCGCGCTGCCATAGGGTGGGCCGCCGGTATTGTTGACCAGAATGTCGACCGGTCCGACGCGCTCGGCGAAGTCCGGGAGCGTTCCGGTTTCTGCCAGATCGACGACGTGAGTTTCGGCTCCGCCGATCTCAGCCGCCGCCGCTGCAAGCGCGGTCTCATCGCGCGCCGCGATGGCTAGCTTCACGCCTTCGCCGGCGAGTGCCTTCGCGATCGCGAGCCCCATGCCGCGATTGCCGCCAAGAACCAGCGCGCGTTTTCCGGCAATCTTCAGATCCATGATCTGATCTCCCTTGTTTTCCAGGTGGACGAGGTCTCCTGGGTGAGAAAGCATCCGCGTCCCGGCCGGGCAAGCAGTTGTCCTTGGTCGACAATGACCTCCCCACGGGAAAGGACAGTGACCGGCCAGCCTTGAATCTCCAGCCCTTCGAAAGGCGTGTAGTCGACATTGTGATGCAACATGCCGTTCTCGATCGTGACCCGCTTTTCCGGGTCCCACAAGGCGATGTCGGCATCGGCGCCGATGGCGATCGTGCCCTTGCGGGGCGCGAGGCCATAGAGCTTTGCATTGTTGGTCGCCGTTAGCGCGACGAAGCGGGACAGATCGATGCGTCCCTTCATCACGCCTTCGCTGAACAGGATCGGCATCCGTGTTTCGAGGCCCGGAATCCCGTTGGCCACGGCGCGGAACGAAGGAGCCGGACCGGCCTTCAGCTTGCCCTCGGCATCGAAGCGGTAGGGCGCATGATCCGAATTGAAGATATCGACAGTGCCGTCCTCAATTCCCTGCCATAGGGCCGCCTGGGCGGCGGTGTCGCGCGGGGGCGGGCTGCACATCACCTTGGCGCCCAGCATGTCCGGCATGTCGAGGTCCTGCTCGGTCAGTAGAAGATATTGCGGGCAGGTTTCGGCGATCACCACATGGCCGCGCTCGCGGGCGCGGCGGATCTCGGTCAGGGGATCGCCGCCGGTGACATGGACGATGACGAGCGGCACGCCGGCGATCTCGGCAAGGGTGACAGCGCGATGGGTCGCCTCGCGCTCGACCGGCAGGGGCCGCGAATGGGCGTGCGCCACCGGGCTCGTGCGACCGGCCCGTTCCAGCCGGTCGGCAAGCCAGCCGATGATCTCGTGGTTTTCGGCGTGAATGAGCACGATCGCCTTTTCCCGCCGCGCCGTCTCGAACACATCGAGGATCTGGCGGTCGCTGAGTTGCATCGCCTCATAGGTCATATAGACCTTGAGGCTGGTATGGCCGCGCCGGATGAGCGCTGGCAGTTCCTGGCCGAGCACCGCGGGCGTCGGATCGCTGACGATCAGGTGAAAGCCATAATCGGTCACGGATTGCCCTTCGGCGCGGGCATGGTAGTCGGCAACGGCGGCGGTGAGCGACTGGCCGCGATGCTGGACGCAGAACGGAACGATCGTCGTCGTGCCGCCGAAAGCCGCCGAAATGCTGCCGGAACGGAAACCGTCAGCCATGCGAGCGCCCTTTGAGGCAAGGCCGGGGACCTGTGGCTGGTCGAGATGGCAATGCGTATCCAGACCTCCGGGAAGCACGAGCTTCCCGGAGGCATCAATCACCCGGTCACCATCGGGAATACGATCCGCGATGGCGACGATACGTTCGTCCCGGATGCCGATATCGGCTTTGAACACATCCGACGCGGTTGCGACTGTGCCGTGACGGATGACGAGGTCAAAGGTCATGCAGGCAGCTTCCTGACGCTTTCGGCGGGCAGGAAGGACGGGTCGAAGACATCGGCCGGGGCAGGGACGTCCGGAAGACCGAATCCCGTGGCGACCGCCTCCATGCTTTTGGCAAGGCGTGCGTCATCGACGGCGCCGAGGCCGTTGGCTTTCGATTCCGGCGTCGTCATCTGGTTCTTGATCAGCCAGAGAAGCTTCTGCTCCTCCAGATCGGCGTTGATCAGCGGCGCCTTGGCCTTGAGCGCGGCGATGGCGGCCTTGGGATCGGCTGCTGCCGCCTGCCAGCCACGGGCACTTGCCTCGACAAAGGCCTTTGCCGCTTCCGGATTGCCGGTACGGAAGGCATCCGAAAGGATGAAGCCGTTGCCATAGAGATCGAGCCCGACCTCGGAATAATAGAGGAACTTGATGTCTTCAGGCGCGATCCCGGCCTTTATCAGGCCGAAATACATCGTCGAATCGAATCCCAGAATGGCGTCGACATCACCGCCGGCCAGCACTGCCTCACGTAGTTGAAGACCGACCATGTTCCATTTGATCGTTGCTGGATCGATTTCGGCATATTTGGCATAAGCTCCAAACAGCCGGTAGGCTCCATCCGGAGCTGCCGCGCCGATGGTCTTTCCCTGCAGGTCCGCAGGCTTTTCGATACCGGATTTCGTCAGCGTTCCGACACAGAGCGGGCTGCGGAAATAGACCATGTAGACATCGCGGATCGCGGCACCCGCATTCTTGGCGTTGAATTCCGCCATCGAGTTGATGTCGGCAATGCCGCCGTCATAGACGCCCGAACCGACGCGCGAGACGGCCTCGCCGGAACCGCCGCCGGCATCGAACTGGCAGGAAAGGCCGGCTTCCTTGTACCAGCCATTCTGCTCAGCCAGGAAAAAGGCGGCGTTCGAACCGTCAAACGGTGCGGCGAACGAGAATTTTACCGTGGTCTCGGCCGCAGCACCCCCGGCCTTCAGGATGAAAGGTGCCGCGAGACTGGCTCCGACGAAGGCCCGGCGTGAAAATTTCAGTCCTGTCATTTGTTTCCCCTTTTTGATGGACTTGACAGAAATGGTCTTGCAAGCGGTGTGCCAGACTGTAAACATAAATAAAAACAACAATGCGGACAAAATTGTGCACAATATCGTGCACCAAAGAGTGCAGAGGACGTCCACAAATGAAGCAGCCTGGCAAGCTCGTCGGCGTGATGAATGACCGGAACCGGCCGAGGGTGGAGACGGTTGAGGATGCCTATGAGCACCTTTTCTCGGCCATCGTCGACCAGCGGCTTCTGCCCGGGACAAAGCTGACGGAGCTGGCGCTGGTCGAGGCGCTGGGTGTCGGCCGACGCACCATTGCCACGGCGCTTCAGCGACTGACCTGGGAGAAGCTTGTGATTTTCCTGCCGAAGCGGGGTGCCTTCGTTGCCGCCCCTGACGCGGACGAGGCACGCGCCGTGTTTGCCGCGCGCATCGCCATCGAGGCGGGCACCACCGAGGCGGTGGCGCGCGCGGCCGATCCAAGGGCGATCGAACGGCTGCAAGAAAATATCGAACAGGAGCACAAGCTCCGCGAACAGGGCCACATGCGCGAGGCCATCCACCTTTCAGGCGGCTTCCACGTCTTGATGGCTGAACTCTCGGGAAATCCGATCCTGGCCGAACAGGTTCACCTCCTCGTGGCGCGCACCAGCCTGATCGTCAATCTGTTCGACAACCAGATCGGGCTTGCCGGCTGGCATGATCATCATGATGAACTGATCAACCATTGCGCTAAGGGCGAGGTCGACGAGGCCGTGGCGCTGATGCGAGAGCACATCGCCGAACTGCAGGATGCCCTCATCCTCGACCGCCGCCGCCCGGTCGCCTTCGATATGCTGGGCGTGTTCGGCCGGTAAGCGGTTTCTGAAACACGACTTCGAAATCACTTTCCAGACTTGCCGCCATTCTGTCTGACCTGGAGGCATACTCCTCGTATTGCAAACGCTCGGCGGCAGTCAGGAGCTTCGGGTTGACGGTTGCTGTGTCAATCACCATGCGGATCTGTCACATCGATTTGCCAACGGCGCCCGGAAAGGCGTGGTGGCGTTCTCCAACAGATGCCAACGGTCGGCAACCTGATCGGCGTGTGGCAGGGCTTGTGCGGCAGCCTGCGCATATCCGCCACCGCGGTCTGGTGCGACGATCTCGATTCGGGGCTGTTTAACGAGCCGAGCCTTGGCGGGTGCCGGTTCTCGGCTTGGGGCAGCTTCAAGCTGTCGAATGACAAGGCTTTTGCCGAGAAGCTATATGATGTCGTCGGACTGTGAGGGCGAAGTCGAGTGGCATTGCTACCTGACCACACAATCCCGTGCACTGAGTGCCTGCCTTCAAAGATCACTTTCATGCTGGTTAAGATTCATTTTCTCGCTGCAATCGAGTTACCATTGATACCCGCACAGGAGGCGAATACCCGGGATTCATGTTGTCGATCAAATATTGAACCAATGGCTCGCGAACTCGCATGTTTCGCTGCCCTTCAGCATTCAGCCCAAAATCGGAACGAATGCCTAGCCTAGCAGTGGGGTCATTGCCGTTGCTTAGGTCTTCGATCAGTATTGTTTGGAAACAATTCCAGTTTTTGTCCTCTTCTGCTCCGATGAACGGTGTTCCTTCGACGCTCAGGGTCGCATCGGTAATTCTGGACAAGACGAAGTCGCGATGCTCGTTTTTCGAATGGTCATATGCGCGGATATGCATACGCCCCGCTATACGCACAATGGCGTGCGGGGATACAATTCTTGTGCCAACACTGCGTCGAGAATGATAGGTGATGCTCAATGGTTTTCGGGAGCGGATGGACCTTGTCACCATCCTCATTAACCAGGCTTCGGGGCTTCGCCGCCCGATCTCCACTTCAAAATAACCCGAGCCTCCGAGATTGTCCCTTAGCCAAAGCTCGATTGCCGGCATTCTAGTAAACACAGGCGTTTCCGGGAGCGCCGCCATTTCAGACAGCACCAGGCGGCCTCCGATAACCCGGTTATTTGTGTCACGAACGAAGGCCTCGCCGACCTGTTCCTCGAAAACCCTGGCAAACTCGCTCTGATGACGCGAAACGGTCGGCTCGGACAGACCGAACACCTCGCCGTAGACCATTTTTTCTGCAGCGCCGAATTCACCTGCATAACGAAGGCAAGCTTCAATCCAGCCAAAGAATAAGTCCTTCTTGTTATCCATTATAGATATTCTTTCATTTCGAAAGATTTAGGACCTGCTGGAAGTTTTTCACGGGATCATGCTGGTTGCAACCAGAAAGGGGATATATCCATGAATAAAAATCAAGAAAACGCCGATGCCCCACCGGCTTCTCAAGCCAAGAAATCAGACGTTCTTTCATTTAAGGTCACCGGTCGCCCCCTTCACTCCGACGGCCTTGTCGCAGAGTTCCGCCTTATGCTCGGCTTTCTCAAGAAGTCATTTTCCGCAGAGATTGCTTTCCGGATCTGCCAGAAGAGTGGGAGTCATATGATAAAGCTCGTCAGCCCGCGCGTTGACGGCGATCATGCTGTTCTTCGTTTTGACGAGACCGGAACGAATAGAATATCTTCAATTCTTCCATCGGTGAATGCTCCGGATATTCCCTTTTGCAAGGTGGTTTTCCGTCCTCTCGAAGTGATTGGTCACCCTACCATGTCGGTGGTCGATCATATCCTGAATCCGTCAGATATGTCCGACGCCGTGCTGGAGGCATTCGCGGAAGTGTTTGGAGCAGATGTTCTCTTGGCAATGCAAGAATCGCTTCTTTCCGAACCGAGTAGCCCGTCTAAGCTCGGTGCGGGCGAGTTCCCCATCATCTTCATCCCGCGTCCGGGCGGTGGAGATTTGCAGGTTACGCCTGTATCGCCCGCTCTGACATTCACCGGCATGAGGGAATTGGGCAGGCGCCGGTTCCAGAAGAGAGATCCGGAAGGTCCACGGATCAATCGGGGGAAATGGATTGACCTGGCAGTCAGTTCAAAACCGCAGAACATCTCCGGGGCTATCGGCGGCCCACGGGTTCGGTTTCTGGCGACGATGCCCGCCGCCATGCACCAGAGCGAGGCGGAACTCTATCGATATGTTCACGGCGGCCGCTTCCCCCGGTGGCACGATCAGGAGGTTTCGGTTTGGGTTCTGCGCTACGCGGATATGCTCGACGCGACCTACAACAATGCGAACACCCGTGCAGCTCTTGACCGCACTGCAGACAGGCTGATCGGGGATGCTGCGGAGTTCCTGCTCGACACACTTGCAGATGCGAGAAGACGTGCCGATGAAGACGGAATTGTCCGTGAGCAACTTCCCGAACCACCGGCGATTCCGGAGTTGTTGATCAGGCGTTACTGGGGCAAGGACCCTAACTATGACCGGGCCCGCATGGCTCTGACCAGTCCGCATTTCGAGGACCGGCTTCGCAAGAGCCGGCTCGCGGAGGAGGTCCACGCATGACCCATATTCATGACCTCTACTTGATCAGGAATATCAGGGCCAGCCGCGTCAACCTCATCATGAACGATTATGCGGCCGGCCTGCCTAGCCCGCTGTCGTTTCTTGGCCTTGGGGATCTTCTGGCCAGGCGCCTGGAGCTTACCCCCTGGAGTGCCCGGGTCATTCCGGTCTTGCATCGGGTTGATGTCTCGGAGGGACGGACAAAACCAGAAATGGAAAACAAGTCAGGCAGTTTCGAGCCCGTCGAGACGATGGAGGACCTGACCGGAACCGTCGAGGTTTCCCTGCTCCTCCACCTGCCCGGATGCGAGAGCGAGAGCAAGCTGCGCGCTCAACTGGCCGGCCGCCGGATCGCCGGAGGGCTGATACAGAACGAAAAAATCGAGGTTCATTCCGTCACCCCGGACGGCTCGGCCTTCGAAAGCCTGCGCCGCGGATATGCGATGATCAGGCCCGAGATTGCGGAGCGACGCTTCATCACCTCAGGGGATCTGACACCGGAGCAACCCGGCCTTGCGCGGATCGCGGAGCTTCTTTTCCCTGCGGATCGCCCGCCGGGTTTCGGCCGGGTCATACCTTCAGCGGTGGGTTACCGCCTGCTCGAAGATCCGGAAACGGTCCCGCAGCGGATCCGTACCCGGAGCAAGGACATCCCACATGTTTATGCGGAACCGGTACTCGGTATTGCCGAACTGATTTCTGTCCGGAACGCCCGCTTGACAGGCCTGACAATGTCCGGCCTGGACGCCCTGTTCTGGTCCTGGGAGGCGCGGGGAAATCTTGTTCTCGGTCACCCGGATTATCACCCCACCCCATCCAATGCCGCGCAGCCCAAGGAGGTTACCACCCATGGCTAAGTCCCCAACTGCCCTGTCGCTTGAGACAGGCATGCTCGCCTTCGCCCGCTCAGTTCAGATCACCGAAGGCCTGTTTTATGCAACGGTCTCGGGCAATCCCGAGACGTTGACCCCGGTCGAGGTCCTTGAAAAAGGAGTGCGTGGCCAGACCTCTCAGGATAACGCCAAAGACAAAGCCGGCCTCAGTAACCCTCAATCAGTTGAATATGCGATTGTCCCGCAGAGGCACGACCGGGTGCTTCTGTCCTTTTCTGTTCGGTTCATGCCGCTGTCGTTGCGCCCACATGCCTGCAATAACACAGGCGTCGGCGCGGCCTACGAACGCTTGGCCTCCGCCTACCGCACTGCCGGCGGTTATCGGACGCTTGCGCTTCTCTATCTGTGGAACATCGCGAATGCCCGTTTCGCATGGCGCAACCGTTTCCAGTCAGATGCAATGTCGGTCCGGGTCGAAACCGGTGACGGGACCGTACTGGTCTTCGACCCGTTCCTGCTGAGTCTGGATATCCCTGCATCTTTCGATGAACTGGCCGCAGCCTTGACCGAGGGTGAACCGGAAAGACTCGACGAACTGATCACGGGCGTTGCGCACGGATTGTCAAACGGAGACCAGAATGCCTTTGTCCTAATGGTCGAATGGCACGCGACGATGGAGCCCGGGCAGGAGATTTTTCCCTCGCAAGAGTACGTCCGCGAAAGCAATAAGGACGAAAAACCGAGTCGGGTCCTTGCTAAACTCCCGACCTTGTATGCCGGCCGTGAGCTGATGCAGGCCTCGATGCATTCCCAGAAAATCGGCGCTGCGCTGCGTCATATCGATATCTGGCATGGCAGTGAGGAACATGAAGGTCCGATCGCGGTCAATCCCTTTGGCGGAGTTCAGGAAACAGGCAATGTTCTCCGCAAGCCTGAAACCAAGAAGAGCTTCTACCATCTTCGCGCAAAGGCAGAGGCGCTCATCACCGGGATTGAGACAGCAAACGGCCCAGATGAAATTTCCGGAGATGCCCATTTCGTCATGGCCAACCTGATCCGGGGCGGCGTTTTCGGTGCCAGCGGCAAGAAAGCGGAGGCGAACGGATGAGTGACTTGAATATTGGACAAGGACGCTGCCTCGGCACTGCTCGCCTTCTGATCCGTCCTGTGCGGGCGGCAATCGAACTGGGCGCGGCTGGCGATGTCCGGAGTGCTGCTCTCGGGGCGGTGCATCACGCAAACCGTCACGGATCGCCGGAAGATTTCATCGCTGTCGCCTTTCCGCTTATGGCGATGGGACGGATAACCATGCTTCCCGGCAATGACCTCGAGCTGATCGGATCGGAAACCTCCCTGGATGCCTTTATGGGGTTGGAGGGCTTCATCACATTGAAGCGTCGCGGAATGATCGAAGCTGCAGAGATCGGCGAGGTCTTCACGCAACCGGGTATGACCGGCGCGGCCTATGTCCGTGATCGAGCCTGCGAGAAGCATACTCCGGGGTGGATCCGGCGTAGCGAGGCCCGTGCCGCGCGGCGTGGAAGGCCTCTCGGGAAAACGGTCAAGTCCCGCGATCATGACCTCAAGGCCCTCGTCGTGAAGCAGGGGGATACTGTTTTGCATGTCCGGCAGATCATCGGAGAGTTCCAAGATGCTCCACTGATGGTCTCGACCTATGGTCTCTCGGCTGCGTCCGCACCGGCAATTCTTCCGGTGTTTCCTGAACTGGCGCGTGAGGCGGATGATGCAGCATAAGGGCGGCCCGCGCCTGCTAGTTACCGATAGGGAGGGCGCGCTCTATCTTGAGCGCGCCCGCATCCATGTAGAGGGCGACCGGATCGTCTATCATATCACAGATGACGAACATCGTCGGGAATACAATATCCCGCATGTGAACCTTGCGGTGCTGTTTATCGGCCAGGGAACGTCGATCTCTCAGAGCGCCATGCGGTTGCTAGGGGAGGAGGGGGTGCATCTGGCGGTGACCGGGAGCGGAGGAACGCCGCTGCATATGGGTGGCCTCACCACCTACAGTTCAACCCGGCATTTCAGGGAAATGCTCCCGATCTACCTTGAACCCGCCAAGTCCCTTCTCGCCGCCAAGGCAGTGATGCGTGACCGGACGACGCGCATGCGTCGTATCGGCGGGACCGGTGCGCAGAAATGGCTTCGGGCCCGCGAAACCGGTGCCCTGAACAAGCTTTGCTCGAGATACGAGACCAGTCTGGATACCTGCGAAGATATAACCCAACTGCTCGGGTTTGAGGGGCAATTTTCCAAGGCCTGCTATGCGGAATTTTCCGGAATTTCTGGTCTTTCAAAGGGGCACACCTTCCGTCGCGAGGCCGGCGTCGGCGAGCCGGATGAAACTAACCCGGACCCGGTCAGACTGGTCAACCGTCTGATCGATCACGGGAATTACCTTTGTTATGGCATGGCCGGGGCAGCCCTTTGGGCTCTCGGCATTCCCCCGCATATGTCGGTCTTCCATGGAAAAACGCGCGCCGGTGGATTGGTTTTCGATTTGGCTGACAGCTTCAAGGACGCAATGGTTTTGCCAATTGCCTTCTCCTTAGCAAAAGAGAAAGATGCAAAGGAAGCCGAAAAGACCTTCCGTGGTCGGTTGATCAACGCCTTTGATGATCGGGAAATCCTTAAGGAAGCGATCGGGACAGTTGAGAGAATGATCGCCGCGGCGACACCCGGCCCGGGGGCGGTCGATGCGTGAGATCATTGCGGTATGCCGATCCGAGAAACAGTCCCGCGATCGTGTTGCCCGCGTTCTGGATCGGTATTTCTGGCGGATCGGGGACCGGACATGGCGTGGCAAGGCTACCAATGCCTGCCTGGACCGGGTCGCCAAGGAACTCCGCAAGCGCGCGACCCGCAATACCGCCGTCGTGCTGCACGAGATCCGCAGCGCATCCGAAAGTAGGAAGCCGATCATCAGGATCGGCGCACGACACGCATTTTCGGATGAGGGCGTGGTTCCGGTTTCCTCTCACCCCGCAGATTTCAGACGGGGCGCTTCCGTCCGGGACGCCACGCGGTCCGGCGCCGCATCGGTAGCGATCGCGGCGCTCTTTCATGACCTGGGGAAGGCGACGGTTCTTTTTCAGAACAAGTTGCGCCGTGCCCTGAAGGGCGGGCAGCCCGAGCAGAACAAGTTGCGCCGCGCCCTGAAGGGCGGGCGGCCCGAGGCGGATGCGGTCCGCCATGAACTCTTTTCCGCGGCGGTCTGGGACGACCTTTTTGGAGAAACTCCTGATGCCGATCTTGCCGACGCCCTGGCGGATATGCAACCGGCGGCGATCGACAAATCTTGCCAGCGCGTTCGCGAGTTACTCAAGCTGGCTCACGCCCATCCCAAAGACGCGTTTGGCTTCCGATTCATTCAGAGGGAGGGCAGTCTTTCCCATCTGATCGGGATGCTGATCCTCACCCACCACCGGCTTCCGTCCGCAGACAGTGACCATGTCACCATTCTCGGGGAACGCCACGTGCGGGCTGAAAGCCCCCTGAACCGCGATCAGGACCTCGCGATCGCTCCCGGCATCCCCTTTTGGCATGAAGCGTGGTGGGGGGCGGCGATCCGCGCGGAGGCTGAGCGACTTCAGCCGGGTGATCAGCCGGCAAGCGGGGACATCGCGCTGCGCGCCTCGCTGATGTTCGCGGATCACTTGGGATCCGCAAAGAGCGCCCGAAGCAATGCCGTTGCGGACCACCTGGCCAACACCAAGACCGAGAAAGGAGATACCGGGCCCGCCGATAGCCTGTCCCGGCATGTCAAGCGGGTATATCGCTATTCGCGGTTCGCGCATGAAATGACGCATGCGCTGCGGGACCGTTTTCCGGCGCTGGATCAATCTGATCTTCCCACCGACATCGCCTTTCCGCCACCCGCTCCCCAATCACGCTTTGCCTGGCAAAACCAGGCCGCGCGCGCCGCGCGGGCAATGTGCGAGAAACGTGAGGGGGGCTTCTTCGCCGCGATCCTTGCGGGAACCGGAACCGGAAAGTCCCGCGGGGCGCCGAAGATCCTGGCCGCCGCCGCGATGGGCGACACGATCCCGCAACGCCGCTATCTGCGCATGAGCCTCGGCCTCGGCCTCAGGGTCCTCGCGACGCAATCCGCAAAAGAATATGTGGCTGACCTTGGCTTTGCGCCCGAGGATATCTCGGTGCTGGTTGGTGATCCGCCGCTGGAATTCGGGGAACCTCCAAGTGAGGAGATATCTGATGAAGCCGTATACGGATCTGAAAGCCTGGTGAAGCTACCCGAGTGGCTCCGGGTCGAGAATGTGGAGGGACCGGTTCCTTTGGAGGGAGATCCACGAGAAGGCCGCTGGCTGAAGGGACTTTCCCTCGATACGGACCGGGGCCTTCCCGCCTTTCTGGATCTTGTTCTCGAGGCAATGGACAAGCGGGCCGAGGCAGGTCAACGCCTTCTTCAGGCCCCGATCATGGTGGGCACGATCGACCATCTGATGGGGGTGGCCGCTCCGGTCAGTTCCCGGTTTCTGCTTCAGTCGCTTCGCGTGATGACCTCGGATCTGATCCTCGACGAGATCGACCAGTTTGACGGCGAGGATCTGGCCGCGATCGCCCGTCTGGTGTTTCAGGCTGGGGCCACAGGGCGGCGGGTGATCATCATGTCCGCCACCCTGACCCCGGATATCGCCGAGGCCCTGCATCAGGCCTATAGCCGTGGCTGGGCGGATCACGCCCGTGCGAGCGGGACAGCTGACCATGTCAACCTTCTTCTGTGCGGGGATACCACGGATTCCATCTTCACCAACGCGGATGATGAGGCCCTTGCGGATATTCTCGCGCGCTGCCGTGCGTCGATTCTTGACGGAATTCGCACAGCGCCCGCGCTGCGCCGCGGCGAAATTCTTCCGCACTGTAGCGGATGGGAGGAACTGGTCGAACAAATCGACCATGGCTGTTCCCGACTGCATGACCTCAATGCGGTTGAAATCGACGGATTTCGGGTCTCCTTCGGTCTGGTCCGGATGACCCGCATAGCCCATAGCGCTGCTTTGGCCGTTCAGATACGATCAGGAAATCTCGGGGGGCGGCTTCGGGTTCTGGTCTGCCTGCATTCCCAACTGCCCCGTCTTCACCGGGGCTATATCGAAGCCCGCCTGAAACGCGCCCTGACACGTAAAGGCACAGACCCCGACACGGGTGTACGCGATCTGTGTCGCACCGAAGGGGTTTTCGAAAGAGCCTCGGATATCGGCGCGCGGGAAATCGAGATTGTCGTCGTTGCGACACCCGTTATCGAGACCGGGAATGATGTGGATTTCGACTGGGCGCTCATAGATCCGATCTCGACCCGATCGATCATTCAGTCGGCCGGTCGTGTACGACGCCACCGCCCTGCGACGGGGGATCGTCCCAATATTCTGATCCTGGGGCGCAGCCCGGTTGCGATGCAGAGCGGTGAACTCTCTAAGCCCGGGGTGGAAACCCCTTCTGCCACGGAAACGCTTGTTTCGCGGGTCGAGCATCTCAAGAATTTCGAGGGCCGGCATTTCATCGATCTTGCCGGCCAGGCTGATTTCAGCATCATCACCGCTGAACCCCTGCTTTCGGACGATATTGTTTTTCCGCTTCGTGAGGCGGAAGCATGGCTGCGCCGACAGATGATCTCGACAGACGAACGGTCGCCGCTCGGGAGCTATCTGTCGCGCCTGAACGCCCGTTTGAACCTGAAAATGACCCAGACGCGCAGGTTTCGCCGGTCCGAAACCCGCGAAATGCTGTTTGTGATGAACGGAGATCATCTGGAAGATGCGGTCTGGCATCTCGATCTTGCTCCCGGGACCAGCGAGTCGCGGCTACGGGTGGCTGATACGCTTCATATCTGCGATCTCCCTGTCGTCTGTCGTCTGTTCGAGGATATGACAATGCGAGGCTGGCTTGAGCTTTCAGGCGGTCTGTCAGAGATGGACGGTGCGGATATCCGAAATCTGATCAAGGTCAGCATTCCGACCTACGGCGATGATCTGAAAACGGTGATGACCTATACTGAGTTTACAGGGTTCACCCGGGGAACGCCGGAGGATCTTTTTAAGGCCTTTGGGAAAGCATAATGAAATCAATAGTTTGAAATTTCATCATGGAAAGATGGTTTGCCTGAAGATAAACAGCTAACGTTTTGAAAACTCTTTTCTTTCATAAAAAAAGAGAGTTCCCCGCCGGATAGGCGGCTGAGAGACTGCAAAGTGTAGACAAAGGACGCGCGCCATAGTTCCCCGCCGGATAGGCGGCTGAGAGAACCGGGACCAGTCGACACTACTTTCCGCGTCTGTTCCCCGCCGGATAGGCGGCTGAGAGAGCATTGGCCGGCGCGGTGGCCGCGACATCCACGTTCCCCGCCGGATAGGCGGCTGAGAGAAGAGAACAGCAAGCCGCGCGGATGGTATTCATGTTCCCCGCCGGATAGGCGGCTGAGAGATCGGAAACCTGAAGGCTTCCGAAGCCAAGATCGTTCCCCGCCGGATAGGCGGCTGAGAGAGACACGGTCTCGTTCGGGCTGGCGCGAAACGCGTTCCCCGCCGGATAGGCGGCTGAGAGAATTCGACGCAGGGTCATCATCTACACGTTGATGTTCCCCGCCGGATAGGCGGCTGAGAGAGTAGACGGCGATGCAGTCGCGCTGCATCGGCCGTTCCCCGCCGGATAGGCGGCTGAGAGAAAGATCGAAGCACTGGAGAAGCAGATCAATGCGTTCCCCGCCGGATAGGCGGCTGAGAGAGGTGGCATTGCCCTGACCGGCCTTATCCAGGTGTTCCCCGCCGGATAGGCGGCTGAGAGAGATCACGATATCCCGGCTGGTATGCGGCGAAGGTTCCCCGCCGGATAGGCGGCTGAGAGAGCTAGCGTCTTCTTTCAAAAGGACAATCGACAGTTCCCCGCCGGATAGGCGGCTGAGAGAATGCCGGCGCGAATTGTCGGAGCATGCAGAGCGTTCCCCGCCGGATAGGCGGCTGAGAGAATAATCGCGGAAGCTGCAAAACCGGATCAGGTGTTCCCCGCCGGATAGGCGGCTGAGAGACTGTCCAGATCTGTCCTGCGCCACGCCCGAAAGTTCCCCGCCGGATAGGCGGCTGAGAGACCCGAACAATTCTCCCGCGCCGCGCTCGAACTGTTCCCCGCCGGATAGGCGGCTGAGAGAAAGAATGGCCCTTTTGATTTCGGCTGCCTTCCGTTCCCCGCCGGATAGGCGGCTGAGAGATTTACGCCGGAGGAACGTAAGGCACTCAAGTCGTTCCCCGCCGGATAGGCGGCTGAGAGATTGTATCAATCCGGCAATATTGACATCGGTCGGTTCCCCGCCGGATAGGCGGCTGAGAGATTTGCCGTCTCCGGCCGGTCGGCTGGATCGGTGTTCCCCGCCGGATAGGCGGCTGAGAGATGTCCCGTCGCTTGTGAGATGTATGTTTTTATGTTCCCCGCCGGATAGGCGGCTGTGAGAGCGTCGACCGCGATCCCTTCGATTCTGAACGCGTTCCCCGCCGGATAGGCGGCTGAGAGATCGACACGGAAATACTGCCCGCTGGATGTTCCGTTCCCCGCCGGATAGGCGGCTGAGAGATATTGCAGGATCGACGAGGACGGCATCACGCTGTTCCCCGCCGGATAGGCGGCTGAGAGATCTGCCGATTTCCGCAAGGAGCTGATCCGCATGTTCCCCGCCGGATAGGCGGCTGAGAGATTTTCGGATGGTCTGGCACTTCCGTCCGGCCTGTTCCCCGCCGGATAGGCGGCTGAGAGAAGTGTAGAGCTGCAGCATATCGCCCGGTCTGGGTTCCCCGCCGGATAGGCGGCTGAGAGAGGCATGGACCTTCACGCCGGCGACAGTGCGGCGTTCCCCGCCGGATAGGCGGCTGAGAGAAGGTAGACGTTGGCGGCGCGCAGGGCATTCTCGTTCCCCGCCGGATAGGCGGCTGAGAGATGGCGGGACGCTGACATTCGGCGCGACAATGTGTTCCCCGCCGGATAGGCGGCTGAGAGAGATGGCGCGACCGGTAGGGTTAAATTCAGAGGGTTCCCCGCCGGATAGGCGGCTGAGAGAGATAATTCTCTTGGTGGCGGCGAGGTCGTATTGTTCCCCGCCGGATAGGCGGCTGAGAGACGGATTGTTTCTGTAACTCTCGATGCGTAATCGTTCCCCGCCGGATAGGCGGCTGAGAGACTGTTTGCGAAACGCGGTCGGGCAGGTCCAGAGTTCCCCGCCGGATAGGCGGCTGAGAGATGGTAGATGCGGTCTGGATCCGGCGCGCCGATGTTCCCCGCCGGATAGGCGGCTGAGAGAATTACAGAGGCCAGCCAAACAGGACGGCAAAGGTTCCCCGCCGGATAGGCGGCTGAGAGAATGGAAAACGAGCGATTGTTTTCGCGACAGACGTTCCCCGCCGGATAGGCGGCTGAGAGATTACGAAAGTGGGTTACGGGATTGAGGCGACCGTTCCCCGCCGGATAGGCGGCTGAGAGATTGACGATACCGGCCATTGCATCCTGATACGGGTTCCCCGCCGGATAGGCGGCTGAGAGACTTCGATCACTGCCGCTGCGACTGCCTTGCGCGTTCCCCGCCGGATAGGCGGCTGAGAGATCATGAAGCTCTTTGAGCGCTGCAAGCATGGCGTTCCCCGCCGGATAGGCGGCTGAGAGATTTGAAGGTTGTCATCTCGTTTAGCGAAAACCGTTCCCCGCCGGATAGGCGGCTGAGAGAATCAAGCATGACTGCTCCGGCAAGATTTCATCGTTCCCCGCCGGATAGGCGGCTGAGAGATTGACGATACCGGCCATTGCATCCTGATACGGGTTCCCCGCCGGATAGGCGGCTGAGAGACTTCGATCACTGCCGCTGCGACTGCCTTGCGCGTTCCCCGCCGGATAGGCGGCTGAGAGATTTGGGCTAGAGCAATCCGCCGCCGAGGCGATGTTCCCCGCCGGATAGGCGGCTGAGAGATCATGAAGCTCTTTGAGCGCTGCAAGCATGGCGTTCCCCGCCGGATAGGCGGCTGAGAGATTTGAAGGTTGTCATCTCGTTTAGCGAAAACCGTTCCCCGCCGGATAGGCGGCTGAGAGATTGAATATTCCGACACGCGCTCGAGGAAGGATGTTCCCCGCCGGATAGGCGGCTGAGAGATCGATGAAGGCATGCGCCTGGGCCGGCGTTGCGTTCCCCGCCGGATAGGCGGCTGAGAGAAAAATCGCAATGTCGAACGAAAGCGGTTATTTGTTCCCCGCCGGATAGGCGGCTGAGAGAAACATGGACACGGCTGCCGAGAAGCGCGGTGCGTTCCCCGCCGGATAGGCGGCTGAGAGATGATGCATAACCTGCCCTGGGTAGGACTTGAAGTTCCCCGCCGGATAGGCGGCTGAGAGAGGGTATTCCGGACGGATCGACTGGACGGCGGCGTTCCCCGCCGGATAGGCGGCTGAGAGAACATCAAAAGAGACTTCCGCAGACGCCGTGTCGTTCCCCGCCGGATAGGCGGCTGAGAGAAGCTTGTCGAGCCAGTATGCCGACTGATGCATGTTCCCCGCCGGATAGGCGGCTGAGAGACCGGATAGGCTTTGAAACCCGGGTAGGGACTGGTTCCCCGCCGGATAGGCGGCTGAGAGATGATGCAGCGGCAAGGCTTTGCATTTCAGATGGTTCCCCGCCGGATAGGCGGCTGAGAGAGCTGGGGAGCCGCTACTAGTCCAGCCTGTGGCGTTCCCCGCCGGATAGGCGGCTGAGAGAACTCATCCGGGGGTCTTTGGTAATCGGCTTTTGTTCCCCGCCGGATAGGCGGCTGAGAGAGCGGACGGAAGCGTAGTATACCCGCGATGAGAGTTCCCCGCCGGATAGGCGGCTGAGAGAATGCTGTCCGGCAGGCCGTCCGGGCGATAGAAGTTCCCCGCCGGATAGGCGGCTGAGAGACGCTGTTGATACAGCACCAGAGACCTCAGACGGTTCCCCGCCGGATAGGCGGCTGAGAGACCGGGCAGCGCCGTGGTTCTGATGCCGTTAACGTTCCCCGCCGGATAGGCGGCTGAGAGAATGCTGTCCGGCAGGCCGTCCGGGCGATAGAAGTTCCCCGCCGGATAGGCGGCTGAGAGACGCTGTTGATACAGCACCAGAGACCTCAGACGGTTCCCCGCCGGATAGGCGGCTGAGAGACCGGGCAGCGCCGTGGTTCTGATGCCGTTAACGTTCCCCGCCGGATAGGCGGCTGAGAGAACCGGGGAACCAGAAAGTGAGGCTACCATGATGTTCCCCGCCGGATAGGCGGCTGAGAGAATCAGACCCGGCGTAAATAGACGATCCCGGCAGTTCCCCGCCGGATAGGCGGCTGAGAGATGGCTGATAGATGCGCTGTCCGTCACGACAGTGTTCCCCGCCGGATAGGCGGCTGAGAGATTGTTCTGAGGGATTTCCATGGCTGCGGATCGGTTCCCCGCCGGATAGATGCTGAACTTGCTGGATATATGCCCTTCGTTTTGAGGAGGTTTCTTTGGTTGATCAGATCGTAGGCAAAGATGTCGGCAATACCGATCGGGAAGAATATGCTTGAGGACGTGAATGGCTTCCTGTACGGTAAGCTTCGTTAGGGGCAAGATGATCAAAACAGCAAACGACTTCGGAGCGTTGATCAGGGACCGGCGCAAAAGGCTTGGCTGGACACAGACTGAGCTTGCACGCCGGGCGGGTACGGGTGAGCGCTTCATTGTGGAACTGGAGGCCGGCAAGCCGAGCTGCCAGCTTGAAAAGGCTCTGGTCGTCGCGCGAACGGTAGGGCTCGAAATCGGCGACCTGAAGACCGTTCCAGCCTCTTCCCCGGAGGCGGAGAAGGACGAACTTGGGTTCCTGCCGACTTTCGGTGACGGGCGATGACAGCAATTTACTATGAGACCTTTCCCGTCGGCGCTCTCTCGTTCACGGATGCATGGCGGCTCGACTACGATCCTTCGTGGGAAGCCCGCCATTCGGCCTTTCCGGTCTCGCTGACCATGCCACTTCGGAGCGGAACGATCGGTCCGGAACGGCTGCTGCCGTGGCTTGCAAATCTGCTTCCGGAAACGCATCTCGCCGAGATCGGTCAGCGTCTCAAGGTGTCGCCGCAGGATATCGTCGGGCTGCTGAGCCATATTGGACGCGATACAGCCGGCGCTCTGTCGATCGGCGAACCAAGGAAAGCAGGCATCCATCTTCAGCCCGTTCCGAACGAGGCGGCGCTGGAGCGTATCTTGAACGAACTCCCGGCGAGACCTTTTCTTGTCGGAGAACGGGGCGTTTCCATGTCTCTTGCGGGCGTCCAGGAAAAGCTGCCTGTTTTCGTCGATGCGGCCGGACGCTTCTCCATTCCCGTCGACGGCACGCCATCGACCCACATCATCAAACCGGACACCGAGCGTCTGGCGGGGAGCGTCGAAAACGAGGCGTTCTGCCTCAGCCTTGCCCGGGCCTGCGGGCTTGATGCCGCGGAAGCGAGCATCGGGCAGGCGGGTGGCCGCCGCTATCTTCTGGTCAAGCGCTACGACCGTTTCGAAGATGCTGAAGGAAAAGTCCGTAGACTGCACCAGGAGGATCTCTGCCAGCTTTCTGGAGGCTTTCCGTCGCAAAAATACGAGCGCTCTGTTGCCGGCGGCGGTATCTCCCTGCAGATGCTCTTCAATGCGGTCGGAAGGCTTGTCTCACCGGCAGAGCGCATCGCGCTGCTGGACGCCGTCATATTCAACGTTCTGATCTGCAACTCGGATTCGCACGCAAAGGATTATTCCGTCCTGATCGGCGCCGGTGGAACGGCGAAAATGGCCCCGCTTTACGATCTGATGTGTGCGACGGTTTACCCGCAGGTCGACCAAAGTCTTCCCCAAAGCATTGCGGGCAAGTTCGCGGCGACTGAACTGCATGCTAGCGACTGGAAGGCGTTTGCTGCTGATGTCGGTCTTAGCGGTGCTTCCACGGTCAGGCGTGTGGAAGAACTGGCAGAGTTGGTTGAAGGGGTCTGCGGGGAAGTCGCAGGCCGGGTGTCGGAAATGGCCGGATATCCGAGCAGGATCCTGGAGCGCATCACGCATGAAATCAGAAAGCGCTGTCGCCGCGTTGCGCGGCAGCTTTAACTCGGTCGTGTTTTTTCACAACATCAACCGCCGGGAATGCGCAGAAACCGCTCTGCCAAAAGGAACAGGAACAATTCACCTCCCTCGTCTGTCTTGGCCAAGTCGGTGAATACGGCCCTTGCATTTTCATGCAGCGCGGCAACCGCCGTTGTAGATCTGAACTTTGCATCCCGTGCTCTGTTGGCCCTGCTTGCGAGCCTCAGTCTCGCCAGTCTCACGATAGCCGCTATCACCCGACCACGAAGGTCGCCGCTCAGGCTTCTCGTCATCTTCACCTCCCGGAATATTGTTTGGGTCTCAACACTGGGTTCAGCTCAACAGGAAATCAGATTGGTTGGGCTCCCAGCGAAAAAGCTGTCAATGTTATCGAAGACCCGGTCGGCCACCGTCTGAGTTGCTTCTTCGCTGGCCCAGGCTATGTGGGGCGTAAGAATAAAATCATGCCGATCCAGTATCGCCTGAAGTGGATGGCGTTCGGGCATCGGCTCTTCTGTTGCAACATCGAAACCCGCTCCAGAAATCTGTCCTGAAACCAGTGCGCCGACAAGTGCCTGTTCATCGATGAGCCCCCCTCGGGCGGTGTTGATGACAAGGGGTTTGCGCTTCATTCGGGCGAATTCGTCAACGCCGATCAAATTGCGTGTCTCCGGCTTCAGCGGCATATGGAAAGTCAAGATATCGGACCGTTCCAGCACGTCGTCGAACGGCGTGTAGATGCCTTTTGCTGCCGCATCGCGACGTGAGGCAAAGAGCACGTTCATGCCGAATGCACGTGCGATGCGGGCGACAGACTGACCGATTGCGCCGGCGCCGAAAATGCCGAGCGTGGACTCCGCGAGATCCCGGATCGGATAGTCGAAATAGCAGAACTGTCCATGCTCCTCCCAGCGGCCCGCCGCAACGGAGCGGTGGTAGGGCATGAGGCTGCGACGTAAGGCAAGGATCAGTGCGAATGTGTGTTCGGGCACGGTGTGGCGCGCATAGTTGCGCACATTGCATACCGCAATATTCCGCTCTGCGCAGGCTGCTACGTCGATGACGTCATATCCGGTTGCCGCAACGGCAATCAGCTTAAGGCGGGACGCCTGCGCAAGCGCCTCGCGCCGGACTGGCACCTTGTTGGTGATTACGACATCAGCGCTCGCAATGCGTTGGGCCACCTCCGTCGGCGCCGTTCGATCAAATCTTGTCAGCGCGTGAGGCACCTTCAGGCCGCGCAATACGGTTTTCGGGGGAAACGTACCGCTATCAAGAAACACAACATTGAGTGGGGCAGATTCGGACATGGTTCCCTCTGCTTGGCTTGGGGATTAGATGGAATGGGCCAACCATGTGTCGTCGCTGACACGCATCTGCACCACCTGGCGCAGGCGTTGGGTCACTTCGCTGACTGCGCGGCTGGGAAGGCGGCCACTGCGGGTCGCAAGGTTTATGACGCGGGAAACGGTGGGGCGCTTGATCAGGGCAGATGCGAGTTCAGGCCGAAAGTCATAGTTGAATGCGGCCGAGGACATGACAGTAAACCCCAGTCCCCGCCCGACCAGTCGCTGCATTTCTCCGAACGCGTCGAGTTCCACCACGATATTCAGCCGGACCGCCTGCTGGCGCGCAACCTCTTCCACGAGCGCCCGCAGACCGTGCTCCGGACCGGGCAGGGTAAGTGGAATTTCGGAGAGCCTGGCGAATGGAACGTTTCCGTCGCTGTCCAGAAGGGGCGCCATCGCCTGGCGATCTTTGCCGACAAGGAGCAGGTCTTCGCGTGCCAAGGGCTGCAGATCGAGATCGGAAGGCGGCGAGGTGCCAAAGGTTACGCCAAGATCCAGCGTGCCGTCTTGCAGCCAGTTGCCGATATAGCCTGACATGCTTTCGACAATGCGCAATCTGACATTGGGCATATCCGCCAAGCACAGGTCGAGCAGGGGCATGGTCAGCGCCGCTGTTAGCGAGGTTGGCAGGCCGACGCGAACCAGGCCGACAGGCGAGGCACGAAACGCCAGCATGTCGGCCTCGGCATCGTGCATCTGGCGTAGGATTGAGCGGGCGTGTCGCAACAGTTCCTCACCGTATTGCGTCGGTGTCACGCCACGCGCGCCGCGAATGAAAAGCGCAGCGCCCAGCTTGGCTTCAAGCGCACGGATGCGGGCGCTAACGGACGGCTGTGACATATGCAGTTTTTCCGAAGCGGCGACAAACGAGCCGCTCTCCGCGATGGCTACCACGGATCGAAGATCTTTGATGTCCACGTTTCCTCCCAACGTTTGACGTCAACTTAGAGCGGCTTCATTCGGATGAGAAGCGTGCATGCGCGGCGACGATTGCGCGGGCCTGTTCGACCACCGGCAGATCGACCATTTTACCCTGGTAACTGATGGCGCCACGCCCTTCCTTCATGCCTTGGTCGAAAGTGGCAATCAGATCACGGGCGGCTTTGACCTCTTCAGATGATGGAGCGAATTCGGCGTTCAGGATCGGGACCTGGTTGGGATGAATGGCAAAGGCCCCGGTGAAACCGAGTTCCCGGGCCTCCCTGATCAAGGCACGGTAACCTTCAAGGTCGGAATAGCCTGCGACTGAGCCAACAAAGCCAAGCGGCATGCAACCGGCTGCCCGCGCGGCAGCGACGGCTTGAACATTCGGCGCGAGAAGAGATTGGTGCGTGGGACGCATGCCCATCGACACGGCCAGATCCTCGGCGCCGACGATCAGTCCTATGATGCGCTTGCTCGCGCGGGCGATTTTGTCCATCCGGAACAGCGCCTCGGCCGTCTCGATCATCACGATCAGGCCGGTATGGCCGGCCGCCACCCCCTTTTCCCGCTCGACCTCGTCAAGAATCTCGCAGATGGAGCCGATATGGCCCGCATGCGGCACCTTTGGCAGCGTCAGGGCTCGCACGGAGGGACGCACCGAGGCTTGAATGTCGGCCACGGCCATCGGCCATGGCCGGTTGATCCGCACGACGATGTCGCATCCTTCGGACGACAGCCGGTCGGCTACGCTCGCCACGTGCTCACGAGCAAGCTGTTTCTGCTCGGGGGGAATCGCATCCTCCAGGTCAAGCTGGATGCAGTCGGCGCCGCGTGCGGCCGCGCCGCCGATGAAGCGCTCGTTGAGAACCGGCACAAAGAGGATGGAGCGCCAGTCGGGCAAATTGCGGTCAGTCATGTCGGGATACTCCCTGTCGGGACCGGTACTGTTCCAGTTCAGTGCTGATTTCTTGATTATGCTCGCCCAGTTTCGGTGCTGGGCGACGGAAGCGACCCGGCGTTGCGGACATGCGCGGCACGATATTGTGCATGGGGACGGATCCCATATCTGCGTCGGGGAGATCCACAAGGACCTCGCGCCCGCGTACATAAGGATGGTCGATAAGATCGCCCATCGAGCAGACCGGCCCCACAGTCACATCGGCAGCCTCGAACAGGGCGAGATTTTCCGCCTGTGTCCGTCGCGCGATAAATGCGCCGATGACGGCGTCGACCTCGTCCCGGTTGTCGACTCGCGCGTCATTGGTGGCGAAGCGCGGATCGTCCTTGAGCTCTGGCCGGCCGATGGTGTCGAAAATGCGCATCGCCATCGATTGCATGGAGCCTGACAGTGCCACGTATTTGCCGTCCGAGCAGAGATAGACATTGCGCGGCGAGGTGTGGCTCGACTGGTTGCCGGCCCGCATGGTGGGTACGCCCGTCAGTTGGCACTGAGCCGCCTCCGAGGCTATGATCGAGAGAATGGGTTCGAACAACGACAGATCGATAACCTGGCCCTTGCCCTGGCACATTTCGACATTGCGCAGCGCGGTTAGCACCGCAGATACGCCATAGAGGCCGGCGATCATGTCGGCCATTGCCAGCGGGGGCAGTGTGGGGGGCTTGTCAGGGTGACCGTTGAGATAGGCCCAGCCGGACATGGCTTCCACCAGTGTGCCGAAACCCGGCTTGTCGGCATAGGGGCCAGTCTGACCCCAACCCGAGATGCGCAGGATAATCAGATCGGGATTGATTTCCCAGAGATCCTCCGGTCCGAGCTTCCATTTTTCCATCGTGCCCGGCACGAAGTTTTCAACGAGGACCTGTGCCGTGGCGACGAGGTCGATAAGGTCGTGGCGTCCGCTTTCGGTCTTGAGATCGCAAACGAAGCTGCGCTTGTTGCGCGAATAGACCTTCCAGTAGATTTCCTGGTCCTTGCAACGCCAGTTGCGAAGGTCGTCGCCTTTTCCCGGCCGCTCGATCTTGATGACGTCCGCGCCATAGTCGGCGAGCACGTGGGTGCTCATATTGCCTGCCACAAGGCGTGACATGTCGATCACGCGGACGCCATTCAGGGGGCCACGCGCATTAGGATCAAATGCGTACATTGCTGTGCTTCTTATGTAAACTCGATGACGGGTTTGACTTCCTCATAGCGACGCATGCGGTCGAGGGCCGTGTTGACCTCGTCCAACCTGTATCGACCGGTCAGTATCTTATGGATCGGGATCTGATCCTGATGCTGCGCGGCGAATTCCAGCGCCTGCCAGTAGCTGCGCGCATCGCCTGAAAACGAGCCGATGACGCGAATGTTGTTCTTGACGATGGTCGAGGGCTTGATCACCGTTTCCTTGTCGCCGAGCTGGCCGACCACGACATAGCGTCCGCCCTTGCGCACCAGTTCGAGGCCTTCGCCGAATGCCCCGGGATGTCCGGTGAATTCCAGGACGATATCTGCGCCGCGTCCGCCAGTAAGGCTGCGCACCGTCTCCAGTCGCTCGGCATGGGTTGAGTTGTCGATCGACAGTGTATTTTCCGCGCCGAGTTCCGCTGCCAGTTCGAGACGGGTCTGGGGAGAGCCGATCGCGGTGACGCTTCGCGCGCCGCGCGCCCTGGCGACGGCCGTGGCCAGCAGGCCGAGCGGGCCGACGCCCTGGATCAGCACGTGCTCATGCGCTTCGATTTCGCCCAGATTGTTCATCGCGTTCATGACGGAACGGAACGCGCAGGAGCAAAGACTGGCGAGATCGTCGGGCACAGCGTCGGGAACCTTGATGCGCCCGGACTGCGGCAGCACATATCCGTATTCCGAGAACCCTCCCAGAAGATAGGGATAGCGCGCCATGGTCTCGTACATATAGGCGCGGCGGTTTTCGCAAAGAGTCGGCTGCTTGGCGACCGTGCAGTAGTAGCAGGAGCCGCAGGACGTGTGCGTCCACAAAATGCGATCGCCGATCTTCAGGTCATGGCCGACGCTGTCCCTGGAGGCATTTTCGCCCATGGCTACGATCCTTCCGGTCATTTCATGTCCGATGATCACAGGCAGGTCGACCTTGAGCGCCAAGCCGCCGCCAGAGAGATGCACATCCGTGCCGCATACCGAGCAGGCTGTAGTCTTGACCAGAAGCGCGCCGGGCTCGAGTTTTTCGGGAACCGGCACATCCTCGATCTGCAGAGGTTTGCCAAAGTAGCGGAGCACCGCCGCTCTGGAAGTCTTGGGAATGAATGTCATTAACAGCTGCCCTTTCTAAAAAATGCGATACCAGAGCGAAAACGCAGGCACGTAGGTGATAAGCGCAAGCGCAAACACCGCTGCGCCGAGAAACCAGCCGAAATGCCGCAGCATTTCAAGCAGATGGACATTGTTGGCGCGGGCCGCGACGTAAAGGTTCGCTGCAAGCGGAGGCGTCAGCAGACCGATCTCGATATTGGTGACCACGACAATGGCGAAATGCACCGGATCGATGCCGAAAGCGACCGCCGACGGCGCCAGCAAGGGTCCCATGAGCAGCACCGCCGCGTTGGTCTCCATGAACATGCCGACCACGAACAGCAGCAGGTTTACTGCAAGCAGGAAAAGCAGCGGATCGGAAAACAGACCCGACATGTAGACAGCAAGTTCCTGAGGAACCTGATTGATGACCAGGGCTCGATTCAGAATGCCCGTCATGGCTATGATCAACAAGATCGCGGCGGACGGCAGAACGGCGACATAGAATGTCTCGACCAGGCCGGATGGTTTGAGGCTCTTTTGCAGCAACACCACTATGATGCCGTAAAGACAGGCGGCTGCCGCGGCTTCGGTGGGCGTAAAAAAGCCGCCATAGATACCCCCGAGAACCAGGACAGGCATGAACAGGGCCGCAACAGCGCGGCCGCGCGAATTGCCCGCCATACGGGCGATGCCCTGATCGTCGTCACGGCTTTCGACGCCGTCCTTCAGCAGTCTGCGCGACCGGAACCAGTGCACCACAGCCAATGACAGTCCCATCACGATCCCCGGCACGATCGTGGCCAGGAAGAGCTGGGTGATCGACACGCCGACCGTGGAGCCATAGATGATCAACGGGATCGACGGTGGAATGAGTACGCCAAGCAGGCCCGCCGCCGCGTTAAGCGCGGCGACGTAGCCGCGCGGATAGCCCCTGGCCACCATTTCCGGGCCCAGAGTGGCGCCGATGGCGGCGACGGTAGCGACCGACGAGCCGGTAATGGCGCCCAGAAAGGCGCTCGCCACGATCATCACATAGCCGAAGGCAGCGCGAATGCGCCCAATCGCGCGGTCCGCAAGGGCTGCAAGCGACGTTGCCAGCCCGCCGCGGTTCATGATTTCGCCGACGAGAATGAAAAGCGGGATCGCCAGCAGCGCGAAGCCGGAGATGCCGTCATAGGGAATGCTGGCGACGGAATCGAGCCAGATGTTGAGTTGATCTGCGTTCAGAAACACGCTCAGCGCAAAAGCTGCGGCGATCGGTGTGCCAACGACGAGCAGAAACAGCAGCAGGACTAAGGTGACCGTCATGAGACGGCCCCGGTACGCGGCAGGCCAAGCGTCAGCCGGACAACGTCCAGCGTCGCGTGAACCGTCATCAGTGCAGAGCCGAGAACGATGCAGCCCACCGGGATCCAAACCGGCGTGCCCATGTCAATCAGGCGTTCGCCGGACGACCATACATACTGTAAAAATGAAAAGGCTAGCCAGCCGTAGAGGCCGGCAAAGACCGCCATGGCCATGCTTGCAAGAACGCGCACGAAACGCTTGATGGCGGGCGACCCGAATGCATCGACTGCATCAATGGTGATATGCCGGTGCATATAGGTGCAAAAGGCGCCGCCGATGAAGGTCAGTGGCGCCATCGCGACGATCGCCAGTTCGCCTGTTGCGGGCAGGGGCAGGTTACCTGCCCGCGCGACAACGGTCACCACAATGCCGAGAAGGATGACGAGCATCGAAAGGGCCGAAATACCCTTTTCGAACGCGCCCAGCCGTCCCTCGACACCGTCTAGTAGACGGAGCAGCCCCGAATTCGGGGCTGCATTTTGTGCCTGATCAGTTGCCATCGGCTCCGACCTCGGCGCGCAGGGCGGCGATGCGGTCGGCGCCATAGACGTCTTCAAGCTGTTGCCACAGCGAACGGCCGATCTCGACGAATTCCTGCATGGCCTCGGGTGACAGTTCGGTCACCTCGACGCCGCCGTCCTCGATGCCCTGAATGAACTCGGCCTGAGCGGCACGATTGGCGGCGATCTGGTCCGTGGCGGCGCTGTGGGCGCATTCGGTCACGATGTTCTGCTGATCTGGCGAAAGGCGTCCCCAGACCGGCTCGCTGACAGTGATAGTGCCCATTGCATAGACGTGGTTGAGCCGCGTCATATATTTCTGGGCCTCGAAGAGCCGGGAATTGTAGGTGATGCTGGCGCCGTTATCTTGACCATCCACCGTGCCCTGCTGAAGGGCGACGAACAGTTCGGGGAAGGGCAGGGTCACGGCCTGCGCGCCGGTCGCTTCGAAGAATCCGCGGATTGCGGCAGAGCCGGGCACACGCAGGCGCAGGCCTTCCATGTCGGCGACGCTCTCGACCGGATGCTTTGAATTGGTCACGGCGCGGAATTCCAGCTCGAAGAAATCGAGCGCCTTCATGCCATGCTTGGCCAGTGTGTCGCGAATCGTAGTCTGCAGGATGCCGTCGGGATTGTAGAAAACGGCATCGGCTTCTTCGTTGTTGCTCACGATATAGGGCAGGTAGTGAATATCGAGAAGCGGATCGAGACCGGTCAGGGAGCCGGGATTGAGAAAGGCGAAGTCAATGCCGCCGCGCGACAGGTCGCGGGCGATCGCTTCGTCGCCGCCCAACTGGCTGTCGGGAAACACGGTGATGGAGATCGCGTCATTCGTCCCGTCGGCCACGCATTGCGCGAAGGCCCTGCTGGCCTGATCCACTGGACTATTGGTCGCGAAGACATGACCAAGGCGGGCGCGCATGTCCTGCGCCATGGTTGGCTGGGCAGCCATCAATGTGCCCAGCACGATAAGCGAAGCCGTTGTCGATAGTACTCTCATGTTTCTCCTCCCAGAGATGCGGTTTGATGTGAAATCAGCCGTGATTGAAGACCACGGTCTTGGCGACTGTGAATTCACGCAGGGCCTCAAAGCCCTTTTCGCGACCATGGCCGCTTTTCTTGAAGCCTCCAAAAGGCAGCTCGATGCCGCCGCCGGCGCCGTAGCCGTTGATGTAGACCTGGCCTGCGCGGATGGCCTTGGCCATACGCATCTGTCGCGCGCCGGAATCGGTCCAGACACCCGCGATCAGACCGAAATCAGTGCCGTTGGCCAATCGGATGGCGTCGGCTTCGTCATCGAAGGGTATGGCTGCCAGCACCGGCCCGAACACTTCCTCGCGCGCCAGCTCATGGTCGCGCGGCACCAGCCGGAAGAGTGTCGGCGGCACGAAATATCCGCCATCGCTGGCCCCGGCATGCACCTCGCCTTGCGCGGCTATCTCGATATTGTCGGCCCTCGCGCGTTCCAGAAAACCGAGAACGCGCTCCTGCTGGACTTTCGAAATCACGGGGCCACAGTCGAGGTCCATCTGGTGCGGGCCGGCGCGCAGATTCTTGAAACGGCGCGATAGCTGCGTCATGAATTGGTCGTAGATCGACCGCTCAATGAGGACGCGGCTGCCAGCCGAGCAGGTCTGCCCCGTGTTCTGGACCAGTGCAGCCACGATCGTTTCAATGGCTTTGCCGTGATCGGCGTCGGCAAACACGATCTGGGGGGATTTTCCGCCCAGTTCGAGTACGCAGGGGACGTGGTTTTCCGCGGCGGCTTTCTGGATCAGAACGCCGACTTCGGGTGAACCGGTAAAGGAAATCAAGTCGATATCGGGGTGGCTGCTCAAGGCGGCGCCGGCCTCTTCGCCAAGCCCCGGCACCAGATTGATGGCGCCGTCGGGAAAGCCCACTTCGGCGGCCAGTTCCGTCAGGCGGATACAGGAGAGGCAGGCCTCCTCGGCCGGCTTGAGCACGGCGGCATTGCCGGCGGCCAGCGCCGGTCCCAGCGTTCGGCCGAACATCTGCGCCGGGTAGTTCCAGGGAATGATATGGCCGGTCACGCCGCGCGGTTCCCGCAGGATCATCACCTGATAGCCATTGAGGAAGGGGATGGTTTCCCCGTGCAGCTTGTCCGCCGCGCCGCCATAGAACTCGAAATAGCGGGCGACCGCCTTGATATCGTTGCGCGCCAGCTTCAGGGCCTTTCCGGTATCCAAGGCCTCAAGCGCTGTCAGTTCATCTTCGTGCTCGAGGATTTTCTGGCCGAGTCTGCTGAGCAGGCGACCGCGGTCAACTGCCGCCATCTGGCCCCATGGCCCCTCGAACGCCCGTCGCGCGGCCTTGACCGCCATGTCGATGTCGGCCGCCGCGCCGCGGGCGATGGTACCGATCTTTTCGCCGGTCGAGGGCGCGACCATATCCAGTATTTCGCCACTGGTCGGGCTCGCCCAGTGGCCGTCAATGAATACCCTTGTGCTGTTCATAATCGTCTCCTCGCGCTTCGACGCCAAACTGCGAGGAGACAGTGATATAGGCAAGCTTTTGTTTTTATGATCACATATAGCCTCTGCCTATAGGTCCGTGACCTCCTATAAACTCGGCCATTTGCAGGTCGGGATGCCAGCGTGTGTTTAGGCTTGGAACAAGGCCCGTTAGAGGATGCCTGCCTTCAGCCTTCCTAACCGGCGAATTAACGCCGATCTCAGCGGCAACTCAATGTGTCTTTGGAACTTATGCCTAAGGTTCCCAAATCTACAGTTTGCCCGTTGAGGAAATGGAAGCGCGAAAGGCATGAACGAAACTCGAACAGGCTGTACGAATTTTGTACGAGAAGCGTGACAGGTTCCGCTCTCGTTCTTGCTTTATTCTGCAAACTTCTGCATGTCGTCTGTTTTTGTGGAGAGGTCAAGATTTCGAAAAAATGTCTTGATCTCAATGGCGTTTGACCATACACGAGCCTCATTGGAGAGGTGGCCGAGTGGTCGAAGGCGCTCCCCTGCTAAGGGAGTATACCAGTGATGGTATCGAGGGTTCGAATCCCTTCCTCTCCGCCAGGCATCACCTTTATGCTCTCCGCCAGGCATCACCTTTATGTGTATGGTTTTATTGAATTTATTTCGATTTTGATTTTTCGATCCTAATTTTGATCCTAACGGCAAAACGCCTCATCTTGAGGGTTGAAGCGTGCTTATGAGTTGCCGGATGCTCGCGTTCAGTTCCTGCGTCTGGTCTTTGAAGCCCTTCATCTGCTCTTCGATGCGGGCGAGGCGGTCAACGGTGTCGTCGCGATACTCTTCCATTCGCGAGACGCGGGACTGAAGCGCCTGGGTCTCGGCTTTTGTCGAGCTGTCTTGCTGAAGCTCCCGGATCGAGACCTTAATTTCCCGAATGTCTTCCTGATTGGCCTCGCCATTGTTTTTCACGGCGTAATATCCGCCGACAATCGTGACGATGAAGACGAGCGCCGTCAGAATATTTCCGAGCGAAATGCGCATGTTGAGCTTTGGCGTTGTCATTCTCAGCACCCCATTCTCTGGCCGGCGCGGTCATTGCCGATGACGTTGGTTGCGCCCTGAGGGTCCACTTGAATGAGTGCTGCAGCTCCTCCGGGGGACAGGTTATTTTTGCGGAAGGGCACGCAGCTCGTCGCACTCTGGCGCCCTGCCAACGTAAGACACGCAAAGATCATAAGGAGACATGGCTTGTAATTTGGCATCGTCTTTCGTCCTGTCCTGCCAGGCCTCAAGGGCTTTTCGCGCAACGGCGGCGCGTTCATCGAGGAGGCCCTGGTGATGCGCCTTCGGTATGAAAATCAGCACGCCCAGTATGATGATGACCGCCGCGCCGACAGCGGCAGAGGCAAGGGCGATGACCATGCTTTCGATCTTGTCGAACATCAGGCGATCTCCAGCGCATCCTCGTTGGCCGTCGCCCGGCGCTTCGCCCAGAGCCGATAGACAAGCGCGCCGAGCATCACGGCGACGCCAAGGGCGGCCAGCGCGGCGGAAACTCTGTTGATCGCATCGATTGATGCGAACGGCGCGAGTTGGTCCTGCGCCTGCGAAAGTGCCGCCGTGACGGCACCGGCCCCGAGAGCGGCGTCGGCGGGCGCGACAGATGGCGCTTTCTTGATATCTGCGGTGCTCGCCTTGGCAACGCCGTATTGTTCACGCGTCATCGCCAAGTAGTCTTCGCCCAGATCGGCCATGCTTCATGGCGGCCTTGCCGATATTCGGGTCGGGTTCCGGGGCGGATGCCTGGTTCCTTTTAAACACGATCAGCCGCTCCCACGGCTTTGGCTCGTCGTCGCGGTCGGAGTCTTTTCGCCAGGGCAGTAGGTCGCCCGCAAAATAGGGGCTTTGCTGCTCCCAAACGACAAGCAGCGCAACGGCCATGACAGCAAGGAGGGTGAGCACGTCGGTCATGGATCACTCCTGAATTCGGCAGGGATAAAGCGACATTCGGCGCGCAGCATTCCCATGCGCCCGATCGATCAGCGTCAGAAGCGCATCCACGTCACCGCAGGTCAACGTGTGCAACGCGATCTTCTCCGCCAGCGGCGTGTGGACACCAATCACCCACTTCGATCGGCTCATCTCCACCGAAATGAAGATGTCGCCGGCATTCTTCTGATCCTGCGTCGGTATTGCTGCTTTACTCTCCTGGGGCATCGGCCTTTCTCCTGTCATGTCCAAAAGTCGAACCTTAGCAGGTGGCGCGACTCGCCCCATAGGATCTCTCAAAGGGGGGCGGGGGAATCTCCCGCTCGAAGGGGTCGGCCGAGACTGCAGCCTTGGCCGCAGGGGGAAGGCTTCCCCCTCATGGACGATCAGCGGAAACGCGCACCGCAAAATCGGATTCACGTAAAGTCGGGACTGCGTGACTGTTGCTCCGGGGTGGGGGCGCGGGCTGTTCGAATCCCTGTGGACATGAGGAGCAATGTGAGAGGCTTCCGGCGATGCCGGATGATATGCCTATTGAATGCGTCGGGCCGCTGCTCGCAGGCCCTTCGAACCCTTCGTGATTTCCTCGCGCTTAAGATGTTCTTTATTTGTTCACTATTGTTTGTTATTTTGCCATTTCAAGGCACTTGAGGCAAAGTGGCGGTCCACCCTGTCAACCGTTTGGGGTTGGCGGAAAGAAGCTGGGCCAGGAGGATGGCCGTGATATGTGGCCGGAGGCGATTCGCACGGTGCGGGAAGCCCAGCCGCGATCCTTCTTGTTCGAGAACGTGAGAAATATTTCCGGGCCACGTTTCCGGTCATATCTCGATTGGATTCTCGCGCATCTTGAGCGACCCTCGATACAGCGAAAGAATGCCGAGGCGCATGATGAGCATCGCGAGCGGTTGCTGGCGTCACGAACGAAGCCAGAATACCGTGTGGTATGGCAGCTTGTGAACGCGGCGGACTTCGGCGCGCCGCAAATCAGGCATCGCGTGCTCATTTTTGGCATCCGCGCCGACATCGGGATGGCCCCGCTGCCAATGGGCCCGACCCCCTCCCGGGACAAATTGCTTTGGGATCAATATGTGACGGGTGAATACTGGGCGCGTCACGGCCTTAAGGTTCGAGCCGAGCCGCAACTGCGGCAGGATCAGACGAAGGTGGCGGCCTTGAGGTGCGACGGCCGGGAGCCCGAGGGCCTACCATGGGTAACGGTTCGCGACGCCTTTTCGGACTTGGGCGATCCGAATGGTGTTGGAAACCATGTGTTTCAGCCGGGGGCGAAGGTCTATCCCGGATATACGGGGAGTCCCTTGGATCTTCCGGCGAAGGCGTTGAAGGCTGGTGACCATGGCGTGCCTGGCGGTGAGAACATGATGGTTCGCGATGACGGCTCGGTTCGCTACTTCACCACCCGTGAGGCGGCGCGTCTGGTCGGCTTGCCGGACGAGTATGAGTTTCCTCGCTCTTGGACGGAGAGCATGCGTCAACTCGGAAACGCGGTGCCGGCGCAGCTCGGAGCGGCCGCCGGAAGATGGCTTTCCGGAATGATAAGCAAGCAACGACCGGGGTCATTGGATTCAGATCGAAAGGCGGCATCGTATTGCCGATGTAAACAGCCGGGGGGGCGAATCGCGCCCGAGAGACCTCTTATCGGCAAACCGGGAGGTCTGAAATATGGCGCGTTCGCCGGATCGGACAGCGATCGATGAGTTGTAGAAGGCGCTAGGCACAAGTCCCAGCAGGCCGTGGTCTACCGCGATGCCGACGAGACGCTGGAATATCTCCAGATGCTGGCCGAATCCTGGGCGCCGACTGTGGCCGAGGTTCGCACACAATTGGGTCAGTAAGCGATGACCGGCACGCCGCAGCAGGTTCTGGACGAAACAGGGCGATGGGAGTCCTTTAAGGCTTGTTTTGTCGCTCTGTTGATCCTGGCGGTCTGCGGCGTGTTCGGCAGCCAGATCCCCAAAATCTATACCGAGCCCGGCGCCGCCGGACTCGGCGCGCGGGGATTGCCGGGCGCCGCAACCGGACTGGCGGCAGGACTGGCGCTGATCCTTCTCGCAATGAACCTGCCCGAAGCCGTGCGGACGATGACGGGTGCGCAGCCCTTGGTCAATCGTGTGCCGGTTCTCAAGCTCGGGTTCCTGATTATTCTATCGTTTGCCTATGTCTGGGCGATCACGTTGTTTCAATATGTCCTGCCCACGCTTTTTGCGATGAGTGCGCTACTGGCACTCTTCGGCAGCCGCGGCATAGTGAGACTCATTGTCGTCCCTCTCGTGGCAATCTGTGTCTACTACTTCACTTTCTTCATTCTGCTCGGCCTGTTCGAGCCCCCGGGCAAGCTGTTGTCTTACGACAGCTACAGCTTCTCGCTGCATGTCCGCAGGATGATCGGACTCTGAACCACAAAAGATTAGCCGGAGAGCCCCAATGGGTATTGTCGACGGATTTGCCGCCCTATTCATGTCCTGGGAAGCCGTGCTCTTCACGATTCTTGGAACGCTTATCGGTCTGATCGGCGGCGCGGTTCCCGGACTGTCCTCTGGCGCCATGATCGCGCTGTTGATACCGGTAACCTACTACATGGGCGCCTTGCCGGCACTTGCGATGATCTATGCCGTCAGCAAGGCGTCCGATTTCGGCGGGTCAGCGCCAAGGCGGACAAGGCCATTGCGGCCATGCCGGGCTCACCGGACGACAGCCGCCTGACCTGGACGGACTACAAGCGTATTTTCCCCACCATCACCCGTTCGCAGATCATCGGGACGGTCGTGGGCATCCTGCCGGGTCTTGGCTCCGTCGTGGCCAGTTTTGCCGCTTACTCGGAGGCGAAGCGCCGGGCCAGGCCGGGCGAACCCTGGGGGCAAGGCGAGATCAAGGGCATTGCTGCCGCGGAAGCGGCCAACAACGCGACATCAGGTGCCAATCTCATTCCGCTTTTGACCCTGGGCATACCTGGCAGCACCGCTGCGGCGCTTCTGTCTGGGGTGATGCTGATCCATGGGGTTGAGATTGGCCCCAGAATTTTCACCAACTCCTATGAACTCATCTATGGCGTCTTCGCCGCCGGTCTGTTGTGCATCGCAACCTATTTTGTGGTGGGTTACTGGGGTGCCGCCCACTTGGGTCTCCTCATCGCAAAGATACCGGAGCGGGTCATCTACCCGGTGATCTTCTTCACCTGCTACGTCGCGGTTTATGCAACCGAGAACGAGATCTTCGACATGTATGTCATGACGGCCTTCGGCATCCTGGGGCTGCTTATGAAGAAACTGGGCATGAGCATGCCGGCGTTCATCATCGCCTTCAGGTTTGCCAACAAAAGCCAACTGGAATGGATAGATCTTTACGAAGAGCAGTTTATCACGAGCAAGATGGCGCCGGGTCCGGAGTTTCATGACTGCCTGCTGCGGCGTCTCGGAAGTCTTTCCACTCATGTCGATATCGAGGCCCGGTGCGTGGGATTCGAGACGCTGATGAATCTTGTCAGTCTCGGTCACGGACTGACGGTCACGACAGCGGCGTGGTCACACGTGAGCCTCCCGAATCTGGTGTTGCGACCCTTGGCAGGCAAGGACGACGTCTTGCCCTTCAAGGCGATCTGGTTTGCCGGCCGTGGAGCTAAATCCAGTGCCGACCGGTCATGGCGCAGGACCCACACTTTGAGCTACTCCCCGATCGTTGGACAATTTCCGGGGTGATTTAAGCTACTCTCTGCCCCTGCTGGTCTGTCTCGATCTGGTTGAAGTAGACCACAGCGGGCGGCTGTCCGCCATGGGCGGCGTGGGGCCGCTGATGGTTGTAGAAGGTGATCCAGCCCGCGACGCCCGCCTTGGCCTGGCCTCGACGAAGATCGCCCAACCGGAGCCAAGGCGGCGGAAGGCGTTGTTGAGGCGTCCAGCGACCGCGACCAGTTCGGCATGGACCGCGCTGTCGAGATCGGGTCCGCGGAAACGGGCGGTGCGCTGGAACGAGCCATCACATGCCGGGACTGAACAACTAGATAGCGTGCGTTTTCACCACATCGGCTTTTATCAAAATTTGCGTTGTCTTGCGCAAATGTTTGCGGAGCGCAGCAATTGCACGTTTGGGATCTCTGGCAACTGCAGCCTCGGCAATTTCTGAGTGTTCTGCATTGAGATCACGAACGGAGGGATCCAGCGGTATTGACATGCGACGATAGCGTTCGGATTGCGTGTAAAGGATGGCGCGCAACCGCAGCATCCAAGGGCTGTCACAAGCCGCAACCAGGGCTTCGTGAAAGCGCTGATGCGTTTCCACCCACTCTTCGGAAATGCGTTCAGGATCATCTGGATGTCGAACCTTAAGCTTCGACAGCTCAAACAACGTTGACACGATGTTTGCTTCCCATTTCAAGTCACCGTGTTTGATCGCACTCTCAAGGCAGAGGCATTCGATTGTGGCGCGGGCTTTGGTTATGTCCTGCAGCTCATCTTCAGTGATCGGGGATACGCGGAAGCCCTTGTGCGGTTCGACTTCCACAAGATCTTCCGATGTCAGGCGCGACAGAGCCTCACGCATCGCTCCCAGAGAGCACCCGAATTGCTCGCAAAGATCGGAGATTACCAGTTTTTGTCCGGGAGGAATTCGACAAGCCAGAATCTCGGCTCGCACCTGATAGTAGGCGTCTGCCGTCAGACTTCCGTTCTTTACCTGCGCCATTCAATTCTCCTTTGAGCCCTGCTGGCATAGAAAATATAGCTAAGCCATTCAATGCATTCTTATCATTGATTTGTGAAATTCTCCCATCAAACAAAATATGAAAGAACATATAATATATTTTTAATTGACGAGCCAATGGTCTCAGCGTACCCTGAAAAGAGTATATTAAGGAGATTATGGTGCGGTTTGTTTCATACGCGAATGGCGAGAAAAAAGGTCTGGCCGTCGAAGTTTCTGGCGAGTGGCGGGGGTTGAACGAAAGTGAGGTGGGATATCCCGGTGACCTGTTGACTTTGTTGCGGAGCGGTGACCTCCGCAGGGCCGGTGCCTCACTGGAAGAGGCCCCCGCGATCGACTTGGAAAAGGTGCGTTTTCTGCCCCCGGTCTCTGACCCGGAAAAGATCATCTGCATTGGGTTGAATTTCAAGGATCACTCTGCTGAAAGCGGGTTCACTCAGCCCGAATATCCGACAATTTTCGGACGTTTCAATTCCAGCCTTATTGCTCATGGTGATCCGATATTGCGTCCGCCAGTGTCGGAGCAGCTCGATTATGAGGGGGAGTTGGTGGCAATCATCGGCAAGGCTGGACGCAACGTCGCTGAAGCGGATGCGCTGGAATATGTCGCAGGCTATTCGATCTTCAACGACGCCTCCATTCGCGATTACCAGTTCAAGGCGCCGCAGTGGACGCCCGGCAAGAATTTCGACGATACCGGCGCTTTCGGTCCGTGGTTTGTTACTGCCGATGAACTCCCACCCGGATGTGAAGGGCTCCGTCTGCAGACCCGTCTGAACGGTCAGGTGGTACAGGAGGCATCAATAAACGATATGGTGTTTTCAGTCGCTAAACTGATCGCAATCCTGTCTGCTTTCCTCACGCTGAAGCCAGGTGACATTATCGTCGCTGGCACGCCTTCCGGCGTGGGTCTGGCGCGCAAACCACCGCTATGGATGAAGGATGGGGACGTCTGCGAAGTGGAAATCGAAGGGATCGGCATTTTGTCGAATCCAGTTCACGATCACAAATAATACCCGTTGGGAGGTATCATGACAGCGATCACAGGAAAAGTTGCCATTACCAAGCGGCCCGGCGAATTGGGCATCCATTCCATGGACACGTTCAATATGATGGTGCCTGACTTGAAGGTTGCCGAAGACTTTTACAAATCCTTCGGGCTTGATGTGCGCGAGGAGGGCAACAACCTTGGCCTTTATACGTTTGGTTCGAACCATCGTTGGGCCAGTGTTGGAGAAGGCGTGAGCAAAAAGTTGAATTTTCTCTCGTTTGCAGTGTTCGAAGAAGACTTTGAGCCGATCAAACAGCGGGTTGAGGCCGAGGGGATTAATTTGATGGATGCCCCGCGCGGTTTCGACAGTAACGGTGTCTGGTTTCATGACCACAACGGTGTTCTGATTGAGATCAAGGTGGCCGAAAAATCCTCTCCGGACGAAAAAACAAACTTCCAGATGATTTCAAGTCCTGGTGGAGTGGCAGCCGCACCACAGCGCTCAAAGGCAGCAAAAGTTCAGCCTCGGCGTCTGGCGCATGTGCTGATATTCACCGCCGATGTTCCCCAAGCCATCAGCTTTTATAGTCGCGTACTCGGCTTGCGCCTGTCGGATCGATCGGGCGATGGAATTTGTTTTATGCATGGCATCCACGGCTCTGACCACCATCTTGTGGCTTTTGCCAAGTCATCCGCACCCGGCTTGCACCACTGCAGTTGGGATGTCGGGAGTATAGATGACATTGGGCGGGGCGCAGCGCAAATGGCAGACAGGGGTTTCCAGAAGGGCTGGGGCCTTGGGCGTCATGTGTTGGGTTCGAACTATTTCCACTATGTCAGGGATCCGTGGGGAAGCTATTCAGAATATTCCGCCGATATCGACTATATTCCGTCCACCCATGATTGGGACTCGGGAGATTATCCACCCGAGGACTCTATATATCTTTGGGGGCCCGAGATGCCGAAAGACTTCGTGCATAACTACGAAGTTGACGATTAGCGCGTTGGTTTCGGCGCACATGCCGGCCACCGCCCTCAATTTTTTGTTGCTGCTTCCATTTTGCGAGGAAATCGCGTGAAGTCCACTGAAGTTGACGTTCTGGTCGTCGGCGCGGGTCCGTGTGGACTGATGATCGCAACCGAGTTGGGAAAGCGAGGTGTTTCAACTCTTGTCGTTGACAAAGACGAGGGTGTCGCTGCCGCCCCCCAGGCGAACGCCACTCAGGCGCGCACGATGGAGCATTATCGCCGACTTGGATTTGCAGATGAGGTGCGCGCTGCCGGGTTGCCCCGCGACTATCCCACCGACGTTGCCTATTTCACCACATTTTGCGGGCATGAACTCGCGCGATTTGAAATGCCGAGTGCGCAAGACGCTGTTGCGCGGGTCAAAAGCTTGTATCATATCTGGAATGGCCCAGAGATGCCGCATCGGGTGCCTCAATCTGTCGTAGAGAGCATCATCTTCAAGCATGCCCAAAAAAATGAATCAGTCGCAATCGAATTCAACTCGCGTGTGGTCGGGTACGAACAGAACGATGAAGGCGTTACAGATCATGTTGAAGCTGTTGGTTCCGGCGAACTGAGAGAGGTGCGTGCAAGGTATCTCTTCGCGGCCGATGGCCCCCAAAGCACTGTACGAAAAGCAATGGGTGTTCGTTACGAAGGCGGTGACGCAGGTGCGCGCGATTTCATGGGCGGACAGATGTTGTCCGTTTATCTCGACAGCCCCGAATTCTACAAGTTTTGCAAGACCCAAAAGGCTTGGATGTATTGGTCGTTTAGCTGCAGGCGGCGTGCATTGTTGGCGGCGGTTGATGGCAAGGGAAAATTTGTACTGCAGACCCAGTTGCGTCCAGGTGAGAATATCGAATCTATCACCGAGAGCGTCGCAGGAGATCTATTTTTGCAGGCTGTGGGTGCTGAGATTCCCTTCAGGATCACAGGTTTTGCAACCTGGCTTGCCGGTCGTGCATTGGTTGCTGAGCGCTTTGCAGAAGGCCGCGTGTTGATGGCTGGGGACGCTGTGCATTTGTTCACCCCTACCGGTGGGATGGGGTACAACACTGCTATCGAGGATGCCGTCAACGCGGGTTGGAAACTTGCGGCTGTGTTGAAGGGGCAGGCATCGCCACAGTTACTTCTTAGCTACGAAGCTGAGCGCAAACCCTGCGCACATCGCAACACCCGTTTTGCCATTGGTTTTGCTGATTCTGTGGGTTTGTATCGTCCGACGCCAGCCATAGAAGAAGAGGGCATTGCTGGCGATGCTGCCCGCAAACGTGCGGGCGCATACCTGGCGCGTCACGCGAGTAATGAGTTCCACATTCCCGGCTTCTCATTAGGAGCACGATATAATACATCGCCGGTGATCTGGCACGATGACACGCTGCCTCCCCCGGACATGCCAAGTGTTTATGTTCCCACAGGTAAACCTGGAGGACGCGCGCCACATGTCTGGCTGGAAAACGAGACATCTTTGTACGATGAATTTGGGTTCAACTGGACGCTTTTGAATATGTCAGGCGACCGCGCCAAGGCTTCGGCGTTCGTCATGGATGCTGAACGACGCGGAGTGTCCCTGAAGATTTTGGAGCTGAACGATCCCGTTGCCCTTGATCTCTATGAGACTCCGCTGGCACTTATTCGGCCCGACCAGATTGTCGCGTGGCGGGGAGAAGCGCCGGATGCAAATGGGGCAGAGCAGATATTCGACAGCGTTTTGGGTTTTGCGGCGGGATAAATCGGTCTCTGCCTGGGTCGCTTGGCTGCACGTTCTCAGTCACTTGGCCGCACGTTGCTCTAACGGGCGATTGACGCTCATTCATAAGGCACTCTTTGAGCGAGTCCGGCGCACGCCGAGGCTTAGTCTGGTCGGCAAATTCATGTGGTCCAGGGGTCGCTCCACCATTGCAGCCTGTCTGGGGCCGCGCCGCGAATAAATATTGCACTGTCGCGTACCAGGTCGCGGGCTGCCGCGTCCTCAACGCCGAGACCCCTCAGGATCTGCGTCAGCAGGCCTTCGACAAAGCTGCGCTCAGCTCGATTGGGTTGCCTTGCAATATGCCGCATGCCCTCCATCAGCGCGCCGATAGCCAGCGCCACGGCGGATTCGTAGTTGACGATGTTGATGAGACCCACCTTGAAGGACTCGCTGATATGCCTTTCCAAGCCGCGGCGCGCGTCCGAGTCACCGCCCAAAGCGTCCCTGCGCGCAACAAAATCAGCCCATAATGGCTCATTTACACTGCGCATAAGGAACAATTGAATCGAAGTCGTCATCTGAAATAGAGGTGGCTCTGAACTGTCGGCGAGAAGCTCAACAAGGCTGCGGACCATTTCAGCGACCATTTCAGCGCCAAGTGTGCCAATCGCCTCGTCCACCGATGTAAAGTACTTGTAGAATGTCGCTTTGGAGACCTGGGCATGGGCGATCACTGCCTCAACCGATGGACGGCCGCCGATCGACGTTTCGTTGCAGATCGCTAAAACCGAGCTCAGGAGCCGCTGGCGCATACGCTGCCGTCGCTTGCGCGCGACCCGCACACGATGATCGGTCTCGTCCGAAGTGACATCTTGCTCGACTGTCATGCTCTACTACTTTCAAATCGATCTCACGCTGGCCCTGAATTGGCACGCTTGGCATGCGCGACCATATTCAACCGCTCGAGTGGGAAAAGTATCACTTTCAAGATCAGTGAACTCGCCTGACTCTGAGTTGCTTACCGCCATCTGTCAAAGCGCGCAACTTGCGACGCGCCACAGACGGAAGCTCAACATAGCTTTCCTACCCTCTCGCCGCCGCCGTTTCATAAATGCGTCCCTTGCTCAAACAGCGGGACACCTGATTTTAATAATAAACAAAAAGTATGATTTATCTGACTTTGCCTCGCCTCTTGCATTCATCCCGGCCCGCCGATCCCCGAGGCTGAAAAACAGGTATTTGCGGTCCGGATTGCAGTGTCCTCGTTACGGCTGGCGCCTCTGAATACAAAGTATACAAATAGTACATTTTGTACTTGACGCCTAATTAGGGCGTTGGTATGCCAGTGCAGGGAAAAATCTGGCGGGAGGATGGATTTATGGACAAGCCACTGAAACGAGACGTGCTCTCTACCGAGGAGAGCCTTGTAGAGTGGGCGCATGATTTTGCGCCGGAACTGCATGCAGCCCAAAAAGAAATCAATGCGGCGGCGCGTACGCCAGAGCGTATTGCCGCAGTGATGGAAGATGCTGGCATCTGGAAGATGCTGGTGCCGCAGGCCTATGGTGGAATGGGCGCACGCCTTTCAACTTGGATGCGCGTGGTAACGGAACTAGGGCGCGGCGATGCGGGTGTAGCCTGGGGCGTCACCCTTAATAGCTCCTGTGCCTGGATGCTGAGTGCGAACTATCCCAGACAGGTGATCGAAGAAGTTTTTGCGGACCCAAAAGCCCGACTTGCAGGGGTTTTTTCCGACCGTGCCGTCAAGGCTCATCGTGTTGAAGGCGGGCTTCACATCGACAAGGGGCGCTGGTTCTTCAACTCGGGCGTTTATCAGGCGGACTGGAACCTGCTCGGCGTGCCCATACTAGACGACGCTGGCAACTGGATTGCGCCTGGTGTCGCGCTCGTACCGATGAAAGACGTGCAGCTTCTCAACGATTGGGACCCATCAGGACTACGCGGTAGCGGCAGCACCAATGTCGCTATGGAAGATGTATTTATCCCGCAGGAACGCATCATAAATATGGGTGCATGTGTTCAGGGGCTTCAGCCGGTCACGACCGACGAGCATACTGTCTACAAAGTGGCGTTTGGTCCCGTCATGGTCTTGATCCTGGCATTCCCGGTGCTTGGCGCCGGTATGCATATGCTTGAAAGCTTCCTTGAGACTGTCGCCAAGCGCGATATCAAGCTGACGAGCTATACCAAACAACATGAAGCGCCGGTCACTCATCTGCAAATCGGTGAGGTATCCGCAAAGATCAACGCTGCAAGGTTGATACTTGAAGACGCCTGCCACAAGCTTGAAAACTACGCGGAACGCAACGAGCCCATGCCTAAGATCGAGCGGGCAGCCATTACCCGCGACTCTGCTTATGCAAACAGCCTTGTATGGGAGGCGGTTGATCTCATGGCCAGCGCAGCCGGTGGCTCCTGGGCATGGAACGGGAATGAGATGAACAGAGTGTGGCAGGACGTCAAGGTCGGCACCATGCATCCCTTCATCAATCTCGCCAGCAACTACGAGGCGTACGGCAACAGCGCCGTGGGGATTGAGCCGGGCATTATGCCTTTTATCTAAATCTTTGCGTCAGCCACGCACTCCCATGAATACTCCCGGGCGTGCGTGGGGGACAATAGAGGACAATCATGGACCAGGAAACTTTCAAGGCCCTGATGGCCGGCGTGCCTGCTCCGGTGACTGTTGTAAGCACATTGCACCGAGGCCAGCCAAAGGGGACAACGGTGTCGTCGCTTGCTTCACTGTCGCTCGAACCGCCGCTCGTATCGATTGCGCTTATGGAAAGCAGCAACCTGTTGAGGCATCTGCGTGATAACGGACGTTTTGCCATCAACCTGTTGGCATATAATCAAGCCAGCTTGGCAATGCAGTTTGCGTCCTCTGTGGAAGACCGGTTCAAAGGCGTCGACTGGTCATTCCAAAACGATCTTCCGCGACTTGCAGGGGTGGCAAGATATTTGGAATGCGAGATCGAAAGTGATGTTCGCGGTGGTGATCATGCTGCGATATTTGCACGGGTGGTTGATTGCTGGATGTCCGAAATGCCGCCGCTAATTTACGTCGACCGGCATTTTGGAACCCACTCCAGTTATGCAACCAAGCGGGAGAGCAGGGGGCTGGCGGAGGCGACAAACTGAAACGTTCGCGGGCATGAAGCGTCAGATGAGATGGCCTCAAGCCAGCGAGGCGCGCCGTCCGCCAAGCGACGCGCGGCCCAAGAAGAGGAGGAAAGAGGTGGGGCGTCATGATGATTGTCATCGTGGAGCTTGGTGTGGTCACGCCGCCTTTCGGCCTCAACCTGTTTATGCTGAAGTCTATCGCGCCTGATGTGCCCGCTGGCCAGATTTATCAGGGAGTTATGCCGCTCGTGCTGGCCGACGTCTTCAAAATTGCGCTATTGATTGCGTTCCCCGTGATCGCGTTGTGGCTACCGTCCACAATGCAGTAACATCGGAGGGTCTCCGGGCGGGACGGGCGCTATTTTTTGTGAAGAGAAGTTCGTTTGGGGTAGTGCTCAGCTTCTGCTTTCCCAGCCCCCGGTTGCTTTAGCGTGCTCGCTCAGTTTTCAACCTTTGCTCAACCGTTTCCGATAGTTGCGCAAGTACCCTTTGAAAAGTCTCCATGTCGTCTTGCGAGACATTGGCGACGAAAGCCCTGTTGCGGTCCTCGAAAAGCACTTCAAGCTTTCCGTGCACCTTCATTCCTTCCGGCGTCAACGAGAGTAACTTGAAGAGCCGGTTCTCGGCATCCTGGCGGGACCTGATGTAACCCCGCCGGACGAGCTGGCTGACGACCCGAGATATCTGCCCCTTGTCGATGACCATGAGCTCACTCAGGTCACGCGCGGTCGCTTCTTCGAAAATTCCAAGAATTATAATGATTCGAAATTCATACAAACTGACGCCGACCGACTGAAGACGCATGACGGCTTCTACCTCGACGAGTTTACTCAACCTTGAAATCCGGTAACCGAGATTTTCATTCAACAGCTCAAGCTTGCGCACACGCTCGGAAAGGTCATTCAGTGACAGATTCATGCATTGCCTCCAGTTGCAATGGTGCATTAGTAGTTGATATAATCATCTATTAAGCGTAATAAGGCTACCAGTGGATGCTTCAGCCGGCAATGGATCAATCGCTATAAGATCTGAATAGGCGCTATGGCCGTATGATCAATGAACAGGGCTGTCAACCTGGGAGGAACTCATGATGAAATTGGCTATAGTCGCTTTAGCTGCGGTTTTCGCCTTGCTGAATGCAAGCGGAACTGCCCTGGCGCAGACCCGCCTGCTCACAAACTGCTTTTGGCCACCCCAACACCTGATGTGCACCAAGGTTCTGCCGACGTGGATTGAATGGGTAGAAGAAGCAACGGAAGGACGCGTTTCAGCTATCGTCCCTCCTAAATCTCTGGCAGCACCGCCCGAGCAATGGAATGCCGTGGAAGCTGGTGTGATGGACGTCGCCGTGATGTTCTCGGGCTTTATTGGCAACCGTGTGCAGGGTTCGCTGGTATCACATAATCTGTTTACGGCGACGAACGACAACGTCGCTATGACCCAGGCCCTCTGGGAAACCTACCAGACTTATTTTCCAGATGAATATGAGGGGGTTGAGCTTTTGTCGATGTGGACGATTCCGACAACTCCAATTTATAGCCTGACCGATGATCCCGTGGATCAAATCAGCGACTTGGTGGATCGTAGAGTCTGGACGGTGCCGGGAAACACGGCCGATCTGCTCAAGGCAATGGGTTCGGGCGTGGTTTCCGGGCCAGCGGTACAGGCCAATGAGCTTATTTCCCGTGGTGTTGTCGATGCTTTCCTCGGTTTCTCGGCTGATGGTGTGGTCAGCGCGCAGCTCACGCCATATGTCAAATCGATGACGCTAACTAACGCCGGCCTTTATGGACCCTCGTTTTCCTTGTTTATGAACAAAGATAGGTGGGCGGAAATCTCCGAGCAAGATCAGGAAGCCATTCGTGAGGTCTCCGGCTTGAAGTTAGGCCTTATGGTCGCCGGAGAATGGGACGATGCACGCATCGCCGCTGAAAAAGAGATGGCGGACGCCGGAATTCGCGTGATCGAGGCGAGCCCTGAGTTTGAAGCGGCATTGATGGAGTATGCGCCTTCCATCAACCAGATATGGATAGACGCTGCCAAGGCCAAGGGGATTGATGCAGAGGCGGCGCTGGAGTTCTACACGCGCCGGGCCAGGGAACTCACCGAGGCTGGTACCGCAGGACAATGACACGCGACAACGGTTCGAAACTATCCTCTCCGGCACGCCGGGGAGGGGATGCACCTCGTTCGGCCTGGCGCGCAGGTATGGAATACGTGCTGCATGTTATGGCGTCGATCTCGGCAGTACTGCTTTTTTTGATGATGATCCTCACCTTCGCGGATGTTCTGGCGCGTTACATAGTGCACAAACCTATCTTCGGCGCAGCCGAGATGATCCAGTTTCTGCTGGCCCTGACGATCTTTTCGGGCCTTGCCGTCATCAATGCCGAGGACGATCACGTCACGGTTGAGCTGTTCGATGTAATGGTGCGGGATGCATTTCCGATTTTATCCAAGGTTCTGGTGCAAGGGGTCTCAATTCTGATTATGGGGCTCATGGTCTGGCAGATGGCGCGGATTGCCGTGCATACCTATGAACTGGGGACAACAACAATCGTGCTGGAATGGCCTATGTGGATCGCCTCCGGCGCAACCGCGTGCTTTGCGGCTATCAGTTTTGTCGTTCAGATCATCGGTCTGTTTGCAGGGCGCCAGTTGCCCCGTCACGATGTGGATCACGTATCATGATGATCGCCCTTGCAGGTTTTGCGGTATTGCTCGTCATGTGCTTTGCCGGGGTGCGTGTAGGCTTCGCTTCGATGCTCGTGGGCATCGCTGGAATCTCGCTGGAGCGAGGATTTTCAGCCGCGCTTACACTGATGGGCCAGCAGATTTTCGACGAGGCCACGAATTACAATCTGTCTGTTATCCCGCTCTTCATCCTCATGGGCGTATTCATATATCGTGCGGAACTAAGCCGTGATCTCTATGATGCGGCTTATGCCGGGCTTGGCCGGTTCCGGGGAGGCTTGGCACTATCAACGGTGCTGGCTTGCGCGGGGTTTTCCGCAGTTTGCGGTTCGAGCCTTGCGACTGCGGCGACCATGACCAAAGTCGCCATGCCTCCGATGCGCGAATTCAAATACAGTGATCGGCTCGCCGCCGGGACAATTGCGGCTGGTGGCACCCTGGGCATTATGATCCCGCCTTCGGTTCCGCTGGTCATCTACGGCATTGTGGCGGAGCAGGATATCGGCCGCCTATTCATGGCCGGCATATTGCCCGGACTTCTTTTGGTCGGATTGTTTATGGGGGTTGTTGGAGCAACTGTCTTGCATGATCCGGAAGCCGGCCCGGTCGGTCCCCCATTGAGCGAAGAGCGGAAGCGTAAGGCAATGCGCAGTGTCTGGCCGGTACTGGCCCTATTCACCCTCATTCTGGGTGGCATTTACGGTGCGGTTTTCACACCCACGGAGGCTGCGGGTATCGGCGCGATTGGCGCAGCCGCAATTGCAGTGACGCGCGGGCGTTTGCGGACGCTGGGCGAATGGCGTTCGGCGCTTGTCGAAACCACGTCGACTACCGCCAAGCTGTTTATCGTCGTTTTTGGCGCCTTGATCTTTGCACAATTTATCAATTTGTCGGGCATGCCTTACGATCTGCTGGACTTTGTGCAGGCGCTCGATCTCACGCCGACCGGGCTGGTGTTGTTTATTCTCGCCATCGCTATTGTTATGGGAATGATCTTCGAATCGATCGGCATTCTACTGCTGCTTGTGCCGGTGTTTCTTCCAGCACTCTACGCCTCCGGTGTCGATATGATCTGGTTTGGCATTCTCATCGTTCTTGTGACCGAGCTTGGCCTTATATCCCCGCCGATCGGAATGAACGTTTTCATTGTAAAATCGGTAGCCCGAGAGCTGGCCCTCGCGGACATTTTCATCGGTGTCACCCCTTTCATCCTGGCGATGCTTATTGCGTGTGCGGTTATCTTTGCCGTGCCTGGCGTCGCAACTTTTCTCCCTGACTTTATGAGGTGACCTGATGGCAAAACTCAAAAACGTGCTGTGGATAATGGCGGATCAGCTCCGCTACGATTATCTCAGTTGCTACGGGCACAAAACATTGCACACGCCAAACATCGACCGGCTTGCCGCGATGGGAGTGAAGTTCAATCGTACTTATGTCCAAAGCCCGATTTGCGGACCAAGCCGCATGAGTTTTTATACTGGCCGTTATGTGCGCTCACACGGTTCGACATGGAACGGCTTTCCTCTCCGTGTTGGTGAGCCAACGCTTGGCGATCATTTGCGCGAACTTGGTGTGCGGTGTTCGCTGGTTGGCAAGACCCACATGGTGCCGGACGCCGAGGGCATGAAACGGCTGGGTATTGAGCCGGAATCCGTCATCGGCAATTTTGTGCGGGAATGCGGGTTTGAGCCCTATGAAAGGGATGACGGGCTGCATCCCACCGCGCTGTCCCATCATTCCAACCTTGCCTATAACGAGTATCTGCGCGCTCATGGAATGGGTGGCGAGAATCCCTGGGAAGATTGGGCCAACTCCGCAGAGGGCCCGGATGGCGAAATTTTGTCGGGCTGGTACATGCAAAATGCCCACCTGCCGGCGCGCGTTCCGGCGGAGCATTCAGAAACCACTTATATGATGAACCGCGGAATTGATTTCATGGAAGAGGCCGAGGGCCCCTGGCTGTGTCATCTCTCCTTTATCAAACCGCATTGGCCCTACATGGCACCCGCCCCCTACAACGACATGTATAGTGCCAAGGATTTGCCACCTGTGGTCCGTACCGATGAGGAATTGCGCACCGATCATCCCTTCCTTAAATCATGGCAGGAAACGCGGGTAAGCGAATGTTTTTCCCGCGATGATGTGCGTGACAGGGTGGCGCCGGTCTATATGGGTTTGATCAAACAGCTTGACGACGAGATGGGCCGCCTGCTGGATTATCTGGAAAAATCGGGCCGGCTTGAGGATACAATGATTGTATTTACCTCGGACCATGGCGACAATATGGGCGATCACTGGCTGGGCGAGAAGGATCTGTTTTACGACTGCTCGGCACGTATCCCGCTCATCATTTACGATCCACGGCCTGAAGCCGACAGCACGCGCGGCACCTCGACTGATCTCCTGGCTGAAGGCATCGACCTTGCGGCAACGTTCGTGGAGTGTTTTGGCGGCAATGCCAAGCCGCACATTCTCGAAGGCCGCAGTTTGATGCCGATTATCGAGGACCGCGTCGGGTCCTGGCGAAAATATGCGATTTCGGAGTATGATTATTCCACACGCTCACCCCGGCGCGCCCTTGACGTAGATGAAGCCGACGCGCGTCTGATCATGGTGTTTGATGGTCGCTGGAAATATATTCATTGCGAAGGTTTCCGGCCCATGCTCTTCGATCTGGAGACCGATCCGGGCGAGGTAGTCGATCTGGGCGCAGTTGCTGAACATGAACAAACGCGAGAGCGCCTCCGGCAGGAAATGGATCGATGGTCGCGAACCCACCACAACAGGATTACCATCTCAAAGGCTCGAATTGAAAAACTGACCGACATCGGCGAGCCTCCGGGCATTCTTATTGGTTATTGGGATGCTCCCAAGGCTGAAAATTCAGATACTTCGGGCTGAAGGCCAGGTTGTATGACACACGAATTTGCATTTTTTGAGGGCAAAGGCCTGAGTTGGACCATTCGCCGCTAATGGGCTATAGACCCGCCAGTAAATTTTCCACCCTGCTGCTGAACCGTTTGAACGAAGGCAGTAGCGGGGTCGTTTGCCGGCAGGGGAAATCTGGTTCGCTAAAGGCGATTTCGGTAGCGTCGACGATGTTTGGCTGTATGGCAGGCTGGGCGCTTTTCCCCAATGGCGGCGGCTTCGGATGATCGTGCCAATTCCGATGCGCGCAATAGAATGTTGGATTGGTCGAGAACGATGACGAACAACGGTGGAAATGCTCCTACGTTTGAGCAGCGCCAAGCTGATGTTTGCGCGGTTAACCGCAAGGCCACCCCGACGCCAACCACACGGGCAGGCACAAGGCTAACCTCGCCAACCATCGCGGCCATGTCAGTATGGGTGAGAGCGGGAGGTGCGCCTGCGAGCGTTTGCCGCCAGCTCTCCCAAACTGAGTCGACCGCATCGCGGATTTAGGGTAGCGGCGCTGGGCCTCTTTGGGGTCTCGGGTTTGAAGGGAGCGGTGAACCTCACCCCTGTATTTGATGCCGAGGGCTTTGAGTCGGGTCTTTCCCCGCTTCAGGTCCGAAGGCGTATCCCTTCTGAAATAGAAAATTCCAAATCTCGGGTGTCGCCACGGGCCGCTCATGATCCACCTTCGTCGTATCAACACGTAGATGCCTTTCGTAGCAGTCCGGTCCAAGGAAGGCTAAGGAAAACACTAACTTATTGCTTTTGAAGGAAGAAGAATGGTGGGCGATGAGAGACTCGAACTCCCGACATCCTCGGTGTAAACGAGGCGCTCTACCAACTGAGCTAATCGCCCGCCCGTGTTGGTGGTGCGTGAAATATGCGGATCGCGGCAAAACCGCAAGAGGGGAATGAGCGGTTTTTGATATTTTTTTCGCATCCGCGCCCGCAGGTCTCGCGACAGGCCGCGTGAAATCGCGCCGGAGGCTCGTCCGCTGCATCGCCGCTCGCCTTTGGGCCGGCGAAGGGGAGGGCTCTTTCGCGCCTTTTGCACATCTGCGATAACGGCATGATTGTGGAGGGGTATGGCTTCATGAATCAGTCTACCGATATCGGCGACCGTCTCACCGACCAAACGGCACCACCGGATGATGTCGCCGTCCGTAACTGGATCGGGCCGGATGCCTATGCGCAATGGTCCGCGCTGCGCGACTGGATCGCCGCAGGGTATCCGGGGATATTCGCGCCAGACTGGATATATGGCGGCAAGAAGCACGGCTGGTCGCTGCGTTACAAGAAAAGCAGGGCGTTCTGCACTTTTCTGCCGGAATACCGTGTCTTTTCCGTGGTCATTGTATTGGGAGGGGCGGAACGCGAAAAGGTGGAGGCCCGGCGTGAAACGTTCAGCCCCAGGCTGATGGCGCCCTACGACGCGACGGAAACCTATCGTGACGGCAAATGGCTCAAGATCGGCGTGTCCTCGGCCGATGAGTTGAAGGATGTGACGGATCTGCTGATCCTCAAGCGCAGGCCGAAAGCAGCTTCCTGATCCCGCCGGCGTTGTCCGCAAAGCCGAAATTGCGGCAGCTATCGATCGCAGATGGATTGCTTGAGGCATCGCGGCTTCGCTTTCGCCGCTGCGGCGTCGCCCGTTACTCCGGTTCGTCCGGCGGTCGTGCCGGCAGGTGGCATTTTCGTGGTTCCGGGAGGTCAGGAGCCGGGCTTCACAAAAAAATCGGAAATGCGTGACAAGCTGCTTGACAGTGAAAGGCGGCCCCCTTAAACAGCCGCTCACGCCGACAGACGAAGCGCTTCGAAAACAAGCGGTTCGAAACTGAAACGGCATAAAGCGCGGGTGTAGCTCAGCTGGTTAGAGTGCCGGCCTGTCACGCCGGAGGTCGCGGGTTCGAGCCCCGTCACTCGCGCCATTTTCTCTTTCATTCATAGTGTGTTTATGTCTCCCGCGATACCGGAGATATTGCGCTGCGTCTGGCTCCGCCGGCGCTGATACCGGATGCGTTTTCCGCAGCCCACGCTGCTTTGCGCGATAGATGACAACCGCAACAATTTGCCGCAGCCCCTGCCTGCCTGCCCCGGCGCGTATCATGGCGGGCGGATGAAACTTTGTTGCAGCGCGACGAAATGGATTTCAATGTCTTGCGCGAGCGCGCTGGCTGCGCTAGTCACGACCCGACATCTATCAATTTTCGGTCTCGCGGTTTATCCTGCGGGTGCGCTGACCCGGGCGCCTCAAAACGGCAAGGGTGTTTTATATGGCTGAAGTCCTCAGTTCCTATATTCCGATCGTCATCTTTATCGCTATCTGTCTCATCATCGGGCTGGCCCTGATGGTCGCGCCGTTCGCGCTGGCCTTCAAGGCGCCCGATGCGGAAAAGCTGTCCGCCTATGAGTGCGGCTTCAATGCTTTCGATGATGCGCGCATGAAGTTCGACATCCGCTTCTATCTCGTGGCAATCCTGTTCATCATCTTCGACCTCGAGGTCGCCTTCCTGTTTCCGTGGGCGGCATCGTTCGGCGATATCGGCTGGTTCGGTTTCTGGTCGATGATGGTGTTTCTGGCCGTGCTGACCATCGGCTTCGTCTATGAATGGAAGAAAGGAGCGCTGGAATGGGAATGAGCACCAACGAAACCCTGGTTGCCCCCGTGCCCCAGGGCGTCGTCGACCCGCGCACCAGCAAGCCGGTCGGCGCGGATGACCGTTTCTTCGGCGAGATCAACAATGAACTCGCCGACAAGGGCTTTCTGGTTACCTCGTCGGCGCAGCTCATCACCTGGGCGCGCACCGGCTCGCTGATGTGGATGCAGTTCGGCCTGGCCTGCTGCGCCGTCGAGATGATGCAGATGTCGATGCCGCGTTATGACTGCGAGCGCTTCGGCTTCGCCCCGCGCGCCTCGCCGCGCCAGTCCGACGTGATGATCGTCGCCGGCACGCTGACCAACAAGATGGCACCGGCGCTGCGCAAGGTCTACGACCAGATGCCGGAGCCGCGCTACGTGATTTCGATGGGCTCGTGCGCCAATGGCGGCGGCTATTATCATTATTCATACTCGGTCGTGCGCGGCTGCGATCGCGTCGTTCCGGTCGATATCTACGTGCCGGGCTGTCCGCCCACTGCCGAAGCCCTGCTTTACGGCGTGCTTCTTCTGCAGAAGAAGATCCGGCGCACCGGAACGATCGAGCGATAGGGGCCGACATGAGCGAAGTCTTGAACGAACTGGGCGCCCATATCCGCGAAGCCTGCGAGGGCGTTGCCGATATCGCGCTCGCGCATGGCGAACTCACCGTCCACACCACGCCGGAAGGCATCGCCGATGTCGCCAAGTTCCTGCGCGATGACGGCCAGTGCGCCTTTGTCTGCATCATCGATGTCTGCGGTGTCGACTGGCCGACGCGTGAGAAGCGTTTCGATGTCGTCTACCACCTGCTGTCGCCGACGCAGAACCTGCGTGTGCGCATCAAGCTTGAAGTCGGCGAGGACGAGGTCGTGCCCTCGATCACGCCGATCTTCCCGGGTGCCGACTGGTTCGAGCGCGAAACCTGGGACATGTACGGCATTCCCTTCAGCGGCCATCCGGACCTGCGCCGGATCCTCACCGATTACGGCTTCGAGGGGCATCCGCTGCGCAAGGATTTCCCGACCACCGGTTTCGTCGAACTGCGCTATGACGAGGAAGCCAAGCGCGTGATCTACGAACCCGTCGAACTCCGTCAGGAATACCGCAGCTTCGACTTCCTGTCCCCGTGGGAGGGGCCGGAATACGTGCTGCCCGGAGATGAAAAGGCAAACGGCTGAGCCGAAACCCAATTCCATGAGCGCGGAGCGCCTTGACCATGACTGAACATAATGTCCGCAACTTCACGATCAACTTCGGGCCCGAGCATCCCTCGGCCCACGGTGTGTTGCGACTGGTGCTGGAGCTTGACGGCGAGATTGTCGAGCGCGTCGATCCGCATATCGGCCTGCTTCACCGCGGAACCGAAAAGCTGATCGAGACCAAGACCTATCTTCAGGCCGTGCCCTATTTCGACCGGCTCGATTATGTCGCGCCGATGAACCAGGAACACGCCTTCGCGCTTGCCGTCGAGAAACTGCTCGAGGTCGAGATCCCGATCAGGGGCCAGCTCATTCGCGTGCTGTTTTCCGAGATCGGCCGTGTTCTCAACCATCTGTTGAACTGCACCACCGCCGCCATGGACGTCGGCGCGCTGACGCCGCCATTGTGGGGCTTTGAAGAGCGCGAAAAGCTGATGGTGTTTTACGAGCGGGCCTGCGGCGCGCGCATGCATGCCGCCTATTTCCGGCCCGGCGGCGTACATCAGGATCTGCCGCCCGAACTGGTCGAGGATATCGGCAAGTGGTGCGAGCAGTTTCCCGCAAGGCTGAATGATATCGAGGCGCTTCTGGCGGGTAACCGCATTTTCAAGCAGCGCAATGTCGATATCGCGGTTGTGACGCTGGAAGATGCCTTCGCCTGGGGCTTTTCCGGCCCGATGGTGCGCGGCTCGGGCGCTGCCTGGGATCTGCGGCGCGCGCAGCCCTATGAATGCTACAGCGATATGGATTTCGACGTCGTGATCGGCAAGAACGGCGACTGCTATGACCGCTGGGTGGTGCGCATCAACGAGATGCGCGAATCGGTGAAGATCATGAAGCAGTGCGTCGAACGGCTGCTCGGCGATGCCAAGTCCGGTCCGTTCAACTCGATGGATGGCAAGGTGGTGCCGCCCAAGCGCGGCCAGATGAAGCGCTCGATGGAAGCGCTGATCCATCACTTCAAGCTCTATACCGAGGGCTACCACGTGCCCGAGGGCGAGGTTTATGCAGCCGTCGAGGCCCCCAAGGGTGAATTCGGCGTCTATCTCGTCTCCGACGGCACCAACAGGCCCTACCGCTGCAAGATCCGCGCGCCGGGCTTCGCCCACCTGTCGGCCATGGATTTCATGTCCAGGGGCCATCAGCTTGCCGACGTCACCGCCATTATCGGTACGCTCGACATCGTGTTCGGCGAGGTGGACCGGTGAGCCTTGCGGCCGTAAAGAGTGCAGAAATCGTTTCCGACTGTCCCGCGCCGGTTGCAGGCCGGCCGCATGGCATGGGATATGCGGAAGCCGTGATGACAACCTCCGAAGAGGTGTAAGAAAGCATGTCCGTTCGTCGTTTAGCCGATGAGAATATCCAGCCCCCAGCTTTCGCGTTTTCAGACGAGAACGCGGCCTGGGCTGAAGCCACGATCCGGAAATATCCGGAAGGCCGCCAGCAGTCGGCCGTGATCCCGCTTCTGATGCGGGCGCAGGACCAGGAAGGCTGGGTCACCCGTGCCGCGATCGAAAAGGTCGCCGACATGCTGGCCATGCCGCTGATCCGCGTATTGGAAGTGGCGACATTCTATACCCAGTTCCAGCTGAAGCCGGTCGGCAAGCACGCCCATATCCAGGTCTGCGGCACCACGCCCTGCATGCTGCGGGGTGCCGGCGACCTGATCAATGTCTGCAAGAACAAGATCAATGCCGCGCCGTTCGAGACCAATGCCGACGGCACGATGTCGTGGGAAGAGGTCGAATGCCTCGGCGCCTGCGCCAACGCCCCGATGGTTATGATCTTCAAGGACGTTTACGAGGACCTGACGCCGGAGCGGATGGAAGAGATCATCGAGGCGTTCGAGGCCGGCCGCGGGGCGGAGATCAAGCCCGGGCCGCAGATCGATCGCTGGCTCTCGGCGCCCGAAGGCGGCTTTACCTCGCTGACCGAGGAAGGCGAGGGGGCGCTCGAATCCGACGATACCGATGCCACCGACGAGGGCGCGGGCTCCGAGGAGGCGATCAACGGCGCTGCCGGCGATCGTCCGCCGGCTGCCGACCTGAAGCCGGATGATGCCGACGACCTGACGCTGATGAACGGCGTGGGTCCGAAGATCGCCGGCCTTCTCAACGAGATCGGCATTTACAAGTTCGAGCAGATCGCGGCATGGACGCCCGGCGAATGCGCCTGGGTCAATGATTCGCTGAGGCTGGGCGGCCGCATCGCGCGTGACGAGTGGGTGCGACAGGCCGGCGTGCTGGCCAAGGGCGGCATTGAGGAGTACGAAAAAGTATTCGGCAGAACAGCGCGGTAGGAGTGAAGCATGTTAAAAGACAAGGATCGCATCTTCACCAATCTCTACGGCCACAGGGACACGTCCCTGAAGGGCGCGATGTCGCGCGGGCTCTGGGATGACACGAAGTCGATCATAGACAAGGGCCGTGACTGGATCATTCAGGAGATGAAGGATTCAGGCCTGCGCGGCCGTGGCGGCGCGGGCTTTCCGACCGGTCTCAAATGGTCGTTCATGCCGAAGGACGACCGGGTGCATTACCTCGTTGTAAACGCGGATGAATCCGAACCCGGCACCTGCAAGGACCGCGAGATCCTGCGCAACGACCCGCATCATCTGGTCGAGGGTTGCCTGATCGCCGGCTGCGCCATGGGCGCGCACACCGCCTATATCTACGTGCGCGGCGAATTCATCCGCGAGCGCGAGGCGCTGCAGACGGCGATCGACGAATGCTACGATGCCGGCCTTCTCGGCAAGGATAACAAGTGCGGCTGGGACATGGACGTGATCGTCCATCACGGTGCCGGCGCTTATATCTGCGGCGAGGAAACCGCGCTGCTCGAAAGCCTGGAAGGCAAGAAGGGTCAGCCGCGCCTGAAGCCGCCTTTCCCGGCCAATATGGGCCTTTATGGCCAGCCGACGACGGTCAACAATGTCGAGTCGATCGCGGTGGCGCCGACCATCCTGCGTCGCGGCGCAAGCTGGTTCTCGTCCTTCGGCCGTCCCAACAATGTCGGCACCAAGCTGTTCATGGTCTCCGGCCATGTGAACCGGCCTTGCGTGGTCGAGGAATCGATGGGCATCACCTTCCGTGAGCTGATCGAAAAGCACTGCGGCGGCATTCGCGGCGGCTGGGACAATCTGCTGGCGGTCATCCCCGGCGGCGCGTCCTGCCCGGTGGTCAAGGCCGAGGACATGATCGACGTTCAGCTCGACTTCGACGGGTTGCGCGGCGTGAAGTCGTCCTTCGGGACCGGCGGCGCGATCGTGATGGACAAATCGACCGACATCATCAAGGCGATCGCCCGGCTTTCGGCCTTCTTCAAGCATGAAAGCTGCGGCCAGTGCACGCCGTGCCGCGAAGGCACCGGCTGGATGTGGCGGGTGATGGAGCGCATGGTGACCGGTAATGCGCAGAAGCGCGAGATCGACATGCTGCTCGAGGTCACCAAGCAGGTGGAAGGCCACACGATCTGCGCGCTCGGCGACGCGGCCGCGTGGCCGATCCAGGGCCTGATCCGCAATTTCCGTCCGGAAATCGAAAAGCGGATCGACCAGTACACGGCCAACGCCACGTCGCATGGCGCGGTGATGGAAGCGGCGGAGTGAAGTGATGGATATCCACGGGCAGGCCAGTCGCATCGACGCCAGGAAGAGCGATCTTTCCGGATCGGCGTTTGACGATGTCAACCTGTCCGGGGTTTCCTACGAGAATGTCAATTTTTCCGGCGGCGGCTATCACAGGGTCACGCTCTCGGGCTCCAAATTCGACGATGTGAACATGTCGGGTTGCGGGTTTGAGAATGTGAACATGTCGGGATGGAGCGTGAACAACGCCAACCTCTCGGGCACTGTGGTGACGGACGCCAATCTCTCCGGCGTTTCGATCAGTGACTGCCGTTTCGACGGCATGACGATCGAAGGCGTCGATGTCGGCGCGTTGCTCGCGCTGTGGAAAGAACACAAGGCTTGAGGCGAGGCCCAGAGCGGGCAAACGCAATCGAGAATGGACTGCCGGCGGTCTCTTTCGGATCATCGGCGAAGCGGGAAAAACGGATATGGTAAATCTGATTGTAGACGGCAAGGAAATCGAGGTTCCCGACCATTACACGCTGCTGCAGGCGGCGGAGGCGGCGGGCGCTGAAATCCCGCGCTTCTGCTTTCACGAGCGGCTGTCGATTGCCGGCAATTGCCGCATGTGCCTCATTCAGGTGAAGGGCGGACCGCCGAAGCCGGCGGCATCCTGCGCCATGGGCGTCAAGGATGTGCGCGGCGGACCGGACGGCTCGCTGCCGGAAATCTATACCAAGACGCCGATGGTCAAGAAGGCCCGCGAAGGGGTGATGGAGTTCCTGCTCATCAACCATCCGCTCGATTGCCCGATCTGCGACCAGGGCGGCGAATGCGACCTGCAGGACCAGGCCATGGCTTTCGGCATCGACAGTTCGCGCTACCGCGAGGACAAGCGCGCTGTCGAGGACAAGTATATCGGCCCGCTGGTCAAGACGGTGATGAACCGCTGCATTCACTGCACCCGCTGCGTCCGCTTCACCACCGAAGTCGCCGGCATTTCCGAACTCGGCCTGATCGGCCGCGGCGAGGATGCCGAGATCACCACCTATCTCGAACGCGCGATGACGTCTGAGCTTCAGGGCAATGTCGTCGATCTCTGCCCGGTCGGCGCGCTGACCTCCAAGCCGTTCGCCTTCACCGCCCGTCCGTGGGAGCTGAACAAGACCGAATCCATCGACGTGATGGACGCCGTCGGTTCGGCGATCCGCGTCGATACCCGTGGCCGCGAAGTGATGCGCATTATGCCGCGCATCAACGAGCAGGTGAACGAGGAGTGGATCTCCGACAAGACCCGGTTCATCTGGGACGGTCTTCGCACCCAGCGCATCGACAAGCCCTATATCCGCGCCAATGGCCGGTTGCAGCCCGCAAGCTGGGGCGACGCTTTTGCCGCGATCAAGGCGAAGGTTGACGCCGCCAAGGGCGAAAAGATCGGCGCGATTGCGGGCGATCTGGCCACCGTTGAAGAAATGTACGCGCTGAAGGGGCTGATGGCCTCGCTCGGCTCTGCCAATATCGATTGTCGCCAGGATGGCGCGGCGCTCGACCCTTCGCTCGGCCGGGCAAGTTATGTCTTCAACCCGACGATCGAAGGCATCGAGAATGCCGATGCGCTGCTGATCATCGGCGCCAATCCGCGCTTCGAGGCGTCCGTGCTCAACGCCCGCATCCGCAAGCGCTCGCGCAAGGGCGGCTTCCCGGTCGGCGTGATCGGCGAGAATGCCGATCTGCGTTATCCCGTGAGCTATCTCGGCGCCGGCCCGTCATCGCTTGCCGATCTGGCCTCCGGTTCGCTCGATTTCCTCGAGGTGCTGAAGAAGGCCGAACGGCCGATCGTGCTGGTCGGCCCCGGCGCGCTGGCCCGCGAGGATGGCGCCGCGGTGCTGTCGAAGGCTGCTGCCATCGCGAAGGATATCGGCGCGATCAGCGCGGAGTGGAACGGTTTTGCGGTTCTGCACACCGCGGCCTCGCGCGTCGGCGGCCTCGATATCGGCTTCGTGCCGGGCGAGGGCGCTGCCGACACCGCATCGATGCTTGCCGATATGGATGTGCTGTTCCTGCTCGGCGCGGACGAACTCGATTTTTCGGCCAGGAAGGCCGGCTTCACCGTCTATATCGGCAGCCACGGCGATGCCGGCGCGATGAGTGCCGATGTCGTGCTGCCGGCTGCGACCTACACGGAAAAATCGGGGACCTATGTGAATGTCGAGGGCAGGGTGCAGATGACCAACCGCGCAGGCTTCGCCCCCGGCGATGCCCGCGAGGACTGGGCGATCATCCGCGCGCTGTCGGGCATTTTCGGCAAGGCGCTGCCCTACGACTCGCTTGGCGCGCTGCGCGCAGCACTCTACGGCGAGTTTCCGCACCTCGCCGCGCTTGACGAGATCGCTGACGCTGATATCAACGCCATCGAAACGCTGGCCGGCAGAGGTGGGGACCTTGGTGATTCCGGTTTCGTTTCGCCGGTCGTCGATTTCTACCTGACCAACCCGATTGCCCGGGCGTCCGCCGTCATGGCGGAATGTTCGGCGCTGGCGCGCAACAATTTCCAGGCGGCAGCGGAGTAAGGACAGAGCAATGGATTCTTTTTTCTGGACGTATCTCTGGCCCGCGCTGATCATGATCGGCCAGTCGCTGCTGCTTCTGGTTCTGCTGCTCATCGGCATCGCCTTCATCTTGCTTGCCGACCGCAAGATCTGGGCGGCGGTGCAGATGCGTCGCGGCCCGAACGTCGTCGGTCCCTTCGGCCTGATGCAGTCCTTTGCCGACCTTTTGAAATTCGTGTTCAAGGAGCCGGTCATTCCGGCGAGCTCGGACAAGGTGGTGTTCCTGCTGGCGCCGCTGATTTCGGTGACGCTGGCGCTGGCGACCTGGGCCGTCATCCCCTTTGCCGACGGCTGGGTGATCGCGAATATCAATATCGGCATCCTCTATATCTTCGCCATTTCCTCGCTTGAGGTTTACGGCGTGATCATGGGCGGCTGGGCGTCCAACTCGAAATACGCCTTCCTCGGCTCGCTCCGTTCCGCAGCGCAGATGGTGTCCTACGAAGTCTCGATCGGCCTCGTTATCGTCACCGTGCTTTTGACGGCCGGTTCGCTGAACCTTTCGGATATCGTGTTCGCGCAGCAGACCGGGCTTGGCACCATGATCGGCCTGCCGCCGTCATTCCTCGACTGGAACTGGCTGGCGCTGTTCCCGATGTTCATCGTGTTCTTCATCTCGGCGCTGGCCGAGACCAACCGTCCGCCCTTCGATCTTCCGGAAGCGGAATCGGAGCTGGTCGCGGGCTTCATGGTCGAATATGGCTCCACGCCATACATGATGTTCATGCTCGGCGAATATGCCGCGATCGTGCTGATGTGCGCGCTGACGACCACGCTGTTCCTCGGCGGCTGGCTGCCGATCCTGGATGTCGCGGTGCTCAACTGGATCCCCGGCGTCATCTGGTTCCTGATCAAGGTGTGCCTGTGTTTCTTCATGTTTGCCATGGTCAAGGCGTTCGTGCCGCGCTACCGCTACGACCAGTTGATGCGTCTCGGCTGGAAGGTCTTCCTTCCGCTGTCGCTCGCCATGGTCGTGATCGTCGCTTTCGTCGTCAAGCTGACCGGCTGGGTCGGCTGATGCAGGTGTTGGTCGCAACACCGGATTGGAGATTGTGAAATGGGTTCTGTCGCTCAGGCATTCAACGCGCTCTTTCTGAAGGAGTTCGTCGGTGCGTTCTTTCTGACGATGCGCTACTTCTTCAGCCCGAAGTCGACGGTCAACTATCCGTTCGAAAAGGGGCCGGTGAGCCCGCGTTTTCGCGGCGAGCACGCGTTGCGCCGCTATCCCAACGGCGAGGAACGCTGCATCGCCTGCAAACTGTGCGAGGCGATCTGTCCCGCGCAGGCGATCACCATCGAGGCCGGGCCGCGCCGCAATGACGGCACCCGGCGCACGGTGCGTTACGATATCGATATGGTGAAGTGCATCTATTGCGGCTTCTGCCAGGAGGCATGTCCGGTGGACGCGATCGTCGAGGGACCGAACTTCGAGTTCGCCACCGAGACCCGCGAGGAACTGTACTACGACAAGGACCGTCTGCTCGCCAACGGCGACCGCTGGGAACGCGAGATCGCGAAGAACATCGCGATGGATTCGCCTTATCGGTAAGGAATGGCCGGGCGGGGCATGTCGTCCGCCGGTTCGATAAACCTGAAATGAAAGGCCTGCCGCATCCGGCGGCGGGACTTTCGCAAATGTGAAAGTGGCGGGAGCCGCTGCGACCACGAAGAGAAGGCACCAAAATGGGTCTCCATGCTCTTTTTTTCTATTTTTTCGCGTTCATCGCCGTGGCGTCTGCGTTCATGGTGATTTCGGCGAAGAACCCCGTTCACTCGGTGCTGTTCCTGATTGTCGTGTTCGTGAACGCGGCTGCGCTGTTCATCCTGGCGGGCGCGGAGTATCTCGGCATTCTGCTGCTGGTGGTCTATGTCGGCGCGGTGGCGGTGTTGTTCCTGTTCGTGGTGATGATGCTCGACATCGATTTCACCGAACTCAGATCCGGCATCCTGCGCTACGCCCCTGTCGGCGCTCTGATCGGGCTCGTGCTTCTGGCGGAACTGATCGTGGTCGTGGGCGGCACCTTCATTTCGGCCGATATCGTCGCCAACACCGCGATGCCTATGCCGGCCGATACGTCGAGCGTGAAGGCGATCGGCGACGTGATCTATACGCATTATGCCTATTTCTTCCAGGTTGCCGGCCTCATCCTGCTCGTCGCCATGATCGGCGCGATCGTGCTGACGCTGAAGCATCGCCCGGACGTCAAGCGCCAGAATATCGCCAAACAGGTTGCGCGCACGCCTGAAAGCGCGCACGAGACTGTCAAGGTCAAGCCTGGCCAGGGCATATAGAACGAGAATTTGCAGGGATACGGGATCTAAGGACAACGCAATGGAAATCGGACTTTCCCACTACCTGACGGTCAGTGCCATACTCTTCACGATTGGTGTTTTCGGCATCTTTCTGAACCGGAAGAACGTCATCATCATTCTCATGTCCATCGAGCTGATCCTGCTGTCGGTCAACCTCAACATGGTCGCGTTCTCCTCGTTCCTGAACGACATGGTCGGCCAGGTGTTCGCCCTGTTCATTCTCACGGTGGCGGCGGCGGAGGCTGCCATCGGACTGGCGATCCTGGTGGTGTTCTATCGCAACCGCGGCTCGATCGCGGTCGAAGACGTCAACATGATGAAGGGCTGAATTCCAGATGATCTACAAACTCATCGTCTTCCTGCCGCTCCTCGGCTTCCTCATCGCCGGCCTCTTCGGGACCCGCCTCGGCGCCAAGGCGACCGAATGGGTGACGATCGCCTTCATGGCGGTCGCGGCCGTTCTGTCCTGGTATGTGTTCATTTCCGTCGGCTTCCTGACCCATGCGGAGGATTTCGTCATAAAGGTGCCGGTGATGCGCTGGATCACCTCCGGCGATATCGACGTTCTCTGGCAGCTTCGCATCGATACGCTGACGGCGGTGATGCTGGTCGTGGTCAACACGGTGTCCTGTCTCGTCCACCTTTATTCGGTGGGCTACATGCATGACGATCCGCATCGCCCGCGCTTCTTCGCCTACCTCTCGCTGTTCACCTTCGCCATGCTGGCGCTGGTCACCTCCGACAACTTGCTGCAGATGTTCTTCGGCTGGGAAGGCGTTGGCCTTGCCTCCTATCTGCTGATCGGCTTCTGGTACAAGAAGCCGTCGGCAAGTGCCGCCGCGATGAAGGCCTTCATCGTCAACCGCGTCGGCGACTTCGGCTTCCTGCTTGGCATTGCCGGCCTGTTCTTTCTCGCCCACACCATCAATTTCGACCCGATCTTTTCGGCCGCGGAGCGGCTCGCCAATGGCGAGGTTACGCTTGCGACCGCCGAGGGCAAGGTTGCCGTGCTGCATTTGCTCGGCATGAACATGGACGTGTCGACCGCCATCACCGCCGTCTGCCTGCTCTTGTTCATGGGCGCGATGGGCAAGTCGGCGCAGTTCCTGCTGCACACCTGGCTGCCGGACGCGATGGAAGGCCCGACCCCGGTTTCGGCCCTCATCCACGCGGCAACCATGGTGACCGCCGGCGTCTTCCTGGTCGCCCGCATGTCGCCGCTGTTCGAACTGTCGCCGACGGCGCTGACCTTCGTCACGCTGATCGGCTCGATCACCGCGTTCTTCGCCGCCACCATCGGCCTGGTGCAGAACGACATCAAGCGCGTGATCGCCTATTCCACCTGCTCTCAGCTCGGCTACATGTTCGCAGCGCTCGGGGCAGGGGCTTTCGGCGCGGGCGTGTTCCACCTGTTCACCCATGCCTTCTTCAAGGCGCTTCTGTTCCTGTGCGCCGGCTCGGTCATCCATGCCGTCTCCGGCGAGCAGGACATGCGCCACATGGGCGGCCTGAGAAAGCACATCCCGGTCACCTTCTGGGCGATGATCATCGGCACGCTCGCCATCACCGGCGCCGGTATTCCCGGCACGCCGATCGGCGCAGCCGGTTTCTTCTCCAAGGATGCGATCATCGAATCGGCCTATGTCTCGGCAAGCCCGCTCGGCAACTTCTCGTTCTGGATGCTGGTGATCGCCGCGGCCTTCACCGCCTTCTACTCCTGGCGTCTGATCTTCATGACCTTCTACGGCAAGCCGCGCGCGTCGTCCGATGTGATGCACCACGTGCATGAAAGCCCCTGGGTCATGCTGCTGCCGCTGGTCGTGCTGTCGATCGGCGCGCTGTTTGCCGGCGTCGTTTTCCTGCCCTATTTCTTCGGCCACGATTACGCCGAGTTCTGGAAGGGCGCGCTGTTCACCGGGCCGCACAACGAGGTGCTCGACGAGCATCACCATGTGCCGCTATGGGTGGTGCTGTCGCCGTTCGTGGCGATGGCGCTCGGCACGGTGGTCGCGATCTACATGTACCTGATCAAGCCGTCGTCCGCGCCGGCTCTTGCCAGGGCATTTCCGCGCCTCTACGCCTTCCTGCTCAACAAATGGTACTTCGATGAGCTTTACGACTTCCTGTTCGTAAGGCCGACCAAGGCGCTCGGCTACTTCCTGTGGCAGAAGGGCGATATCGGCGTGATCGACCGCTACGGGCCGGACGGGATTGCGGCGCGCGTCAACGACGTGACCAACCGCGTCGTCAAGCTGCAGTCCGGATATCTTTACCACTATGCGTTCGCAATGCTGATCGGCGTGGCCGCGCTTGTAACCTGGATGATGCTCGGAGGGGCTCGGTAATGAGCGACTGGCCAATTCTCTCAACAGTCACCTTCCTGCCGCTCGTCGGCGTGGTGCTGATCCTGTTCACCCGCGACGACAACGAGACCGGGCTGAGGAACATCCGCAACGTCGCGCTGTTGACGACGCTGTTCACCTTCATCGTATCGCTGTTCGTGTGGATGAAGTTCGATCCCTCCAACCCGAACTTCCAGATGATCGAGAACCATGCCTGGCTCGGCACGGGCGTTTCCTACCATCTCGGCATTGACGGCATCTCGCTGCTGTTCATCCTGCTGACGACGGTGCTGATGCCGCTCTGCATACTGGCCTCCTGGGAAGCCATCACCTATCGCGTGAAGGCCTACATGATCGCCTTCCTGATCCTCGAGACGCTGATCATCGGCGTGTTCGTGTCGCTCGATATCGTGATGTTCTACGTGTTCTTCGAGGCGGGCCTGATCCCGATGTACCTGATCATCGGCATCTGGGGGCATGAGCGGCGCGTCTATGCATCGCTGAAATTCTTCCTCTACACCTTCGCCGGCTCGGTGTTCATGCTGCTCGCCATCATGGCGATGTACTGGGTGACGGGCACGACCAGCGTGCCGGTGCTGCTGGAGTATGATTTCCCGGTCAATATGCAATACTGGCTGTTCCTCGGCTTCTTCGCCTCGTTCGCGGTGAAGATGCCGATGTGGCCGGTGCATACCTGGCTACCGGACGCGCATGTGGAAGCGCCGACGGCCGCGTCCGGCGTGCTGGCGGGCGTTCTTCTGAAGCTCGGCGGTTTCGGCGTGCTGCGGTACTCGATGCCGATGTTCCCCGACGCCTCCTATTACTTCGCGCCGGCGATCTTCGCGCTGTCGATCATCGCGATCATCTATGCCTCGCTGGTGGCGCTGATGCAGACCGACATGAAGAAGCTGATCGCCTATTCGTCGGTGGCGCACATGGGCTTCGTCACCATGGGCATGTTCTCGGCCACCACCGAGGGCGTCGAGGGCGCGATCTTCCTGATGCTCTCCCATGGTATCGTCTCGGGTGCCCTGTTCTTCTGCGTCGGTATCGTCTACGACCGGATGCATACGCGTGAAATCGCGGCCTTTGGCGGTCTTGTGAACAACATGCCGAAATTCGCCGTGGCGTTCATGATCTTCACCATGGCCAATGTCGGCCTGCCCGGCACCTCCGGCTTCATCGGCGAGTTCCTGACTGTTGTCGGGGTGTTCCAGGTCAATACCTGGGTCGCCGTGTTCGCCGCCACCGGCGTTATCCTGTCGGCGGCCTACGCGCTGTGGCTCTATCGGCGGGTGATCTTCGGCGCGCTGGAGAAGGACAGTCTGAAGGCGTTGCTGGATCTGAGCACACGCGAAAAGTTCGTGCTTTATCCCATGATCTTTCTGACGATCTTCTTCGGCGTCTATCCCGAGCCGATCTTCGCGGCGATCCATGGCCCGGTGGCGCAGATCGTTCAACATTATGATGCGGTGCTTGAGCAGACCAAGAACATCGCGCTGCCGGTATACTGAGACAGGATCTTTTGGACATGACATCGGAACTCTTACTTTCAAGTCTGACGCTGATCATGCCGGAGCTGATCCTCTCGGTCGGCGCGATGGTTCTGCTGATGATTGGCGCGTTTGCCGGGCGCAGGAGCGGCCAGACGATCGTGGGCCTTGCCGTGTTCCTGCTGATCGCGGCCTTCGCTGCATTGTTCTTCGCCGGAGAGGGAACCGCCTTCGGCGGCTCGCTGGTGTTCAACGACTTCACGCTGTTCATGCAGGTGCTGGTGCTGATTGGCGCGGCGCTGTCGATGATCCTGTCGGTCGGCCATGAGGAGCCGGAATATCTCGATCGTTTCGAGTTTCCGGTGCTGATGCTGCTGTCGACCACCGGCATGCTGCTGATGACCTCCGCCAATGACATGCTGGCCTTCTACATGGGCCTCGAGCTGATGTCGCTGCCGCTCTACGTGATCGCCGCCATCAACCGCGACAGCCTGCGCTCCACGGAGGCGGGGCTGAAGTATTTCGTGCTCGGTTCGCTGTCCTCCGGCATGCTGCTCTATGGTATTTCGCTGGTCTATGGCTTTACCGGCAATATCGGTTTCAGTCAGATCGCCGCCGTGATTTCGGCCGGGGAAACCGGTCTCGGCTTCATCTTCGGCATGGTTTTCGTGCTCGCCGGCATCACCTTCAAGATCTCCGCCGTCCCGTTCCACATGTGGACGCCCGACGTCTACGAGGGCGCGCCGACGCCGGTAACAGCCTTCTTCGCCTCCGCGCCCAAGGTCGCGGCCATGGCGATCATCGTCCGGCTGTTGATCGAGGCTTTCGGCCCGGCCGCCGATGAGTGGCGTCAGGTCGTCGTCTTCATCGCGATCGCCTCGATGGCGCTCGGCGCGTTCGCGGCGATCGGCCAGCGCAATATCAAGCGGCTGATGGCCTATTCCTCGATCACCCATATGGGCTATGCGCTCGTTGGTCTCGCCGCCGACAGCGAGGCGGGCGTCAAGGGCGTTGCGCTTTATATGGCGATCTACCTGTTCACCACGCTCGGCGTTTTCGCGATCATCATGGCGATGCGGCTCAAGGAAGGCGGCAATGTCGAGAATATCGATGATCTCGCCGGGCTTTCGACCACCAAGCCGGTGATGGCCGTCGTGCTCACGGCGCTGATGTTCTCGCTTGCCGGCGTGCCGCCGCTGGCCGGCTTTTTCGGCAAGTATTTCGTGTTCCTGGCCGCGATCGACGCCAAGCTTTATACGCTGGCGATCATCGGCGTGGTCTCTTCGGTGATTGCCTGCTTCTACTATCTGCGGGTCATCAAGGTGATGTGGTTCGATGAGCCGACTGTCGAATTTTCCCGCGTTGCGGGCGAGCTTCGCTTCGTCTTCGGGCTGAGCGGTCTTTTCGCGATCGGTTATCTGCTGTTCGGCGGCGCGCTGAACGATGCGGCGGCGGCTGCCGCTGCGGCGCTCTTCTAGGATGGCGGCAGCACATTTCGCCGTAGACGCCTATCGCCACGAAGCGCTCGATACCGTCGGCTCGACAAACAGCGAGGCGATGGTTCTTGCGCGCGCGGGCGATCCTGGCTTTTTGTGGCTGACCGCCGAACGTCAGATGACCGGCCGCGGGCGACGCGGGCGCAACTGGGTATCGGAGCGGGGCAATCTCTATGCCTCGCTTCTGCTTGTGGACCCGGCGCCCGAGGCGATGACCGCATCGCTGCCGCTGGTGGCCGCGCTCGGCGTTCATGGCGCGATCTCACGGATCATGGCGGGCCATGACGATGAGGTCGCGATCAAGTGGCCGAACGATATCCTGATCGACCGCCGCAAGGTCTGTGGTATCCTGCTGGAGGCGGAACGGCTTGCCGACGGCAGACTTGCGGTCGTCATGGGCATGGGCGTCAATGTTGCGACCGGCCCTGATGACGCGCCGTACCCGGTTGCGCGGATTTCCGATTACGTCGCCGGCGCCGATCCCGCCACGCTGTTTGCGCATCTGTTCGAAACCATGGCGCGGGAGCTTGCGATCTGGGACCGGGGCAGGGGCCTCGCCGAAACGGTGGCGCGCTGGCGCAGAGCCGCCTGCGGCATCAATGAACGTATAACTGTGAACCTTACCCGCGAGCAGGTCTCGGGGATTTTCGTCGGCATCGATGATGCCGGCATGCTGAAACTGGAAACGAAGGACGGCCTGCGCACCTTTGCAGCGGGTGACGTCTTCTTCGACAATCAAAATGGATAACGCTTGATGGCGGACAATAACGCGGAACTGGTCTTTCTTCCTTTGGGGGGGCTTGGCGAAATCGGCATGAACCTGGCGCTTTACGGCTATGGACCGGCGAAGAAACGCCAATGGATCATGGTCGATTGCGGCGTCACCTTTCCCGGCCCGGATCTTCCCGGCGTCGATCTGGTCCTGCCCGATATCGAATTCGTGCGCGAGCAGCGCGACAATCTGAAGGCGATGATCATCACCCATGCGCATGAGGATCACTACGGCGCGATCGCGACGCTGTGGCCGGGTCTCAATGTGCCGATCTATGCGTCCGCCTTCACCGCTGGCCTGCTTGAGGCCAAGCGCGCATATGAAAGCTGGATGCGCGAAATTCCGGTGACGCTCTTTAAGGCCGGCGACACCATCAATGTCGGGCCGTTCACGATCGAGGGCATAGCCGTCAACCATTCGATCCCGGAGCCGATGGCGCTCGCGATCCGTACGCCGCTCGGCAACATCGTCCATACCGGCGACTGGAAGATCGACCACGCGCCGACGCTCGGTCCGAAAACCGACGAAGCCCGCTTGCGCGCCGTCGGCGACGAGGGCGTGCTGGCGCTGATGTGCGATTCCACCAATGCCATGCGCGATGGCGTTTCGCCCTCCGAGGAGGAGGTTTCGGCAAGCCTGCGCAAGGTGATCGAAAACGCCGAGGGGCGGGTGGCGCTGACCACGTTTTCCTCCAATATCGGCCGGATCCGGTCGATCGCGAAGGCGGCGGACGAGGCGGGACGCCAGGTGCTGCTGCTCGGCTCCTCGCTCAAGCGCGCGGTCGCGGTCGCCCGCGATCTCGGCATGATGGAGGGCGTGAAGCCGTTCGTCGACGAGGACGAGTTCGGCTATATTCCGCGCGACAAGGTGGTGGCGATCCTGACGGGTTCGCAGGGCGAAAGCCGCGCGGCGCTGGCCAAGCTTTCACGCGACGAAATGCGCAATGTGGCGCTTGCCGCCGGCGATCTGGTGGTGTTTTCCTCGCGCGCCATTCCCGGCAATGAAAAGGCAATCCAGGATATCAAGAACGGGCTGGTCGAGCAGGGCGTCCATATCCTCACCGATGGCGAGGCGCTGGTGCATGTGTCCGGCCATCCCCGCCGCAACGAACTGAAGCAGATGTATGAGTGGATCCGCCCCGAGATCCTGGTGCCGGTCCACGGCGAGGCCGCTCATCTGACCGCGCAGAAGGAACTTGCCGAGCAGAGCGGCATCGCCCAGGTGCCGCGCGTCAGGAATGGCGACCTGCTGCGCCTTGCGCCCGGCCCGGCCGAAGTGATCGGCCATGTCGCGGCGGGCCGCGTGTTCAAGGACGGCAAGCTGATCGGCAGTATCGATGAAATGGGCATCGGCGATCGTCGCAAGCTGTCCTTCGTCGGCCATGTTTCGATCAATGTCCTGCTGAATTCCAAGTTCGAGTTTTCCGGCGACCCGGATGTCGTGCCGATCGGCCTTCCGGGCTTTGACGATGACGACGAGAAGATGGAGGACGTGCTGTTCGACGCCGTGCTCGGCGCCGTCGAGAGCATTCCGCGCTCGCGCCGCAAGGATCTCGGCATGGTCAGGGAGGCCATCCGCCGCTCCGTCCGCGCCGCCGCCAACGAGTGCTGGGGCAAGAAGCCGGTGGTGACGGTGTTTGTGAACAAGCTTGGGTGAGGGTTTATCAAGCAGGTTCGAAGACTTTCTCCCAAGGATTTGATTTTCTACGCGAATCCGTTCCAGCTACGCGCATGCCATGGTTTCATTAACGGCTTTACAGCTCCAATCTCCCCCTTGAGGGGGAGATGTCGCGAAAGCGACAGAGAGGGGTATAGGCTTGAGCCGCAATCTCGGTGCTCTCGGAGAGGGTTCACCCCTCTCTGCCCCTGTCGGGGCATCTCTCCCTCAAGGGGAGAGATTGTGGGCGGCAACGTTGAAGTTTAACTCGCAGCCCGAAGCCCAAGCGACCTTCCGTCACCCCGGCCGCCGGAACAACCGGCTCTGCTCGAACAGGCCTTCCAGAACGCTGATGCGTTCGCGGGTCTTGTCCCAGCTTTTCGATTGCACGGCCTCGATCAGCGCCTCCACCACGAACAGCGTCACGATCGAGGAATCCCAGGCGGAGGGAACCTCGATGTGGACGCGGAAGGTGTGGCGGGCGAATTTGGCGACGGGGGAGGCCCACTGGTCGGTGAACAGGATGATCTCGAGCCCGTTCTCCTTCGCCACCCGCGCCAGCACCGCCATGTCCTGCTCGTAGCGGCGGATATCGAAGATCACCAGCACATCGCCCTCGGCCATGTTCAGCATGTGCTGCGGCCATGACGAGGAGTTCGACGACATCAGCGTCGTCTTGGGACGGATCACCTGCATGTGGGTGAAGAAATAGCTGGCAAGCGACCCGGTGATGCGCCCACCGACGAAATAGACCCCGCGCTCCAGATCGGACAGAAGATCGGCGGCGCCGGCGAATGTCGCCTGATCAAGCTGCGTCAGCGTGCGGCGCATATTGTCGATCGCGGCCTCGCCGAAGCGGTTCAGGATATGGGTTTCGGGAACGTTGCGGGCGAGGCGGTCGTGTTTCGCGATCGGATTTGAAAGCGTTGCTTCCAGCTCCTGATGAAGCCGCCCCTGAAATTCACCATAGCCCTTGAAGCCGAGCTTCTGCACCATGCGGGCAACCGTGGGCGTCGAGACATCGGCATTTTCGGCGAGCGTCGTGATGCTGCCGAGACCGGAGACCGGATAGTTCTCCCGAATGGTGTCGGCAAGCCGCTTCTCCGAGCGCGTCAGGCCCTCATAGCTCGCGGCGATAATGTCGGCGACGGTCCGGATTGTGTCTTGCAAGGGCAACTCCTCGAATTCACCGTCATTAAGAAACGCGGCGACTTTTCCGTCAATGGTAAAAATGAAGAGAAGTTTTCAGAGTGCGATTGACATCGTGGGCATTCTGAAGAACTATTTACAAAAAGAAACGCGAATTTCAGGGGATCGGATGCTGGAAATGTCGGGGCTTCTCAGCGCCCGCGATGGTGCGCCTGTTGCCATCGAACGTGCGGAAGCGAAAAGCGATATCGTGCTGATCTGCGAACATGCCAGCCGGCGTGTTCCCGAAAGCCTGGGCGATATGGGGCTGAGCGAGGACCTTCGCAAAAGCCATATTGCCTGGGATCCGGGCGCGCTCGCCGTGTCCATGCTGCTCAGCGAGGCGCTCGACGCCACCCTTGTCCACCAGCGTTTCTCGCGGCTTGCCTATGACTGCAACCGGCCGCCGGAGGCCAGCGACGCCATTCCCGAAATCAGCGAGGTCTTCGAAATTCCGGGCAATCGCGGATTGGGTCCGGTCGAGCGCGCCGCCCGGGCTGAGGCGCTCTACCTGCCGTTTCATCAGGCGATCGACGATCTGCTGGTCGCGCGCCAGGACGCGGGGCGTTCACCCGTCATCGTCACCATCCATTCCTTCACGCCGGTCTACAAGGGCGTCGTGCGCGATGTCGAGATCGGCATTCTGCATGACAGCGACAGCCGGCTTGCCGATTGCATGCTGGCCAGGGCTTCGGACGGCTACGACGTTCGGCGCAACCAACCCTATGCGCCGGTCGATGGCGTCACCCACACGCTGCGCCGTCATGCGCTGACGCGCAAGCTTGCGAATGTGATGATCGAGATCCGCAATGATCTCATCGCCGACGCGATCGGGCAGGCCGCCGCCGCGGGCTACATCGCCGGGCTTCTCGGCGAATGCCTTGAAGGGGAGGCGCTGTGATGCCTCAGGCGATCAGGACCTATGTGCGCTATGTCGACGGCTTCAACCGCGTGGTGGGCCGCATCGCGATGTGGCTGATCTTCGTGATGATGGGCATCCTGCTGTGGTCGTCGGTGTCGAAGACCATGTTCAACCCATCGCTCTGGACCCTGGAAATGGCCCAGTTCGTGATGACCGCCTATTACATTCTCGGCGGCGCCTATTCGCTTCAGCTCGACAGCCATGTGCGCATGGACCTGATCTATGGCCGCTGGACGCCGCGCCAGAAGGCGGCGGTCGACGCGGTCACCGTGATCATGCTGTTCACCTATCTGATCTTTCTGCTGATCGGCGGCGTGTCGTCGACCCAATACGCGCTGAAATACGGCGAGACCTCCTATTCGAGCTGGTCGCCCTATATGGCGCCGATCAAGATCGTCATGGTTTTTGGCATTGTCCTGATGTTCCTGCAGACAACCTCGATCTTCTTCAAGGATCTGGCGAAGGCGCTGGGGAGGCCGATTGCATGAACCTCTCCTATGAAATGATCGCGCTGCTGCTGTTCTTCTCGATGATGATGACGATGCTGACCGGACAGCGGGTGTTCGCGGCGATCGGTTTCGTCGGCGTCGTGGCGGCGGCAGCGCTCTGGGGCACCGGCGGCTATGAGCTCGGCTTCTCGGCCAGCATGAAGCTGATGAAGTGGTATCCGATGCTGACGCTGCCGCTGTTCATCTTCATGGGTTACATGCTGTCGGAATCGGGAATCGCCGAGGATCTCTACAAGGCGTTTCACGTCTGGATGGGCGGTCTGCCGGGCGGGCTGGCCGTCGGCACGGTCCTGCTGATGGTGGTGATTTCGGCCATGAACGGGCTGTCGGTCGCCGGCATGGCAATCGGTGCGACCATCGCGCTGCCCGAGCTTTTGAGGCGCGGCTATGACAAGATCATGGTCTCGGGCGTCATTCAGGCCGGTTCCTCGCTCGGCATTCTGGTGCCGCCGAGCGTGGTGCTGGTGCTTTACGGCATGATCGCGCGCCAGCCGGTCGGCAAGCTCTGGCTCGCCGGCGCGCTGCCCGGCCTGCTGCTTGCCGCCCTGTTCATCATCTACATTGTCATCCGCTGCCGCATGAACCCGGCGCTCGGCCCCGCGCTGCCGAGGGAAGAGCGCGACATGCCGCTGGCTGAGAAGCTGAAACTCCTGCGCGCGGGCATCATTCCGTTCCTGATCTTCTTCCTGATGATGGGCCTGTTCCTGATGGGCATTACCAGCCTGACGGAAAGTGCAGCGATCGGCGCGCTCTCGTCGCTGGTCGCAGCCCTCGTCAAGCGCCGGCTGACATGGAAGCTGCTCAACAGGACCATGGAGCAGACGCTCGGCATTTCCTGCATGTTCATGTGGATCATCGTTGCAGCACTCTGCTTCGGCGCGGTGTTCGACGGTCTTGGCGCTGTGCGCGCGCTGGAACATCTGCTGCTGGAGAAGTGGGACCTCGGCCCTTGGGAAATCCTGATCCTGATGCAGATTTCCTACATCATCATGGGCACGTTTCTGGATGATACGGCGATGCTGGTGATCGTAGCGCCGCTCTACGTGCCGCTGGTCGGTCATCTCGGCTTCGATCTCGTCTGGTATGGCGTACTCTACACCATCACCTGCCAGATCGCCTACATGACGCCGCCGTTCGGCTACAATCTCTTTCTCATGCGGGCCATGGCCCCGCCCGAAATATCGCTTGCCGATATCTACCGCTCCGTCTGGCCGTTCGTGATCATCATGATCATCGGCCTGGCGATCGTCACGGCATTCCCGCAGATTGCCCTGTGGCTGCCGAACCTTGTCTATGCGCGCTGAGGGAGCGGACGGCGCGCGACAACCGCCCCATTGCCGGGGGTAATGCGGAATGCGGCATGAGGCCGGATTTCGACAAAACAGAGGGAAACGGACATGAACAGCAGACGTAGTTTTCTCAGGAATGCGGGCCTTGCGACCGCTGCCGGCGCATCCGCGCTGGCCGCACCTGCCGTCGTGCGCGCCCAGAGCAAGATCACCTGGCGCCTCCAGACCTATGCCGGTCCGGCGCTGGCCGAACATGTGGTGAAGGACTGCATCGACAATTTCAACAAGGCGGCAAACGGCGAGATGGAAATCCAGCTGTTCACCGCCGACCAGCTTGTTCCCACCGGCGAACTGTTCCGCGCCATGCAGGCCGGCACGATCGACGCCGTCCAGTCCGACGACGATTCGATGAACTCGCCGCTCGATATCAAGGTATTCGGCGGCTATTTCCCGTTCGCCTCGAAATTCAGCCTCGACGTGCCGACGCTGTTTTACGAATACGGTCTCGCCGATATCTGGGAGAAGGCCTATTCGGAAGTCGGCGTGCAGTGGATTTCCGCCGGCGCCTGGGACCCGTGCAACTTCGCCACCGTCAATCCGGTGAAAAGCCTTGCCGATCTCAAGGGCCTGCGCATCTTCACCTTCCCGACGGCCGGAAAGTTCCTGTCGCAGTTCGGCGTCGTGCCGGTCACGCTGCCGTGGGAAGACGTGCAGGTCGCCATGCAGACCGGCGAGCTCGACGGCCTTGCGTGGTCGGGCATTACCGAGGACTACACCGTCGGCTGGGCGGATGTGACCAACTACTTCCTGACCAACAACATCTCCGGCGGCTGGTGCGGCTCGTTCTTCGTCAATTCCGACAAGTGGGCGGAAGTACCGGAACACCTGAAGGTGCTGTTCCGCATGTGCACGGATAGTTCGCATCTCCACCGCCTGCACTGGTACTGGGGCGGCGAGGCGCGGCTGCGCGCCCATGGCGACAAGCTGGAGCTGACGACCATTCCGGAATCGGAGTGGAAGACGGTCGAAGACGCCGCCGATGCCTTCTGGGACGAGATCGCCGCCGAAACCGACCGGACCGCGGAAGTGGTCAAGATCCTGAAGCAGTATCAGGCGGACATGAACGCCGCCGGTCCGCCCTATCGCGCCGGCTGACAAGCGCCGCTGCCGCCGGCAGCGACACCATTGACACCTGTCGTCCGGAGTGTTCCTGCTCCGGACGATTGCATGAACCACAGGATGAGCCCGATGCGTACGGAATACACATTCAACCAACTGAAAAAGGACGTGGCGGACGGCGCGATCGACACCGTTCTCGCCTGCCAGATCGATATGCAGGGCCGCCTGATGGGCAAGCGTTTCACGGGGGCGTATTTCGTCGACAGCGCCCACAAGGAGACCCATAGCTGCAATTACGTCCAGGCGACCGACATGGAGATGCACACCGTCGAGGGCTATGCCTCGACGAGCTGGGCGTCGGGTTACGGCGACTACACCATGACGCCGGATCTTTCGACGCTGCGCCGTGTTCCGTGGCTGGAAGGCACGGCGCTGGTGCTCTGCGATGTTTCCGATCATGCGACGCATTCGGACGTCGCCCATTCGCCGCGCGCGGTGCTGAAGAAGCAGATCGCCCGGCTGGAAGCGCTGGGCTACCGCGCCTTCATGGCGACGGAACTCGAATTCTTCCTGTTCAACCAGACTTTCGAGAGCGCGCAGCAATCCGGTTATCGCGGGCTGACCCGCTCCAGCGCCTATAACGAGGACTACCACATTCTCCAGACCACCAAGGAGGAGGATGTGATGCGCGCGATCCGCAACGGCTTGCAGGGCGCGGGCATCCCGGTCGAAAATACCAAGGGCGAGGCGGATGCCGGGCAGGTGGAGCTCAATGTCCGCTATGCCGATGCGCTGGCGATGGCCGACCGCCACGTGATCGCCAAGAATGCCTGCAAGGAAATCGCCTGGCAGAAGGGCAAGGCCGTCACCTTCATGGCCAAATGGAACTACGAGGCCGCCGGCAATTCCTCGCATGTCCACCAGTCGCTGTGGAGCGCAGACGGCAAGACCCCGCTGTTTTATGATCCCGACGGGCGCTTCGGCATGTCGAAGCTGATGGAGCATTATGTCGCGGGCCTGCTCGCCCATTCCGCCGAGATCACATGTTTCCTGGCGCCCTATATCAATTCCTACAAGCGCTTCATGGCCGGCACCTTCGCGCCCACCAAGGCGATCTGGTCGAAGGACAACCGCACGGCCGGGTTCCGGCTTTGCGGCGATCATTCCAAGGGCATCCGCATCGAATGCCGGGTCGGCGGCGCAGACCTCAATCCCTATCTCGCCTTCGCGGCGCTTCTGGCGGCGGGTATCGACGGGATCGAGAAGGAAATGACGCTGGAGGAGCCCTATGTCGGCGATGCCTATGGCAGCGCCGCCCATATCCGCGAAATCCCGAAGACATTACGCGCGGCGCGCGACGCCATGAACGGCTCGGACATGCTGCGCTCCGCCCTCGGCGACGACGTGATCGACCATTACTGCCGGGCGGCGGACTGGGAGCAGGAGGAATACGACCGTCGCGTCACCGACTGGGAGGTGGCGCGCGGGTTCGAACGGGCGTGATTTGCGAAAATCGCAATGCGATGTTATTTTCGCAACGACGCAGGAGGCTTCGATGATCGATAGCGAGTGGTTTTATCGGCAGTTGGAAGCGCAAGGCCGAACGATCGGCGATCTGGGCGAGGCGCTGGGTATCGATAAAGCGGCGGTTTCACGCATGCTGCGGGGGCTGCGGAAGATGAGTGCTGACGAGCAGGACGGTATCGCAGAGTTTTTAGGCAGACCGCTTGCGGAAGTTGCAGCCCATCGCCGCGGCGTCGCGGGCTTTGCCGAGGAAAAGGCCGCGCCTTACGAGGCCGGTCCCGGCAAAGGCAACACGCCACGCGACAATGAAGACAAGAAACCGCGCCGACCCCATCCGATCTTCGGCTGCATGAAGGGTACGCTCACGATTGCCGAGGGTGTTGATCTGACAGAGCCTGCCGATCCCGAGTGGGGCCGCGTGTATGACGACTGAAGGTTTTCTGCTCGATACCTGCGCGATGATCTGGATTGCGGAGGGCAAAAGGCTTTCCGGTGAGATGCAGAAACTGTTTGAGGCCGGGAGAGAGGATCTCTACGTCTCCGCAATGTCGGCCTGGGAACTGGGTCTGCTTATCAGCAAGGGCCGAATTCCGGCGACGGTGACCGCCCGGCAGTGGTTCGAGCAGTTCCTGGAACTCAGCGGCGCGGAGCTTTTGAACCCGACGATCGACATACTGATCGCGGCCTCATTCCTTCCGCAGCCGGTTCATAATGATCCGGCCGACCGCATACTGATTGCCACGGCCCGCGCTTACGGGCTGACGCTCATTACGCGTGACCGCGCCATCCTCGCCTACGGGGCCGCCGGTCATGTCAAGACACTTGCATGCTAGAAAGGGCGAAAGCCATGACAATGATCCAATGTATCTCACCGGTCGACGGATCGGTTTATGCCGAGCGCGAGGCGCTTTCGGCGGAGGCGGCGAGCGCTGCGGTTGAGCGCGCCCGTGCGGCCCAGAAGGAATGGGCGGCGTTGCCGCTTCCCGAGCGGATCACGCTGGTTCAGGCCGGTGTGAAGGCGCTCAACGCCATGAGCGAGGAGGTGGTGCCCGAGCTTGCCTGGATGATGGGCCGGCCGGTGCGCTATGGCGGCGAGTTCGGCGGCGTCAACGAGCGCACGGACTACATGGCGAAGATTGCGGAAGAGGCGCTGGCGCCGATCGAGGTGGAAGACAGCGGCAATTTCCACCGCTATGTCGCCCGTGAGCCGCATGGCGTCGTCCTCGTCATCGCGCCCTGGAACTATCCCTATCTGACGTCGATCAACACCATCGTGCCGGCGCTGATCGCCGGCAATGCCGTGATCATCAAGCATGCCAGCCAGACGCTGCTGGTCGGCGAGCGGATCGTGAAGGCTTTCGTCTCGGCCGGCATTCCGGAAGACCTGTTCCAGAACATGTTTCTCGATCACGCGACGACCAGCGATCTGATCGCGGCAAAATCATTTGATTTCATAAACTTCACGGGGTCGGTTGAAGGCGGACGTCAGATGGAGCGGGCCGCCGCCGGCACCTTCACGCCGCTCGGCCTGGAGCTTGGCGGCAAGGATCCGGGCTACGTCATGGACGATGCCGACCTCGACGCCGCCGTCAACACGCTGATGGACGCGGCGATGTACAATACCGGCCAGTGCTGCTGCGGCATCGAGCGCATCTATGTGATCGACAGCCTTTATGACGCCTTCGTGGAAAAGGCGGTGGCCTTCGTCTCCGCCTACAGGCTCGGCAATCCGCTCGACACCGAAACCACGCTCGGCCCGATGGCGCACAAGCGCTTTGCCGCCGTGGTCCGCCAGCAGATCGCCGACGCGGTTGCCGCCGGCGCCAAGGCGCTGATCGATCCGGCGCTGTTTCCGGAAGATGACGGCGGCGCCTATCTCGCGCCGCAGGTGCTGGTCGATGTCGATCATTCGATGAGCGTGATGCGCGAGGAGAGCTTCGGCCCTGTGGTCGGCATCATGAAGGTCGCGTCCGACGAGGAGGCGCTTGCGCTGATGAACGACTGCCAGTACGGACTGACAGCTTCGCTCTGGACACAGGACGTCGACCGCGCGGCGGCATTGGGCGCTCGGATCGAGACCGGCACGATCTTCATGAACCGCGCCGATTATCTCGACCCGGCGCTGTGCTGGACCGGCTGCAAGAATACCGGGCGCGGCGGATCGCTCTCCGTCATCGGTTTCCACAATCTCACCCGGCCGAAATCCTATCATTTGAAGAAAGTGACGAAATGAGCCCGAGAGCCAATTGGAGCTATCCGACAGCCGTCAAATTCGGCGCAGGGCGGATCGTTGAACTCGCCGATGCCTGCAAGAGCCTCGGCATCAAGCGCCCGCTGCTGGTCACCGACAAGGGGCTCGCAGGTCTGCCGATCACGAAACAAGCGCTGGCGATCCTCGCCGATGGCGGGCTTGAGCCCGGGCTGTTCGCCGATGTCGACCCGAACCCGAACGAGAACAATCTTGCATCCGGCGTGAAGGCCTATGTCGATGGCGGGCATGATGGCGTGATCGCGTTCGGCGGCGGCTCGGGCCTCGACCTCGGCAAGCTGGTGGCGATGATGGCGGGCCAGACGCGCCCGGTCTGGGACTTCGAGGATATCGGCGACTGGTGGACGCGCGCCGACGCCGGGAAGATAGCGCCGATCATCGCCGTGCCGACCACGGCGGGCACCGGTTCGGAAGTCGGCCGGGCAGGGGTGCTGACCAATTCCGAGACCCATGTGAAGAAGATCATCTTCCACCCGAAACTGCTGCCGGGCGTGGTGATCTGCGACCCGGAGCTGACGGTCGGCATGCCGAAGGTGATCACCGCGGGCACCGGGCTCGACGCGCTGGCGCATTGCCTGGAGGCCTATTGCTCGCCGCATTACCACCCGATGTCGCAGGGCATCGCGCTTGAGGGTATGCGGCTGGTCAAGGACAATCTGCCGCGCGTCTATGCCGATGGTTCCGACATCGACGCGCGCGCCGAGATGATGAGCGCGGCCGCCATGGGCGCGGTCGCCTTCCAGAAGGGGCTTGGCGCGATCCATGCGATCTCGCATCCGATCGGCGCGGTCTACAACACTCATCACGGCATGACCAACGCCGTGGTAATGCCGCCGGTCCTGCGGTTCAATCGCGAGAAAATCGAGGGTCGACTTAAGATGGCCGCCGATTATCTTCAGATTTCAGGTGGTTATGAGGGGTTCTACAACTTCATTATCGAGTTCCGCGCGGCCCTTGATGTGCCGGACACGCTGTCGGCGATGGGGATCAGGCCGGACCGGATCGATGAACTGGCCGCAATGGCCATGGAAGATCCGAGCACCGGCGGCAACCCGGTCGAGATGACGCTGGAGAATACCAGGGCGCTGCTTGCCGATTGCTTCTGAGGAACCAGGATAGTTTGATGCGGGCGGAACTCGGGATTCGCCCGTATCGTTTTTGCGTTGTTGCGCCGGAATGGCAAAACGGGTTAGAGCGTCGGGCGAAAAAGTGGTTACCGGTTTTTCGTTAACCCGACGCGTCAAAATAAAGAATCTAGAGCGTCGGGCGATGCCAATTAATCGCCCGATGATCTAGGCAGGGGCAGCCCTGCTGGAGGAACCCTCGCTTGTCACTGTTTTCCGCGTTTGCCGTCTATTTCGTGATCTGGTGGATCACCCTGTTCGCGGTGCTGCCGTTCGGCTTGCGCACGCAGGATGAGGCAGGCGATGTCGTGCCCGGCACCACGGAAAGCGCCCCTCACCGTTTCCGCCCCTGGCGGGTGGTGATGTGGACCTCGCTGGTTTCGGCTGTGGTGTTCGCGCTGTGGTGGCTGGTGGTGAAGGAGATCGGCTTTACGCTGGAAGATCTTGCCCGCCTTATCGGCCCGGCGTGACGAAAGGGCGTGCAGCCTAGAGCATTTCCGGTGAAAACGGGATCACCAGAAATGCTCCATCTATTTGTTTTGACGCATTTTCGCGGACGTCAGGTGATTCCACCTGACTGCGAAATGCTCTAGGCCGTAAACCCATAAATGGGGTTCACATGGGTGCGATGACTTGATTCAATGGTTTCTGGAAAGGAGACCATTGATGCGCCGACGTTTTGACCTGACGGATTTCGAGTGGGCGGTGATCGAGCCGCTTCTGCCCAATAACAGCCGCGGCGTACCGCGGGTCGATGACCGCCGTGTGATCAACGGCATACTCTGGCGCTTTCGTACCGGCAGCCCATGGGCCGATGTTCCGGAACGCTATGGCCCTCACACCACCTGTTATAATCGCTTTGTCCGCTGGCGGCGGGCTGGTGTCTGGGATCACCTTCTCACGGCGATTTCTTCCGCCTTCGACGGCGATATTCAGATGATCGACTCGTCTTGTGTTCGCGTGCATCAGCATGGCGCCACCGGTAAAAAGGGGGCGCCAATCGAAGCATGGGACGTTCCAGAGGCGGCCTGACAACGAAGATCCACGCTCTCGTCGATGCCGATGGGCTGCCGATTGATCTTCGCCTCTCAGAAGGTCAGCATGCTGATTGTCGCTACGCCGAAGATCTGCTCACCAGACTTCATGCCGGAACGACGCTTTTGGCAGATCGTGGCTATGACACCAACGCCATCCGCGCCACGGCAACTCAGGCGAAGGCATTCGCCAACATCCCGGCGAAGCGAAACCGAAAAAAGACCTTCGCTTTCAGTTCGTTCCTCTATCGCTATCGAAACCTCGTCGAGCGGTTCTTCAACCGCATCAAAGAAGCGCGTGGAATTGCAACGCGTTACGACAAACGCGCCGACAACTATCTCGCGGCAATCAAGCTCTTCTCTGTGCGACTATGGTTAAAGCGTTACGAGTCTACGGCCTAGGGTCTGTGGGGATTCACAAATCAGCGCGAATGTGATTCACGCTTTGGATGGATCGTTTTGTACTGACAGATGCCCAATGGGCGAAGATAGAGCCGCATTGTCTGGGGAAGCCTATGGATCCCGGTCGCAGCGGAAGAAACAACCGGCTGTTTATTGAAGCCGTGCTTTGGATTGTACGCACGGGCAGCCCATGGCGTGACCTGCCCGCTGCGTTTGGCAACTGGAGCACGGCATTCCGCCGGTTTCGCGACTGGCGTGAAGCCGACATTTTCAAACGCATATTCGATGCCCTCTCTGAAGAACCGGACATGGAATACGCCATGGTGGATGCCACCATCGTCAAGGTCCACCGACACGGTCAGGGCGCAAAAGGGGGACTCAGAGCCAGGCCATTGGTCGCTCAAAAGGCGGGATGACAACCAAAATCCTGGCACTCACCGATGCTTTAGGCAATCTGGTCCGGTTCGAATTGTTGCCGGGCCATCGCTTCGACACGGTCGGCGTCGCGCCGCTCATCAATGGCATTGAATTCGGTGCGCTACTCGCCGACAAGGCTTTCGATAGCAACAACATTGTAGCCGATCTCAACAAGCGCGGCGCGAAAATAGTAATCTCGCAACATCCGCGTCGATCAGTGCCTCTCCAAATCGACACTGAGATTTACAAATGGCGACACCTGATCGAAAACTTCTTCTGTAAACTCAAAGAATTCAAGCGCATCGCTATGAGAGCCTGTAAAACGGACCAGAGCTTTGAGGCCATGATCTATCTGGCAGCGGCTGTGATCAACTCAAGGTGAATCCCCACAGACCCTAGAACTTGAACCGCAGAAAGGCGCTGCCGAGGCCGTAGTTGAAATCGTCCGCCGCCGCGTCGTCGGTGGATGCGCCGTATTCGATACGCGCGCCGAGTTCCAGACCGGTCGGTATGAACCTGATGCTGGTTTCAAGCCCGCCGAAAAACGCGCCGGTATCGATATCCTCGCTCTGGTAGCCGAAGCGCGACGAACTGGTCTCGACCTCGCCATAGAGCTGCCGGTAGCCGGCAAAGGGCGAGATGGCCAGAACGCCGAGATTGGCCTTGCCCTGGACATAGCCGCCAATCGAGGAAAACCGGGTCTCGCTGGTGCCGGTCCCGTAACCCTGCGAAAGGCTTTGCGAGGTGCTTCCGAGGCTCGAAAACCCGGTGATCCCGGCGCAGACGCCGAACATGCCCTCGCTGCAAATGCCCAGCCGGCCGTCAATGCCCCAATAGGTATTGGCGATCAGGTCGTCCATCGCATCGTCGTTCATGTGCATCATCAGCGCGGCCGGTCCGCCCGAGATGTCGATATAGAACAGGTCGGAAAGACCCGCCGCGCCAGCGGGCGAGGCTGCGGCGAAGGCGAGCAGGGCTGTAGGGATCAGGCGCTTCAAGACGGAGCCTCGACAAGATGATCGGAAACGCACTTGTCCGGCAGGCGACGTGTGGGGTCAATGCGACAGCGCAACTTCCCGTTGCGGTGGTCAACAAAGCCTTAAGATCGTGGATGTTTCGGAAAGTCAAAAAAAAACAAGGCCAGAGGCCCTGTTTTTCAAGTATCGCGTGATCCGTTCCGTTGCCGGGGCTGCGCAAAGCGCGCCAAGATCGATCCTCCCAAGACTTTACCGCGAATAAACGGCAAGAATTTAAGCTCCCTGCCTGTTTTATGGGCTCAACCTAGCCCAAGGATTGGGCTTTGTCATCCCTTATTTTGCATTTTTGCGACAGTGCGAGAAGTTTTTACGTTTGACAAACAGGTTTGTGCGTTCTGCAACGTTTCAAGTGGTTGACATCCCCCGGGCTTTCCCCATGGCGGCCACCAAATCATCCGTTTCAGACCGCGTATCGCCGCTTTGATTCTCGTTCGCAACCCGTTAAAAGGGGCCGGAACAAACCTGATTTGCCCCATGATTCCCGACTGAACGGGATAAGCCAGAAAGCAGATACCTATGCGTCTTTCCCGTTATTTTCTGCCGATCCTGAAGGAGAATCCCAAGGAGGCGGAGATTGTCTCTCACCGGCTGATGCTGCGGGCCGGCATGGTGCGTCAGCATTCGCAGGGGATCTATTCCTGGCTGCCGCTTGGAAAGCGCGTTCTCGACAAGGTCAACCGCATCATCCGCGAGGAGCAGGACCGCTCCGGCGCCGTGGAGCTTTTGATGCCGACCATGCAGTCCGCCGACCTGTGGATCGAAAGCGGCCGCTACGAGGCCTATGGCAAGGAAATGCTGCGGATCACCGACCGCCAGGACCGGGCGATGCTGTTCGGACCCACGAATGAGGAGATGATCACGGAGATTTTCCGTTCCTACATCAAGTCCTACAAGCACCTGCCGCTCAATCTCTATCACATCCAGTGGAAGTTCCGCGACGAGATCCGCCCCCGCTTCGGCACGATGCGCTCGCGCGAGTTCATGATGAAGGACGCCTATTCGTTCGATCTGACCCTGGAAGGCGCCGAGCATTCCTACCGCAAGATGTTTGCGGCCTATCTCAGGACCTTCCACCGGCTCGGCCTGCGCGCCATTCCGATGCGCGCCGACACCGGTCCGATCGGCGGCAATCTCAGCCATGAATTCATCATTCTGGCCGAGACCGGCGAATCGGAGGTGTTCTGCCATCGCGACTTCGTCAATTTCGACATCCCGCCCGCCGATCTCGATTTCGACAGCGTCGAGGCGCTAAAGGGCATTTTCGAACAGTGGACATCGGTTTATGCGGCAACCGACGAAATGCATGACGAGGCCGCCTTCGGCGCGCTGCCGGAAGGCGAGCGCCTGTCCGCGCGCGGCATCGAGGTCGGCCATATCTTCTATTTCGGCACCAAATATTCCGAGCCGATGGGCGCGAAGGTGCAGGGGCCGGACGGTAAGGAACACCCTGTCCACATGGGCTCCTACGGTATTGGTCCGACCCGCCTTGTTCCCGCCATCATCGAAGCCTCCCATGACGAACACGGCATCATCTGGCCGGATTCGGTGGCGCCGTTCAACGCGGTGATCATCAACATGAAGTCGGGGGATACGGCCTGCGACGGGGTCTGCGAGCAGTTTTACGAGGCATTGCAGAATGCCGGCCTGGACGTGCTTTACGACGATACCGACGAGCGCGCCGGGGCGAAGTTCGCGACCGCCGACCTGATCGGCGTTCCGAGCCAGGTCGTCGTCGGTCCGCGCGGCGTCGCCAATGGCGAGGTCGAACTCAAGGACCGCAGGACCGGCGCGCGCGAAGCCATGACGGTGGAAGCCGCGATCGCGAAGCTCACCAACGCACGCTGAGGAGAACGGATTGATGGCTGCGGCCGGAGAGACAGTCGAAGGTTTGAGGGTAGCCAAGCCGTTTTCGGTGTTCGAGCGCATGGTCGCCTGGCGCTATCTGCGTTCGCGGCGCAAGGAGGCGTTCATCTCGGTGATCGCCGGGTTTTCCTTCGTCGGCATCATGCTCGGCGTTGCGACGCTGATCATCGTGATGGCGGTGATGAACGGGTTCCGCAGCGAACTGGTGAGCCGGATTCTCGGCATCAACGGCCATGTCGTGGTGCTGCCCGCGGGCGAGCCGTTCAGCGATTATGCCGATCTGACGCAAAAGCTGGAAGGCGTCGAGGGCGTTCGTCTCGCCTTTCCGCTGGTCGAAGGCCAGGCGCTGGTCTCCGGCGCGCAGGGGGCCGGCAGCGGCGCGCTGGTGCGCGGCGTGCGGCCGGACGACATGCTGAAGCTGAAGACTGTCTCCGACAACATCGTCGAGGGCGACATGGTGGGCTATGCGAGCGGCGACAGCGTGCTGATCGGTTCGCGCATGGCGACCTCGCTCGGGCTTTTCGTCGGCGACAAGATCACGATGATCTCGCCGGAAGGCGACGTGACCCCGTTCGGCGTCAATCCGCGCGTCAAGGCCTATCCGGTCTCCGGCATTTTCGAGATCGGCATGTCGGAATACGATGCCTCGATCATCTTCATGCCGCTTGAGCAGGCGCAGGCCTATTTCAATGCCGGCGACAAGGTGCAGAGCATCGAGGTGTTTCTGGACCATCCCGACGATGTCGACGCGGTGATCCCGAAAATCCGCGCGGCGGCGGGCGAGGATATCGTGATCTCCGACTGGCGGCAGAACAACCGCACCTTCTTCTCGGCGCTCGAGGTGGAACGCAACGTGATGTTCATGATCCTGACGCTGATCGTGATCGTCGCCGCCCTCAACATCATTTCCGGCCTGATCATGCTGGTGAAGGACAAGGGGCAGGATATCGCGATCCTCAGAACCATGGGCGCGACCTCCGGGTCGATCATGCGGATTTTCTTTATGACGGGAGCGGCGATCGGCGTGGTCGGCACGTTTGCCGGGGTCTTTCTCGGCGTGGTCGTCTGCCTCAATATCGAATCGATCCGGCAGTTCTTTTCGTGGATCACCGGAACGGTACTGTTCGATCCGCAGCTTTATTTCCTGAGCACGCTGCCTGCGGAAATGAGCCTCAGTGAGACGCTGACGGTCGTGATCATGGCGCTGACGCTCTCCTTCATCGCCACCATTTTTCCTGCCTGGCGGGCCTCCAAGCTCGATCCGGTGCAGGCGCTGCGTTATGAATAGGAGCCTTTCTTGACCACCCCGGCACTTCAGTTGCGCGCGATCGCGCGGGAATACGGGCAGGGCGATTCAGTCCTGCAGGTGCTCAAGGGCGCATCGTTGACGCTGATGCCCGGCGAGATGGTGGCGCTGGTCGCCCCTTCGGGTACCGGAAAATCGACATTGCTGCAGATCGCGGGCCTCCTGGAAAAGCCGACGTCCGGGGAGGTTATGCTCGGCGGGCGCGAGGCGACGGCGCTTTCCGACGACGAGCGCACCGCATTGCGCCGCAACGATATCGGCTTCGTCTACCAGTTCCATCACCTGCTGCCGGAGTTTTCGGCGCGCGAAAACATCATGTTGCCGCAGCTGATTGCCGGTCTGTCCTCCCAGGAGGCGGGCGTCCGCGCCGACGAGATGCTGGAATATATGAGGATTGGCCACCGCGCCGAGCATCGACCGACCGAGCTTTCCGGCGGCGAGCAGCAGCGCGTGGCAATTGCCCGCGCGGTTGCCAACGCCCCCCGGCTGCTGCTTGCCGACGAGCCGACCGGTAATCTCGACCCGCAGACGGCCTCCTACGTTTTCGAGGCGCTCGAAGCCCTGGTGCGGCAATCGGGTCTGTCTGCGCTGATTGCCACCCACAACCTCGACCTTGCCGCCCGCATGGATCGTCAGGTGACGCTCAGCGACGGGCAGGTCGTGCCTCGGATGGTCTGAGCAAACGTAGCGTCCATATCCCTCCCGATTTCTGGAATCTCGACCGTTTTGACGGTGGGGCGCGATTCCGATCGCCAAATTTCATAAAATACTTGCCAAATAGGAATATTATCCTATATGTACCAATACAACCTATGATGGTTGAGTGTGATCAGGCTGCGCGGGGAGTTTGGATTTGACTAATGTATTTCTGAAACTTGTTGTGAGGAAAATTTCCGCTTGATAGCATGTGATATATACATATCGTTTATATCATCATTTTTTTTAATAGTAATTATATATATAATTACAAGTGAACTCGATTTATCGTCAATATCTACATTTTATACATGTAAATATTTCCTAAATTAGGAATCTTTACTTATTAATATCTGTGGCTATAATTATGGTTCGTCTGAATGTTCTGAGATGTTGTAAGCGTCAGCAGACAGGAGAGGTTGGCTATGGGGCGAAATGAAGTAGAAAACCAAGAGCAGAAAAACAGCAGATCCGAGGAGGAGAGGGCGGCGTGGAATCGCTACATGCGCAATTTTCGGCGCGGCTTCAGAAAGCGCGGATTGACGAGTCTCTCGACGGTCATCACCACGGAACATTCTGAATTCATTGAACGTTATGGCCGCGACAAGGAATGCCAATCCAAGCGGGAGGCTCTGATGATGATCATCGAAGACGTCAAAGCCCGTTATGATCAGGAAAGAAGCGTCTGACACGGAGAAGGCCGGTCACGGCCTTCGCGTCCCTCCTGGAGAAGGCCGTACTTTCGAAAAAAAACTACCTTAGGTAGAAATTCTGGGGCAGGTGATGGCTTTGTCGTCTTCTGCTATCCCGACAGTTCGACATCCGTCGCGCTGGGCGGGTGCCTCACGATATCGGCTTGCATCGCCAGCCTGCTTCGCATAAGAGGCTTTCGCGAAGTCATTCCTCCGGTTGCGTAAACCGCGACCATGGAATTGCGTTGCGCGTGTGGCGGAATTGGTAGACGCAGCAGGTTTAGGTCCTGCCGCCGCAAGGTGTGGGGGTTCGAGTCCCTCCACGCGCACCAAAATTTGACGGCGTCGATCGGTCTAAGTTATTGAAAATAATCGGTAAAATTTAACGCAATTTCTTTGTCCTTGTACGTTCTGCACTATTTGTGTAGCAGATTGTGTATCGGAACGTGCTACAGGGTGCTGAAATGGCTTTTAGCGGGCGAGAGAATCCGGACCGTTTTCTGTATCTCCGTTCAGGCATATACGCCTATGTGCGAAGGGTCCCGACGAAGCTCGCAGGTCTCGATGAACGTGCTCCTGCGATCAGGATTTCACTGGGTACTCGCGATCTTTCCGAAGCCCGGGTTAAGCGAGATATCCATGAGGAGGCCGACAACGCGCTTTGGGCCTCGATGCTGGCCGGTGGTGATCGTGTTCAGTCCAATGCTCGCTACAAGGCGGCCGTCGCTAGGGCGCATGCGCTTGGCTTCTCGTACCGAACTGCTATCGAAATCCTCGCCAGCGAATCGGGATCAATGATCCATGACCGGCTGATGGCGCTCTCCCGGCTGCCCGTGGGCGGGCACGAGGCCTCGGCCGTTGTCGGACTCGAGAAGCATCCCCGCGTACCGATATCGGAGGCCTTCACAGTTTATACCGATGAGATCGCGGCGCCGGAGCTGACCGGTAAGAGCGATTTTCAGAAATCCTCCTGGTTGAAGGTGAAACGCAGGGCACTTAACAATTTCATCGAAGTGGTGGGAGACAGGCCGATCGACCAGATTACCCGTCAGGACGCCACGAAATTCTACAATTTCTGGCTGGCACGCATTGCGCCTAAGGACGGTCGTGCGACCCATACAGCTTCGTCTGGCAACCGTGATGTCGGGAACCTGCGGAAGCTTTTCACTGACTACCATCGTTATCGCGGCATTGATGATGCGAAGAACCCCTTTGCCGGACTTTCTTTTTCTCAAAAGGTGAAGACATCCCGTCCACCTTTCCCGACCGAATGGATCGCCAAGCGGATACTGAAACCCGGCGCCCTTGCCGGGCTTAATGCCGAGGCAAGGGCGATCTTGCTTGCGCTGATTGAGACCGGCGCGCGGCCGTCAGAGATCTGTAATCTTACCCGGGACATGATCGATCTTAACGCTGATGTGCCGCATATCCTGATCGAGCCTCGTTCTGATCCTGATGACCGGCGCGAGATCAAGACGGCGTCTTCGATTCGCGCCGTGCCGCTGGTAGGGGTGGCGCTTGCCGCCATGCATGCGCATCCGGGCGGCTTTCCACGCTACAAGAACAAGGAAAACGGGCTCTCGGCGACGCTCAACAAATATTTCCGGGAGAATAAGCTATTCCCGTCATCACGCCACAAGATCTATTCATTCCGGCATTCCTTCGAGGACCGGATGAAGGAGGCTGGCGTCGACACAGAACTTCGCATGATGATAATGGGGCACACCATCGACCGTCCGCAATATGGCGCGGGCGGCTCGCTATCCTGGAAACGGGATGCGCTGGAGAAGATCAAACTGGATTTTGATGAGGCGATTGTGTGAGCAAAAGCTTTCAGGTTACGACCGGCTTTGCGTGAATCTATCTCGATCGGACGGCGTTGCTGTTCAACATAGTGGTGCGCAGTCTGGCTAGCGCGATTGATATAGGCTCAAGGGGGCGTGGCTTCAAATTCCACCACTCCCTTCGATTTCAGCACGTTCAGCTGTTTCCCTTGCCGTCTGCATCTGTGCTACTCGCGTCCGCGCCGCTTCGAAGATCGATCGGTTCTGAAGGCGTTTTTCAATCTGACCCTCCACCCATGCATATAGCTCTAGGAGTGGTGTGGCGTCGTCGCCCCGGGCGACGATCTCCTGTGCGAGGCGGTCTCGCCCCTTTTCGATTTGGGCGAGTGGAACATGGAGCGGGATATCGGACGGCTGTGACGTCATCCTCTCCGCCTCCACGCATCGAATTCCTGCACCATGCCCCGCCAGCGTGCTGCCGCAGCGGGGTCTGTGTTCAATTGGCTGCGGCTTGAGACCGCCAGCACGGACCGCACGCGTGTCGCAGCCGTCTTGTCGGTTGCCGGAGGCGGCAGGTCGTGCCTTTCGATCAGAAACCGCATGAAGGCTGGTTCGGCGCACTTCATGGCGCATTCGGCGGCATAGTCCTTCGCGGGCTTGCCGTCTTTCGCCTCAAGTGCCTGCCTCAGCCGCTCGATCTCGCGCCGCCGTTCGGCATCACGTCTGGCCGCGGCATCCAGCATGCCGATCAGGTCGGCGGGGATTTCGATATGCCTTCGGATCAGTTCGCGGTTGTCGGCAGGGCATGTGACCGGAAGCGAGCAGATGATTTCCGGTTCGCTCGGGCCGGTGACCTCAAGATGCATGCCGGCGGTATCGGCCAGAATATCTGCCAGCGGGACAGCTCTGGAGATCAGCGCCCGGTTGCCAGCCAGCCGCTCGCGTGCGGGTAGACGACTAGCCATGGCTGGATACTTCATTCAGAAACCTTGCCGGAATGTGCTCGAACTCTGCCGGTTCATCGCCTGGCCTTGCCTCCCGCATCGGCATCCAGAAGCCGATGAACTCCGGATGACCCGCCACGGTCATCACATTCGGTCCAGTCTTGCGCAGCCAGTGCTTTGTGCTGAGTGTCTGCTGAGGGCTCATGACATCGAGGAAGCTGGAGAACAGAGCCGGTATCTGCGGATTGAACCGGATCTCGTCGGCCCCGAACGAACCTGCCATCCAGTTTGCGATCAACCGTCTCCAGTCATGGGGAATGCCGCGGCTGATGCGGTAGTCATGGCCGGGCATCAGGCGGTTGCATCTGGAGGCAGACTGTTGAAACAGCGCGGGCAGAAAATCCTCACCCTCTCCGGTATCGGCATGCCAACTGGGCGGTGCCATCTTCGGAAAGATCATCATTCCGGCTTCGTGGAAGAAGGCTTCTCCGGGTTGTGTCCATTCCGGCAGGTTGAAGACATGTTCCCAGCCGCAGGAGAACATCCTGACCGGGTCCTGCTGCCGGCAGAGATCGAAGGCGTCGTCGGGAAGGTCGAGCGTGAGGGCTTCGGATGCCCTTCCATCAGGATCGTGGATCACGGCCATAGCGTGGCCGCTGAAGACGCTGATGAACACGCCGCCCTCCGGCGCCGGTTCTACACCGATATGTCCGAGGGGAAAGCGTGCCGGATCCTGCGAGCGGGCATAGTCGATCACGGCCTTCATCGGCCACAGCCATTTCGCGTTGAAGGTGCATGCGAGGGGATGGGTATCTGATGCGTCCATGTCCTCGCCTGCCGGGCCGTGGGGACCGCTGGTGACGGTTTCGTGCTTCGTCATAGTTCAGACCCCCGAAGCCGCTGCAAGTGCCGCTTCGAAGGCGGCGAGCGCGCGAATGATGAGAAGGAGAAGAAATCCGCTGCCGAGGATGGTCGCGGGCATGGCAACGCGGCGCAGTACGATGCAATCGGCTATGGTGAGGGGGTGCCGGTGAGCGGCGAGGCGGACGATCATGCGTCACCGCCTTTCTGCGCGTCTACGACAGCGCAGATCCGGGAGGCGAGGCCATGCTTGCCGAGTCTGTCATCGAAGCGGCGCAAACGCAGGCTATCGGGTTCGGTGAGGACGTGGAAGGTCAGTCCAGTTGGCTCAAGATACGCCGGCAAGAAGCCGCCGTTTTTCAGAGCTGTCGCAATGAGACTGCCGGACTCGTCGACAACGCGTGGTGCTCTCCCTGTTCCCGAGAACATGCCGCCCGGTCCGAGCCTGATAAATTCGGAGTCTTCGGGCTCGGTGACTTCGTCGACGACATCCCAGATCTGATTGAGATTGCCCCAGACGATGCCGTGCAGGTGTTTAGTTTGTGGTGACCTTACAAGGTAGACGCTCATTGCATCCTCCGTTCCGTTCGGGATGCCTGTCCGTAAGAGGACAGGACACCGGAGCGGAACAGTCAGGCGCGCGCGGTGGCAGCGTCATCGCGGGTGATGCTGTCGAGGAGGTAGGAAGGCGCGCCGACCTCCGGGACTCCCCTGAGATCGCCGCGAGCGGCCTTTGCGTCGGCGACGATGGTTACGAGCCATTGTTCTGCATCTGGGCGATTCATCGCTACTTTCTCTCCGTGTTTGACAGAAAGAAAATAGACGCTATAGCGTACATGTCAATTAGATAGACGCTATAGAGTACAAAATTTTATATAAGGGTTGTCGAGAATCCCGTTTCGCGGAAAGGTGGAAAAGTGGGACTCAGGCAATAAGTAAAGTGTGACGGAAATGAAGAGAGTTAGGTCAAGCCAATACGAGCAGGTCGGTGAAATGGAGGTTGGGGAGTTGGTGGGGTTGCTTAATGCATTGAAAAATGAGGACTTTCTGGAAGTGCTTAATGATTGTGGGAATCTGATCGCGCTTTTAGAATCTGAAGAATACCCGCGCGGGCTTCCGGATAAGTCTCAAGAAGCGAAAGGATTTCTTCGGCTTCGGCGCTGACCTCTATGCCATAGACGATTTGGGACAGGCCGACGTTTAGTTGCTGGCAAATGGCGATCAAGTTATCGATCGTCGGGTCTTTGCCTTCGTTGAGAATCCCTGAAACATAAGAGGGGCCAAGCCCTGCGGCCAGCGAGATGGAGCGCCGAGAGCGGCCACTAGTTTCAATTGCAGCGTCGAGCCGCTCTCTCCATCCTGTTCTTGTCATGGCACGAACTATCCTAGATTTGATAATGAAAATCACGTCTTTTAAAAAGTGCGCTTGACATTGACGCTATAGCGTCGATATTCGGGCCCTATGAACGAGTTTTCCGAACAGCTGCTGCATGACATCAACGCGTTCCTTGCAGCCACAGGAATGTCTGCGAGCTATTTTGGCAAAGCGGCTGTCAATAATTGCCGGCTGGTTGAACGGCTTTGTTCTGGTGGACAGGTTATGCCTTCCACCGAACATAGGATCAGAGCCTTCATCCGCCAAAATGCCGGACGTAAGGCCAGTCGAGGCAGAAGAAAACTTGTACCGGCGGGGTGCGCTCAATGATTCTGCCTTCCGCTTCCCCTGTTGCGTGGGTTTTGGGTATTTTCCATGCGCGGCCGACTGCGACCATGCCTGCGGCACGTTTCGCGCGGCACGCATGGTCGCGCTTTCTTTCTGGCAGCGCCAGTCGGGCAGGGGACCTTGCCCGGTTCGGTGCATCTGCAACACCCGGCTGTCGTCTCCTTGCAGTCGGGATGAAGCGCCGGGGCGGGTTCCCCCTCCCTCCGCTCCGGCGCGTTCATTCTTCAGCATCGTCCTGCTCCCTTTACCATATCCGCCCGCCCTGAGGCGAACCGCTGATTCCTGAAACCTAGCGGCGGGCCTGACGCCGCGCATCAAAGACTTTTTCAGAACACTTTCCTTGCATTTCCGGGGAGGCGATTTCGTGCGTCCAACTTCCGAAGATAACCGCGCCAGGCTCAAGGCCGCAACACGTCGCGCCATCAGGGCAGCAGGCGGCGGAGACAGCTTCCAGCATGTCACCCGCGTTGCCGAGGCGCAGCTCTCCAAATACGGTCTGGCCTCCGAAGATCATGCCGAAACCTTCATTCCTGTCGATGTGGCGCTTGATGCCGATCTTGAGGCCGGCTCGCCGATCATAACAACGGCGATGGCACAGGCACAGGGGTTTCGCCTCGTGCGCGCCGAACGGGAGGATGCGGAACACCGGCTGGAGTTCTGCGATATCTCGGCGCTGGGCATGTCGTTTTCCGATCTGCAGCGAGCGCTGCATGAGGCACTGGCCGATGACGGCTCGGTGGATGAGAGCGAACGCCGGATCATCCAGCGCTGTGGTGACAGGCTGGCGCGAGCTCTCCTCGAAATCATGACGCGGGCCTGACGATGACAGATATCAGCACAGACCTTTCGCCGCGCGCCGCCTGCCACCTCGTTTCGGTGGCGGGCTTTTGCTTTTGCCGCTGCGGCTGGAGCGACCATCCGTTGAGCGAGCACCCATGCCGCGAGGCGCATGAAGAGGCCGTGGACGCGCATGTTCGCGAACTCATCGAAAGCGGAACCGACTGGCGGTGGCGCGAGCAGTTTTCGGCTTGCGGATCCGAATTGACGTCCGGACTGAACGGCGGTGCGGCATGAAGCACTGGGACCGTCAGGAGATAGAGGCGATGGCCGCGATGCGCCGGGATGGCAAGGCGCTGACGGCGATCGCCGAGGCGTGGGGCGTGTCGCGCATGGTGGTTGCCGGCATTGCCCGCCGCAATCCGGATCTGTTTCCCGTGAGGGAAAAGAAGACCGCAGCGGATAAAGCCGCCGAGCGAAAGACGAAGGCGGCAAAGCTTCTGGCAAAGCGGAAAAAGGCAGCCGGGACCGGGACGGTGGACAAACCCAGGCTGATCCCGGTCGAGGCCTATGACACCCAGCACATGCAGCTCCCCGGGGCCCCGACCGTGGCGTTCATCGACTGCGGCGAATTCCGCTGCCGGCTGGTGCTGACGCCGGGCGGTGAGCGGCTCGGTCCGGACACGCCGTGTTGCGGCAGACCGGTGGCAGAAGGATCCGCCTACTGCCCGGAGCATCAGAAGCTGATGTACCGGCCCTACATCAAGAGGACGCCGGCATGGTGATGGCGCTGCGTTCCTCATCTCCAATGCGGATCCTGATCGGCTGCGAGACCTCGGGCGTGGTGCGACGGGCCTTTGCCGCACTCGGTCATGATGTCTGGTCCTGCGATCTGCTGCCGGCAGAAGACGGCAGCAACCGCCACATGATCTGCGATATCCGTGAGATTCTGAATGACGGCTGGGACCTGCTGGTGGTGATGCATCCGCCGTGCACGCGGCTTTGCAACAGCGGGGTTCGCTGGCTCTCCGGCCCGCCGACCAATCCGCCGAATGAGGCAACGGTGGAAGAGAAACAGGCATGGCCGTCGCTCGATACCGATGCCCGCCGCGTGATCATGTGGCGGCTTCTGGATGAGGGTGCGGCACTGTTTGCGGCCTGCTGGAATGCGCCGGTGGAGCGGATCGCGGTCGAGAACCCGGTGATGCACCGGCATGCCAGGGCCCGGATTGAAGGCTATGCGCCCCCGGCACAGACGGTGCAGCCGTGGTGGTTCGGCGACAGGGCCTTCAAGGCGACCGCGCTCTATCTGCGCTCCCTGCCGAAACTGACGCCGACCGACAGGCTGATCCCGCCGAAACCCGGCACGGATGAACACAGGCGCTGGTCGATCGTTCATCGGGCCCCGCCCGGAGTGGACCGCTGGCGGCTGCGCTCCCGGACATATCCGGGGATTGCGAGCGCCATGGCCGCGCAATGGGGCGGATATGCCGAGGAAATTCTGCGGGAGACCACAGCATGAGCACCACGGCAGCACAATCACCCGTTCGCCACTTCGAACGCGCGACCGTCGCGCACGCTACCGGCATGGCTGCGGCACTGCGGATCGTCTGCGGCTGCTGCGAGGCGAGCGGCTACGCGATCCTCAGCGCCGCGCTCCGGCAGGGGCCAGCAGAGGTCGTCACGGATCACTTCCGCGCCGGCGGCTGGTCCGTCGGCGCCACACCGGCCGACGACAGGTGCCCGGCCTGCCGGCGAAACACTTCCACCCGAAACCGCATGAAAGGACAGATCATGGCAGCAGCAAAGCCGCGAAAGGCAGCGGCGACAGCAAAGGCACTTGCCGTCAGGACGACGGCAGCCGCAGGAGCAACCTCCGAGCCCGCGTCTCAGCCAGTACCGCAGGCCGATCCGCCGCCGGCGATGGACCGTGAGGACCGGCGGATCATCACCGAGAAGCTGGACGACGTCTATGGCGATCGCGGCTATCGCGGATCCTGGACGGATACGACGCTTGCCCGGGATCTGAATGTGCCCCGGGCATGGGTGAGCGAGGTCCGCGAGGCCTTCTTCGGTCCGGAAGGCAGCAATCCGCTGCTCGACGAATATACGGCCGAGAAGGAAGGCTTCGATCGGTTGCACTCCGGCTTCATGGCGGCCCGCAAGGCACATTGCGAAGAGCATGACCGCCTGCTGAAGATGGCCATGGACCTGTCGCGCAAGGCCGACGACATCGCCCGGATCGGCAAGCGGATCGAGCGGGAACTCGGCTGATGTGTGAGGTTGCCGCCCTGATAGCCGATATGGTGCGGGCAGGCGTCGACGCCGATCTGATCGGACGGACGGCTGCGGCGCTTTCCGCGCGCGAACCCGTGTTCGTGCCGGTCACCGGCGAGGCGGATGACGACATGGCGAATGAAGGCCATGGCGGTCGTTCCGCTGCGGCCAGACGGCAGGCGCGCTATCGGGCAAGACGGGCGGCAAAACCTGCTTCAGGGCGTAACGCAGGCATAACGCGTGACGTAACGCGTTACGTAACGCGTGACGGGGAGCACGATGCAGAGGAAAATGGCCAAGGCCCTGACAATGCGGGCGAAACCGCAGATCAGGCCGATATTGCCGTCGCCTTCGACCATAACAAAGCGTCACGCGGCGTTACGGGTGACGTAACGCGTTACGGTGCGGCGGAAAAAGAGAATACCCCCCAAACCCCCCAAGAGAAAAAATCCCCCCTTAAAGAAAAGGCCCCTAAAGGGGCCCAAAAGAAAGATCCCCCCGCCACGGCAGAGACGGGTCTGTTTGCAGCAGAACCCGATACCGGTCCGAGCACAGGCTCTGGGGCAGACCAGGGCGCAGACATCAGAGCAAACCTCGGAGCAGAACCGGGACGGGAGCCGGGGACCGACAGACCGTCATCCGCCGGGAACGGGGTAGCCGCCGGCTCAGTCAGCACAGCCAGCACCGGAGCGCGTCGACGCGGCGGGGACATCACCGGGCTGACGGCGGAGTTCGACGCCCATGTCTGGCCGCTCTACCCGCAGAAGGTGGCCCGCAAGACGGCGCTGAAGGCCTGGGCCTCTGCTAGGCAGCGGGCGGACTTTGACACGATCATGGCCGGGCTGAGGCGCTACGTCGCCAAGCGTGACGACCGGCCATGGTGCAATCTCTCGACATGGCTCAACCAGGACCGCTGGACCGACAGGCCGGCCGCGTCCCCACCATCGCAGGCCAGATCGCCGCCATGGCCTTCAGGCACATCTCGCTCCGAACAGATCCGGGAACACAACAGGCGGGTGCAGGAAACCCTCCACAAGCGCATGAGGCACGACAATGGCAACAGTGACGACATTGGTAACCGGGAGACAGACATCATCGACATCGGCAGATCGGACTGGACGGCGCATGGCAGCCCACGAAGCGGCCCTTGAACCGGCAGGCGAGCATCGCTCGGATCTGATGCTGTCCTCGCTGATGCAGTGCGGCTTCACGGTGCCCGACAGCATCGACCCGGAGATGGCCGCGGAGCTTTATGCCAGCGTGCTGCGCGACAAGCCGGTTGCGGCCATGCGTCGGGTGTTCACAAACCTCAGGCTTGGCCGCTATGAGCGCTTCCGCTCGTTCCTGCCGAAGCCGGCCGAACTCTCCGCCCTGATCGATGATGCCGCCCGCCATGACCGGGAGATGCTGCGGATCGAGCGCGATCGGCTGAAGGGCATCGAAGAGCGCCGCCGGCTTTCGAGACCCATCTCGCCGGAAGAACGGCAGCGCCGCCGGGAGAAGGTCGCAGCCGTCAGGGCATTGATGGAGGAAGCCGCCGCAAAGCGGGCAATGCCAACCACGGGAGAGCGCGATGACCACTGAGAGCGAAGACCGCAGGACGGTGCGAAAGTCCTTCCTGAAGTTCTACCGGCAATGGCCGACCTTCGGCGATGACAGCGACGAGCGGGCCTTTGCCGAATGGCAGGCGATGACCACGGAAGACCGGGAGAGGGCATCCACCCTGCTGCCGGCTTTCCTCACCCTTGCTGCGCTGAAGGGCAGGGCGGTGAAGTTTGCCGCCAGCACCTATCTGAGGGACAAGCGCTGGCAGGATGTGCCGGACGGCATGGAAGCCCCGGCAACCGGCCCGGCCATTGCCGCGACCTTCGGCAAGGCGTGGATGGCCGAACGCTTCATCCGGCTTGGCGAGCCTGCCATGAAGCTGCCGCCGCTGACGCGGTTCCAGGAGCATGAGATTGCCGCAGGCCGGACGGACCGCAGCTCACTCCAGCATGAGCGGATGCAGAAGATGGGCTGGCCGTCCGTGAACGCGATGCACGAGCAGGCGCTGCACCATCCGGGCAGGGGCGTGCGGGTGACGGCGGAGACGGTGCTTGCCGGTGCGGACTTCGAGCAGGTGCGTGTCGGCAGCGATCTCTGGCTCGCCTGGCAGGCCGAACATGACGCCCGGTGCTTTCCCTGGCTTCCGGATCCGGGGCGGGCGCAATGGGTCTACTTCCCACCGGGCGAAACGCCGGCGGCGGCACTGACAGCCTTCTTCGAGACAATACAGCGGATCCGGCACAACGAGGCAGCGGCACGATGATGGTGGCAAGGATGGTAACAGACGCAGCAACGGTGGAAGGCAACAGGCTCGAAGCGGAACTGGGCGAACGCAGTCTGCGCAGGATGCACCGCGATGATAATATCCGGCGCATCCGGCAGGACGAAGATGGCGCGCTTGCCGCCAACACAGCAAGCGACACGGCATGCTGGTATGTGGCCGCGGTTCATCCCGGGCACGAGCAGGCAACCGAGGCTGCGCTGAGGGCGATCGGAGCCGAGGCACTGGCGCCGATGCGCCGGGGCAAGCGACGCAGGCGGCGCGGCAGGATGCTGCCGCCGCAGGACGAGGTGCTGATGACCGGTTATGTCCTCGTCCGCTTCGTCAGCACGGCGAAGGCTCTGCGGGGGCTGTTGCGGCAGGAACATGTGACGGCGATCCTCGGCGGCTGGGAGGCGCCCTATGCCATCCCGGCCGATGCCGTCGCAGCGCTGATGCGCAAAGCCGACAACGGCGCCTTCGACTATGACCGGCAGAGCGATGTCCGGGTCGCTGCCGGAGACCGGGTAAAGATCGAAGACGGGATCTTCGCCGGGCAGGTCGGAACAGTGGTGACACCCAACACCACGGGCAGGGGTGATGTCGTCATCGAGGTCGACCTGTTCGGGCGTATGACGCCGATGGTCGTGCCGCTGGCCTGTATCAGCAGAGCATGATCCGAAAGGCTGAATCCCGTCACGGCGGGCAGGGTGCGCGAGGGCGGGTTGCTTCGGCGATCCGCCCTTTCCGCAAAGGGCTATAGGCCCTCCCGAGGAAAACGGCGGGTCCTTCCTGGCACCCTTGGCCATGCGGGTATTTGGCACCGCGCGGGTTGCCCAGTCTGAGACTAAATTCAAAGCCTAAAGTCAGGGGCTAAAGTTTAGGGCAGGGGGCAAAGTGGTGTGGCGCGTCCAAGGAAATCGAGGCAATGGACGGGACTTGCCGACCAAACGCTAAGAGCTTTCTGAATGGCAGAAATGGGACCGGGAGCAAACTGGCCGGTTCTTCCCTTTAGCACTAAATACTAGCCGAGACTGCCTCTGCGAAATCATCGCCGAAATTTAGTTCAACGATAGGAGGCGGGAAAACCTCGTCAAGCTCGTCCGTGTCGGCCACGCTCCGGAATCCAAATGGGCTTGCCAACAGCAGGCCGTCCGTGCATGCACCACGGACGTCGTGCATGGCCTTTGTATTGATTTCGGCCAGCAGGGTGTCGCGCGCGGCCGCATCCATCGGAACAATATGCGGTTCGTAGCCAGCATCCTCAATCTGCTTGATCACCGCTTCGTCTGTCGTGTCACCGTGTCTTGGAAACACCGCTAAGACCTTCCCGCCGAGGCGGGCCGTAATCTCGACGTGGCGAAGGTATTCGGGCGTCGTTTCCGGGCCCGGCGATGAGCTACTGATTGAGAAGGTGCCCCGCTCTGGATCAGCAAAAACCGTATACTTCATCGGGAAGTTTTGGCTGAACTTCCCGATTATTTCTCTTGCGGGATTGAAGGATGCCATCGCAGCACGGTTATGGTGCTGAAGGATCTCGAAGAATCCGACGCCGGCATTAATAGCTGCGCCGACCTCCTCAAAGCTCAAACGGTTCGCGTACCCACCATTGCGCTTTCGCAAACGGAGACCGTCGGCCCAGATCACGTAGTCTGCATGGGAAATACCGTTGCGGATTTCATCGTTAAAGGCGGACGCCAAGAGGCCCGCCAGCTTTGTCATTCCGATCTCCGACGCCTTCGTGGCCAGTTCCCTAAAGGTGGCGTTCGCGTTTGGAGCTATGATGCGATTGTCGGCCTTACGAACACGCACAATGTCTTTGAACGGCCAGAGATTGTAAGGCTGACTGGTAACCACGCCCATGATGTTCTTCAGCGATTCATAGACACCTCCTGCTTCTGACAGCTGGCAATAGAGCATCAATGCTATGCGCATTTCTGGGACTGAGTAGGGTTCGGTGCGCCCCGTGTATGATTGGAGTTCGTCGAAGACCTGCTGTGCGGTAATCGTTGTAGCCCAGCCAGCATCCTGCATACCCCGAAATTCACCACCGAGAGAACCGGCAAAATCCAGCTCGTTCATCTGGCGCGCAAAGCCATAGAGCCTCGACAACTCCGTGGACAGTGCAATGAAAAAATCCTTGGTTGCTGCCTTCATATGATCGCTCTGACATAAATTCCCGAGGCTAAACATGAAACGGTGGCGCAGCTCAACTCCGCATAGAAGACGGCATCAACTCTGTCCTGCAATCGGCAAAATCCGATCGATGAAGTAGATGTAGCCCTTGTCGAGGGCGAGCCCGAGCCGCGCGCTTTTCTCGCGTTTTGCTTTGTCGAAATGGACCACACGGCCTTCGAGTTCGATCCGGACGAAATAATCTACATGCTGATCGTCCTGCGGTCGAAAACAGAAAGCCCTCTCTGAAAGCTGGATGGCACCGTCAGAAAGCCGTTCCCCCTCCCCAACAAATCTCGAAAACGGCTCCGGATTGTCGAGGTAACGACCGTCGGGAGTCAGAAATTCGATGGAGTAGGCTACACGCTGGCCCGCTCCAAGCTCGAAGGTCCTGCGCAGGATCTTATAGGCGAACAGGCCATTGGGACTTTCGCGACCCGGAACGGTCGTAAATCCCATGCGATGCCAAAAAGGGATTGCCGAAGAAGGTGTGATTTCGATCGCTGCCAATGACCGGCCCTCATCATAGAAAGAACGCGCCAGGTGATCGGCTAGGCTGCGTCCATATCGACGCTCATGTCGTCTCAGGTCAGGCCGCACCTCCAAGATCTGATCACCTACGAGGAATCCGACAGCCTCGTTATCTGCGATGAGGACCCAGATCGGCTGCGAGGCTTCTTGCCACCACCTTTTCGCGATGTTCCAGTTGCAACGGAAACCACGAACCGGCGGACGGCCCTCGTAGTGATTTTCCTCCCATGCCTCATGAGCTTTTTTATACTCGGCCTCTTCGGCATCAAGCCAGGTTTCGATTTGCGCCAACAAACTGTCGTTGGCGGGAACAATGCGTTCGTTCATAGGGATACCTAGCGGTTGGAGGGATCATTGTCGCCGGCAGTATTATAAAACGCCAATAAATGCCGCATGTGACTTTCTTGGCCGAAGATACATATAATTCTGATAATTTGGAATATACTTGAGTTTTTGTCGTAAATCGCAGCTCTGATCCGATGTGTGTCAAGACAACCAGTGGTAGCTTCTACGGGGGAGGAAATTCTCGACCTTTACGCTGCAAATCGCTTTCCAACCCGCGCGGACGAGCTTTCCCGCATTTTGCGCGCTTCGATTTCACGCTCAAAGTAGGCTAAGGGTTCGGTGATGGGGGGAAGGCCACGCTGTTCGATCCAGCGGTTTTCTGGAAATTGAAATGAATTTTTGTGGGCTGCTTGATCACACGGGATCACGCTTATCTCCGCATTCTTCCTCGTTTTGCTATTGTTGTCATTCTTCCTCGCTTTGCTATTGTTGTCGCCTGCCAATCGATACCTTAGGCTCAACCGTGGTAGCGCCGGGCGTGATTTTCAAGCGGCCGCCAATTGGGAGAAACCATGAGCCCTTCACAAGATGACCACGAGGCGTCGAGTCGCTTGTTGACCGACGAGAACATCGAACTTGTCTCCGCCAAACTTCAGGAACTCCGGCTTCGGCTTCTCGATTCGACCCGTCGGAACCCGCTGATCAATATCCGATTTACCCCGGCTTCGACTTCGTTCATCCGCGTTGTAGACGAACTTCCCGACATCCTGCGCTACCACCTCTCTCAGGGCCGCCAGATGCGGCTGGCGGCGTTGCCAGCCCTCGAAGACGAACTCCCGGACGAGCAAACGGACGATTTCCGGGATGCGCTCTTCATCGCCCGGCAGGAAGACGAGGCCTATCTCGCCGAGATCGCCAAGATCGATCCCGACGACGCGAAGGCGGAAGAAAAGCTGATGAAGGCCGAGCGATCCCTGAAGGATCGCCTGCGCGAAGACCTTGGCCTGTCGCCGCGCCAGACCAAGGACGCGCCCTCGCTCGCCCAACATGCCCGGATTCACGGCATCGAGCCAAGCTACATCCTGCCGCTCCCCGGGGACGAGCACCACGACGGGCGGCACGGCGACGACGATATCCAGACCCTCCTGCTGCCGGACCGGCTACAACGATCGGCGAAGTCCATTCTTGAGAAGGGCCGGTCCTTCGAGCGCGAGACCGGGGTCAACGTGCTCCATGCCGCCTTCGGCATCCTCGAGTGGAAAAGCCCTGACGAGAACGATCGCTTCGTTTCGCCGCTGCTACTGCTCGAGATCCGGATCGAGCGGAAGCAGTCCCCGCATGGCGCCGAGTTCTACCTGGGCGGCGTCGACCAGGTCATGGTCAATACCAACCTGGCGCTGAAGCTCCTGAACGAGAATAAGCTCTCTCTGCCGGACTACGAGGGCGGAAGCGTCGAGGACTACTTCGATTCGGTCGAGGAAGCCGCACCCCGGGGCTGGCACTGGAAAGTACGCCGCGAGGCATGCATTGGAATTTTCCCGTCCTCCAAGATTGCGATGTACCACGACCTCGATCCGGAAAAACGCCCGCTGGCCGAGGAAGAGACAGTGGTGCGCCTTCTCGCCACGACCGGCGTTGGCGATGGCGCCTATGCGGAGACCTACGGCACCGACGATCCTGAGGTCGCCAGCAAGGTGCCTTACGTGGTGATGGATGCGGATGCCTCGCAGTATTCCGCCCTCGTCGATGTCGCCGATCAGAAGAACCTGGCGATCGAAGGCCCGCCGGGCTCGGGCAAGTCGCAGACCATCGTCAACCTGATCGCCTCGGCGCTCGCCGACGGCAAGAAGGTGCTCTTCGTGGCCGAAAAGCTGACCGCGCTCGACGTCGTGCGCAACCGCCTTGATGCCGCCGGTCTCGGCAACTTCATCCTGCCGCTCCAGGCCGGACGCGGCACGGCCGAGACCGCCTACGAGAGCATCGAGGCCCGCCTCGAAATGAACCGGACGCCCGGCCCCGGCCGGCACAGCTTCAACTCGCGCCAGCGCGCCCTGGAACGGGACCGCGCCATACTCCAGGGCTACCTCGATGCGCTGGGCGCGATGCTCGGCTCGACCGGGCTCACGGTGCACCAGATCATCGGCCATGCCATCGCCACGGCCGAGACCCGTGAGGCCTTGCCGCGGGAAATCCGCCGTCTGCCGATTCCGAACGCCAGGGAAATGGGCGCGATCGAGGTCGAGGCCCTGGTCTCAGAGGCGGAAGCCTTCGGCACCCGGCTCGGACGGATCGCGCGTATGCCCGCCGTCTGGCGCGCCTCGACTGCGCCGATCACATCGCACGATATCGCCGAAGACCACGCCGAGGCGGCGCGCAGCATCGCGGAGGAGCTCGAGGTCTTCGAGAGGGACATAGCGGGCTCGTCGATCACCGTCTTCATGACTGCAAACCCCTTCGTGATCGACATGAAGAAGATCGGCGACCTGCTTTCGGCCGCCGCGTGTGACGAAGGCCGGGTCACCCCAGACCTGCTCGACAGACTCACTGATCCTGCCGCCCGCCGGGCGGCCCGGGATCTCTGCGGCCAGATCAGCGAAAGACGGACACTCATGGCCCAACTCGGTCACAGCCTGCGGGATGCCGAGGGCTGGAACGTCTCCAAGCGCCTTGCGGCTGCCGCCGAGTTCGCCAAGGCACGGGGCAGACGGCTCGACCCCGAGCAGCATCGCGCGAGGCTCGCCGAGATCGAAGGTGCGATCGCCGAGGCCCGGGTTGTGCTCGGCGCCGCGTCCCGGCTTCCGCAGAGCTGGACATCGTCCGGCCGGACCCTGACGGAGATCCGCGATGGGGCGAAGCGCATCGCGGCGCAGTCCCCGGATGTCCTCTCCCTACGATGCGGCGACCCGATGGCTTCCGTCGATGCCCTGGCCATGGAGATCGATACCCGGATCTCTCGCCTTTCCACCGAGATCGGCCGTATCCGGCAGGCGATGCCCTCCGCCGGCGGCGCCCACAACGCGGGTGAACTCAGGAACGCGGCGGCCGCGATCGACCGCGCTGGCTTCTTCGGGCGCATGGGGTCCACCTACAAGGCAGCGCGCAATACATACACGAACATACTCGGAGGGCGGCGCGAGGACAGCCCAGCCGAGATGGCACGTAGGCTGCACGAATACGCCGACTGGCTCGACAGCCGCCAGGAATTCGACAACGGCGGACGCTACGCAGAGCGCCTAGGTCCACACTTTCGAGGCTTCAACACCGAGATGGCGGCGATCGGCCGTGTGGTGACCTTTCACGGGATCTGCAAGGAAATCGCCGGCTCCAGCGTGGACCTCAAAGCCTACCTCGAAACCGGGGAACTCGATCCCGTCCTCACCTTCGCGGAGTTTGAGGACGTGCCTCCATTGCCCCTCTCTGAGGCCGAGGCGAAATTGCGCGAGCTCGAGGAGATCGCCGAGAAGGAGCGACGCTACATCACCGAGGCGGACAGCCACCTCGAGCTGTTCCGCGACAGAACGAGCCTCCCTCTCCCGGAGATCGAGGAGATCCTGGTCCGGAAGACGGCGGAGGTAGACCTCGCTCGCAAGATCGAGGAGAGCCCGGCTCGCGAAGCGCTCGGATCGCGCTTCGCCGGCCTGGCGACACGGACAGACCTGATCGGCGTCCAGTGCGACTTGGCCGAGGCGATCGCCGCCACCGATGACGCGGATATGGTGCTCGCGGCAATGCGGTCAGGCCGGGCGGCCGATATGGCGAAGGAATTTGAGACCTTTGCCGCCCGTCGCGCCAGGCTCGAGACCCAGGTCGGCAGCTTTATTGCCGATCTCGGGCTTCCCGAGGATCTTTCGACGCCGATGGCGCTGGCCCGGCGCACGGCCGACCTGCGGGAGGCGGCGGCCGATCCGCAATCGCTGCTCGACAGGTCGCAGCTGAAGCGCGCCGAGGACAGCCTGCGCGGACAGGGGCTCGGCGAACTGATCGACTGGGCGGTGGCCGAGGGCGAAGCCTTCGATCCGGCACGTCTCGCACCGATCGTCCGCGCGCTGATCGCGCGCTCGATGACAGACCTCGCCTACAAGGAGTGGGGCCCAGCTCTACAAGGCTACGACGGACAGGAGTTCGACCGCATCCGGGGCGAGATCCGCTCCAAGGATCGCGAGATGATCCAGCTCTCCCGCGCCGCGGTGATGCAAGAGCTCCTGGAATCGGCCCAGCCGCCGGCCGGCAACAACGTCGGCCGAAAGTCGACCTTCACCGAAATGAGCCTGATCTACAACGAGCTCTACAAGAAGAAGCGCCGCATCAGCATTCGCGAACTGACAAGCCGCGCCGGCCGCGCCCTCGTCGAGTTGAAGCCCTGCTGGATGATGTCGCCACTCGCGGTCGCGCAATACCTCCGCCAGGGCATGCGCTTCGATCTCGTGGTCATCGACGAGGCTTCGCAGATGACGCCCGAAAACGCCATCGGCGCGATCAGCCGGGCCGACCAGTCGGTAGTCGTCGGCGACACCAAGCAACTGCCACCGACGAGCTTCTTCCAGAAGGTGCTCGACAACAGCGATACCGACGAGGACCTGCGCGAGGACAGCGAGAGCATCCTCGACATGGCCAACGTCGCCTTCATGCCGGTGCGCCAGCTCCGCTGGCACTACCGCTCGCGGCACTCTGCACTGATCCAGTTCTCCAACCAGTGGATGTACAAGGGAGAGCTGACGATCTTCCCCTCGGCGCAGGAAGACCACCCAGATCTCGGCGTCGAGCTCGTCGAGGTGCCCGGTATTTACAAGGGGCGCCGCAACGAGATCGAGGCCCGCGCCATCGTTGTCGCTGCGGTCCACCACATGAACCATCGCCCCGAGCTCTCGCTCGGCATTTGCACGATGAACTCCGATCAGAAGGACCTGATCCTCGAGGAGTTCGAGCGGGAGCGCGACCGCAACCCCAAGGTCCAGGCTTTCGTCGAGAAGTGGGAAGAGGAGAACGACGCGCTTGAGGAGTTCTTCGTCAAGAACATTGAGACGATCCAGGGCGACGAACGCGACGTGATGATGATCTCTACGCTCTACGGACCGGAATCTCCCGGTGCCAAGGTGCTTCAACGGTTCGGCCCGATCAACTCGGCCCATGGCCACCGCCGACTGAACGTCCTCTTCACCCGCGCCAAGCGGAAGATCATGACCTTCACCTCGATGAAGCCGACCGACATCCTCGTTGACGGCAACAAAGCGCTCGGCGTGCGGATGTTCCGGGCCTGGCTCGAATACTCGAAGACCGGACACATCCCGGATGCGGCCGGCCCGCTGGGCGGCACGGAGAGCCCATTCGAGGACTACGTCGCGGCCCAGATCGAGCGCCTCGGCTGCGAGGTGGTCCCGCAGGTGGGCGTCGCAGGCTTCCGCATCGACCTCGGCGTCCGGCACCCGAACTGGCCCTACGGCTACATTCTGGGTGTCGAATGCGACGGCGCGGCCTACCACAGCTCGAAGTCGAGCCGCGACCGCGACCGGCTTCGCCAGGAGGTGCTAGAGGGGCTCGGCTGGCGACTGCACCGGATCTGGTCGACCGACTGGTTCCGCAACCCGCGCGCCGAGATCGAGGTCCTGAAGGAGGAGATCGACGACGCGCTCGCCGATGCCAAGGCGCGGGGTGTGAAGCACTCCGAGCGTCTCGATGCGATGGCACTACTGACCCGCTTGGTTGAGGAAACGACCTCAGGCGTAGAAGAGGTGCCGGCACAAACCAGGCCCGAGCCAAGGCCTGCGTCTGCTACGCTGATCGCACCGGCAGCGCCACCGAAGCCCCAGCAGGCGAGCTTGCCGTTCGAGCCACCGGCGAGCAGCGACCTCTTCACGGCGGCAAGCCGGGTCGCGGCGGAGCCGACCGTTGCGCTGGGCTCTAAATTGAAGGTCGAGAACATCACTGACGGCAAGAAGCTCGCCTTCACACTTGTCGAGGGTGAGAATGCGCCGGACCAGGGTAAGATCGGCGTTCACACTCCGCTCGGACAGGCCCTGCTCGACGCGCAGGTGGGTGACGAAGTAGAATATCAAGTGGGCTCGCACATCAAGGAGGTGCGGGTGCTCGATATCGGATGATGAAGCGAGAAGGTACCACACCCTGAGCGAGGAGTGCTGACAGGTCCGCTCTTCACGGAAATCAGAGGCCATTTCGGATATTAATAGGAGGTCTTCCAGTTTTGGAACGGATACTCGAATGGGGTATTACAACTGCTGCCGCGCAATATCCGCGCCATTCCTAACAGAAGCTAAGGACCGGAAGCGGTAGGCACGCGTAATCGGATCGTCCGGGAGGCGTAGCCGCAATCCGCGCTGTCCTGACGCTCAGGGCGGCGCGAGGGCCGTCCGCTATCTGCGCCGTCCGGCCTTTCCTGGGTGGCGGCCCGAATAGCCTCGACCCTCAGTTTGGCGGCTGACCCCGTGCGTCTCGGTTCAAATGTCGAATTGACCCGCTCTCTTAGATGCGCCAGCTCTTGCGTTGGAGGAGGCATCCAGTGTTTCATTTTCAAGAATTTCTCGAACGATGTGGCTACGATCCGCGGCGCACACGCCTTCTACGCCACGATGTTCGTGGTGCGGTGAGTTGGAGGCGCGGGCCAGACGCCTTTCTCTGCTTTGCCTCGTTCCAGACCCAAGCAAATTCGCCCTATAATGGGGCTCCATCTCACGCGTGCCATTTTATCGGAGGGCCTACGCTCGCAGGACGAGCGACGACACTCTTTGTTGGGACGACTTTGGTCGAAAACGGTCGACCATGGGACCGTGTGGAACTGCCACTAGTTCAGGATGCAGAAGTGATCGCACAGGAACGAGCAAGCACTGAAGCGTTAGATCTTTTCGACCTGTCATGGTCGGCGGCATGCAGCGGATACGTCGAGCGGATCTTGATTGACTGGGGCGGGGGCACACGATCTTGGTCGCAGTGGGCTGACCGAAGGTACAAGGAAATTTTGGAACTGCGTCTCGATGTGCGTGAGGCGTCTTTCCCTGGCTTCGGCGGATTTCGTTAGCGCGTCAGTTCCTTGGAGGGATTGCCTCAGAGTTGGCGAGCCGCGCTCGGCAGCGCCCGGGGCGTTTATCTGCTGGTGACAGCGGATGGTCGCCAATACGTCGGTTTAGCCTACGGTGCAGACGGGTTTATTGGGCGGTGGCGTCAATATGCTGCGAATGGGCATGGGGGAAACCGGGAGTTAATGCTGCTTGCTGTTGAGCAGCGCGACTATCAGGTGTCTATTCTTGAGATCGCCTCGCCTGAAATGTCTGCTGCCGACATTATTGCGCGAGAAGGCACATGGAAGGAAAAGCTTGGCGCGCGAGCACACGGTTTGAACGCGAACTAACCGATACGGGCACGACTATGTCTGCGCCCATTCCGGCGGCATGCTGACCGTCCACTTTCTGCGCACAGCCGACGGGATCTCGCCGTGAGTGACGTCTGCTTGAAGGAACCGCTGATGAAACCTCGGAAGACTGAAATGGCGGCGCCTAGCCGACCGGCTGAAACGGGGCTGTGAGCGGACTGGCGGCTGTTGGAATCGGATCGCCGAAAGCTGCCGTTCTTTCGCATCGAGCAGTTTTCTGCTAATCGAATGATCGATCTACCGCTTAAGGGACGCCATGAAGGGTGGGCTCGAGTTCAGACTAGATTGCGGCTGCGGTTATGGTTGGGAGTAGCGATTTGGTATGGGGCCAATCACATGGGCACGGTGAGCCGCAACCGCTCGGTCGAGCCCAATCCTATTAGTGCCGTAGATTTGGGGGATGCTTTTTGGTGGCGGCGACGTGCGAATGGGTGGCGCGCAACCGGAGACCAAAGTGCGAGCGAGGCGGTAGCGATGGATGACGACGACAATGCGAGTGGCAAGCTCTCGAAAACCGCGCGCGGCAAGCCGCTGACGGCTGCCGAAGAGATCGCACGCGCCGGACGCGAGTACCTGGAATCGCCGGCGGTCAAAATGGCGCGGGAGATCTACGAGTCCCCGGCGGCGAAGCTCGCCCGCGATTTCGCCAATTCGCCTGCCCAGCAGCTCGCCAAGCAGGTCGCGCTCGGGCTTGGCCCAGCCTTCGGCACCCCCGAGACCGCGCGCATGGAAGCGATGCGGAAGATGCTCGAACCGTCCACCGCACTGGCGGCGAAACTGAACGCGATCCAGCCATTAGCAATTGACCATGGTAAGCTCGCCTCGATGGGGGCGATCCTGCCCTCTATCGATCCGAAGGTGATTGCGTCGATCCAGGGCGTACAGCCGCTCAAGATCGATCCGTCCTTGGCTAACGCCGTCAGCCAAGCGCAGCGGACGCTCGAAGACGCGATGCGCCCGCTCGGCGGCATAGGATCAGCGATCAAGCAATCCGAAGAACAGCAGCGCGTCATGCAGAAATCAATGCTGGCGTCGCTTGCCGGGCCGTTCGGTGACATCGCCAAAACCTCGCAGTGGGTGAGCACGCTCGCCCGGATCGACACCCTCGATATCACCAAACTGTTGGGTCGCGGACTTGGCACGGCGGTCGATGACATGCGCGGCATGATCGCCAAGAACTTCTTCGGCTCGGCCGCGCTCGATCAGGCCAAGATGAGCGCGATGCTTGGCCTGACCGCGCGGTTCGAGGCAGATTTCGCAGCAACCCAGCTGAAAATGTCGGCGCTCGCCGGAATCGGAGAAGCGTTCGACCGGCGCAGTCGTTTCCAGCTCGACGCCTATCATTCGCTGTTCGGCAAATGGCGCACGCGCGTCGATCTGCCGGAAAATTTCTGGCGCGACGCGCGCTCGCGCAAGCGCATGTACCGTGAGGCGGAGGTCGACGAAGGTCTGATCGTCGCCCAGCCCGGGATGGCGCTCGAGATCATGGTCGAGAGCGGTCTGACTGCAGGGCTTCGCTCCGAGGCTAACACCGTAGCGGTGGTGACGCTTGGCGAAATATCGATGACCGTGCGGTCGCGCGGCACAAGCAAGGATGCCTATGCGTTGATCGGACGGTTCGAGCAGGAGCTGCGCGCCTATGTCCATCGCAAGCTCGAAACGCGCTTCGGTTCCGACTGGTTCAAGCTGCGTGCATCGAACCTGATCGGCAAGGCAAAGGAGATCCGCAAGGCCGCGATGGCGCGTGGTGAAGCCTTTGCCTCCCTTGTCCATTTCACCGAACTGGGCGAGCTGTCGGGCATCATCCAGAACACAAAGAACTGGGATGACGTGTTCGGCGATGTGTTCGTCGAGAAGACCGGGTTCGACCATGATATGCAGAAGTTAATCGCGGTCCGGCGTCCTACAATGCACATGCGCCGAATCGATGGCGTACGCCTCGTCGAATCGATCTGCGTGGTTCAGCGGCTGTCCGAACAAATGGCGGGCGATGGCGCTTGGAAGCTCGCCGCCGAATCCGACCATTAGGGGGCCGGAAGCGGTCCGTCTTGTCTCGGTTGCGATTGATGCATAGGCGCCAATCAGCAGCCGACGCGTCGGCTGATCGATTCAAATCTTGAAAGTTGGATAGCGGTCGTTCCCCCTGCAATATCGGGCTCGGCTTCGAAGCGCCGACCACCGCGACGAAAACGGTCATTGTGGAGGCTATGCCTGAGGCGCGGCTCCAATGGGATCGGTGCTTTCCGCCTCATCCTCGGCCGCAGCCGATACCTGCGCACGTGCAGCGCGCTCCACCATCTCGCGCGTCACGACCTTGCTGCGATGCCGCTCGTGGTAGAGACGCGCATAATCATCGTCGCCGAGATTGCCAGGACCATAGCCCTGGTAGTCGAGATGACGCCAGCCCCGTTCGGTGAGGTCCATGCCGTATTCTACGCCGACAAATCCGCTTAAGGGCACAATGTAGGTCTTTACAAAGGGAACGTCCTCGTACGCCCGCTTGATGAACTGTGCGCCGGGCGTGTTCTCGATGAACGACGGTTGCATGCAGCGCGACAAACAAGGTGAGAATGAGCGTCAATCAGGATGAACGCCGAACTGGCAAGGAAATCTGAGCGGATGATTGACTATGTCATCATCCACGAACTCGCGCATCTTGTCTCCGACCGACATGATGATCGCTTTATCGCGGTGCTGGATCAGGCACTGCCAGGCTGGCGGCAGGTGCTGCGGGACCTGAACGCGCTGCCTCTGCCGGCTGGGAAAACGGCGCATAATACAAAGGCTTGAATAGATGGCCTTTTTTCGTCAATGCTGAACCGTTATCGAAAGTCCCGCGTCTTCACCTTGATCTCGTCGATATACCCATAGGGATCGAACGCGTCGCGCGGCTTCGGCAGTCCTCTCGGGTCGGGCGCCGGCGATCCATGATGAAACTCGTCACCCCGCCCATGGGGAAACGGGAAGGCGGCATCCTGGCTTCCCACGCTTGCAAGTTCGGTGGACAGATCGATCAGCTCCCGGGCAACGATATGGACAACCTCTCCCTCCCGCTGGACCCTTCCTTTGACGCCGAGCATGCCAGACCCGAGGACGGTGCGGCGGTATTGCTCGAACACCTTTGCCCAGACCACGAGATTGGCGACGGCGGTTTCGTCCTCAAGCGTGATGAACATGACGCCTTTGGCGGAACCGGGACGTTGGCGCACAAGAACAAGTCCAGCGACGTTGACCCTGCGACCGTCGCGCAGGGAGACGGATTCGGCGCAGGACCTGAAACTCTGTCGGGTCAGTTCCGATCGGAGAAACGAAACCGGGTGTCTCCTGAGGGTTAGGCCCAGATGGCCATAGTCCTCTACCACTTCCCGGCCGGCCTCCATGGGTTTCAGCAGGGTCTCCGGCTCGGCCTGCTCGGGAACAATGCCGGCCTCGCGCCTTGCAGCTGCGTCAAAGAGCGGCAGCGGTTCATCCCGCAAGGCTTTGATCGCCCAGAGCGCCTCGCGGCGGGCAAGCCCGAGCGAAGGCCTGAACGCATCGGCCTCGGCGAGTTCGACCAGGGCGGCGGCGGCAATACCGGCGCGACGCCAGAGATCATCGACCGAGGCAAACGGCATGTCTTCCCGGCAGGAGACCAGACGGGCGGCCTCGGCATTGGCAAGGCCCTTCACCAGCCGGAGCCCAAGGCGGACGGCAAAACGCCCGTCGTCGCGATCGGTGGGTTCCAGCGTGCAATCCCACCGGCTAGCGTTGAGGCACACCGGACGGATCTCGACGCCGTGGTCGCGGGCATCGCGCACGATCTGGTCTGGGGCATAGAAGCCCATCGGTTGGGCATTGAGCAGTGCACAGCAAAAGGCATCGGGGTGCCAGCACTTCATCCAGGACGAGGCATAGGCAATCAGCGCAAAGCTCGCCGCATGGCTCTCCGGAAAACCGTAGGAGCCGAAGCCTTCAAGCTGTCGGAAGGTGCGTTCGGCGAATTCGCGCTCATAGCCATTGGCGACCATGCCCTCGATCAGCTTGGTGCCGAACTTCGAAACCCCACCAGTGTGTTTGAATGTTGCCATGGCGCGTCGAAGCTCGTCGGCTTCTCCGGCGGTGAAGCCGGCGCATTCGATGGCGACCCGCATGGCCTGTTCCTGAAACAGCGGCACGCCGAGCGTCTTGCCCAGTACCGCTTCCAGCTCGGGTTTCGGATACGTCACATCTTCCTTGCCCTCGCGTCGGCGCAGATAGGGATGGACCATATCGCCCTGGATCGGCCCGGGCCGGACGATCGCGACCTCGATGACGAGATCATAGAAGGTACGTGGCTTGATGCGCGGCAACATCGCCATCTGCGCGCGGCTTTCGATCTGGAAGGTGCCGAGCGTGTCTGCCTTGCGGATCATCGCATAGGTGCGCGGGTCCTCGGCGGGAATGGTGGCGAGATCCAGCCGGATATCCTTGTGTTCCGCCAACAGATCGAAGGCGCGGCGCATACAGGAAAGCATGCCGAGCGCCAGCACATCGACTTTCATGAATTTGAGAACGTCGATATCGTCCTTGTCCCATTCGATGACCTGCCGGTCTTCCATGGCCGCCGGCTCTATCGGCACCAGTTCGTCGAGCCGGTCACGGGTCAGGACAAAGCCGCCCGGATGCTGGGAGAGATGGCGCGGTGTGCCGACGAGTTGCCGCGCAAGCTCCAGAGCAAGCCGCAGCCGTCTGTCGCCCATATTGAGGTTCAGTTCCTGGGCGTGCTTTTCCTCGACGCCCTCGGACCAGCCCCAGACCTGGGACGACAGCGTCTTGGTCAGGTCCTCGGTCAGGCCGAGCGCCTTGCCGACGTCGCGGAGCGCTCCTTTGGCGCGATAGCGGATGACGGTGGAACAGAGCGCGGAACAATCGCGGCCATAGGTCTTATAGACCCACTGTATGACTTCCTCTCGGCGTTCGTGCTCGAAATCGACATCGATGTCAGGGGGCTCGCGCCGTTCCTCTGACACGAAGCGCTCGAACAGGAGATCATTGCGATCCGGATCGACGGAGGTCACGCCGAGAACATAGCAGACGGCGGAATTGGCGGCCGATCCACGACCCTGACAGAGAATGTCCCTCGAACGGGCAAAGCGGACGATCGCATTCACCGTCAGGAAATAGGGCGCATAGTCCAGCTTCTCGATCAGCGCCAGCTCATGATTGAGGTTGGAGCGCACCTTGTCGGGCAGGCCTTCGGGATAGCGCTCGGCTGCACCTTCCCAGGTGAGTTTTTCCAGTGCCTGCTGCGGGGTGAGATCCGGAAAGAGCTTTTCCTCCGGATATTGATAGGCGAGTTCCGTGAGCGAGAACCTGCAGCGGTCCATGATCTCGGCCGTGCGGGCGAGCGCTTCCGGGTAGCGGTCGAACAGGCGGTGCATCTCTTCGGGAGGCTTCAGATACCGATCGGCGAAACGCTCGCGGCGATGACCGAGTTCATCGATGGTGACATTGTGCCGGATGGCGGTGACGAGATCCTGCATCATCTGCCGGTCTACCGCGTGGAACAGAACGTCATTGGTGACGACCGTCGGAACCCGGGCTGCGGCAGCGAGGTTCGACAGCTGCCAGAGGCGGAGCTGATCGTTCGGCCGCCGTCGCAGTGTCAGCGCCAGATAGGCGCGATCCCCGAAAGCCTCCCGCAGACGTCGCAGATGCATGGCGCAGTCATCATCGGCGCGATCCGGTATCAGGACGGCGATCAGTCCTTCGCCATAGGTCACGAGATCGGCCCATTCGAGGTGGCACTTTCCTTTGCCGGCCCGCTTCTTGCCGAGCGACAGCAGGCGGCAAAGCCGGGCATAGGCCGCCCGGTCGGTTGGATAGACGAGGACCGGCAGGCCGTCGGCAAGGTCGAGGCGGCAGCCGATCACCAACCGGATACCACTCTGTCGTGAGGCTTCGAACGCCCGCACGACACCAGCCAGCGAATTGCGGTCAACGACACCGATGGCCTCGATGCCGAGGTCTGCGGCGCGGGCGAACAGCTCGTCACAACTGCTCGCCCCGCGCAGAAACGAGAAATGCGTGGTCACCTGCAGTTCGGCGTAGCGCGGCCCGGTCATCCGAAGATCCCATGGATGAACCAGCGTTGCGAACCGCTATCCTCATGCTCGCCGTCGCCGGAGCGGAACAGCCAATAGCGCTCGCCGGCATCGTCCTCGACCCGGAAATAGTCCCGGACAGCGGTGAGTTCGGCATCCCGCTTCCACCATTCGCCGCGAACCCTCTCCGGTCCATCGGCACGACGGATGCGGCGACGCACGCCGCGCCACGTGAACCATACGGGCGGGTGGTCTGGCAGAAGCGCCATGGTCTCGATTGGTTCCGGGCGGGACAATAACCGCGGCGGTCGCGGCCAGTCGCCGTCCCAGGTAAGGCCCGTCTCAGGCGCAAGCGGTGCAATGCGGGCGACCGAGCGTTCGGGCACATCGCTTTGAATCGGCGCGAAACGACAGAGCCGATGTTCGCCGACGCGGTTGGCAAGGACATCAACGAGGTCGGAAACATCGGCTTCCGGCTCCTCGACCAGGGAGGAGATCGTCTGCTTCTCCCGCAAGGGTTCGGTATGGATGGCGACTAGCACCATGATCTCGATCCCGAAACCCGGATCGACGGTCTCCAGCCTGTCGCGGAACAGGCGGACAAGGCGTCGAGGGTCACGAACTGGCTGGGCAGTGCCGACGCGGATGAACTGCATGGTGCTATCGACGCGGTGGAACAGAAGATCCAGCCGCCGAGCACCAAGGCCGCGCCTTTCGAGTTCAAGACAGAGCGCGTCGGCGAGCTTGCCAATACAGCGGGCAATGGTTTCAGGCGCGCCGATCGGCTCGGCAAAGGCCCTGCGCACCTCAACCAGCTCCGGCGAGCGGATCGGATCGACCGGTTCGGCAATCCGGCCAAGGGCCTGGTCGAGCCGCCGGACGGTTTCCGGGCCGAAGCGCAGGGTCAGCGGCGCGCGCGGCTGATCCAGCAGCTCACTGACATTCTCGAAACCGAGTGTGTGCAGGTCGGATACTGTTCCGGGATCGAGCCGGAGCGCTGAGAGCGGCATGGTTCGCAGCATCACCTCGCTTTCTCCCGTTGGAATGACGATTGAAGGCCGTGCCAGAAACCGGGCGGCAGCATGCGCGGCGCCCCAAGTGTCCGCGACCGCCGCGCGGGCTTCGACGGCGGCGGCGGCAAAGCGCCTGATCATGTCGGCAAGCATGGCTTCCTCCCCGCCATGCAGGTGATCGGCGCCGGTCGTATCGATCACCAGACCATCCGGCGGATCGGCCATCGCCACCGGCGAAATTCGCTGAAGCGCCCAGAGCGCCAGCTTATTCAATCCCTCGGTTTCGGCGGCAGGGTCGGAATCGGCAATTACAAGGCCCGGCACAAGGGCCTGTGCCTTGGTGACGGCCATGCCGATCCGAATACCAAGCCGTTCGGCATTGGCATCGAGAGCGGTAATCAGCCGGCGGCGGCCGTTGCGGCCGGCCATGACGAGCGGCGCATCAGCGGGAGGCGATGCGTCGCCCGACTTCCTTCTGAGGCGATCCGTCGGCCACCTCGGAAGGAAGAGCGAGACGACCCGTGTCATCACACGCCTCCAGTTCAAAATCGGCACTTTCTCCGGCACGACATCGGATGAGTTCGACCAGCCAGCGCGCGCGGCCAAGGCCGGGAACGGGCAAGGGGCGCGAGGGCAGGACGGAAACCCGCCAGCGGGTGACGCTCGCCGTCGGCTGCCCGAAGTCCCCGGCCTCGGTCTGCCGTCGCCATCGGCGCAGCGCCAGCCCGATCGTGTTGGAGTTCTCGGCCGCCAGCTGCAGGCGCCGGGAGGTCGTCATTGAGAGACGCGCGGTCTCGGCGACAACCGCCCCAAGCCCGCCATGGCGAAGCCCTTCCTCGAAACAGGCGAGCAGCGCCTTCTCGTCGCCGGCCTCGACATGGATTACCCGGTCGGGCTGAAGCCCGGCCTGGGCGATTGCCGGTGCAAAGAGATCGGGCCGTGTGACCACCCAAAGCACCTTGCCCCTCGTGCGCGCGGCAATGCCCGCGACAAACAGTGCCGCCGCTGCTCCATCGACAGCGCCATTGCCTCCACCCGCTACCTCATGCAGACAGCCTAGCGCCAGACCACCGCCCGGCAGCCTGCGATCGATTTCCTTCAGGCCGAACGGCAGAGCCGATCGGGCGCGTCCTCCAGGACCTTCGAGATGCGCGATGCGCTCCCGAAGCTCTGCGATGGCGGGACTGGCGGCGTTCCTCGGCATGATGTTGGACGGTCTCCTTCAGGACTTTGCAACGGCGGAATTCTCCGATATGTTCCTTATTTGTTCTTTTCCCGGTTTCGAGTCAATCGACCTCATTGGCGGGCCCTGTGGACGGCGACCGGGAAGAACACCGATGCGCAAGGCGTGCATCGTTGAATCACAAGAGGTTTAGGGTAGGACGGTATGAGCGCGGCGCATCTCGAAAAATTGAACGACAATCAGCGGGCCGCGGTTCTGCACGGCATGGATTTGCCAGATGGATCGATTGGCGGACCGCTGCTGATCATCGCCGGCGCCGGATCCGGCAAGACCAATACGCTTGCCCATCGCGTGGCCCAACTCGTCATCTCCGGCGCCGATCCTCGCCGGATCCTGCTGATGACCTTTTCGCGTCGTGCCGCCGCCGAAATGGGAAGGCGCGTCGAGCGGATATCCGCGAAGGCGCTTGGCGACAAGGCCGGGATCATGGCCGACGGGCTTGCCTGGTCCGGCACCTTCCATGGGATCGGCGCCCGTCTGTTGCGTGAATATGCAATCGAGCTTGGTCTCGATCCGCAGTTCACCATTCATGATCGCGAGGACTCGGCCGACCTGATGAACCTCGCCCGGCATGATCTCTGCTTCTCGAAGACGGAGAACCGGTTTCCGGCGAAGGGCACCTGCCTTTCGATCTATTCGCGCACCGTCAATGCCGAGGCGCCACTTGCGGAAATCCTGCGAGCGAACTTTCCATGGTGTGCGGCCTGGGAAAAGGAACTGAGGGAATTGTTCTCGGCCTATGTCGAGGCCAAGCAGGTCCAGAACGTCCTCGATTATGATGATCTGCTGCTCTACTGGGCGCAGACCATGGGCGATCCGGTGCTTGCCGCCGAGATCGGCGGACGCTGGGATCATGTCCTGGTCGATGAATATCAGGACACCAACCGCCTGCAATCCTCGATCCTGATGGCGCTCAAGCTCGGAGGGCGGGGTCTGACGGTCGTCGGTGACGACGCACAGTCGATCTATTCGTTCCGGGCTGCCACGGTTCGCAACATCCTCGATTTCCCGAATGAATTCTCGCCGAAGGCCGACGTGATCACGCTCGACCGCAATTACCGGTCGACACAGCCGATCCTCGCGGCTGCCAATGGCGTCATCGGTCTCGCCCAGGAGCGCTACACCAAGGATCTCTGGACCGACCGTGTCTCAACCGAAAAGCCGCGGCTGGTGACGGTTCGCGACGAAGGCGATCAGGCTCGGTTCATTGCCGACGAGGTTCTCGACAACCGCGAGGGAGGCATGCGGCTGAAGGATCAGGCCGTGCTGTTTCGGGCGAGCCATCACAGCGGGCCGCTGGAGGTAGAGCTCACGCGTCGCAACATTCCCTTCGTGAAGTTCGGCGGTCTGAAGTTCCTCGATTCCGCGCATGTGAAAGACCTGCTGGCAGCACTCCGGTTTGCCCAGAATATGCGCGATCGTGTGGCGGGCTTCAGGCTGATGCAGCTCTTGCCCGGTGTCGGCCCAGCCTCGGCACAAAACGCGCTGGACGCGATTGCGGAAACCGCCGATCCGGTCGAGGCACTGGCGGCACTGCCGGCCCCCTCGCGTGCGGTGGCCGATTGGCCGGGTCTTGTGTCTTTGGTCACGGACCTTCGCCAATCAAACATGGGCTGGCCCGCCGAGATCGGCCGGATCCGGGCATGGTATGAGCCGTATCTGGAGCGCATCCATGAAGACTTCGAGATGCGCCGCGCTGATCTGCTTCAGCTTGAGGACATTGCCGCCGGCTATCCGTCACGGGAACGGTTCCTGACCGAGCTTACGCTCGACCCGCCGGACGCTACCTCCGGCCAGGCTGGCGTGCCGCTGCTCGACGAGGATTATCTGATCCTTTCAACCATTCATTCGGCCAAAGGGCAGGAATGGCGCTCGGTCTTCCTCCTCAACGCCGTCGACGGCTGTATTCCCTCCGATCTCGGCGTCGGCACGACCGACGATATTGAAGAAGAACGACGCCTGCTTTACGTGGCGATGACGCGGGCACGCGACAGCCTGAACCTTGTCGTTCCACAGCGCTTCTTCACCCATGGACAGTCTTCGACCGGCGACAGGCATGTCTATGCCTCGCGAACCCGGTTCATTCCCACTATGTTGTTGCAGCATTTTGAGAACAGGACATGGCCGGTGGTGAAACCGGGCCAACAGAGCAATGCGGGCCCGCGGCAGGTGCGTCTTGATGTCGGTGCGCGGATGCGCGGCATGTGGCGCTGAGGAGGGGCGAGGATTTGTGCAATCTCTATAATCTGACGACGACACGGGATGCCGTCGTCCAGTTTACAAAGGCCATGAGCGACAAGGCCGGATGGAACGAGCCGTCGCTCAATATCTATCCCAACACGCTGGCGCCGATCGTTCGCGTCGATGGCGATGGCAATCGGGAGATCGTCAGTGCCACCTGGGGCATGCCGACGCCGCCGGCTTTCGTCAAAGGCAAGGCCGATCGCGGGGTCACCAATATCCGCAACGTCGGATCTCCGCATTGGCGGCGCTGGCTTGGGCCGACAAGCCGATGTGTTGTCCCGTTCACCTCATTTGCGGAACCCGATCCTGCCAGCAAGGTAGAAGGTGGACGCGTGCCGAATGCCTGGTTTGCGCAGAACCCGGAGCGGCCGCTGATGTTCTTTGCCGGTTTCTGGACGCCCTGGAAGGGCGTGCGGAAGGTCCGTGATGGCGAACAGGAATATGAACTGTTCGGGTTTTTGACGACAACGCCGAATGAAATCGTCAAACCCATTCATGAGAAGGCGATGCCGGCGATCCTGACGACGCCGGAGGAAGTCGACCTCTGGCTCACTGGCGAGTGGGCCGATGTGAAACACCTTCAGCGGCCGCTGCCCGGCAACATGCTGGTCGTGGTCGAACCGCCTGAAAACCCCGAAGACGATTAACGTCGTCACGGATCACGCTCTTGAGATGGTCATGGCCGCCCTGGATGAACTGACAGTTTTGGAAAGAGACCACGAGGTGGAAACGGATGAGGCTGTCCCGGCCATCCGCAAGATTATCCATGTCGACATGGACGCCTTTTATGCCTCCGTTGAGCAGCGCGACAATCCCGACCTGAGGGGTAAGCCTGTCGCCGTCGGCGGATCGGCGGCCAGAGGAGTGGTTGCCGCGGCCAGCTATGAGGCGCGGGCGTTTGGCGTGCGATCCGCCTTGCCGTCAGTGACAGCGAAGCGACGCTGTCCCGACCTGGTGTTCCTGAAGCCGCGTTTCGACGTCTACCGGTCGGTCTCGGCGCAGATCCATCAGATATTCGCCGAGCATACCGAACTGATCGAGCCACTTTCGCTTGACGAGGCCTATCTTGATGTGACCGAGAACAAGCAGGGTATCGCGTTTGCAACCGAGATCGCGACGATCATTCGCGCCCGGATCAAGGAGGTGACTGGCCTGAATGCCTCTGCCGGTATCTCCTACTGCAAGTTCCTCGCGAAGATGGCGAGTGATCTCAACAAGCCGAACGGTCAGGCCGTGATCACGCCGAAGATGGGGCCGGCGTTCGTCGCAGAGCTGGCGGTCAAGAAGTTCCATGGTGTCGGACCGGCGACGGCCGAAAAGATGCAACGGCTCGGGATCGTGACTGGAGCTGATCTGCGCGAAAAATCGCTTACATTCCTGCGTGATAATTTCGGTAAGTCGGGCGGGTGGTATTATCGGATCTCCCGCGGGATCGACGAGCGGCCGGTTCAGCCCGATCGGCCGCGCAAATCATTCGGGGCTGAAGATACGTTTGCTGAAGATATTTTCGATCTGGAGGCAGCGAAGGCGGAGTTGCTCCCGCTCGCAAGCAAGGTCTGGCACCATGCGGAGAACAAGCGGATCAGTGGGCGAACCGTCACATTGAAGGTGAAATACGCAGACTTCCAGCAGATCACGCGGAGCCGGACGGTTGGACAGAATATGCGAAGTGCAGACGAGATCGGCGAGATTGCCGGGAAGATGCTGGCTGAGCTGTTTCCAGTTCAGAAGGGGATCCGCCTACTCGGGATTACACTTTCCTCATTGGGGGGAAGCTCTGATGGGTTAAAAGAGCCTCAGATGAGTTTGCTGTGAACGGCAGCAAAGGGGCCGGAAACGGACTGGCAGCTTAAGTTCTAGTGCGAAGAAACCGGACGTACGGGGCAGCCTGTCCAGTATCTCGAAGTTACGCTCGGTGGATGCTCGTTGTCCGCACACAACATCATGGTCGCTTCACGCGCAGGAGCAAGATACCACTGATAAGGACGGTCAATCTGATAAATGTGCATTCTTCCTGTTTTGAGATGAACTGTGCAGCTGCATGTTTTATAACGAATCATGCTGCAAGAAGTTGAAATCCAAGGAGACGTCGCGCGCCAAGCGGTCTCGAGCCTCAAAGGCTATGCCTACCAACTTTACGAATCCGCATTGGCATGGACGACTCTAGCCAAGGATGAGTTCCTGTTTTTGGAGGTTGCTGAGGATTATGCGTTTGCTTCCTCAAATTCCCTTCAAGCGGTTCAAGTCAAAGATGTGGCGAAAGCCATCACTCTCAATTCAAAAGAGGTAATTGATACAATCAATTCATTCTTCCAGCTTTCAAAATTAAACCCAGATAAGTCCATCTCCATAAAACATCTAACTACGGCCAATATCGGAATGGAGAAAGCGACATCGGATCGTATCAACGGGCAATCGGGGCTTCTGTACTGGAAGTCTGTCCAGGCGGGTGCTGATGCGGGACCTCTAATCAAGCGAATTTCTATGCTTGATCTTTCCGAGGATGCGGCGGCGTTTCTAAAATCTGCCACACCAGAACGGATAAGAGCCGATTTCCTCAACCGCGTAGAATGGCTGGGTGGATCTGAGGATATTGAGACCTTGCGCAGTGAACTCGGCAATCGGCTTGTCTATTTGGGCGAGGCGAAAAACGTGCCGAGTTCGCTCTGCGACGATATGGTGGACCCGCTTTTGTCGAAGGTGCTAACGGCCGCCATTTCTAAGGGATCGCGTAGGTTGGAACGCGCCGACTTCGTGCGGTTTTTTGACGAGAGAAGCCGTGTAAGTCTTCCAATCGCAGCCGTCGAGCAATTTCTTAACCCGGTGACAACATCACCTCATGGATTTGTCTCATCCGTTGCTATTCTTCGCCCGGTCGCCGCAATCGATCCCAGTAATCTGGCCGGCCGGCATGTTCTTAGCGACAAAATTCAATTGGCCATAGCGCAACAGAAGATCGCTTGGCTTCATGGTGCCACCGGGACCGGGAAATCGAGCCTTGCAAAATTGGCGGCATCAAATAGTGGCGGCGATTGGCGTACGCTGCAATTGCGATCGCTAGGTGCTCGAGATACAACCGAAGCTCTCTACAGAGCAACGTCGCAAATCGCTATCGATAAACCGACAGGGGTGGTGCTCGACGATCTTGGGTCGCTGGCATCCGGGCTCTCAAAAGAGGCATTCGCCCATTTGATCGCGTCAGCCCGAAAGGCTACCGTATCAGTTCTCGTAACCTCGAATCTTGAGGTGCCCAATTTCAGCCTTACAGGATCGACACCGATCATCTTCGAATCGATCAACGTTGGTAATCTCACAGAAGACGAAGTTGCAGCGTTCATTACTGCGAAAGGTGGCAATTCCAAAGAATGGGCACGTTATGTATATCTAGCGACTGGGGGTGGTCATCCTTTGCTCGTAGACGCAATGATACGTGGATTGTCAGTTAAAAGTTGGCCGGTTCAAGAGCTACAACAACTCAGCGGTATACTGGGAGCCGACGAAGACATTGAACGGGTAAAATCGGAAGCTAGAAAAAGGCTCTTTGACGAGTTAACGCCCGATGCGAGCACGCTTATCGTTCGATTGAGCCTTGTGCTTGGTACATTTGATCGCAATTTGGCGATGTATATCGGTGAACTTGACCCGGCGATCGCAATGCCGGGAAGGGCACTGGAAGGCCTTGTAGGGCCATGGATCGAAGTAGAAGCTGAAGATCGGTATCGACTGTCATCGCTTATGTCCAACGCCGGACAACACGCGTTGGGATCTAAAGCCAGCGAAAAACTGCATCACTCTCTTGCAGACTATTACACTCGCGATTGGCGATTGGATGCAGCAAGATTCGATGACATTATCTTACATGGGCTGATTGGGAAGAACGAGAAAGCTTTGACTGCGGCAAGTTTGGCCGTCATTTCCGCCAGCGCGGATGATGTCGAACAAATCGCCAGAATTAATTCCAACGCGGCTGCATTCCGCACCGATCAACCGCTCTATCCCGAAAACCCGACCGTCTCATTGTACCTGCGCATTGCGCAAGTCCTTCTGTTAGTTTCCAGCAAACGCCCCAAGAAATTCCAGGAGGCTCTTGATGCGGTTGAGCGGGAAAGCGCTGGCACCAGCAGCGTCGCTGCAAGCGCCAGAACTTTCGGGATGGTCTACATCAAAGCCATGTCGCAACCCGGACTGGTCGAAGTGGTTGATGATCTGCCGAAGTTTGCGTTGAACGCTGTCAAATACGCCGAAAAGCTCGAAATTTCACCCAGCGAGACTCAAACATGGACATCGGGGCCGATCTCATCGGTCGAAGGATATCTACATTTCATGTTCGCTTTTCAGCTTGGCCAAATCTCGGATTTCGAGACACTGAAGCGAGTAATGAGACGCCTGATCAAGAAAAACAAAAAACAGCGCGAGTTTCTTCTTGAAGCGTTCGATTCTACTTATTTTGATAAGTCTCTCATTGTTAAAACTGTCTGGGCCAAGTCATTTCAAGGTGCGGAAACCGTCAGCGAAAGCGATGCCGAACAGTACCTGAATCTCGCGAGAGAACTCGCGAACGCTGATGAAACTGGATTTGCAATGGCCGCGTTCGAATCCGCGGCCGTGATCTGGGATGAATATATACAAAATCCAGAAAGAGCGATTTCGTGTCTTGAAGAAGCGAAAAGCCAGCTCGGCGAAAACCAGGCGGCGACCAGAGCTCTGTCACGTATCCTATTTCATAAACATGACTACGAACGTCAGCTCGCGGTCGGCATGCCGCTTTCGGAAGAGTTTATTGCCGGCTCCACAGAGGCTTCCTTTTTCCTGCGGGAACTTGCCATAGGTGCCTCTAGGCTTGGCAAGCACGAGGCAGCCAAGGAGCTATTTGAAAAAGCTAATAGGCAAATCGTCGACGATCCCGCAAAGGGAATTACTCCCATGGCTGCCGGGCTGCTAGCCGATGCGGCTGTGGAAGCCCATTGGACGGGTAACAGTGCGGAAGCGGTAAAACTGTTTGCTCAGGCATTGGAAGCGGCGGATACCCTCAATCCCGAAGATGGGCTCCAAAGTGCGGCAGCCATACGATTGATTGCCCATTCGGTGGTCTGGCTTTCCCTACAGGTAGAGGGAGAAACAAACCCGTTTGGTGAGCATATCATGATCTCGGGTGCTAACAGTAACCCGACGCCACACGAGGAACTTGAAGGAGCGCCGGAACTTTCGCTCGATTACGTTTGGTACGTCCTCGCCACCACCGAGGCAGCTCTAGATGCTGATGGGGGTGTCATCGACAAACTGCTCTCCAACGGCTGGAGCAAAAGAGCCGTTCTTATAAGTGAAGCTACCTTTTACGTTCGCATAGCGCAGTCCGCTCAGCGCCGACTTTCTACGGACGACTACCTTGCATATTTGCCCCGAGCGATTGACTCCCACGCTTTCGTTCAAAAAGAGGGGGAGGGATATGGGGAACGGAGTCTTGCGGATTCATCACGAAAGAGGATGCCGAAACTGCGGTCGGACAAATTCTCCCAACTACGTCGTGGCTACACTCAAAATGCTCTGTCTTTCGCCGTTCGCCTGTCCTTTCTTCGTTCACCGGAGGCCGCCATTGAATTCATTAGAAAAGCGCAAGCGCTTGAGCGTCCACTTGTCACCGAGCCTATGCTAACTGCGTTTCTAGATGGCACTCCAGTTGCCGAAAACGATGAAATTGCTCTTTCAGCTACGGTCGGCTGTGCCGTCAAATCGCAAAGCGACAACAAGCCGATTGCGGTGGCGGATCTGTTGCTGATCTGCATTCGCCTGCTTGAACTGATGAAGAACGAATATTGTGAGCCCCCTACAATTGCCAAAGGCAAAGAGTGGATGCTTCATCAGTGGCAATCAGCAGTTGTAGATCAGGCTTTCCAGATATCTTCGCCGCAACTAGCACAGGGTGCGCTCTTAGAGTTCGAAAAACGAGGGGGAAACAAACTTGCCGACATCGCTGACCTGATTCTTACGTTGGAACCATTCGTGAAGATCAATGTAGGTCAGCACTACAAAGAATGGTTAGCAAATATCAAAGTTGAGGCGACAACAACCAGCGAGACGCAACCCTAAAGGATTCAGTAATTCGGATTGTGCCGAATAATTGCTTCCAGCCCTTCCTCGGCTTCCGACTGGACTGCACCTCAAGACCGCTATGCGGGTGTATAATACCGAACGCGAACGACCGACTTAGGGGCGCATTACCGCACGGCAGCTTATTCTAACACCGGTCTGTCGTATGTGGGGCCAATTGCGGACTAGCAGATTGCGTTTAGGTTGAGGACAAATCTGTCGTATCAAAGATACAAGTTTGGCGGACTGTGTATCCGCCTTACGGCTGGTGTATCTTCTCAGTGAGGAAGAAAACGCCGTGCAACGTTGAAACGACCATCGAAGCGAACGCGAACGTCAACGGGACACCTACCAACGCTTTGACCGCGAACCACGGCCAAGTCGCGCCATTGCCACGAACGACGGCGGCGTGAAGGGCGTCAATCGAACCCGATAGCGCGTTGATGGTCACAAGGGCGAAGCACAACCCGAACGACAGGATGACAAGGTAGGAAAACAGGTAGGATAGAAACAGCCGTCGCGTAAGCGGATTATCCTTCACAATCTTTCCGTTGACCAACAGGTCAATGGTCGGCGCTGGCGCTGGCATTTCCGTATCCATGGTCTTGTTGCCGAACGTAGCAACCGCCGCAAGGCCAGCGAAATAGAAGCCGGGCAGCGTCGAAACGAGCGTCAGCAGACTAGACGCCAGCCCCGTTGAACCCACAAGAGCGGGCTTGACCGGTAGCACGATATAGATTGCGACCGCCGCGAGAGTAAGTGCCAGCGGAAGCCACGTCGTATAGGTCCGCATTTCCTTGTGCGAAATGCGACGGTAGGCAAACCCGCGACCTAGTTCGTATATAAGCTGCCCAAACATTTCAAATCGTCCGATGGGTTAAAAACTGCGGCACCGCTAAATCCCGCAAGCGGTCAACGACCTGCACAGCCGATTGGTCCAGAAAAGGATGGATATTCGTCAATTCGAAGAACTTCACGTATAGTTCTTCAAGAGGGTTTCCTGTGTTAGTATCAATCTGAACAGTGACAGTCTTATTGTTGCCCGGAACTTTGTAACTTACCTTTGCTACGCCGTAAGTTCCAGAATTTGCTTGGAACGATTGAACGAGCGATTGCCACATATTGGCGGGCAGGTTGTTTTGGTCGATTTGAAGTCGAAGTTCCGTTTCTTTCTTTCGAAGGTATGCCGAACCAGCGATTGGCGTTACAGCTTCAGCTTTGACAAGCGATATGCCGGTAATCTGTCCGTTGTTTATATCGTTTATCAGCGTGTCGGACGGCCGACCGCGAAGTTCGATATGTGGGCAGCATCGATCCATGCGTGGTTGGCCCTGTCGCGTCAGACCGCCTGCCGGGTGAGGATAGCTGAACGAGGTAGCGTTGTCCTTGAACTCGTAGTTCAGCAGTTTCGACAAAACCCGCTGCACAAGGCTTGATGAAAGGCCGGGGATACGTTCAATCGCACACGTGTAGATGTTCGGAAAACCTTGCTCTTGCGCGGTCGAAACTATGACGTGGCAACCGAAGTCCGACCCTTGGTTTCCTTGTTTCACAAGCACGTCGAACTGTCCGGCGGCAGGGTCGGAATAGACCGCGTTCGGTGCAGTCTTGTCCGAAAGTCGAACAAGCAAAGTGACGAACTGCTGTGCAGCATCAATGTGAATGTCGCCAATCAGCATAGTGCCAGTGTCGGCACGAATGGGATACGTCCTTGCCGTATCCTTCATCCTTTGGAAGGCCGGAACAACGTCGTCCATCGTAGGTACCGTCGCGCCTTCTTTACGCGCGGCGATTTCAAGGTCGTAGATATAGAACTGGCGACGATTGTTCTGCATTAAATCCCCCCCTTTGTCGTGCGATAGCATGACGCGCTTGTTGCCACAATCAACGAAGCGACGTGAATCACGTCGAAAATTGCCAATCCTATCGGCTCCGGCTTGTGGGGCGGGTTGTGGGACAGCGCGCCCCTCCTCAATAACACTGCTTCAAATCAAAAAGTTATGAAGCAATGTGGCGGAGACGGAGGAAGCTATGCTGTTGGCTGCTTTGCGGTAGCTGGTCATCATCGACGAACGACCTAAATGGAGGCGCGTTGCGGACTGACTGGAAATGGCCCGAGCGGACTGGCCGGCCCCTGTCTTTTAGCTCCACCGAAGCGGACGTTCGATTGGCTTGGCAACAGCAAAACTCTTCGCAGAGGAAGGTGGCCATGTGCACATCACGGGACGTTGGCAGCACCTGCTTGATGAAGCTGTAAACCAGATTGGGCAAACCGTGCGCAGTTCACTGCCATCGGCTGATAGAGGATTGGGAAAGGTCCATCGCAAGCGCCACCGCATGGTTCACCATCGCCAGCATCAGGGTCATGACTAGGTGTTTGCAAGATATTGTTTTCCATCATGTACCTTAAAATCGTGCTCCCGGGCATGAACGGTTCTTTGCAACATAGCCTCACGCCTACAGTTACGTGAGGAAAAGCGCCTCGGCTGCCGGCGTCTTGAAGAATCGCCGGCAGCCGGCCGCAAAGGCTTCGGCGCGCTGGCTGATGCGTCCGCCCCGGCGGGTGACGAGGACTATGGCCGGGCTCCGGGAAGCGCAATCAAGGGGACGGCAGACAACGCGCATGCCGCTATAGGTGTTGTTATCGGGTGGGCGGACGTTGAGAATGGCCGCGCCAAGTCCTGCGGCGGCGGCGCTTCGGACCATCTCGAACGATTCCAGCCGCTGAATGCGGCCGGGCTGCACGCCTTCCCTATCAAATAGCGACATCACGTAGCGGCTCGAATGGGGAAGGTTCAGCAGAAGCAACGGGTGACCGGAAAGGTCGGGCAGGCACAGCCGCAGTCTGTCCGCCATGGGATGTCCCTCAGACAGCACGACATGGGGCGGGGCCTGCACGAGCGTCTCCCGGTCGAAGTTATCCGAAAGGCCCGCATCGTAGGTCAGCAGAATGTCGACAACGCCGTTGCGCAGACTGCGCTGGATCGAGAGGATATCGCCCTCCGTCAGATGAACGATCAGATCAGGATGACGGATCGAGAGATCGCGGATCACACTTGGCGCAATATTGGGCGATATCGATGTGAAGGCGCCGACGCGCAGATCGCCCGACAGCGTGGTGTCGCTGCCCCGCAGATCCTCGGTGAAGATACGAGCTTCATCGAGGAGCCGGATCGTGCGGGCAATGGCGTGGGCGCCCATTTCGGTTGTGACCAGCCCCTTGGACCGCTGCCGCACGAAAACCTGCATGGCGAACTCCTGCTCGAACCCTTCGATCGCGGCAAGGATCGAAGACGTGGAAATGCCCATTTTGTCGGCGGCACCGGCAATCGAGCCGACCTGCGACGCCGCCACGACATATTCAAGCTGGCGAAGTGTTATCTTCATTTTTTAAATTTTGCTTCCCCATAAAATACGTTTTTCATATCTTTTAGCCGCTGGTACCGTCTCAATCAACAGGGAGAGAGGAACCATGTCAGCGGGTAATCCAGCGATGGCTCAGGCGAGCATGCGCGTTGCGCAGCTAGCAGAGCCGCAGGTAACGGTGATTGATGCAAGTTCCACGCGTCTTGGAGAATGTCCGCTCTGGGATGCTGACGGGCAGCGCCTTTATTACATCGATAGCCTTTCCCGCCACATCATAAGCTTGCGCCAGGATGGCACCGACCGTCAGCTCTGGACGCTACCCGTCATTGTCGGCTCCATCGGTCTTGCCGGACCTGGCAGGTTCATTGCCGGTCTTGAAAACGGCTTCGCCTTCATCGATATTTCCGGGCCGGATGCGGTGATCGAACCGATCTGCGACCCCGAGGCCGATATGGCCGAGACGCGGCTGAATGACGGCAAGGTCGACCCGATGGGTCGGTATTGGTGCGGCAGCATGAGCGTCGATCTGTCCCGGCCGGTCGGCTCACTCTACCGCCTCGATTACGACCTCACCTGGACCCGGGTCGAGACCGGCATCACCGTTTCCAACGGCATCGCTTTCAGCCCCGACACGACGAGGCTCTATTTTTCGGACAGCCGCCTGGACCGGTCGTTTCAGTACGACCTGGACACTGCAAGCGGCGCTCTGTCCCGGCGTCGCCGGTTCGTGGAAACGTCGGCCTATGAGGGGCGCATTGACGGAGCAACCGTCGATGCAGACGGCCATTACTGGGGCGCGCTGTTCGAGGGCGCCGCCATTGGCTGTTTCGACCCGGATGGGCGGCTGCTGCGCAAGATTGCCGTGCCGACCCGGTATCCGACGATGTGTTCCTTTGGCGGCAGCAATCTCGATATCCTTTTCGTTACCTCGGCGACATTCCTGATGTCGGAGGAAGAAATCGCGGCCGAAAGTGCACCCGGTGCGCTTTTCGCCATTTCCGGGCTTGGCGTTTGCGGTATTGCCGAGCCAACTTTCAAAGTTGGAAAGGCACAATAACGGTCATCTGGGAGGGTGGCCGCAACCAAATGTATCATGAGGAGGAGACCATGATGATGAAACTCGGAACTGCCATCTTTTCGCTGGCCACGCTTGCCATGACGGCCGTCGTCGCCGAGGCTGCACCGCGCGTTACCATTACCTATGCTCATTGCTGCGCGCCCGAACACACATATGGGGTCTACGCACACGAACTGGCCGATCGTGTCGCCGAACTGTCCGGCGGCGAGATCAAGATCGAGGTGCTAGATGGCGGCGTGATGGGACCTGAACAGGCGATCGCTCAAAAGGTAGCGCTCGGCACGGTGCAGATGGCCGGTATCACATCCAACAACGTTGCCCAGCTCGCGCCGGCGCTCAACGTTCTCAACCTTCCCTATCTCAACTCCAGTCAGGACGACCTGACGGGCGAGCATGGGTTGCTACGGGCAGGCCCCTATCGCGATGAGCTCAACCGCCGGGTCCTTGCCGAAAGCGGCAGTTTGCGGGTGATCGGCGGATTTACCAACGCGTTTCGATCACTGCTGGCCACGGATGCCTGCATATCCAACATCGAGGATCTGCAGGGTCTGAAGATCCGCGCGCCGAAAAATCCAGTCATGACGACGATGTGGGAAAGCTGGGGCGTTTCGACCTACCCGATCGACTGGGGTGAGACCTTCGGCGCCGTGGCCACTGGTGTGATCGATGCTTTCGACAGCCCGACCGACGTTGTGCTTGACCTCGGTTTCCACGAGCATATCAAGTATATTACCGAGGCGACCTACTTGCCGCTTTCCGCGGTCGTCGTCATCAACGAGCCCTTCTTCGAAAGCCTTTCTGATGAAGATCGCGCGATCATTCTCAAGGCTGCCGACGAAACCGATGTCGCCCATGCGGAATATGTGAAGAACAACGGCAAACGGGTCCGCAAGGCACTGGTCGAAGATCACGGCGTGACCTTTTGTGAACTGGAAGACCCCGAGGTGTGGGCCGCGCGCGCGCAGGGTGCCTGGCCGGAGTTGTTCACGCTGGTGGGCGGCGGCGAGGACTGGGTCGAGATGACCGTGAAATACCGCGACACCGGCAGCATGAAGTAGCGGAGGCATGGTCTTGCGGGTGGTTGTGAAAACCACCCGCTATCCAGGAAGAATGCTATGATCAGGAAATTGACAGCGGCCTTTGGTAGGCTTGAGCTCGTGATATGCAACCTCTCGCTTCTGGCGCTGGTTACCATACTGGCTATGCAGGTATTCTTCCGTTATGTCCTGCACACGGGGCTGACGTGGAGCGAGGAGGTCTCGCGTTTCGTCTTCATCTGGTTCGTCTACATTTCGGCGAGCCTTGCGACTCAGCGCGGAACGCATATCCGAATAACTCTATTCATACGCTGGTTTCCGGGCGGGCCGCGCTATGCGCTCCTGATTGCCGACCTGATCTGGGTGGTGTTCAACGTTTTCGTCGTCGCCGCCGGCGTGATGTTGATCAGCCGCATGCTGAAATACCCAAGCTATTCAACGGCACTGTTTTTGCCGATGGCCTGGATCTACACAGTCATTCCGCTGTCTCACGCGCTAATGATCGTGCGCATTATCGAACGCCAGTGGATGGCTTTCCGTCAAGGCGGCTCGGTGATTGCCGGCGAGCAGCAATTGGGACTTGAAGCGACAGCGGAGAGCGACAAACCATGATCTTTGTCCTTCTATTCCTTGCGGGCCTGATCGTCGGCGTGCCGGTCTTCGTCACGCTCGGGGTTCCCTCGCTTTACGAACTTCTGACCTCGCCAATTCCCCTTTCCTCCATGGCTCACAGCTTGTTTGACGGGGTCGACAAATTCGCTCTTCTTGCCATCCCCAATTTCGTTCTTGCCGGTGCGATCATGGCAAGAGCCGGGATTACACGCGATATCATCGACGTGATGCGCGCCGTCGTGGGACAGGCCTATGGCGGGCTGGCTATGGTCACCATTCTGTCCTGCATGTTCTTCGCGGCAATCTCAGGCTCGGGGCCGGGCACGGTCGCTGCAATCGGCACACTGCTAATTCCGGCCATGCGCGACGACGGCTATCCCGTGGATTTTGCGGCGGCCGTGACGTCATCGGGCGGCACGCTTGGCATCCTGCTGCCTCCATCCAACCCAATGATCGTTTACGGCGTGCTCGCCTCGGTCTCGATCAGCGACCTTTTTCTGGCCGGCCTTTTGCCGGGCATCCTGATGGGCTCGCTGCTCATCTTCACCACCTATGTGCTCGCAAGACGCAATGGCTATCGCGGTACGCCGGCCGCTTTCGACTGGCGTCGTTTTTTGGCCTCGCTGTGGCGGGCGAAATTCTCGCTCGCAACCCCGTTTGTCGTGCTCGGCGGCATCTATGGCGGCATATTCACCCCGGTGGAGGCTTCGGTAATCGCCGTTGTCTATGCTCTTGCCGTCGGTCTTCTCGTCAAGCGCTCACTCGGCTTTGCCAATCTCTGGGAGGCGCTCAGCGAAGCCAGTATCGTGTGCGGTGGGCTAATCGTGATCATGGGTACGGCGGTGTTCTTCGGTGAGTTTCTTACCCTCAACCTCATCCCTCAGAAGATCGCGGCATCGCTGCTCGACCTCACCGATAACCCGATACTAATGCTTCTACTGATTGCCACGATCCTGATCGTGCTCGGCACTTTCATGGAGACGCTTTCAACGGTCATTATCCTGACCCCGATCCTTTTGCCGCTGATCAAGCAGCTCGGCATCGATCCTGTCCACTTCGGGATATTGCTGGTGGTGACCAGCGAAATCGGCTTTCTGACGCCGCCGCTTGGCGTCAATCTGTTCGTCGCCTGCGGCATTTCAGGTCAATCCATCGAGCAGGTGTCGCGACGGGTTATGCCGTTCATCGTCACAATCATCGTCGGCCTTCTTCTGATCTTGTTCTTCCCGCAGATCAGCCTTTGGCTACCGTCGCTGAAATAGAGCTGCAAAAGCACCTATAAAATTCACAGAATGGCAGGCTTTGCTTCCGATACGACGCATCGAAATCACCGGCCGGTGGTGGCCGCGGCGCCGAAGGTGCGCATCAAGGGAGCTTGCACCGGCATTCAGAAGCTGTTTGAGGAGGAAGCTTTGCCGACGTCGGCAGCGGGCCGCAACCTCTTCTGCTGGGCCGCGAGCCGAAGGTTTGATGGCCACGAATGCTTCGGCATCTTGCCAGCTATGTCAAACCGTACGTATTTATGTGTTTCCGGGAAATCATGACTATTATCACCATGTCATCGATGGTGATGACCGGCTTGCCGAATTGAAGGCTCAGATGGGAGCGCATTTTGTCCAGAATGCCGAACATGATCGGTGATTCGCGGCTCCTGTGCTGTACGCTCTAGAAGCATCTGACTGGCCTGCTTTGAACTGTAGCTTTGCAGGTTGCACCACGACACACCGAACGACCGTGTTGGCGGCGCAAAGCGGTCGAGGCCGCAACTTTCGCCCGATCGCTGCTTCGGATACCAGCGTCACCTAAGCCACGCGTGTCACTAAATGTGTAACAGAAAGTGTTACATCTTGTCGGGAGGCTTAAAATTACGATGGAAAATCAATCTACAATGACTTATGGGAGTGCTCTCCACGCGCACCAAAATTTTGTCGCCTCGCCGGGACCCGCATTTGGGCTGGCTGCGGCTTGTTGTCCATGCGATCAGCGGCTTTGTTCAGTGTAGCGTGACGCGCGGTTTTGCAATTTTGACAGCTGGTTTTGCAGTAACCAGTTTTTGAAACGCTTGTTTTTTGAAGCATTCAAGGAGCCTTTGAAGACCCTTCAAAGGGCGTTTGAAGGCCTTTCATTTCGACTTTGATTCGCTCTTCTCTCGCGTTCTCGAATATCGGGAAGAATGCGAGCGCGACGGAGTCGTGAGCCTCCGTCGCGCCGCGATTGCCATGGCCTCGATGTCCGGGCGAGGCAACGGCAAACTTCGTCTATCGTCTCAGCAGCACTTCGACGTATTTTCCGACTGCGATCGATGGCTCCAATGCGTCGGCGAAAACGAATTCCGGCAGGTCGGCACCCGACAAGACAAGGTCGCCATTCGCAGCGGCGGAGGTTACCGCAGTCCCGCCGTCGACAATGCCCAGATTGCCTGTAGAGGCAATCCCGCGCCCCTGGGCGTCGACGATAAGACTGTCACCCGCCTCGAATATTCCCCCGCTTTCCATGACGGCAGTCCCCGAGACGTGAACATCGCTGTCGATGCCGCTATCCGCTTGCCGTGGTGAAATGCCCAAAACCTTCTGCCCTTGGACGGTAGCTTGCGCGCCGTCGAAACCCACCGCTCGGCCGCGTGAAACGCTTCCGACCGGCGTAAAGGTCAAAGTGAGTGTCGCAATGCTCTGCATGCCCATTAGCGCATTCCCCTTCCTGGATTCGGATAGCGCTTTTCCGCTATACGGACGGCATCGGCGTAACTACCGCCATTGTGTTTCATATGCTGTCGCGCCAAACGGTCGAGCTCGGCGGAATATGGACTGACGGTGTAGCCTTCCGGCGCTTCGAAAAACTCATCATCATCAGGGATCTCGCCCACGGCCAGCTCACCTTTGATGAGAGGAACAGGAAGCTTCTCAAGGAACTCAAGGAACCATTTAACTTGGGTCTCCTTGGAAACTTCATCGCCGTCAGAGAACTCGAACTCGGCTTGCTCGTCCAAGCTTTCCGCGAAAGCAAGCGTCCCCTCCAACAAGCCAATAGGCAAGCGCCCTTCTTGCAGCACATTTCTGATCGTTCTTTCGACCTCCGCTCGCCGAAGCGCGCGTTCACGAGCCATCAAGCTGTGCTCCCGCAAAGCCATTAAACTTTCCTCCGCGAAGAAGAGGTCGTCGTCCTCCGAAAACTCTATCGGAGAGAGTCCTTTAACCGCCGGAGGCTGGGCACCCAAAAAACCGATGTGCCGGAGATAGGGAAGACCCGGCGTCGGATTGTTTTGCGCGTGTTTCGGATAGAAGGCGGCTGAAACCTTCTTGTATGCGCCTTGCTTCACCATCTCCTCGAATTCGGCGTTGACCTGGCGGGGGACCGCATGAAGCCCGTCGGGTTTTGCAACCACCTTGTCGACCCAGCCAAAGGCCGGCGCGTTTGTTTTCGGGTGGCCAACGACGATAGGAGCTTCGTGAAGCTTAGCGTCATAGGCTTGCGCGATCTCCGAGAGATCACGCTCGGTAAACTCAACGGAATGTCCACTGCGGGACAAATGCTTTCCCGCTTTGAAGAAATGGATGCTCTGCATTTCAGGCGTCTCCATCATCGACGGCGGCGGGATCAATGAACAGATATCCGGCTGACATTCCAGCCAAGACGGGCGCTCTTTCATATGTGACGCCGTAGATGTTGCTCTTCGTATTGTTGTCGTAATAGGGCTCTTCCACGAACGGGTTCGCCTTCATCGTGTAAGTGTACCCGAAGCTCGGCTCCTCGACGCCAGAAGGATTGCGGGGCGCATAGGCCAAGACGGCGTAATTTCCCCAGACGTCCGAGAATACGCCATTTTGGTCGGCGGTCATGGCCTGCCCCTCGACGACTTGGTCGAGCTCCAGCAGCTTCGCCAGAAGGTCTGCGGTAACCAGGTCCACATTGCGAAAACGGCTCGTGATATGTTCGTTGTTCTTCAGCGCGCTGAAGGCGACAGGGCCGCAGATCAACGTATTCGGATAGAGACCGCAGGAATTGCGGATAAGTCTCCGGGCTTCATCGATAGCGACCGTGGGTTTGCTCGTCGGGCTCGTCCACTTGTCTGCACCGCTAAGCTCTTCCTTGTTGTTCTCGCCATAGTTGTCCGGATTGGTTGCCAACTTGGCTTGGTCGTCTTCGAGCGTCAGCGTGAGCGCGTTCATCACTTTTGTTGTCGCACGCATGGCAAGGTCGATTTCGGAGACCTGCAAAGCGGCGCGGGCATATTCTCGGGGGATTTTGCTCTCCAGGCTGTCTTGGACGAGCGAATAGGGCTTTCCTTCATACCCGAACTCGATCCGCTTCGTCGCAGCGCCCGCTGCACGGCGAGCGTTGTAGAGCATGAAATCTTCCTTGCCGAACTCGATGACCTTGCCAGCCGTTTCAGTCACTTCGACGTGCGGAAAAAGTAGATGGCCCACGCGGCCCGGATGCTTGTAACCGCGCACATGATTGGTGAGAACAGGGTCGGCGACGCGGGCACTGGTGGCGTTCAAAGGCATGGGGCGTTTTCCTGATTGAGGTTTGGCGATGTGATCTAGAACCCTGGGCGGGGTGTTCTAAGTGATCGGCGTTTTTTGATACCGAAGCCCGTGGAAACGGAAGAGGCGAGCGTTGCCATCAAACGTCATCCCCGGCGTGTTCAAAGTAGAAGTCGACGCTCTTTTTCCATTCTTTCATGGACTTATGCCGTCGCCGTTCAATTGTTTCTTCACCCACCAGTTTTGACCGAACCGTAACGTCTGCCATTCGTAGAGTGCGGGCGATTTGGCAAATACTCTCGCCTTTTGCACGCAGGTAACGCACGAGAAAATCTGTTGCTAGTGGTTTGATTCCAACGTTTGGAACCCTCGGTTTCGTGCGGTGATGATGTCCTCGGGATCGGCTTTCCAGACAAATGGCTTGGGACAGTCAGCATTGTATTCGCGCACGAAACGGTTGATTGCGGCCTGCAGATCGACGACGGAATGGAAGACCCCGTATTTGAGCCTTCGCCGTGTGAGTTTGGCGAAGAAGCCCTCGACGGCGTTGAGCCAGGAGCAGGATGTCGGGGTGAAGTGGAAGGTCCAGCGCGGATGGCGGGCGAGCCAGGCGCGGACCTTGTCCTTTTTGTGTACGGCGTAATTGTCGAGGATGACGTGGATGGCCTTGTCTTGCGGCACCTCGCGCTCGATGCGGTTGAGGAAGCGGATGAACTCCTGATGGCGGTGGCGCTGCATGTTCTGGCCGATGACCGTGCCATCCAGCACGTTGAGCGCGGCAAACAGAGTGGTGGTGCCGTGGCGCTTGTAATCGTGGGTCATGGTGCCGGCACGGCCCTTCTTCATCGGCAGTCCGGGCTGGGTTCTGTCGAGAGCCTGTATCTGTGATTTCTCGTCAACCGACAGCACCACGGCATGGGCCGGCGGGTCGACATAAAGACCAACGATGTCGGTGAGCTTTTCGGCGAAGGCTGGATCGTTGGAGAGTTTGAACTGCCTCCAGCGATGCGGGCTGAGACCGTGAGCCTTCCAGATCGCCTGAACCGTCGAGGCCGCGATGCCGGCGACCCTGGCCATGGCGCGCAGCGTCCAGTGTGTTGCCTCGTGCGGCGGCGGTTCCTGCGTCAAGCGGACGATCTCGGCAACACGCTCCGGCGGGACCGGCGCCTTGCCGGGTGGCCGGGACCGGTCATGAAGCAGGCCGTCGACGCCCTCATGCATGAACCGCTCCTGCCAGCGCCACACACAGGTTTTCGACTTGCCGGTCTCGGCCATGATCGCCGAGGTGCCCAGACCATCGTCGCTCAGAAGGATGATACGTGCCCGCCAGACGTGCTTCTGTGGGCTGTTCGGGGCCGCGACGATGGCGCTCAATCGCTGCCGGTCGTCGGGAGATACCGTAAAGGAAATGTTGCTGCGCATGCCGCAGACTCGCACATCTCAAAGCGGTTGGGAATCAACCAACGGACTCCTTTGATCCGATCAATCCACTAGCGGAACGCGATAGCACTGGCCGTGGTAGATTTCGGTCAGCTTAATCACATTCTCACGCCCGACAGTTTTGACGACGCTCGATCGCTCGGAAGGATTTTTGGAAAAGAAAGCTGGTGCCCCGCCATGCACAAGGAACAACTTCGCTGCGGCATCCATACCGATGGCGTCGATAAATGGATGCAGTTCTATCGGTATCCGCCACTGAATGGGGTTTCCGTTCTTGTCGGGAAAGGTCAGTTTCATGACCACAGCATGAAACAGTCGCAAGCGTCCTTCTATTCACAAGATGCTTGTGAATGGGGCACGGCGGTATTGGTCGTAAGAGGCACGGTGCGCTCAACGTGCGGGCAGGGTCGCTGTGCTCGTTGCGCAAAATGCGGCAGAGGGCTGCACAGACGGCCTTCACCTACATTGCGGCGGTACCATGCCGCCCGGAGCCGCGAAACCCTTCCAGCGTCTTTGAGAAGGCCTTGAATTGCATTCTGTCACTGGTGGATGCTCTTTGACGTTTCATATCCCCGCGAAGTTTCCACACGCCAAGGAATATCGCTCCAATGGTGGCCGTTCTCCAGGTGATAGTAAACCCAATCGAGCTCTTTGGGATTTAGCCCCCGGCAGAACTTGATGATAGCGTCGTCCAGCGGCAAACCTGTGGCGAAAAGTGCATCGGCAAGTTTCGGCGGAAACCATGCCTGAAGCTGGTGTATTCGTGCCCGGTCCTTCAGTTCCTTCTTGCGCGCGCGCTTCTCACGCTGGCGTCGTCTCTCTTTCTTAAGCTTTTCCGCATCTCGCCCGGAAATGTATTCTTCGCGATGCGCATCCTCATTGGCCTGAAGGGACCGTACCAAACGTTCAATGAAACGTTGTCGGTCTCGCTCGTCCTCCTCAGCATATTCCGCCTTGATTTTTTGAATTTGCTTGTAGGTGAGGTTTACGGAGAGGTTTGCAAATGGCTCATCCAGGAGCTGCCATAAGGGAGATCTGGACCGCTCATGCGGGATGACCTCAAATCGCGGCAGCTCTTCCGGCCAGGGATCGATTGGCTTTTTCAGATAGCCATATCGATCAAGCATCGCCTCTCTTCGTTCAGCCGGCAATTGATTGAGAAGCGCTTGCACATGAAGCTCCTGCCAATCCAGGTGCTCCATTCGACCAATCGACTTTCGTTCCGTAGCTGGATCGGCAGCACGCAATACCGCTGCAAGGTCGGGGTTGAAACTCAGGGCTCCGGCAATCGCCGCCTGTTGAGCGGAATTCAGCTTCGCGAGTTTTGCCAGATATGTCCGATCCCGAACATACTCACTGCCCCGAAGCGCTTCGCGAAGGGTTTTATGGATCGATCCATACTTAAATAGGCGATGAGCCGTTCTTTTCGATATCCCAAAAATATCATTTAAGTCATTGAATAAATTTGGAATTTCTTGATTGTTAGCTTCATCTATCAAAGCGCCATTCTGTCGCTTTGATTTTCGATCACCACCGCGTCTGACAGGACCGTTTTCCGCTTCCCATAGCTCGCGAAAAGCCACGACATACTCTGCCTCTTCCAACGCGTCGAGCGTAGGCATCGCCAGATTGTCCGATATCGATAGCATAGGCGCGTCCGCCTTGCTGCGCAAGACAGCCTCGATTTCGTCACGGCCGAGGAGTTGCATCGCCCGCAAGCGACGGGCTCCGTAGATGAGGGTGTAAGGCTTCCCGTTTGCTCTGGCGCTGCTAGCATAAACCGCGATGGGGCTTTTCTGCCCTTCGCTCTTGATAAGCTGCGCCAAGCCATGGGCGGCCGCTTCGCTGATCGGCCGAAGGTAGTCTTCTGGCACATGGATTTTGTCGACAGGGATCGAGAGCCGCCGATCAGTCATATATCCAGGTATCCCCTTTCCTTCAGCCAGTCGGTTACGACCTTCTCAAGAAGGGATGACGTCGAACGCGTGTCGTCCTTCGCCGCTTTCTCAAGAGCGGCTTTTGTCTCCGGCGGCAATCTGAAGGAGATCGGCAAGCTTTTTTGCATTATTTGTAGTTATCCGTAGTTGACGCAAATCACTGCGCTACATATAACTACAAATGCATCAAGCAAGCAAGCGGCCCGACGAGGAAGGTGGAAGCTCCCGCGTCAGGCCTAACCACAGGCAAAGGAGAGTCCCCATGCCCGCAGCTGCGCAAAGCTATAGCAGCCCGACGCCGGAACGTCAGCAGTCCGGCGAAATCAGTATACCTTCTCACATCGCCGACAGTTTCGATGATATTCGTTGTATGCTGGAAGCCTTCAATGCCATGAACAACGCTATTCTTTTCACGGGAACGGATCATTCAGGCATCAGCTACGGCGTTCACCGGCTTCACGATCTAGGCCGTAGACTCGTAACGCTTTAACCATAGTCGCACAGAGAAGAGCTTGATTGCCGCGAGATAGTTGTCGGCGCGTTTGTCGTAACGCGTTGCAATTCCACGCGCTTCTTTGATGCGGTTGAAGAACCGCTCGACGAGGTTTCGATAGCGATAGAGGAACGAACTGAAAGCGAAGGTCTTTTTTCGGTTTCGCTTCGCCGGGATGTTGGCGAATGCCTTCGCCTGAGTTGCCGTGGCGCGGATGGCGTTGGTGTCATAGCCACGATCTGCCAAAAGCGTCGTTCCGGCATGAAGTCTGGTGAGCAGATCTTCGGCGTAGCGACAATCAGCATGCTGACCTTCTGAGAGGCGAAGATCAATCGGCAGCCCATCGGCATCGACGAGAGCGTGGATCTTCGTTGTCAGGCCGCCTCTGGAACGTCCCATGCTTCGATTGGCGCCCCCTTTTTACCGGTGGCGCCATGCTGATGCACGCGAACACAAGACGAGTCGATCATCTGAATATCGCCGTCGAAGGCGGAAGAAATCGCCGTGAGAAGGTGATCCCAGACACCAGCCCGCCGCCAGCGGACAAAGCGATTATAACAGGTGGTGTGAGGGCCATAGCGTTCCGGAACATCGGCCCATGGGCTGCCGGTACGAAAGCGCCAGAGTATGCCGTTGATCACACGGCGGTCATCGACCCGCGGTACGCCGCGGCTGTTATTGGGCAGAAGCGGCTCGATCACCGCCCACTCGAAATCCGTCAGGTCAAAACGTCGGCGCATCAATGGTCTCCTTTCCAGAAACCATTGAATCAAGTCATCGCACCCATGTGAACCCCATTTATGGGTTTACGGCCTAATAGAGGACCGGTTGGAAGAGACGGTTAAAGATGTACACACATTCGCAAAGAAATTGGAACTAAGCGCAGATTCCAGAGCGGACCAAGGGCACCCCGACAAAACCGGCTTTCTTCTGATGATGCGGTTGATCACACTCACTGCTTCGGTTTGGCGAGAGACCGGCCGTGAATTTGATGAAAGTGATCCCGCCTGCACACTTGCCGTCACCGACATTGCAAGCGCTATTTGCAGCAGGATCATGTCCAGGTTAGAAGATAAGAGTGATTTGCTAGAGGCTGGAGCCCTTTTGCCTTGGGCTGAAGGGCAAATTCGCGAGGCAGTCGCTCAGAGTGCCGAAGAGCCCAATTCCCTTGATAGCATCACTCGCCGTCTTACGTCGAAGGAAGTGGTTCGTAAGGCTTAGGTACGCAAACAAACAAGAAGCAGGGGGACGCGGGACAATTTCGCGTTCCTTTATTGTCAAAACTGGGCGTTCATTTTTGGAGTTATCAGCCGAGCAAAATTACGTCACCGTATGAGAACAATGAAAGCTAACGGTGACCGACCTCATGACAAAGCCAGCTCCAATCAATCTCTCCAACGCCCACAGTAACGTCACGCCTGTTTGGTTATTGACCTACTGGCGAGTACTGCGTGGTCCGGCGAATGGCAATTACGCTTTAGCCTGGACAGCGTTAAGTGATCACCTGCCACCGAACACAACGATGCCAACAATAGAAGAGGCTGCTTCAATTCTCGCCCAACACCACCTGGTTTGATTTGACAGCAGCTACCGTGCCCTCCGACGCGGCGTTTGTAGCTGGTAAAGGCTTTCGCGAAGCGCATCAAGCCATTGGTCATCATACCCCGAAGACAATACGACACTCGAATTTCGCTGAAAGGAAATCGCTCCTCTAGCAGAGCTAAATCTTAACTGTACTTTCTCCAACGAATATGATGCCGGGGCAACAAATTTGATCGCTGCATCAGCAACTTCGCCGCTACCTTTGACCAGGACTTGACCAACAACACCATCAGCTACCGCGATAGACCCAATTTGTATTCTTTCGATCACACCGAACAGGCCCACAAGGTTTCGGAAGCCATTTGCCCATGCCAACGGATCGATGTAGGCCTCTTCTATCGAAAACCGTTGATCCAATGCTTCCGCAAGCCGACCGATCAGTCGAGAGTTGCCCCTCTTGGGGTCGTGCATTTCTAAACTATTAGTTTCTGGTGTGATCCGGAATTTAGTGCGTAGGTATTCAACTATCTCATATGATTCTTGATTTCCGAAAGGATCGACTGCCTCATGTGTTATCTGCTGCCTTTGAATAAGGCAGGCCTCAACATAATTGGAGCGTAGCTGTTCAACTACAAACCCATCAGGTGCACCACTTTCGTAAGGCCTCTTCCTGAGGAGTGTGGCAATCGCGCCAGCATCAAGTTCCGTATGTAAGCCATACCAGCGAATCCGCATTAGCCATTACCTTTCGAGGGAGACCGCTCCCTACGTATCTCCGCGAGCACATTTTTTGCTGTTGTCTCAAGCCGAGAAAAAAGGGCCTTTCGAGTGGCGTCGTCAGGCAATTTGAAATTCTGCGGGTGGGTGCCAGTTCTGACTGAAACCCTTGAGTGCCTCGCCCTATATTGGAAGCCAGTGCCTTGCTGAGCACCTTCAAATAGAGCTTCGAACTCAACTTTGTCGAAAGGATGCTCAGTTTGGGTAGCCGTCCACTTGATGGCCGTAATGAAAAAGCCATCTTCCTCCATCTGCCTATATTGTTTAGATACCAACAAATCGCTACCAGTGAGCGCTACGTTCTCAACGAGGTGGGCTAAAGCTTTCTCAACCTCTTCTTTCTCGACACTTTCCTCTTCTTCGTTCTCGTCTACATCGATATCTTCTGAATCAAGCATTTTGGAAGAAACCTTAAGCCTTGTGACCGTATCTACTTTATAACCGGCCATGTTTCCAACGATCTTGACAAAAAAACGAGTTCTCTCTCTGGGGGTGAGGTCTTCTACCGATATGTGCTCTTGAGGAATCGCCGTTTTCTTTTTTCTTTCAAGCTTCTCAATCAAACTTTCTACAAGCTCCCGCCCTTTGTCACTTCCTGGGAACCGTATTACAACTCCGTCATCGCCGATTTTGAAGTCTAGTGTAGCCACCTTGTCTTGTCTTTGCGCAAGGGTGGTTCGGGAAAGGTCAAACTCACTGTAGGCGACGGAGGCGACTATCGCATCCTTCCTTTTCAGAGGTATCTTGACCTCTTCGCTTTCCCCCTCGGTGTTAGCGTATTCCTGAATGACGTCTTGGATCTCCGATGGCGAGAGCTGCATTTTGACAGTGATTGAGCTCGTGCGTTCCCGCCGCGTGCCTGGCTCGGCGTCTTTTACCAAGTCAATAACGTCTTCCAGATCATGAATGGTTGTCGAAATATAGTTGGCCAGATCAGCGCGACTCGTGTCTGGGCCGAAGAAGACGCCACGTTCTCGTGAAAGCTGATGAAGGACACGATACGTGATCCTTTTCTTCGACGAAAACATTAAATCGTAAAGCTCTTTGTCGCTTGCAAAGAGTCGCAGATGCTTACCCTGCATAATTCATTCCCATTTCCACCGTAGAATAAGAGGTCAAAATTTCTGGGACGTGTGAAATTTTTATTTTCGAGAGCCGCTTTGCAAGATCGGTATGGTGGTTCTCACCGGGAATAAAAGCAAGGTATTCCTGAATCGCTTTCTGAAGATTTTGTCGTGCTTCACCGTCATCCGGCTGAACTTTAATGTCAATTCTCGTCTTGTTTGCGATCAACTCATGTTGCCGCATATAATCAAGCAAGTACATTAAACCTTCCAAGGTTGTTTTGCGGCGGTGAAAAATCACGAAACCCTGACGTGCTCCGTCTTCGTTAAAATACTCCATAATGATCCAGGGCGACTTCAACATTTCCATTGTTGCAGCACGGGCATGCTCGCTTCGTACAACTGCATTTCGGACGAGCTGAGGATAAAAAAAAGCACAGTACTGCCTCGCCGGCAGGCGTTTGTCGTCATCGTCGTCGCCCCGCATTTGCTGTATCTCGCGAGCAACTCTTTGCAGCCAATTGATCTCCTCTGGTCCGAGAACATAGAGGCGTAACTTTTGCCGCAGTCTAATATCCTCAGCCCGAATGTCCGAGATCAAACTATCGAATGGCTTATGAAAGTCCCTGTCATGATTATAGACAAAAAGGAGCCCCGAAACCTCGAACGAGGTACTCGGATGTGCGTAACGGTTCTGCCAAGTTTCGCTAATATCGGCGCAGGAAACCTGCTCAGCAAGGCTGAACAGCGCGCTCTTTATAGATGCACTTTTGATGCTGTCCTTGCTATAGCTTTTCAGATCGCACTGAATATACCGCCGAACATTTGAATATGGCTCATCATAGTAAAAGACAACATCTGTTGGATGGGATTTCGTCCCGTGAATTTCTTGTTGTTCGCAAGGCCAATTTTCATTCATCGGGCCAGTTGTCTGCCACAAAAACTCTGCAAAAATCTTGCTTGCAAGATCTTCCGCCATTTGCGCCCGGTTTACTGTTTCCGCCATTGCTAATACCCCGAATCACGACTCATGGACCTCAGATAGGATATTAAACAATGTATGTTATTAAGAGTACCCAATGCAATTCTAGCACCCCTGACCTGAGACCGAAAATTAATCCCACGCGACGGACACTTGCAGGTTCGAAAACCTGAAATTTTCGGCAATCGCTTTGATTTCTTTGATATTTTTTTAAACATGCAAGCGTCTTGCATGTTCGGTTTGGATTTTTGCCCGACCTGGCCGCCGGAAGCCGGCTGGGCGGATATTTTTTGAAGCCCTTTGAAGGGCATTTGAAGCCGGTCCGTGAAAACGCCCCTGCAGCCCCTGAAGCCTTATATCGCAGGCGCTCGGCGGGGGACGGGCCGGTTCAGTTCCATAAGCAAGCTTATGGTGCGCGTGACGGACGCTTCTGCTTTCACGCCTTTTGAAAAGGGTTGACTGGGGCCGGGCCATGATCGCGCTGACGGTGGCAGTCTCAAAACCTCAGCTGTCAAAGGCGATGCCCGCCGCTGCCGACCGGAATACTTGCAGATCGCTTGAGAAACAAGGCATTCGCACGGCTTCCCGCCTGTTTTCGCCTTTTCCCGAATATTGCAGTCTCATCTGTCAAACAACATTCAGCCAGGCGAAGCATCATTGCTCGGCCGATCGGCGTGTCGCGCGGATCGGACACGAAGCATCCGAACTCGTCGCTTATGACACTCCATCTGCGCCCGGCGTGTCGGGCTGACCCGAACTCCTGTTCCAGCGCAGGTTCATGGCGCGGTCGAGCCAGCCGAGACCGGCGAGCGCGAGCCCGAGTCCGATGAAGGAAACCACGCGCAGGAGGCCTTCGAGGCCGGAAATATCCACGAGGAAGACCTTTGCGATTGTCAGGCCGGCGGCGGCCATGGCGACCTTGCGCAGGACATGGGAGCGGCGGGAAAAACTGACCAGAAGCAGGGCTGCGCAGACGACCACCAGCGCGATCGTGTAGCTGTAGAGCTCGGGCTGGGTGACGCCCGGAACCGAAAGATCATTGCCGCGCCAGAACCGCCTTATCTCGCATCCGACATAAAAGCCGGCAAGCAGGCTCGAGACGCAGATGAAGCCGATCCGCAGCCTCCGTCCGAGATTGCCGATCTTCCAGGCGCCGATCGCCAGCACGGCGGCGAGCGGCAGGTAGCTGAGCGCCAGACTGTCGAAAATCGCCGGCCCCGTAACCAGGTTGAAGCGGAACAGCACCGGATTTGTGATCGTCAGCGGCACGGCGATCAGGGCGGTGGCGATCAGCCCGAACAGCACCGCAAGCGCCACCCTGAAATGCCGAAGCCACCTGCCGGTCGTCGGCAGACGGTTGATCTGGGCGAGCATGGCGATCGCCATCACGGCGGCAAGCAGCCCCGGCTCATCCGGCACCAGCCGTTGCAGCAGCGCACAGGCAAAGACGGCGGCAATTGTCCATGTGGTGGTCTCGATTGCGACCTGCACGGATTGGCGCGGGCGCAAAACCGTAAGTCGCCAGCCGATATAGAGCAGCGCCAGCGTGCCGCCATAGGCCTCGACGAATGCCAGCCATGAGGTGCCGCTGGCCACCGCCCAGAAAAACCCGGGACTGGCCACCAGCCGGAAGGCGATGATCGCAAGCGCCACCTTGGTGAAGACGCCGATAAGGGCAAGATCGAAACGCCGGTCGAGCCAGATCGTGAGGATAACCACAATGCCGAGCGCCAGTGTAAGCGCCGTCTGGGTAAGCACAACGAACAGCGCCAGCGCCAGCATCGAGAGCGCGGCAATGGCAAAAAGCGCCGCGCGCAGCTGACGCCCGGCGCTATCTGCGCTCCGCAAGCTCCGATCCGCCAGAACAGCCATGATCGCCGAGACCGCGAGAATATGGAGGCTCCAGAGATAGTCCCCGAATGCCGCGGTCGGCGACCACAGGAACTGGAAGATGAAAGCGCTTGCCGGCGCAAACGTCGCCGCACCCAGCGCGAATCCGAAAGCCGCACGGGCGTCGCCGCCGGATCGGGTCATCCGCCAGAAGGCCATGACAGAGGCGATTGCCGACAGGACGAGCGCCAGTGTGATGAAGGATGTCGCGGAGGTCGTCACTGTCGTGGACTGCCGGGCGGCGGCGAAATGGCTGAAAAGCGGTCCGTATTCAACAGCCTGCAGGACGGGCACAGCCAGAAAGGCGGCAGCGGGGAGAAGCGGGATATCCTTCAGCGCCTCCGCCCGGTACATCCATATCAGCGAGGCGCCGAGAACCAGGGTGATGAGCGTGACGGCCACGTTCGCCTCCGTCACCGACGATGCATTAAGAGACAGGAGAACGCCTGCGCCGCTGACGAACAGCGTCATCGCGGCGACGATCCGGGTCGGGAAATCGGCGCGCGGCCGGAGACCCGAAAGGGTTGCCAGAACCGTCTGGCCTGCATGCGATGGCACGAAGCTCTGAACCGGAATGATGACGGCCACCAACCAGGAAAGCGCAAGGAAGGCCGCATAATGGATCAGGCCGCCTGTCGTGACGTAAAGCAGGGTGGCGGCCGTCGCGGTTGCGATCAGCACGATGGCGGATACCCATGCCCAGCGCTTCACGCTGTCGACGGCAAGGCCGGCAATGGCGATGAATGCGAAATAGTAGAAGAACAGCCAGCCGCTCTCCGCTTCGCCGCCGACGAGAAAGGGCGCAGCCGTGGCGCCGATAATGCCGACGGCGCTCAGCACCGAGCCGTATAGCCAGCCGAGCGCCACCGCCAGAATGCTGACCAGAACCAGCCCGGCAAGCGTCGTCTCGGGGGAAACCAGCCCATAGAGAAGACGGGCGGCGAGCACGGCGGAAAAAAGCGTCACCAGCCCCGCCCCGGCAAAGACCGAGGGCAGGGAGCGTGTCGATGCGGTTGTGTCGTCACCGTAGCGGCGGCGGAGCGCCTCGCCGGCGCCGACCAGCAGCGCTCCCAGCAACAGTGCCCCGGCGACACGCCAGAACGGCGTCAGAAGCCCGTTTTCAACCCCGTACTGAACCATGAAGATGCCGCCCAGCGCCAGCGAAAGCGCCGCAAGAGCGATCGTCCAGTTCTGACGAAGCCATTGTCCGAACTGCCGCATGAGTGTTGCGGTAAACACAAAGGCCCGCGGAGGTCCCTTGACGGCGGCGGATGTCTTTCCGGCGTCTTCCGGCTTTGCATGTTCCGGCGGCACGATGGTTTCGGCTGCGGACGGTCCCAAACTGCCGGCGGGCATACCAGTTTGCGTTTTCGCGGTGCCGTCTGTTGCGGCAGCAACATCCTTTTCCGCATCGCCCTGGGTCCGGCGCTCCAGCATTTCCAGCCGGTCACGGGTTTTCCGCTGCTCATCCTCCAGACTCTTGAGACGGCTTTTCACCCTTGCGTTCGAAATCGCCAGCGCCAGGAGGAGGATAACAAGAAGCCCAAGAACCGAAGACATATCAAAAACATTCCACTTTCAGGATAATGCGACAGCTGTAACGGAGATCACCGTCACCGTTAAGCGCGAACTTGCAGTTGCGCATATGGCGAAAATGGGAAGCGGCTAAAACTATGTTCTGGAATCAACTGAAATGGCTGTTGTCAGGGTTCTGCGCCTTCAGGAGCAATCGCCCGGCAGCGAAATGATCAAGGCCTGCCGACAAGCCTCTTCCTTCAGGCATCGGACAATCGTCTTGAGGGCGGCATCGCCGGCCGAATGACCGTGCCGTCAACCTTTTTGAAGCCACAGCGCGCTCCCGAGCAAGGGTTCGCTCTCTACGCATTGCGAACGCCACTTGCACGCATGCCAATGTGGCCGTTCAGGCGCTTATATCGGCGGTCAGTGCAAGGTGAGGTGCAGGCGCTCGGCGATAACATCCCCGAACATATAGGGTCCGATGGTCCAGACCGTGGCCCACAACAGGCCGCCGACGAGATTGGCGGCGAAAAACGGCGGCCAGCGCATCCCCATGGAGCCCGCCGCAATCCCGTTCAACTGCCTGAGGATGACGACGAAGCGGGCGCCGACCACGACCCATGCGCCGCGTCTTTCATAAAGTCCCTCGATCCATTTCTGGCGGTCTTCCGTCATTCCGATGAAACGTCCATAGCGCAGGATCAACGCCCGGCCGCCAAACCGGCCGATCAGATAGCCCGTGCTGTCACCCAACACGGCAGCGCAGACAACGACGAAAAATATGCCTCCGATTGACAATTGTCCGTCGGCTGCCAGCAACGAAGCGCCGATCAATGCGCTTTCGCCCGGCAGCGGCGCGCCGAGCGATTCGAGATAGATGATCACGAACAGCGCAAACAGACCATAATGGTGGAGATAGGGTTCGATGAAGGTGATCGACTCTCGAAGAAAATTCGCCATGGGGACCTGCTGCCTGATGACACCGGCATGCGTTTCAAAGCCGGTTTGGTTGGTCTTGTTTGGTTGGTCATGGCTCACCTTGCCCGATTTCCGTCCCTGACGCCACAGCGCTCTTTCGCCTGCGAGGCCAGCGTCGTCGGCGCGAGCATTGACCGGCTCTGGTCGCCACACGCGCCATGGAAAAACGGAAGGTTAACGAAACGTAATCCGTACAAAAGACACGTTCTGCCAATATTTGGTGTTTCCCAATCCGGGACCACCGGATTCCTCTGTTATGGATCGGAATTCTCATTGGCCAAGATTCTCTGTGTTTTCGGCACCCGCCCGGAGGCCATAAAAATGGCTCCTGTGGTTAATGAGCTGAGACTTGATAGCGCTATCACAACCGAAGTTTGTGTCACCGGCCAGCATCGGAGCATGCTCGATCAGGTGCTGTCGCTGTTCGAAATCAAACCGGATTTCGACCTTTCGGTTATGGCCCCCAATCAGGGGCTGAATGCGCTCTGCGCGAAGATGATCGCGGGTCTCGACCAGGTGTTCGAGCAATCGCGGCCCGATTTCGTCCTTGTCCATGGCGATACGACCACGGCAATGGCGGCGGGCATTGCCGCCTTTCACCGCGGCATTGCCATCGGCCATGTCGAGGCGGGCCTCAGAACCTACGATCTTTCAAAGCCCTGGCCCGAAGAAATGAACCGGCGCGTTGTCGATGTCATGTCGGCCTATCATTTCGCTCCGACCCTATCGAGCGCGCGCAATCTCGCGGGCGAGCATCTTCAGGGCACGGTTGTCGTTACCGGCAATACGGTGATCGATGCGCTGACGGAGATTGCGGCCCGCATCCGCCGCGACGCCGCCCTGCGGGCCCGGCTGGACGCCCGTTTTCCGTTTCTGGATTCCGAGTTGAAGACCCTGCTTGTCACCGGGCATCGCCGCGAGAGTTTCGGCGGCGGATTCATCAATATCTGCAAGGCGCTGCGTGAACTCGCCCGGCGCGAAGACCTGCAGATCGTCTATCCCGTGCATTTGAACCCGAATGTCGCGGGGCCGGTCAAGGATATGCTGGGCGGCCTGAACAATGTGCATCTGATCGAGCCGCAGGCCTATCTCGAATTCGTGTATCTGATGGAGCGCTCCCATATCATCCTGACCGATTCGGGCGGCGTGCAGGAAGAGGCGCCCTCGCTTGGAAAACCTGTCCTGGTGATGCGCGACGTCACCGAGCGACCGGAAGCGCTTGCGGCCGGAACGGTGAAACTGGTCGGAACCGACACGGACAAGATCATGCGCGAGGTCGCCCGGCTTTTGGACGATCCCCGCGCCCATGCACTCCAATCCGCCGCCATCAACCCCTATGGCGACGGCAAGGCCGCGCAGCGCATCGTCGATACGCTGGCCGGAAGAACCGTCATTCCCTTCGCTGCGGGCGCCGCCCCGCATGCCCGCCCGTATGCAATGCAGGCTGCTGCACTGAGGACTGCCACGAAATGAAGAACAATAAATCCGTCCTGTCCAGGAACGCCATGATCGCCACCCTGCTTGCGAGCACTGTGGCGCCAGTCCTGCTGGTCCCGCAGGTGAGCCATGCCGGCGCCATCGCGGATACGCTTGCGGCAAGGGCCGAGGATCGCGTGATTACCCGCAAGGTCACGCTGGAGGAACTCGGCATCGGCACGCCGGTGACGCTTGGATCAATCGGGGCCGAACACGATATCTATATCCCCGTTCCTGCGGGCGTCGAACTGATCGACCCCACGCTTTATTTCGAAGGCCGGTATCTGCGTGCGGATGGCGGGCAGACCACCTACACCCTGTCGGCCGACAATCGGATGCTCCTTGCCCGCTCGCCGACGGATGATGGCGGCACGGCCGATATCAAGGTCGGCATTGACGGCGCGGCGCGCGACAATGGTTTCGTTCATCTCAAGGTGAACTGGTCTTCCTCCACCGGGCAGTACTATTGCGACGATGCGCGTTCGATCGGCAATTTGCTCGAGATCGAGCCCGACACCTATCTGGAATACGGCTATGCCGCCGCCGCGGTGAAGGATATCAGCACGGCATGGTCGGCGCTTCCCGCGGAAGTCACGCTGCTGGTGTCGGGAAACCGTCTCGACAAGGGCAGCTATGATGCCGCATGGCGCATCGGGACCGCGCTCCAGCGCGACGGCAAGACCGTCAGGACCATCGCCTTGCCGAAGGTCGGCGACCGGGTCTATACCGCGGCGCTGACGGTGCCGCCATCGCTTGCGGGCGTTCCGGCCTTCAAGGCCTTTTCTGGTGGCGGCGAGGTCCAAATCGCCAATGAAGCCGAGATCGGCGCGCTGATGCTGCTGGACGCTCCGCAATTCAGCGCCGATATCGCCGTCGCTGACGACGCGATGGCGCAGGCGCTGAAATCCGCGCTCGATGCGGTTTCCGCGGAACTCGTTGCGGCCGATGGCGCAGCCGTCGCCGCGGTCGCAACCGCCCGACAGGATCTCAACTCGCTTGGCCAGACCGTCGGTTCGGATACCGTCGGGCTTCGCACGCTTTCGGGCCGGCCGGTGATCGCGATCTCGCCGGATGCGGCCAATGCGGCCGTCGGCCTGTTCAATACGTTGTGGCGCCAGTCGGCGGTGTCGGGAGACCTCACGCTTGCCGCTGCGGCGATGCCATCGGGGGAGGGCAACGCCATTCCGCTTGGTGCGCTGGGCAAAGCGCCAAGCCGGCTTGACGTTGTGGCAAAGGGCGACTGGTCCACGAAATTCGACCTCGGCGCGGCTGCACCCGGAAAGGTGCCGAGCCGGCTCGATATCAACGTCTCGGCGGCCCCCGGTGCCACCGCGACGCTGCCCGTCGCTTCGGTTTCGATCAACGGCTATCTGCTGGGAGCCAAACAGCTGAGGGCCGACGGCACGCCCGAGCGGATCTCGGTCGACATACCCGCCTATACCCTGCTGCCGCGCAATGTCGTCAATGTCGAGTTCCAGCGCCAGCCCGCGAGCGACCAGTGTCGCGAAGTCCCGCAGGCCTATCCCGCCGCGGTATTGCCGGACAGCCGCGTCCTGTTCAAGGACGCGCCCGCCGCCGATAATTTCACGTCGCTTGTGGCAAGGCTTGCCGGCGATAGCGAGGTCGCCGTGCCGGCTTCATGGCTCGACGATGCGCTCAGGACATTGCCGACAGTGATGAGCGTGGCCGACGCGGCGGGCGTTTCGCCGGCGCGCGCCGAACTCGCGGTTGTCGATACGGCCACCGCCGCGGTGCCGGACAAGCCCTTCCTGTTCTTCGATATCGCGCCGGAACAGGGCTCGCACCGCATCACCGTGACGGGTGACAATATCCGGATAGATTCCGCGCGCGGCGAGCGGCTTTTCGATGCCACGGGGCTCTCCGACGTTTCCGTTGCCGAGGCCGTGCTCGACCAGAACCAGCCGGGGCTTTATTACCGGACGGTCGGCGCCGGGGCCGACCTCAGCAAGCCGTTCAGCTTCGGGCAGGGCGATGTGGCCATTATCGGCGAAAGCGGCGTTCTGACGGCGCTGAACGCCGGCGGCAACACGATCTACGCCGCGTCCGGGGCGCAGCGCGACGAAAGCGACGGCTCGACGCTGCGCTTGATCACGAGCCCGAAATTCTGGGTGGAACAGGCGCCATGGGCGCTCACCACGCTGATCATCGGCGGCTTCATCCTTCTTGTTTTGCTGGCCGGGATCGCGCGCCGCAGGAATCGGGACAAGCAGGACTAGGCCGAACATCATGCAGCTTTACTGGCCATTCCTGTTCGCCGATTATTATCGGCTGCTCGAGGATTTCACCGCGATCGTCGCGGTGATCATCCTGCTGTCGTGCCTCGACGACCTTTTCATCGACGCGGTGTTCTATGCGCGGGCGATCAAGCGGCGGTTCGCGGCAAAGCGGCACCAATACCAGCCGCTTCAGCCGGAACAACTCTATAACCGCCCGGAGCAGCACATGGCGATCATGGTTCCGGCATGGCTGGAACACGACGTGATCGCGGCCATGATCGAGGGCATGGTGCGCACGCTCGACTATCGCAATTACACGATTTTCGTCGGCACCTACCGCAATGACAGCGCCACGATCGACGAGGTCGAGCGGATGCGCAAGCGGTACCGTCAGCTCGTCCGCGTCGAGGTTCCCCATGACGGTCCGACCTGCAAGGCGGATTGCCTCAACTGGGCGGTTCAGGCGATTTTCGCCCATGAGAAGAAACACGGCATCACCTTCGCCGGCACCATTCTTCACGACAGCGAGGATGTCCTGCATCCTCTGGAACTGCGTTTCTTCAACTATCTTCTGCCGAGAATCGATCTGATCCAGATTCCTGTGAACTCGCTGGAACGCAACTGGTACGAGCTCGTCGCCGGCGTATACATGGATGAGTTCGCCGAATGGCACGGGAAGGATATCGTCGTGCGCGAGGTCCTGTCGGGGATGGTGCCGTCTGCCGGCGTGGGAACATGCTTCTCGCGCAAGGCGCTCCTGACCCTTTCGGCCGAAACCGACAATCAGCCGTTCAACACCCAGACGCTCACCGAGGATTACGATATCGGCGTGCGCCTTGCCGGGCACGGCATGCGCTCGATTCTCGCGCGGTTCAGCGTCGATTACAAAATCCGGCGCAAGAGCTGGTTCGGCTTCGGGCCGGAGCGCGAGAAGACCGTGCGCATGCCGCTTTGCGTACAGGAATATTTTCCCAACAAGTTCCGCACCTCCTATCGCCAGAAGGCGCGGTGGTCGCTCGGGATCTGCTTTCAGGGCTGGGCCTATTTCGGCTGGTACGGCTCGCTGGTCGACCGCTATTTCCTGCTCAGGGACAGAAAGGCGATCGTGACCAGTTTCGTCACCGTTTTCGCCTATCTGCTGGCGATCCAGTATATCGCGTTCCAGCTCGCCATCAGCCTCGGTCTGTTTACCACCACATATCCGCCGCTGCTTTCGGTCCATGGCTGGGTCGGCGTGGTGCTGATTCTCAACGCCATCGCGCTGGTCCTGCGGGTCGTGCAGCGCTTCTATTTCACATCGCGGTCTTTCGGCTGGGAGCACGGATTGCTGTCGATCCCGCGCATGGTCGTCGGCAATTTCGTGAATTTCATGGCGATGGCGCGCGCGCTCAAGCAGTATGTCGCTCACCTTGTGACCGGCAAGCGGCTGGTCTGGGACAAGACCATGCACGACTTTCCGTCGGGCGACGGGCTGGTGGAGCGCAGCGCCAAGCTCGGCGATCTTCTCGTCACCTGGCAGGCGATCGACGACGCCCAGCTTGATGAGGCGCTGGTGAAACAACGTCAGCAGCGCCGCCCGCTCGGTCGTATCCTGCTCGATGAGGGTTGGCTTCAGGAGGAGGTGCTGGCCGAAGCCGTGGCCTTTCAGGCGAGGCTTGAAATGCGGGTGATCTCCGAGGACGACGTGTTGAACGCGCGTGGCCGGCTCTCCACCGATCTCTGTCTTCGCTTGCGCGTCGTTCCGTTGCAGGACGCCGGCGACGGGCATTTGATGCTGGCAACAGCGGTGCCGCTGGAGCCGAAGGCGCAGGCCGAGATCGTTGCGGCGTGCGGCGAAATTCCGCAATTCTGTATCGTCCGCGACAGCCAGATCACCGCCGGTCTCGACCTTCTTTGCGAACGGGATGCCGCGGACGGCAGACCCGTTTCGCGTTTTCTCAACGACGAACTGCCGCGTCTCGGCGATATCCTCGTTGAAAGAGGCGATATCTCCATGGAGGCGCTGCAGGCGGCCCTGGCCGATTATTCTCCCCAGCGCGACGGGCTGATCGGCGCCTATCTCGCCGCCCGGGATGCGGTCTTCAACCACGCGATCGAGAATGCGCTGGCAGAGCAGCGCCGCAGGATCGAGCGCCTGCGCGAGAACCAGAAGGCCTCGCCACTTCACCCTGTTGCCGGAAAGGCGATATGAACATGGCCGCGATAAACACGATACGCACCTACCGCAATGCCGTGTCCCGGGTCGCGCTTGCGGCAGCGATTGCGGCGATCGCCCTTTCCATGGCCTCGCCTTCCGCTGCAACTGATGATCAGGCATCGCCGCCGATCTCGCAGAGCAGCCCAGCCTATCAGGCCGCCGATGCGGCTTATCGGGCTTATAGCGCGGGCGATTATGACAAGGCGGTGGAGGAGGCGGAGAAGGCCGTTCAGCTTGCGCCGGATCATGATGCCTACAAGACCCTGCTGAAGAATGCCGATGCGGCGCGCGACCTTGAAAAACAGGAGAGTGACACGGGCGAGGGAGAGGCCGTTTCCGAGATCAGTCCCGGTTATGAAGCCGCCGATGCTGCCTACCGGGCCTATTCCGCGGGCCAGTACCGGAAAGCGCTGGATGAGGCCAGGAAGGCCGTAGCGCTTGCGCCGGACAATGCGGACTACCGCAAGCTTCTGGACAACGCAGAGGCCGCGGTCAACCGGCCGCCCGTCGCCAAGGCGAACCCGGCCGCCATACAGGCAGATGCGGCCTACGCCGCCCAGCGCAAGGGCGATCTGGCAGGTGCCATTGGCCATGCCCGCAAGGCCGTCCGCCTTGCGCCCGGCAATCTGTCCTTCCGCCTGCTGCTGATCGATCTGCTGAACGGTAATGGCGACAGCGCCGCCGCACTGACGGCAACGGATCAGGCGATCGCGGCGCTCGGCGAAAACCGCGAACTCCTGCGCCGGCGCGGCGTGCTGGAGCAGATGAGCGGCGATCAGGCCGCGGCGCTTTCCGATCTTTCCCGCGCGCTGGAGTTTCCCGGCCCGGCGGGCGCGGAGCGCCAGCTCAGGCTGGATCTCGCCGCCGCCGCGATGGCGACCTCGGACCCTTTGCTGGCCTATCGGACGTTGCAGCCTTTGGGCGACGATGCCGGCTACAGCGTCTGGCTGCAACGCGGCAATGCGTTGACCGCGATGGCGGATTATGACGCCGCCGACAGCGCGTTCGCGCAGGCAGGCGCGCTGGCAGGGACCGATATCGAGCGGGCGGGCGTTGCTGCAGCCGAAATCAGGCTTGCATCCGCTCAGGACGGCAAGCGGCAGGCGAGGGCGATATTCTCGCAGGCCTCCGAAGATGGCACGCTCGCGCCGCTCGGCTCCGCCGATATCGCCTATCTCGCCGCAAACGTCGGCAACAGCGACATCGCCTATCAGGCTTTCAAGGATGCCTATGATCAGGGCCAGCTGAAGGGCGCGCAACTGATCGACGCCGGTTATGCCGCCGTCGGGGATTATCACAACACGCAGGCGGTGGCGCTGTTCAAGGAGGCGATCGACCAGGCCGATGCCGGCATATTCGCGCTTGACGAGGTGCAGCGCTTCAATCTTCGCCGCCAGATCGGCGACGTCTCGCGCCAATGGGGCGCCTATGCGAGTTTGATCTATGGCACCAGCGGCATCTCGGATGGCTATCTGTCGCCGGCAGCCTCCGCCGGTGAGGTCATGCAGGTGGGGACCGAGATATACTGGCGTCCGCCGATGTTCGGCTATCGTGACGGGCGCACGGTCGATCTGTTCCTGCGCCAGTTCACGACGCTCTACGATTCGCTCGACGGTCCGGTGGGTGCTTCAACCACGCAGGGGGCGGCGGGTATCCGGATCAAGCCGTTCTCCGATTACAATTTCATTGTCGAGGGCGCGCGCTACTTCAAGATCGGGCGCGACAGCCGGGATGACTATCTGCTGCGGGCGGCAATCTCGGGCGGGTTCAACACCGACCTGATGCCCGCGCGGACTTCGTGGTGGACCGGGCAGTATTTCGGCGAGGTCGGGCGCTATCTTGAAAGCAACCAGAACTTCGCCGACGGCTATGCGCAACTGGGGCGCAGCTTCAAGCTCGGCGGCGACGACGGAAAGTTCGTCCTCACGCCGTATCTCGGGATCGCCGCCGACTACAACAGCACCGATGCCAATGAATTCGCGCTCGGCGCCGGCCCCGGCCTCAAACTCAGCTACTGGTTCCGCGAAACCGAATACCAGGCGCCGATGTCGCATATCGACCTCAATGTGCAGTACCGGGCGCGTCTCGGCGGCGATGACAGGGCAAAGGGGTGGTTTGCAAGCCTCGGCCTGTCATTTTGACGCAGCAGGCGGCGCGGAGACGCGCAGACCCATCAGTTGCGCGCCGATCGGCAGCAGCGCCGCGGCCTGGGCGAAGCCTTGCGGGCCCAGAAGTTCGGAAACGCAGAGCGCGGGTTTGAGCACCGGCCGGCGGTTTGCGATATCGTGGGCGTCGAGGGTGACCGCGCCAAGCAGCGCCTCAAGAACCGAGCGAGGCAGGAAGCCGCCGATCACGATCGTGTCCGGATTGAACAGCTGGACCACGCTCGACAGCGGCTCGGAAAGGCGGTGCCCGCGATCGCCGATCCATTCCAGAAGCGCCGGATCGCCGCCGGCGTGCAGGTTTGCGATGAAGCGCTCGTCCAGCCGTTCGACCGGGACGGCGAGATGGCGCGCGAGATCGGTGAGATTTGGGCGCGGCCCGGTTTCGGGAATGAGGGCGCCGATATTGGCGGCCTGATTATAGGCGCCGCGAAATATCCGGCCGTCCATCACCAGCCCGCCGCCGACGCCGTAATCGAGCGTGAGGTGGAACACGCAGCGGCGGTTGCCGTCCGGCTTGTGCGCCTCGTAGCCGGCGGCGCAATAGGCTGCGTTCTCCCAGAAATGCGGGAGACCGAACGTCGTGCGGATGGCCGAGGCGATCTCCATCAGCGGCAGGCCAGCCTGGCTCGGCACGATCTCGAACAGGCTGCCATCGTCGCGAACGATCGCCGGAACGGACTGGCCGATGCCGATGACCGGCGCTTCTGACGCGGCCAGGAGTTCGCCGATATCGCTGACGACCCGTTCGACGATCCCCTCGAAAGGGCCTTCGCTGGCAATGCAGCGCTTGCTCCTCCCGCCGAGATCAGACAGCACCGTGACGCAGTGTCGACGGGTGACGTAGACCCCGATGCTGTGAAAGGCGCTGTCGTTGAGCGAGAGCTTGATCGGCGGCTGCCCCCGGTCGCCTTCACCGGGCCTGCTGCGCTCGGCGGCCACCAGATTCGTTTGTTCGAAAGTACCGACAGCCTTCGACAGCATCGATTTGGACAGGCCGAGACGGGCCGCGATTTCGACGCGGCTGCGGCCGGGATTGAGGCGGATGAAGCGCAATACCGACTTTTCGACCTCGGTGAGATTCAATTCCTGTTTCAAATGGCTGCTCCGGATAATTTGTGACTCGCAAATTATCGGGTTGTCATGTTCATGTCATGCACTTAACATAAGTACATGCCATGAACTAAAAAACAGAAGACTGGCTAGGGAGGCACTATGGCACGGCTCGAGGTGAGGGAGGTCTCGAAGACCTTCCCCATTGGTTTTCAGGTGTTGCGGGAAATTTCCCTTGATGTGCGCTCGGGAGAGTTCCTCACGCTTCTGGGGCCTTCCGGTTGCGGCAAGACCACCTTGCTCAAGGCGATCGCGGGGTTTCACCCGATCTCCGCCGGTTCGTTTCTGATCGATGGGGTGGACGTGACCGGAAAGCCGCCGGAGCGGCGCGACACCGCGATGTGTTTTCAGTCCTATGCGCTGTTTCCCCATATGAGCGTTGCCGAGAATATCCTGTTCGGTCCCCGGCAGAACCGCCTCGGCAGGGACGAATGCGCGGCGCGCCTTGCCGATTCTCTGCGTCAGGTCGATCTTGCGGCCCATGCCGAAAAACTGCCCTCGGCGCTTTCCGGCGGCCAGCAGCAGCGCGTGGCACTTGCCCGTGCGATGGCGATGCGGCCCGGCATCATTCTGTTCGATGAGCCGCTTTCCAATCTCGATGCCAAGCTGCGCCATCAGGTGCGCTTCGAGATGCGGGCGTTGCAGGCCGAACACGGTTTCACGGCGATTTACGTGACCCACGATCAGGCCGAGGCGCTGGCGATGTCGGACCGGGTGGCGGTGATGCACGGCGGGCGGGTCGAGCAGATCGCGCCGCCGGCGGAAATCTACGATCATCCGGTCAACCGCTTCGTGGCCGATTTCATCGGCGCCGCCAATATCGTCAAGGCGAAGATCGAGGGGCCCGCCGGCCCCGGACAATGGCGGGTCGAAACCGAACTTGGCAATTTCACGATCGCCTCTGAACGCGCGCCTTCGGCGGCTTGGCATTACATCTGCTGGCGTCCCGAAAGCGCGGTGATCGGCTCGGACGAAGAGCGTCTCGACGGCAATATTTTCATGGGTGAGGTCGTTACCCAGGCCTATCAGGGCAATGTCACCGATGTCGTCATTCGTCCGGACCGGGCCGCCGACACCGTCAATATCCAGACCCGCCGGCCTCTGCCCGTCGGCGCGCGGATCGCGGTCCGTCTCGCCCCTGAGGCCTTTTCGCTTCTGGAGGCTGCCGAATGACGGTCTCGCCACGCCTCGGGAACGGCATTCTGGTTGCGGTCTGCCTTCTGCCCGGCCTCGGTCTCATTGTCGCGCTGATCGGCACGGTGGTGTCGATGGCGGTGGCGCAATCGGTTGGCTATTTCAACTTTTCCGGGGCAAGCGGCTTTTCGCTGGAGTTCTGGCAGAACCAGCTTGCCTCGCCGCTGTTGCGCCGTTCGGTGTTCTATTCGGCGAAGATCGCGCTTCTTTCGGCGCTGATCTCGGTGGCGATCGCCTATGTCTTCGCGCTCTGGTTCCGCAAGCCGTTCACGGGTTCGGCAACCCTTGGCGGGCTGTTGAAGGCGCCGATGATGGTGCCCGGACTGGTCGCCGCCTTCCTGCTGCTCAACGTCATCGCCTATCACGGCTTCATCAACGAGGCGCTGCTTGGCCTCGGCATCATCGACAAGCCGCTCAGAATGCAGAATGACCGTTTCGGCGCGGCGGTGATCTTCCTGCAGGTGTGGAAACAGATGCCGTTCGCGCTGTTGATCCTGACCGCGCCGGTCCAGTCCATCCACGAGGAGATATTCGATGCCGCGCGCGATCTCGGCGCCGGCGCCTGGACCCGGTTTCGCAAGATCGTGCTGCCGCTGACGGTCAAGGCGCTTCAGGCCGCGCTGATCCTGATCTTCATCCGGGCCGCCGGCGACTTTTCCTTCCAGGTCGTGGTCGGGCCACGTCAGGTCAATTCGCTGGCGCAGTATATGTACACAGTGCAGCGGCTGTTCGGGCAATGGAACGAGGCGGCGGTGGTTGCCGTGATCCTGATGGCGATGTCGCTTGTCGGCGCGGTGCTGCTCGCTGGCATTACCCAGCTTGTCGTTTCGGGCAGGAGGGCGTGATGCGCAACACGAACCTCAATCGCGTCCTGGTCGTGATCCTGTCGGTGGTGCTGGTGTTCTGGCTGGCCATGCCCTTTGCCATGGCCGTGCTGTGGTCGCTGGTTGATCCCGACAAGGCCTGGAGCTATCCGGATCTCTTCCCGCAAAAGCTGTCCTTCAGGCGCTGGAGCGAAATCTGGGAGACGACCAGCCTCTCGCTTGCCATGCGTCACAGCTATACGCTCGCGCCGGTCGTTGCCGTCGCGACGCTGGCGATGGCCGCGCCGACCGCCTTTGCCTTTGCCCGGCTGGAGTTCCGGGGCAAGACCGCGGCGCAGATGCTGTCGCTGCTGCCGCTCGCCGTGCCCGAATTCGTGACGGCGCTGTTCTTCACGTCGCTGCTCTACAGCCTCGGCATCTACGCCAAGTTCCCCGCGATCGTGCTGGGTCATGTGGTGTTGTTCCTGCCCTATGCGATCCGGATCCTCACGGTGTCCTTCGCCCAGGTGCGCAAGGATCTGATCGATGCCGCGCGCGATCTCGGCGCGAGCCGCTGGTCGCGGTTTTCGGTGGCCTATCTGCCGGTGCTCAAACCCGGCATTCTGGCTGCGCTCATCATCGTATTCATCCAGAGTATCGAGGAATTCGCGATGTCCTTCGTGATCGGCTCGCCCGATTTCACGACTATTCCGACCATTCTCTACTCCTATCTCGGTGAAAACTTCATTCGATCGAACGCGGCCGTCGTGTCGCTGATCCTGGTCGTCCCCAATGTCATCCTGCTGCTGGTCTTCGAACGCCTCCTCAAGAGCGAGGGCGCGGTGACGCTTGGCGGCAAGGGATGATCATAAAGCTCCATAACAGAGGAAACGGAGGTTATCATGCTCAGGAAATTCATCGCACCCTTGGTGCTTTCAACCATGCTCGTGGCCACAGGCGCCGCAGCCGACGATCTGACGTCCAAGCCCTGGGACGAGATCGTCGCCCAGGCGAAGCAGGAGGGCGAGGTTGTCTGGTACAACTGGTTCCTGCAGCCGAAATTCCGCGAGCTCATGAAGGGCTTCGAGGATGAATACGGCATCAAGGTCACGATCCCGGACGGCACCAATGACGGCAACTTCAACAAGTTCCTGGCCGAGCACAACCGAAAGACAGGCGATATCGATGTGATGTCCGTTCCGGGCGATGCGCTCGCGAAGTTCGATCCCACCGCCTATTTCGTCGGGCCGCTCGACATCCTGCCCGATTTCGCAAACCTGCGCACCGAGATCAACAATGGCGACGGCCAGGACCATGCCGTTGCCTTCTGGGGCAACCAGACGGGGTTCGCCTATGATCCGACCGCTGTCGACGAGGCGACATTGCCGCAGTCGTTCGAGGAGGTGACCGCCTGGATCAAGGACCACCCGATGGCGTTCGCCTTCAACGATCCGCAGGGCGGCGGCGCCGGCAAGGCCTTCATTCAGATGGCGGTCCGTTCCACCGTGAGCGACGCGGAGATCGAGGCCGGCAATTTCGACGGGGCGTGGGCCTGGTTTGCGTCCGTAAACGGCGACTACGGCTACACCGCCTCCAATGCCGACAGCCTGACGCGGCTCAATGGCGGCGAGTTTCATCTCGTTCCCGCATGGGAAGATCATCTCGCCGGCCTGCAGAAGAAGGGCGAGATCGACAAGCGGATGCAGTTCTACATTCCCGAATTCGGCATGCTTGGCGGCGGCAACGCGGTCGGCGTTCCGGCAAATGCGCCGCACAAGGCGGCTGGCCTCGTCTTCGTCGACTGGCTGACCTCGGCAGAAACTCAGGACATGTTCGCCGCCGAAATGGGATCTTCGCCCGTCAATGCCTCGGCCAAGGGCGTCCCGGGCGGTGTGCCGCCGGAGCAGCGCGCCTATTCGCGTGACTGGCTGAGTGCGGCCACCACCGACGACATCACCAGACAGTTTCTGGAAAAGGTCGTTCTCGGCCAGTAATGCAAAGAGTGCATATTCATGAATGAAACCAGCAACAACGAGGAGCGTCAGCCGCCGGCTGACGCTTCGCTGCCGGCCGGCGTCGGCAGCAAGTTCCATGCCGACGGCACGGTCCGGCGCTTTCCCGGCAATACCATCCTCTGCCATCTTCCGACAGACAGCGCGTTGCGCGGTCCGCTTGCCGCGCTGTGGCAGACGCTGGACAGTTCACCGCTCGAGCCGCTCTATTCGCTGTTGCCGGCTTCGAGCTGGCATATGACGGTTTTCGAAGGCGTGTGCGACGAGATCAGGGCGCCCGGCCGGTGGCCATCCGATCTTTCCGCCGCCGCCGGGCTTGCCGATTGCCATGCGCTCTTTGAAAGCAAGCTGGCCGGGTTCGACCCGCGGATCGATCCGCCGCTCAGGATCACGGTCGCCGGCTGGCAGCCGCTGAACGAAGGGATAGCGCTCAGTCTGGAGCCGGCAACGCCTACGGAAAACGCAAGGCTTCGGGACCTCAGGGATCGCCTTTCCGATCTGCTGAAGATCAGGGCGCCTCAGCATGACAGCTACGAATTCCACCTCAGCATCGGCTATCTGATGCGCCGCCCGGATGCCGCGGACAAGGCGCAACTGATGGCGCTGCTTGCCGAGGCGCTTGAGCGGATGCCGAAGACGTTCGAACTGGGCGTCCCCGAATATTGCCGCTTCGAAAACATGTTCGCTTTCGAAAAGCTGTTCTTCCTCGGCGGAAAGGCCTGAACGCACTGTGGCATACTGACTGACGTCAGGCGGCTCAGCCTGACGTCGTGTTCACGCCCGCTTCTTCAGCGGCCAGCGCTCCGTGGCGCTGCGGGTTATCGTGACCGGATCACCGACACGCAGCAGGCCTTCGCCGCGCGGCACGGCATTCCAGCCGAACAGCGGGCCCGGCACACGGCGGTCGGCGGACATGCGCAGGCGACCGAGTGCCGGCAGCGGGTTGGCGCCTTCGCGTGAGCCGGTGGTCTGGTCCTGGGTCGTCATGATGCAGCGGGTGCAGGGTTTGACGAAGTCGAAGGCGATGCCGCCGATCTCGATGCCCGCCCAGCCGTCCTCGGCCCAGGCCTCGTCGTTCTCGATCACGATATTGGGCCGGAACCGCTCCATGCCGACTTCTTCCGCGCCATGGGCCTTCAGATCGGCGTTGAGCGCGGCAAGCGAGCCGGTGGTGGTGACCAGCACCTGAAATCCATCGGCGAAGGACATCGGCGTTTCATCGCCGACCCAGTCGCGGCTCGCGATCCGATGCGATGCTTCGTCGAAGAAAGCGAGGCGGACCGGACGTTCGAACCAGTCCGAAAGCACGGCATCGGCATCGCCGGTACTTGCCGCCGCATTGACGCTATCTCTCCAGACGGCGACCTCGAGCCGCCGGTCGGGAGAAGCCCCGGTTTCGATCTCGCCCTTGTCCTCCATCGAGAGCAGAAGCCCACTCGTACCCGGACGCACTGTCAGCCGCGCCAGCACCGGCAGATCGCGCTGGGTGATGAAGCGGCCGGCCGGATCGACAAGCAGCGCGATGCGATCGCCTTCAAGGCCCGACGCACCGCAACGCGCGGCATCGAGGGCGATGCCGCGCGCGCTTTTCATGGGGTAGATGTTGAGTTCCGCGACTTTCAACGCCGGTCTCCGATCATTCGGCCTGCTTCTTCGCGCCGGCCTTGGTTGCCTTATCTGATTTTTCCGCCGTGTCGGGCTTTTCCGGCTTTACCGGGAGACCGTCATCGTCAAGCGTCGACAGGGTGACCTGCGGGAACGGTATCGAGATGCCGGCATCGTCGAAGGCAAGCTTGGCGTCGCGGGTCATCACATGGGTGGTCTTCCACCACAGCGGGCCGGGGACCCAGTAGCGCATGGCCACGACCACGGCGCTATCACCGAGTTCCTTGACGAAGGCGTAGGGTTCGGGATCGGAGAGCACATTCTCGTTGTTCTTCGCCAGATCGAGCATGATGTCGATCGCCTGCCGGAGATCGTCCTCATAGCCGATGCCGATGGCGAGTTCGTGCATGCGCTGGGTGACGCGGGAATAATTGGTGATCGAGACGTTCCAGAGCGTCGAGTTCGGCGCGAGCCGATACAGCCCGTCGAAGGTCTTGAGCTCGGTCGCGAACAGCCCGACTTCCTCCACCGTGCCGTCGATCGAGCCGGTGGAGATATATTCGCCGACCTTGAACGGACGCAGCACCAGAAGCATGATTCCGGCGGCGATGTTCTGCAGCGTGCCCTGCAAGGCCAGACCGATGGCGAGGCCGGCGGCGCCGAGAGCGGCGAGGATCGATGCGGTCTGCACACCGAACTGGCCGAGCGCCATGACGATGACGATGGTGAGAACGCCGTAGCGCGCGATCGCGCCAAAGAAACCGGCCAAGGTCTTGTCGACATTGTCGAATTTCATGAATGCCGTTTTGACCGAACGCTGGGCGATTGCCGCGCAGATCCAGCCGACGATCAGCAATATGATGGCGCCGAGCACCGAGAATGCGTAGGTGACGACCAGAGCCATCATCGCTTCGGCAAAATCACTCGACGCGTTCAGCAGATCGGCGGCTTGTTTCTCTATGGAATCCATCAATTGGTCCTTCTGTCATTTCGGAGAGAGGCGGGGCCAATGTTACGGTTCCTTTACCTATCACGCAACGGGGCCATGGCAAGACCATCGAGATCAAGTCTGAAAGGCGCGTTGAGCCGGCAATCGCGACCGCGGCCGATGGTCCTGACGGCCGCCGCAAACCGGCCGCCGCGCGCAAGCGCCGCATCGCCAAGCGCCACCAGCCGCCTGTTCGGCGTGGCGGAGGGCGAGGCAGCCCTCAGTGCCTCGGCAAGCCGTCCGTCATCGATCTCGGGCGCCACAGCAAGAGCTGCAATCATGGCTGCTGCGGGCGAACGGGAGACGCCCATCCAGCAATGGACCAGCAGCGGACCGTCAGCCGCCCAGCGCCGGGAAAAATCGATAATCTGATCGACATGGTCCCGTCCCGGCGCCACCAGATCGCCCGCGCCGGCAAACGCGATATCGTTCATGCGCAATACGAGATGACGGTCGATCATCCCGGGGCGGGCGAAATCATGGTTTTCGGCCATCAGCGAGATCATCTGCCGGCAGCCGTGACGCGCCGCCATCTCGCCGATACGCTCCAGCGGCGATACGATGATCGCGGCGCTCATGTCCCCGTTTTCTTTCCTTTTGGGCGCGGCGCGGCGCGCGTCGCCTCGATCTCGCCGAACCGGTCGAGAAAGCGCTGCTGGGCAAGCGCCGTCGGCATCGGCTCGATCGGCAGCATGTCGATGGAGACGCCGTTCGGCTCGCCGAAGAAGCGTCTGGCCTCGTCGATCGAAAAGCCGGCAAGGCTTACCGATTCGAAATAGGCGGCGATCCGGTCGGCCGCCTTGATCTTCGCCTTCAGCGCCGGGCGGGGGTGGGACGGCAGGCCGAACCGGAGGTGCACGGCCGCCTCCAGCCGCTTTTCCACCGCCTTGTAGCCGCCGCCGACCACGGCTTTGAAGGGCGAGATCATGTCGCCGATCACATATTCGGGCGCGTCATGGAGCAGCGCCGCCTGACAATCATCCGGGTTTGCGCGGTTGAGATGCGTAAACACGACCTCGACCACCAGCGAATGCTGGGCGACCGAATAGGCGTGTTCGCCAAGCGTCTGGCCGTTCCAGCGCGCGACCCGCGCAAGTCCGTGGGCGATATCGGAAATCTCGACATCGAGCGGCGAGGGGTCCAGCAGATCGAGCCTGCGGCCCGAAAGCATGCGCTGCCAGGCGCGGCTGTCGGCTTTCGGCGGCATGACCTATTCCGCCTCCGCGCCCGCAAGCGTGATGCCGCTCCAGGCATAAGGGGCGACGGTGAGCGCGACATCGCCGGCGGTGAGGCTTTCGGCCGATGCCGCCCGGTCGATCCTCAGGATCGCCATGGCCGTGTCGCCGGCAACCGAGCCGAGTTCGCCAGCGGGTTTTCCATCCGCATGGACTGTCGTGCCGGCGCCTGGCAATGCTGCCGCGCCATGAACCGCGACCAGCCTGCGTCGCGCCGTGCCGCGATGCTGCATCCGCGAGACCACCTCCTGGCCGACATAGCAGCCCTTCTTGAAGGAGATGGCGCCGTTCCTGTCGAACAGCAGATCATGCGGAAACGCATCCTGCGCGGCGTAGTCGGCATGCATCTCCGGCACGCCGGCCTCGATCCGGAGCGCGATATAGGCTCCGGCATCGGCCTCGCCATGGCGGCCGGGCAGGCGCTTCACGGCCAGGCCGGCCGGCGCGAAACGCATGTCGGTCACGGCGGCTTCGGGCGCATCGCCGGTATAAACCGTCACGCCGTCGGTTTCTTCGGTCGCGATTGTGACCTTGGCCCGCAATTTGTAGAGCGTCAGCCGCTGCGTCAGGTTTGCGGCATCCTCGGCGTGGGTTTCGATCGCAAAACCCGCTTCGGTCCGGCTTATCAGAAACTCGAACATCACCTTGCCCTGCGGGGTCAAGAGCGCGCCCGGCCAGGCCTCGGCGGGCCCGATGCGGTCGAGATCGGTGGTGATCAGGTTTTGCAGGAAATGTTCGGCGTCATCGCCGCCAAGCGTGATGACGGCCCGTTCCGGAAGGTGGATCTCAGCCATGATCGTTTCCTCTGGCGTACCGGCGGCTTTGGGCCGGGGCCATTTCAAGATGTCGGGCCCAGCGAGCGAGCCGCAAGGTCGTCGCGACCTCGAAACGCTCCGGTCAACCGGGCAATTCCCGTGTTGTCACGCGCTACAGCGGATTCGTCAATGCCGAAGGTGCGGGCCGAATATGCGGGCCGAAGGTACGGGTCGAAGGAAAAGGGGAAATTACTGCAGGATTCGTTCGGGTGAAAACTCGCCGGCAAGCATGCGTTCACGCAGCGATTCGAGCATGGCCTCGGCGCCTTCCTCACCGATCATCCGAACGGTTTCGCGCATGGCAAGCGCGAGCGCGGCGTCCGCGATGATCTCCGGCTCGATGCCGTCGGCGACGCCATCGGCCCAGGCTTCGTTCTGATATTCGAGAGCCACCTGCATCTTCTCGCGCACGATCATGTCGTCGATCTCGTTGGCGTTCGGCTTCATCGCATATCCTTGTAGGCTTCTTCTTCGTTGTTCATGCTATCAATTTTTTCGGCCTTGTGTCAGCGCGGCCGTTCGAAAAAGTGAATTTCCGGTTAATTGCAGCGCGTTGACGCCTATTTCCCGGCGCTAATGTGATTCTTTCGCCACACCGTCGCGGCGCTCCCGGTCGAGCGCTTCGGCGCATTCGCGTACACTGGCGGGAACGTTCAGCCGGGCGATATCGGAAAGCGTGAACCAGCCGAGATCGTCGGCATCATCAGCGGCCGCCGCAATGGCGCGGTCATCGACCTCGGCCACAAACACGCTGAGCCGGTAAAAGCTCGACACCGCGCCTGTTTTATTCCTGTCGATAAGATCGTAAACAGAAAAAAGACTGATATTTTCTGCGGTTAGGCCTGTTTCTTCCTGTAGTTCCCGAATTGCCGCCTGTTCGGCCGTTTCACCAGCTTCCGCCTTGCCGCCGGGAAAGGCATACATGGCCCTGGCCGGAGGATTGGCGCGGCGCACCAGCAGGAACGTGTCTTTCCGGCGGATGATCACCGAGGAGGCGGGTTTTGGCGTTTCTGTCATGCTATATACGGGCGGTGATACCGAATGGATGTATTGAGGAAGGTGCGCCTTCCGTTTTCAGGATGAGTTTCAAGCTGCAATGTGTGGACGTTTCGGCCTTATAGCAACCCCCGGGCAGGTGGGCGAGGCTTTCGACATATCGGCGATCGACCCGTTCCCGCCGCGCTACAATATCGCGCCGTCGCAACCGATCCTCATGGTCGTGAGCGCTTCCGAACTGACCGGCGGCGGGGAAGGGCGCAATGCGCTGCTGGTGCGCTGGGGGCTGATCCCCGCCTGGGTGAAGGACGCCGGCGCGTTTTCCCTGTTGTTCAATGCGCGCAGCGAAACGGCCGCGGAAAAACCGGCCTTTCGCGGCTCGATGCGCCATTTCCGTACGCTGGTCCCGGCCTCCGGCTTTTTCGAATGGCGCAGGACCGGAGAAAAAGGCGGCGCGCAGCCATACTGGATCCGGCCGCGTCATGGCGGGCTGATCGCCTTTGCCGGCCTGATGTCGCCATGGCTGGGCGCCGACGGCACGGAGATCGATACCGGCGCGATCCTGACGACAGCTTCAAGCGGGGTTATCGCCAGGATCCACGAGCGCTCGCCGGTTGTGATCGCGCCGGAGGATTTTGAACGCTGGCTCGATTGCCGACATAACGAACCGCGCGACGTCGCCGATCTGCTGAGACCGCCAGCCGCCGATTTCTTCGAGGCGCTGCCGGTCTCAAAAGCCGTCAGCAACGCTCGCAATCTCGGCGCGGACCTGATCGAACCGGTCGGCCCGGCACTGGAGGCAGCGCCGGAGGATGATGGGCCGGGGCAGATGGATTTGTTTTGAGGCGGGGGCTCGCAGACTTAAAGTCAGTCTCGGACTTTCGGCAATTTGTCGAACGTGCAGCCCACAATCTCCCCCCCTTGAGGAGGAGATGTCGCGAAAGCGACAGAGAGGGGTATAGGGCATAAGCCGCTTGCTCCGCGCTCTCGGAGAGGGTTCACCCCTCTCTGCCCCTGTCGGGGCATCTCTCCCTCAGGGGGAGAGATTGATGGCGGGAAAGCTTTCGGGTGAAATTGGCGCAGAAGGAAGCGGCTCGGTTTCGAAAAAAAACATTCCAAGATCAAGGTATGGCGAGCAAAAACCTCAGATATCCAGATCCAGCCGGTTCTTGCGCGGCTGGCTGTCGTCCTCCTCCTCGGCATCGTCCTCCATCACCAGCGTGCCGTATTTGCGGTGCCAGGCGCGCGCGCCGAGCGGCAGGCTCGCGAGATAAAGCGCGGAGCCGACAACCATGACATGCCAGGTGTAGGCGACGAGCAGCGCGACCGAGAGGACGGCGAGCAGCATCATCGGCAGCGCGAAATCGCGCCGGACGGTGAAGCCGAGGCTCTTGCCGGACCATACCGGCAGGCGGCTGATCAGCAGGAAGCCGATGAGCACGGTATAAGCGGAAGAGGCGAGCGCCACGCTGGAACCGCGTTGCATGCCGAGAAAGCCGAGATAGACCGGCAGAAGCATGATGATGGCGCCAAGCGGGGCAGGGACGCCGACGAAATATTCCCCCTGCCAGCTGGCCTTGCGCTTGCGGTCCGCCATCACGTTGAAGCGGGCAAGGCGCAGTGCTGCGGCAATGGCGTAAAGCAGGGCGGCGATCCAGCCGAGCGTGCCTCCGTCCTTCAGCAAATAGATGTAGGATACGAGCGCCGGCGCGATGCCGAAATTGACCACGTCGGCGAGCGAATCCATCTGCTCGCCGAATTTCGAGGTGGCCTTCAGAAGCCGTGCCAGCCGGCCGTCGATGCCATCCAGGAACGCCGCGACCAGCAGCATCGCCACGGCCTGGGGAAACTGGCCGACGATCGCGAGCCGGACGCCGGAAAGCCCGGCGCAAAGCGCAAGCACGGTCACCAGATTGGGAATGATCAGGCGGAGCGGTATTTCTCTCAGGCGCGGCCCCCGGCCGGATTTGTCCGTGCCGGGTTTGGGCCGCGCCGCGGGAACGCCGTTCTGCTCGGCCATCAGATGCTCCGTCCGACGACCGGAAGCGCGAAGCCGCCGAAGGCCGCCAGCACGGTTTCGCCCGCCGTCGCAATCTGCCCGACGGCGACGCGCGGGGTGGCGGTTGTCGGCAGATAGACGTCGAGCCTTGAGCCGAAGCGAATCAGGCCGAAGCGCTCGCCGGCATCGATGGCGTCGCCGGTTTCGGAAAAGCAGACGATCCGACGGGCGACGAGGCCCGCGATCTGCACCACGCCGATCGGGCCATGGGCGGTATCGAGCACCAGGCCATTGCGCTCATTGTCTTCGCTGGCCTTGTCGAGTTCGGCGTTGAGGAACTTGCCGGGCCGATAGTGAATGCCGGTGATGCGGCCGGCCATCGGCGCGCGGTTCACATGGCAGTTGAAAACGTTCATGAACACGCAGATGCGCAGCATCGGCTCCGCGCCGAGGCCCATTTCGGCCGGCGGTATTTCCTCGCTGATCGAGGAGACGCGGCCATCGGCCGGGCTGATGACGATATCATCGTCCTGGGGCACGACCCGGTCGGGATCGCGGAAGAAATAGGCGCACCAGAGCGTGGCGATGAGCCCGATCCAGAACAGCGGCTGGGCAATCCATCCAAGGATCAGGGTCGCCACCAGAAAGATCGCGACAAAGCGGTAACCTTCCTTGTGGATCGGCGCCATCGACTGCCGGATCGAATCGATAATGGTCATGGTTCCTCGCTTGATTGCCCGGGTTTTGAAAGGCGACAATACAGACTGGGCGCGGCCTTGGAAATATGGCCGTCCACTGCTTTTCGGGTCTGGACCTCAGTTGGCGGGATCGAGCCGCATGATCACGCCCATATCGTCGCTCTCGCGTACTTTGCGCAGGTGCTCCTCGGCAAGGGTCGCCTCGCGCTGACGCTCCCACATCTGGGCGTAAAGCCCGTTTTCGGCGATCAGGGCGTCATGGGTGCCGCGTTCGGCGATCTCGCCGCGTCTGAGCACGATGATCTCGTCGGCGCCGATCACGGTGGAAAGTCGGTGGGCGATGACCAGCGTGGTGCGGTTCTTGGAAACGATGTCGAGGGCGGCCTGGATCTCGCGCTCGGTATGGGTGTCGAGCGCGGAGGTAGCCTCGTCGAGCACCAGGATCGGCGGGGCCTTGAGGATGGTGCGGGCGATCGCCACGCGCTGCTTCTCGCCGCCCGACAGCTTCAGGCCGCGCTCGCCGACCTGGGTTTCGTAGCCCTCAGGCAATTGCCGGATGAAATCGCCGACCTGGGCGAGTTCGGCTGCGGCGTTGACCTCTTCCTCGGTCGCCGAGGTGCGGCCATAGCGGATGTTGTAGGCGATGGTGTCGTTGAACAGCACCGTATCCTGCGGCACCATGCCGATCGCGTCGCGCAGGCTTGCCTGGCGCACTTCGCGCAGATCCTGTCCGTCGATTGTGATCGCGCCTTCGTTGACGTCGTAGAAGCGGAACAGCAGGCGAGAGATCGTCGACTTGCCGGCGCCGGTCGGGCCGACGATCGCGACCGTCTTGCCGGCCGGCACCTCGAAGGATACGCCCTTGAGGATCGGGCGGGCGGGGTCATAGGAAAAATGCACGTCCTTGAAGGCGATCGCGCCCTGCCGGATCTGCAGGTCCTCGGCATCGGGCTTGTCGGTGATTTCGAGGTCGACCTCGAGAATATCGAACATCTGCTCGATATCGGTCAGGCCCTGGCGGATTTCGCGGTAGACCGAACCGATGAAATTGAGCGGGATAGCAAGCTGGATCAGCATCGCGTTGACGAACACGAAATCGCCGATGGTCTGGGTGCCGTTCTTGACGGCGATCGCCGACAGCACCATCATGATGGTCATGCCGATGCCGAAGATGATGCCCTGGCCGAAATTGAGCCAGCCGAGCGAGGTCCAGATGCGGGTCGCCGCGTTCTCGTAAACCGCCATGGAAGTGTCGAAGCGACGCGCCTCCATCTTCTCGTTGCCGAAATATTTGACGGTTTCGTAGTTCAGAAGTGAATCGACGGCCTTGGTATTGGCGTCGTTGTCGCTGTCGTTCATTTCGCGGCGGATGGCGATGCGCCAGTCGCTGGCCTTGATCGTGAACCAGACATAGAGCACCACGGTGACGGCGGTGATCGCCAGATAATCGAAGCCGTAACCCCACCAGAAGATGATCGCCACCAGCACGAATTCGAGCACGGTCGGCAGCGTGGCGAGGATCGTAAAGCGTACGATCGTCTCGATGCCCTTGGTGCCGCGTTCGATGATGCGCGACAGCCCGCCGGTCTTGCGCGAGAGATGAAAGCGCAGGGCGAGCTGGTGCATGTGCACGAAAACCCGGTGAGCGAGGCGGCGCACCGCATACTGGCCGACGCTGGCAAACAGCGCATCGCGCAACTGGTTGAAGCCGAGCTGGCCGATGCGCGCGAGATTGTAGAACAGCACCAGCGTGACCGCTCCGAACAGGATGGCCGGCAGCACGGTATTTATCTCCAATTCGCCGGTCAGCGCGTTGGTCGCCCATTTGAAGGTGTAGGGGACCAGCAGGAGAATGAGCTTGGCGATCACCAGCGCGATGGTGGCCAGCACCACCCTGCGCTTCAGGTCCGGACGGCTGGATGGCCAGATATACGGCCAGAGGTTGATGATCGTATGTAGCGGATTGGATGAATCCGCTGAAACGGTTTTCCCGCGATCTGCCATGCTTGTCCCCGCGCTCAAAGCCGGACGGCCGAGCCGAAATAAGAGAAGTATCAAAGATGAAAGGCGCCCCGTGGGGTGCCGTTTTATCGCGACATAAGGTCGCCGCGAGGGGATTGCAATGGCAATGGGGCGAAACGAATTTCACCGTCGCCCCGCCGTTTTCGGAAAATCACCGGCCGGTCCGGCCGGTTTCAAACCGATGCGGGAGCGCCCCGAAACCCGGCTTTGACGTTACCGGAAACGCATCTGCCGCTCAGCGGTCACCCGCCGGCAGATGGTATTCCGGTCCGATCGGCATGCCGTCCAGCAGGCGGCGGTGGATGGTTTCCGCTTCCCCGATCGGCAGCGGTTCCTTCGGCAGGGAGAATACCTGGCCGGGCAGGATCAGGTTCGGGTTGACGATCTGGGGTTCGTTGGCGAGATAGATCGTGGTGTAGCGTACGCCGCGTCCATACACGCGCCGCGATATCCGCCACAGATTGTCGCCGCGGCGGATGATGACGGCATTGTCGCTGCTTTCAAGCTGGGGCTGGGTGAAGGTCTGCGTGCCGTCCTGTTGCTCGCCCGCCGTTGCCGGCGTGCTGGAGACTGCCGCGACCTGATCGCCGGGCGGGCGGTCGAAGGGCACGACGGCACGGGCGATCACCTTTCCTTGATCATCGAGCATATCGACGCGGATGGTGTGCAGGCCAACCGAAACGTCGATCTCGGCGTCCAGAACATAATTGCCTTCGACATTGACCTTGGCGTCGCCGATGAGCGCGTCGTCGATATAGCCGCGAATGGTGGCCTCCGGTGCGCCTTCTCCGGCCACGAACAGGCGGTTGCCTTCGATCTCGACGGCCTTGATGCTGACAAGGGCCGTGACCGCGCCGCCGCCGTTCTGCTCTGTCTTCTCGGCATCGGTTTCAACCGTCACCGGCGAAAGCTCGGTCTCGTCCTGCCTGCCGGCGTCCGCCGTTCCGCGATCGCCCTTCGTTGAAGCTGTTTGCCCTGCGGAATTGTCCTCGGCGGAGCTCCCGTCCGTCGCGCGCTCGTCTGCAGCGGCCGTATCGCCGGAGCTGTCGCCATTGGCATTCTGCTGTGCAGAAGGTTGTCCACCGCTGTCCTGACCGGAAGCGTCCTTGTTGTTGACGCGCGCTATCACGGAGCCTTCGGGCGCGTCCTCGTCGCCATCGGGCGCGGCGACGATCTCTGAAGCCTTGCCGGGTTCGGTGATCAGCGCGAGCAGATCGCCATCCGGGGTTTCCGGTATCGAGATCGTCGCGGTCTGCATCGAACGGGCGGTGCGGCCGTCGGGCATGGTGACGTCGAGATAGATCAGATGATCGCCGGGTTTCAGCGGGGTATCGATGATGGCGACGAAATCGCCGGAACTGCCCACTTCGGAGGAAGCGACCACCGTCTCGCCTTCCTTGACGTCGAGAACGCCGAGCGGCTCGGCGGCGCCTGCGATGACGGCGGTGCCATCGGGTTCGACGCGCAGCACGTCGAACGTCGGTATGCGCAGGCCCGCCTGCTGCCGATCCTCGCCCGTGTCGCCATCAATGCTCGGGCTGTCCATGCTTTGCCCGGATGCATCTCCGGGCTCGCTCTGCTCGGCCTGAGATGCGCCGCCGTCAGTACTGCTGGTCTCGGCACCATCGTCGCGCATAAAATAATAGAGGCCCGCCGCGATGAGGATGAGCAGGATAACGGCGATGATGATACCGGACCGGTTGCTTTTCATTCAGTGCTCCAGAGGGGCGGCGACGTCAATCTTCTGAAAACGCTAGCCATAGTGCCGTATATATACAAGAGTTCATTGGCTGTGCGAGCAAAGCGTGAACAGGGTAAACGCAGGATTGTGTTCGTTTTGCAATGAACTTGACCTGTCCGGGCCCAATGGGATTGATTGGCGGCATGAAAAAGAAAGATGAACCGATTCGCAGAATCTGCGTCTATTGCGGCTCGCGGCCGGGCGTGGCGCCGGAATATATGCGCGCCGGCAAGGCGCTTGGCGCCGCCATCGCAATCGCCGGCTACGGCCTCGTCTATGGCGGCGGCACCAAGGGCATCATGGGCGCGGTCGCCGAGGGCGTGCTGGAAAACAACGGCCATGTGCTCGGCATCATCCCGGAATTCCTCGTCGACATGGAGGCCACCCGCGACCAGCTCGAGGCCCTCGACGAACTTGTGATCACGCCGGACATGCATGTGCGCAAGCATACCATGTTCGAACAGGCGGACGCCTTCGTCGCGCTTCCCGGCGGGATCGGCACGCTTGAGGAAATCGTCGAGATCATGACCTGGGCGCAGCTTGGCCGCCATACCAAGCCGATGATCCTTGGCGACATCGGCGGTTTCTGGCAGCCGATGGTCGAACTGCTCGATCATATGCTGAAGGAGGGCTTCCTGCACACCAGCCATCAGGTGCGCCCGCGACTGATCGGAAGCGTCGCCGACATGATCCCGGCGATCGAGGCCGGCTGGGCGGAGAGTGGCGACGACGATGACGGCAACCCCCGGATCATCGGCAAGATGTAGCGCGGCTATTCTGCCGCCGCGGGTGCCTTGCGTCGTCGTCTGACCATCGGCGCGGTATAGATCACGAGCGCCACCCAGATCAGCCCGAAGGCGACGAGTTTCACCGGCTCGAGCGGCTCGCGGAAGATAAGCACGGCGATCAGGAAGATCACGCTCGGCGCGATATACTGCATGATGCCGATCGTCGACAGACGCAGCAATTTGGTCGCGTTCGCATAGATCAGCAGCGGGATGGCGGTGACCGCGCCGCAGCCGACAAGCAGCAGCGCCGTCACCGGCGAATTCAGGAAATGGCCGGCGCCTGTCGCTTCCAGATAGATGATATAGCCGAGCGCCGGGCCGCTCAGCACCAGCGCCTCCAGCGTGAACGCCGTGGTGCCCTCGACCGGCATCACCTTGTGCAGGAAGGCATAGAGCCCGAAACTGAGCGGCAGCAGCAGCGCGACCAGCGGAAGACGGCCAAGCTCCACGGTCAGAAGGACCACCGCCCCGAAGGCGAGCGCGACCGCGACCATCTGCCCGCGACCGAGTTTTTCCCGAAGGATCAGCGCCGCAAGCGCGATCGAAAACAGCGGATTGATGAAATAGCCGAGGGCGGCGTCCACCGTCTGGGCGCTGCTGACCGCGTAGATATAGGTGCCCCAGTTGAGGGTGATGAAAAGGCTGCACAGAACCACCAGCGCCATCATCTTCGGACGTCGCAACACGCCGGTGACGGTGCGCGACTGGCCGGAATAGGCGACCATGGCGCCGGCAAACGGCAGCGACCAGACGATCCGGTGAGCCAGAATTTCGCCTGTCGGAAGGTCGGTGACGAGCTTCATGTAAAGCGGCAGCACACCCCACAGCATGAAGACGATGAAGGCAAGGACGAAGCCCTTCGTGGTATCGCCCTGCGGCGCCGGTGCTTCATGGGCAGCAGTGATTTCGGCAGACATGGTGTTTCCTTAACGTCTTTTGCCATGACGCCATAGACCTTCGCCATGGCCGCGGCCACACGAAACTTGCGATCTGGTCATCAATTGAATTGAACCGAGGCCTATTCTGCGGCCGCGCGCCCGGCGAGCTTGCGGTTTTTCATCAGCTTGAAGGTGATCGAATCCATCAGCGCCTGGAACGAGGCGTCGATGATGTTTTCGGAAACGCCGACCGTCCACCACCGGACGCCGTCATCGTCGATGCTTTCGATCAGCACGCGGGTTATCGCCTCCGTGCCGCCATTGAGGATACGCACCTTGTAATCGGCAAGCTTGAGATCGGCGATTTCGCCCTGGAACTTGCCGAGGTCCTTGCGGAACGCCTTGTCGAGGGCGTTGACCGGACCGTCGCCTTCCGAGACGGACATCACCCGGCGGCCGTCGATTTCGAGCTTGACCACGGCTTCCGACACGGTTTTCACCCGGCCGTGGCTGTCGAAGCGCCGCTCGACCATCACCCGGAAACTGTCGACGCGGAAGAAATGCGGCACGCTTCCGAGCTCGCTCAGCGCCAGAAGCTCGAAACTGGCATCGGCGGCCTCATAGGCATAGCCCATGGCCTCGCGTTCCTTGACGATCGTGATCAGCTTGTCGAGGCGCGGATCGTCTTTGGCAACGGAAATTCCGAGCCGGTTGAGTTCGTTGATGAAATTCGATTTGCCGCCCTGGTCCGAGACCATCACCCGCCGGCTGTTGCCGACGGCCGATGGATCGATATGCTCGTAGGTGCGCGGGTCTTTCAGAAGCGCGGAGGCGTGAATGCCGGCCTTGGTGGCAAAGGCCGAGGCGCCGACATAGGGAAGCTGCGGGTCTGGCGCGCGGTTCAAAAGCTCGTCGAAGCCGTGGGAAAGCGCGGAGATCTCGGTCAGCCGCGCGGCGTCGATGCCGAGCTCGAAACGGCTATTGTAGCGCGCCTTCAGCGCCAGCGTGGCGGCGAGCGTGATGATGTTGGCATTGCCGCAGCGCTCGCCGATGCCGTTCAGCGTGCCCTGCACCTGGCGCACCCCGGCGCGCACGGCGGCAAGCGAGTTGGCGACCGCCTGTCCGGTATCGTTATGCGCATGGATGCCGAGGTTTTCGCCCGGAATGCCGTTTGCGATCACATCGGCGATGATTTCGGCGATCTCGTCGGGCTGGGTGCCGCCATTGGTGTCGCACAGCACCACCCAGCGCGCGCCGGCCTCGTAGGCGGTCCTGGCGCAGGCGAGCGCATAGGCGGGGTTGGCCTTGTAGCCGTCGAAAAAGTGTTCGCAATCGAGCAGCGCCTCCTTGCCGGACGCGGCCACGGCGGAGATGCTGTCCGCGATGCATGCGAGATTGTCGTCGTTGGAGATGCCGAGCGCCACCTTGACGTGGTAGTCCCAGCTCTTGGCGACCAGACAGACCGCATCGCCCGCAGCATCGATGAGGGCTGCAAGGCCCGGATCGTTGGACGCCGAGACGCCGGCCCGCTTGGTCATGCCGAAGGCCGTCAGCTTTGCCCTGCCGGTGCGGCTTTTGGCAAAGAAGGCGGTGTCGGTGGGGTTGGCGCCCGGATAACCGCCCTCGACATAATCGATGCCGAAATGGTCGAGCATATTGGCGATGGCGATCTTGTCCTCGACCGAGAAATCGACGCCCGGCGTTTGCTGGCCATCGCGCAAGGTGGTGTCGAACAGGTAGATGCGTTCGCGGTCTGACATTGTCGGGTCTCCATCCCTTCGGGCCTTTGCGGCCTTTTTATGCATCGTCTTCTGGCGGCCATTGGTCGGTGTCGTGATCGGGGTGCTGGCGCGAGACGATCTCGCTTTCCTCCAGCGTCTGCGGGCGGCCGGGCTTTTCGAACAGCGTGTCGATCCAGGGCAGGCGGCGGTCGTGATTGACCTGGATTTGCGGCTCGAAATGCTCCGGCTCGTCAAATGCGCCGATCGCAAGCTCGATGCCACCCGAAAACTGATAGGTCAGCGGCGTACCGCACTCTCCGCAAAATCCGCGCAGCACTTTTTTGGAGGATCGGAACATTTTCGGCTTGCCCCGCGTCCATTCGAGATGCGCGATATCGGCGGTCACCAGCGCGCCGAACAAATTGCCGAAAGCCTTCTGGCACATCCGGCAATGACAGATCGACGGCCGGCCGAGATGGCTGGCGCGAAACCTGACCGCGCCGCACTGGCAGCCGCCGCTGAAAACCCTGCTATCGTTCATGCTGGTCTGTCTCCGGCCATTGGTTGGTGTCGTGATCGGGATGCTGGCGGCTGCTTCCGGCAACGCCTTCGGTTCCGCCGGGTAGGTCGGAACGGTCGGTCAGCCGCTCGGGAAGATGGGGCAGGGCGGCGAAAAACCTCACGCGCCCCTCGACGCCATCCTGCGTTGCCGGGGGAATCAGAGACGGATCATCGAGACTGCCGAGCGTCACCGAAATGTGGTCGCCGCCCTCCGTCATGAAGAACAGCGGGGTGCCGCAGTTCCCGCAAAAGCCGCGCTTGACGAATTCCGACGAAAAGAACCAGCGCGGCGCGCCGCGCGTCAGCGAAAAGGCGCTGTTGTCCGCGCCCGCCAGCGGCATGAAATAATTCCCCGCCGCCTTCTGGCACATGCGGCAATGGCACAGATGCGGCGATGAAAGCGCGCCCTCGACGCGGTAGCGCACCGCCCCGCACTGGCATCCGCCGGAGAAGGCGCTCATGGTCGGCCTCCGAGATTAAGCGTCGAGACGGGTATGGTTTTTGGAGAGGTGCTTCCATACCTCAAGGTGTCATGCTCGGGCTTGACCCGAGCATCCAGGCCACTCGGAAAACGCTGTATGGATCCTCGGGTCAAGCCCGAGGATGACGCGCCGATAAGGTGCATCGAGATCGATGAGGGCAAGAGGCCAGCGACAGTGCTCACCGCTTCACCTCCCAGGTGGTGATCCGTTCGCCGGTTTCCTTGTCTTTTGAATCCTTTAGCTGGATTCCCTGAGCGGCGAGTTCATCGCGGATGCGGTCGGCCTCGGCCCAGTTTTTGTCTGATAAGTATTTATTCCTAATTTCGATTGAATTATTGACGTTCACACGCGACCAGATTGCATTGAAAGTTTCAAGTTCTTCCAGTGTCTTACATTGGTTGGCGAAATAGTAGCGGTACTTGAATTCTTCAGCGTGCCCCAGCTTTTCTACAGCAGTAGATAGGTCATCCAACGGATCCGCGATTTTAAGAAAATAAAGGCATTGCGCTATCTTAAGACCTGTCCCTTCAGCGGTTTGTTCTGCGCAAAGTTGATCAATCACCATCAACGCCGCATTTATATCGAGGTCATTCATTAGCGCGTTTTTGAACGCGACTGGCAATTCGGGGTAGTTCGGATCAAACGATATAGCGGATGATTGCTTTTTTCTCCATTTGCGAAGTCGGTTTTCCGCTTCCTCCAGCCGCTTCACCGAAAAATCGATCGGCTCGCGGTAATGCGTCATCAGCATTGCAAGCCGAAGCACCTCGCCCGGCCATTTGCGTCCGCCGAATTTTTCGGTTTCCAGCAACTCATGGATGGTAACGAAGTTCCCCTCCGACTTCGACATCTTCCGCCCCTCGACCTGCACGAAGCCGTTATGCATCCAGACATTGGCCATCACGTGGTTGCCGTGGGCTGAGCAGGACTGGGCGATCTCGTTTTCGTGGTGGGGGAAGATCAGGTCGAGGCCGCCGCCGTGGATGTCGAACTGGTGTGGCTTTTTTTGAGCTTCCACCGACAATCGGTCCTGAATATCTTCCCACAGATGCTTGTCCGACATCACCGAGCATTCGATATGCCAGCCGGGGCGGCCATGGATCGCGACATCCTCGCCCAGATAGGCAAAAACGCCGTCCCAGCCCGGTTCATTCGGGTCACTTTCCTTCCACAGGACAAAATCAGCGGGGTTCTTCTTGTGCGCTTCAACGGCAATGCGGGCACCCGCCTGCTGATCATCGAGATTGCGTTTCGAGAGTTTTCCGTAATCGGGCATTGAATGTACATCGAACAGAACCTCGCGGCCGTCACGGCCCTGCGCGACATAGGCATTGTCCTTGTCGAGCAGCGTCTGGATCATCGCCACCATGCCGTCGATATGATCGGTGGCGCGGGGCTCGACCGTGGGCGGCAGCACGCCGAGGGCTGCTATATCCTTGTGGAACTGGTCGGCGGTCTTTTCGGTGACGGCGCGGATCGCGTCGTTCAGCGGCAGGTCGGGATAGTCGCGTTTGGCGCGCGCGTTGATCTTGTCGTCGACGTCGGTGATGTTGCGCACATAGGTGACATGGTCGTCGCCGTAGAGATGGCGCAGCAGCCGGTAGAGCACGTCGAACACGATCACCGGTCGGGCGTTGCCGATATGGGCGAAATCATAGACCGTCGGCCCGCAGACATACATCCTCACATTGTCCGGATCGATCGGCCGGAAATCCTCCTTCGTGCGGGTCAGCGTATTATAGAGCCTGAGGGCTTCGCCCATTTCGTGTCTCCCGAAATCAGTAATGCCGATCTGAGCCGCGCCCCGAAGCCGGGTCGTCTGTCTGGGATGGATTTTCAGGACAAGAACGGCCGGCCAGCGAAGCGCTAGCGAATAATGATGCAAATCGTGCAAGGGGCCGTGTTCATGTGAGGCGTTATGCCGGGTGGCGGGGCAGGCGTCAAGCCCGGAGCGTGATTCGAAAGCCGGAATGAAAGTAAGCAATAAGTAATGTTAAATTTAGTAATATATATAATGTTAAATTACCTTAAATTACAATTACATGCATATTTTATAAGTATAAATGAGTTCATATTTAAATATAAATTTGACTTAAACTTTATCGTGCTATGATTTTTCTGCAATTATGATTTCGAATCAAACGGGGGTAAAGAATGATCAACAAACTGACGATCTGCGCGGCGGCGTTCCTGCCGGCCGCAGCAAGTCAGGCCGCGGACATAGTGTTTATGCCGCCGCCTGCAGCAAACGACATCATTATGGTCGAGCAGGCCAGCTTCACATGGACCGGGTTCTACCTCGGTGCGCTGGCCGGCTATCACTGGACCGATACCGATGTCGACACCTGGCGTCTGGTGGACAAGGACCTCCAGCTCGACAACTGGCTGGCCGGCGGGTTCTTCGGGGCCAACTATCAGTTTGACAACAATATCGTTGTCGGCATGGAGGGCGAGTTCGACTATGCCGCCGGCGCCAGCGGCCAGAACCTCCAGGTCATCATTGCCGGCGTACCCGAAACCGCGACCGGCGACTTCGACTTTGGCTGGGGTGGTTCGCTCAGGGGCAGGCTCGGCTACGCCCTCGACCGGACGCTGATCTATGCGACGGCCGGCGGCGAGGTCGCCACGGGCAGCGTGACCGGCAGTGCGCTGACCTATTCCCTCGACACCGGTCAAAAGGTCAGGTTGGGCTGGACGGCCGGGGCGGGTATCGAGCAGGCTTTCACCGATCACCTGTTCGGTCGGCTGGAGTACCGCTACTCCTATTATCCGTCAGTCGATCACAGCTACGCTTGGGACCCGGATTTCAGCCTGAAGGCAAGCCAAAGCCTGCTGAAGGCCGGGCTCGGCTACAAGTTTTAGCCGGAGCCCGATGGCTACGACGCGGTTGGAGACCGGACTGCCGTCCGGTCTCCAACGAGGCCTGGACGGCTGATTTCCGGATTCTTTGCGGGCGACAGGTGATGGCGTCTGATCGCGAAATGCTATGTTGGCGGGGAAGATCGCGGCGGATGCACCCGAGCGGGGCCTGTCTCCAGTGCCAGGCTGCGGCTTGCGCGGTGACCTGAACGGGCCATAATGACAGCCCGTGAATCACTTTCGACAGGTCTTTCCTTGCCAACCCCCCTCACATTCCGGTTGCGGCTCGCCGCGCTGGTCATCGGCATATTCCTGATCGGGGCGAATTCGTTCATCCTCAGCCCGATCCTGAGCGATGTTGCGGAATCGCTGAACACCGATGCCGTTCCGATAGCCTGGGCGATATCCGCCTTTGGCGGGGCGACCGGCCTGTCGGCTTTTTTTCTCTCGCGCTTGATCGATCGCTTCGATGCGCGACTGATATTTTCGGCCGCATTTGTCGTGATGGCGCTCGGCTTTCTGGGATCGGCGATCACGCCGGTCTGGCAAGGGCTGGCCGCCGGGCAGGCGCTGGTGGGCGTTGCGACCGGTATTCTGCTGCCGGCAATCTATTCGGAAGCGGTGCGGATCGCGCCGGCAGGCGAAGGCGCGCGGTTTCTTGGGATCGTGCTTTCGGGCTGGTCCATTTCGCTCATCGGCGGCGTTCCGATCTCGGCGCTGCTCAGCGATATGCTGGACTGGCGCATTGCCTACGCCGTGCTGTGCGGCGTCGCTGTGCTGCTGGCTCTCGCCTTTGCGATGTTTCGCCCGTCACAACCGGCCTCCGTAGCCAGTTCGGCGGGACCGGCGCGACTTGAGGTGTTGCACATAGAAGGCGTGAAGAGCCTGCTTGTCACCTGTCTCTGCTTCATGAGCTCCTTCTACGGCACCTATGCGCTGCTCGGACATCATATGCGCGAGACGCTGGGCATCAGCGCTTCGGCGGCCAGCATGGCGGCTTTGACCTACGGCGTCGGCTTCGGCGTGGGCGGATTGGCTGCCCGGCATGTGGATCGCCTCGGCCCGGGGCGCGTGTTTCCATACTTCCTGGCGGGTTCGTGCGTGATCTACCTGATGCTGACAGCCGCGACGCAGGCTTACTGGACCGCGCTGCTGGCGACGTTGCTTCTGGGCTTCGTCAATCATTTCGGACTGAGCCTGACCGTTCTGCGGTTGGCTGAGCGCAATCCCGCGGCGCGCGGCATGCTGATCGGCTTCAATATCACCGCGACCTACATTGCCGTCTTCTGCGGTCCGCTTCTGATGGGCGCGCTTTATGCGGCTGCGGGTTTCGGCGCCGTCTCAGCCGCCGCCGCCATCCTGGTTGCGGTCGCGGTTATCCTGAACTGGCGCATCCGGCGGATCTGATCAATCGTGAAGCTGCCGTGAAATCGGCGGTCCGATCTGAAACGCGCTGAATCGCACATTGAGACCGGCGCGTTCCGGCGTGCATGCGGTCATTCCGACCATTGCATCAGCGACGGGGAAGGGGCAGAGCCGGGCCATCTGCCATCTTTCGTCGCCGAGATGAAACTGGACGCGAACGGCATCGCCATGCCGGGTGAGGCGGATCGAGACCGGCGTCTCGGGCGTCGCCTCAGGAAGCGGGATCACGGACCAGTCGGAGACATTACGGGTGACGACCGTCGAAAAATGCATCAGTCCGTCCGTGAACTCGATACCCGCCTTGATCCAGCTGGTCTCGTCGACCCGCAACATGATCCCGGCCTGGTCGTAAAGCGCCTGATAATCGGCCTGAACGGTGAGGCTCGCGGAAAAATCGCCGGTTACTGGTTCCAGACAGGCATGGCCGCTGTCGCGGGTGAAACCGTAAAACGTCTCGCGCCAGAAATCGGTGGCCTTTTCGGTGACGAGCGTCAGCGACGCGGCATCGTCAGTCCACTCAGCCGGCTCGTTCAGCCATTTGCGCATCGCCTTGTCTCCGGTTCATTGCGGCAGTTGATAGTCCTTGAACCGGTCCTCGCGGACGGAATAGAGCTTGCCGCTTTCGGTGAAATCCGGTCGCGTCAACGCCACGATTTTTGCCGCCACCTCGCTTGGATGCGGCAGCGTCATCGGATCTTCGCCCGGAGCGGCCTGGGCCCGCATCGCGGTGCGGGTGCGGCCCGGATCGACGCTGTTGACCTTGATCGTGGTATGGGCGGTTTCACCGGCCCATGTACGCGCTAAGGCCTCGACGGCCGCCTTCGAAGCGGCATAGGGGCCCCAGAAAGGGCGACATGTATGGGCGACGCCGGAGGAAAGCAGCACCGCGCGTGCGGCATCCGATTGTTTCAGCAACGGCTCCAGCGAGCGGATCAGCCGCCAGGTCGCGGTCACATTGACGGCCATGACCTGCTCGAACACCTTCGCTTCGACATGGGCAAGCGGCGAGACGACGCCGAGCACGCCGGCATTGGCCACCATGATGTCAAGCTTGCCCCAGCGCGTGAAGATCGAACCGCCGAGCCGGTCGATCGCGCCCATATCGGCCAGATCCATCGGCACCAGCGTGGCCGAACCGCTGCCTTCGGCCTGGATCGCGTCGTCCAGTTCTTCCAGTCCGCCGACGGTGCGCGCGCAGGCAATCACATGCGCGCCTTCGCTTGCCAGCGCAAGCGCCGTGAAATAGCCGATCCCGCGGGAGGCGCCGGTGACGACGGCCAACCGCCCTTCAAGTGGTTTGGACATGATATGCTCCGGAGGTGTTTTCAGCCGTTGCCGGCCAGAAGCTCGATTTTCGAAAACTCGCCCTCATGCTCCTTGTCGAGCAGGCGGGTCGGGTAATCGCCGGTGAATTGATGGTCAGTGAATTGCGGCAGCGCATTGTTGCGCTTCTGGCCGCCGACAGCCATGTACAGCCCGTCGAGCGACAGGAACTGAAGCGAATCCGCGCCGATGAAGCGGCACATGTCGGCAAGCGTCTCGTGATTGTTCGCCAGCAGCTTGTCGCGGTCGGGCGTGTCGATGCCGTAATAGTCCGAATAGTAGATCATCGGGCTGGCCACGCGGATATGGACTTCCTTGGCGCCCGCCTCGCGCAGCATCTGGACAATCTTGACCGAGGTGGTGCCGCGCACGATCGAATCGTCGATCAGCACCACGCGGCTGCCGGCAATCACCGCCTTGTTGGCCGAATGCTTCAGCTTGACCCCGAAGGCGCGGATCTGCTGGGTCGGCTCGATGAAGGTGCGTCCGACATAGTGATTGCGGATGATGCCGAGCTCGAACGGAATGCCGCTTTCCTGGGCGTAGCCGATCGCAGCCGGCGTGCCGCCATCGGGAACCGGCACCACGACATCGGCCTCGACCGGCGCTTCCTTGGCCAGGTTGAAGCCCATATTCTTGCGGGTCTGATAGACGTTGCGGCCGCCGACGATCGAATCGGGACGGGCGAAATAGACATATTCGAACAGGCAGAGCCGCTCCGGCTGCTTCAGCGCCGGCTTGCGGGAATCGATCGAGATCGTGCCGTCGGGCTGGACTTCGCAGATCACCACTTCGCCGTTTTCGATATCGCGCACGAATTTGGCGCCGATAATGTCGAGCGCGCAGGTCTCCGAGCAGAATATCGGCTTGCCGTCGAGTTCGCCCATCACCAGCGGGCGGATGCCGGTCGGGTCGCGCGCGGCGATCAGCTTGGTGCGGGTCATCGCGATCATCGAATAGCCGCCCTCCATCTGGCTGATCGCATCGATGAAACGGTCGGATGAGGTTTTCGCGCGCGAGCGGGCAATCAGGTGCAGCACCACTTCGGTATCGGAGGTCGACTGACAGATCGCGCCGTCGGAGATCAGCTTGCGCCGCATCGACAGTCCGTTGGTGAAATTGCCGTTATGGGCGATCGCGATGCCGCCGACGCCGAGTTCGGCGAAAAGCGGCTGGACGTTGCGCAGCACGGTTCCGCCGGTGGTCGAATAGCGCACATGGCCCATCGCCATCGAACCGCTCAGGCTTTCGAGCATGGCGGGATCGGTGAAGTGGTCGCCGACGAGGCCGAGATGGCGTTCGGAGCGGAACTGCTGGCCGTCATAGGATACGATGCCCGCCGCTTCCTGTCCGCGGTGCTGCAGCGCATGAAGGCCGAGGGCGGTGAGTGCCGCGGCATCGGGGTGGCCCAGAATGCCGAATACGCCGCATTCCTCATGCAGCGTATCGTCATCAATGCTGAAATCGTCGCTCACGTCAAAACTGGTTTTCATCATCTGGTCCGGATATGGCGGGGCAGGGAGGTCCGCAATAAATTCGTTTCGACTTATATAGTGCTGGTCGAAGCCTGTACATCGGGCTGCAGGATCACGATCGTCTTACCATCGATTTTAGCCACCACGCGATCGTTCGCTGGCGCGAGATAGGTCTCGATCTCTCCGCCGCCCGGCAGAAGGGCCTCGAGCTTGTCGGCGAGGATATCCAGGACCGGCTTGGACTTGGCGTTTTTGATCCAGTCCGGGCTCTGCGCATCGCCGACGAGCCAGTTCCAGAAGGCGACGGCGACCGCGAGGATCAGAATTCCGCGCAGCACTCCGAAAACGAAACCAAGCGAACGGTCGAGCACGCCGGCGCGACTGTCGATAATATAGTCGGCAAATCGCGTTGTAACCAGCGAAAGAAGCAGAAGGGCCACCAGAAAAATAATTGCGAAGGCGGCGGCCATCGCCAGACGCGAATCACTGAGCAGATTTTGAAGCGAAGGTGCGAGGTAGGGATAACCGAGATAGGCGATCAGCGCGGACAGGCCCCAGGCCAGCAGCGCCAGGACTTCGCGTGAAAATCCCCTGACCATGGCGAGCAGCGCGGAAAACAGGACAACCAAAACGACGATCAGATCAAACAGGGTCACCGGCATTCATTGCTCCGCTCGTCTTTCGGCCATGGCTGCGGCCGGATGCTGGTTGGTTCGACGCCGGAGACCCTAGAAGTCGCCGTCATCATCCGTACGCTCTAACAGTTTGCCGCCCGCTATCTCTGCCACAAGCTCAGGTAGAGTCTCGAATCCTTTTAACCCGTTTCCCGTGACCGTTGCAATTTCAACCGTGCCGGCTGGAAGAACTGCGCGGGAAAAACCGAGTTTGGCGGCCTCTTTCAGCCGTTGTACGGCGTGGGCGACGGGTCTGATCGCGCCGGACAGGCTGATTTCGCCGAAATAAACAGAATCGGCGGGCAGGGCAAGACCGGCCAGCGACGAAATCAGCGCTGCCGCCACCGCGACATCGGCGGCCGGTTCGCTGACGCGGTAGCCGCCGGCGACGTTGAGATAGACGTCGTGATTGCCGAGCCTGACGCCGCAATGGGCCTCGAGCACCGCAAGGATCATCGAAAGCCGGGCCGAATCCCAGCCGACGACCGCGCGTCGCGGCGTGCCGAGCGAGGTCGGCGCCACCAGCGCCTGGATTTCCACCAGCACCGGGCGGGTGCCCTCGATGCCGGCGAAGACGGCGGCTCCCGGCGCCTTCTCGTTGCGTTCGCCGAGAAAAAGCTCGGACGGATTGGCGACCTCGCGCAGGCCCTTGTCGCCCATTTCGAACACGCCGATCTCATCGGTCGCGCCGAAGCGATTCTTGACGGTGCGCAGGATGCGGTAATGGTGGCCGCGCTCGCCCTCGAAATAGAGCACGGCGTCGACCATGTGCTCGACCACGCGCGGCCCCGCGATCTGTCCATCCTTGGTGACGTGGCCGACAAGCACGATCGCGGCCCCGGTCTGCTTGGCGTGGCGAATCATCGCCTGTACGCCGATGCGCACCTGCGTCACCGTGCCGGGCGCGGCTTCCGCCTGATCCGACCAGAGCGTCTGGATCGAATCGATGATCACGAGATCGGGGCGAGGCCCCTCGGCAAGCGTTGCCAGAATGTCCTCGACATTGGTTTCGGCGGCGAGCATCACCTTTGTATCGGCGGCCCCCAGCCGTTTTGCCCGGAGCCGGACCTGGGCGATTGCTTCCTCGCCGGAGACATAGATCACCCGCTGGTTCTGGCGCGACAGGGCCGCGGCCGCCTGCATCAGCAGCGTCGATTTGCCGATGCCGGGATCACCGCCGACCAGCACCGCCGAGCCGCGCACGAAGCCGCCGCCGGTGACCCGGTCGAGTTCGGAAATCAGGCTCTGGACGCGCGGCGCTTCCTCGCTTTCGCCATCGAGCGGGACAAGCGCCACCGGGCGGCCCTTTTTCGGGGAGCGGGCGGGGCCGCCGCCGATACCGGCGGTCGGGTTTTCCTCGACAATCGTGTTCCACGCGCCGCAGGCATCGCAGCGTCCGGACCAGCGCGGGGTAACCGAGCCGCAATTCTGGCAGATGAACTGGGTTTTCGCTTTTGCCAAGGTTTCTCTTTTTCGGCGGTTTCAGTCCGGCTGGATATAACGGCGGTTGTAGCGCAAGCCAAGGGATGTCAGCAATTCATATCCGATCGTCCCCGCCGCCGCCGCCGCATCGTCGAGCGCGACATTGGTTCCGAACAGTTCGACGTAATCGCCCGCCCGGACGGCGTCTTCCGGCAGATCGGTAATGTCGAAAATTGTCATATCCATGGTGATGCGGCCAAGAATTGGCACCTTGTGCCCGGCGACAAAGCCGACGCCGCCGGAGGGAACGGCCTCGCGCAGCGGCACGCCGGCGCCCGATTTGGCGCGAAGATAGCCATCGGCATAGCCCGCAGAAACAATGGCGAGCCGGCTGTCGCGGGCAAGTTGCTGGGTCGCGCCATAACTGACATTGTCGCCCTTCAGCGCGAACCGGGTCTGGATGATCCGGGCTTCGGCTATGGCCGCCGGCTGCAGCCGTTTGGCGGCGCCCGGCGCCGAATCACCGCCGTAAAGCGCAATCCCCGGCCGCGTCAGATCGAAATGATAATCCGCGCCGAGCAGAATTCCGGCGGAGGCGGAAAGGCTCGCCTCGACCCCCTCGAAAGCATTGGCGATGGTGCGGAACCTTGCGAGCTGCTCCCGGTTCATCGGCGCTGCCGGATCATCGCCGCAGGCAAGGTGCGACAGCACCAGAACCGGCGAAAAGCTTGCGGGCCTCGCGCCGTCTGCGACAAGACGCAGCGCTTCCTCATGGGAAAGGCCGAGCCGGTTGAAGCCGGTGTCGACCTGCAGGGCGCAAGGGTAGTCGCCATATTCCGCGATCGCGGCAAAGAAGAAGGCGAGCTGTTCCTCGCTCGCCAGTACCGGCACGAGACCGTTTTCGAAAAACACCGCCTCCGTGCCCGGCCACATGCCGGACAGCACGAAGATGCGGGCGTCGGGCGCAAACCGGCGCAGCGTCGCGCCTTCCTCCGGAACCGCGACGAAGAAATCGGCCGCGCCCGCGCCATAAAGCGCCTCGCCGACATCCTCGATGCCGAGCCCGTAGCCATCCGCCTTGACCACGGCTCCGGTGCGCGCCCTGCCGGAAAGCGCGCGCATCGTCTGCCAGTTGCCGACGATGGCCGCAAGGTCGACCGTCAGCCGGGCAGGGGCGGCATCGAAGCCGATTTCCGCCTCGGTGAATTCATTCGAATATTCAGTCATGAAACTGCCGTTTGTTGCATCGATACGGCAAGCATAGCGCGATTATCGCGTTCAACACAGATTTATTCGTCAAAACTTGAATAGGATGGGTCCGCCAGATCGGCAAACCGGGTATAGGCCGCCTGGAAGGCGAGGTTGGCCGTGCCGGTCGGTCCGTGACGCTGCTTGGCGATGATCACGTCGGCGGTGCCCTTCACCTTGTCGAATTTCATCTTCCACTCGTCATAGGCGGGATCGTCCGGATCGCGCGGCTCCTGATTCTGGACGTAATATTCCTCGCGGTAAACGAACAGCACCACGTCGGCGTCCTGCTCGATCGAGCCCGATTCGCGAAGGTCGGATAGCTGCGGGCGCTTGTCCTCGCGGTTTTCGACCTGACGGGAGAGCTGGGAGAGCGCGATGACGGGGACGTTGAGTTCCTTGGCCAGCGCCTTCAGCCCGGTGGTGATCTCGGTCACCTCCTGAACGCGGTTCTCGCCGGACTTTTTCGAGCCGGTCATGAGCTGCACATAGTCGACCACCAGCACATCGAGGCCGCGCTGGCGCTTCAGCCGCCGGGCGCGCGCGGAAAGCTGCGCGATCGAGATGCCGCCGGTCTGGTCGATATAGAGCGGCACTTTCTGCATGGTCTGCGAACAGGCGACCAGCTTGTCGAAATCAGCCTCGGTGATATCGCCGCGGCGGATTTTCGAGGAGGACACCTCGGTCTGCTCCGAGATGATACGGGTGGCGAGCTGTTCGCCGGACATTTCCAGCGAATAGAAGGCGACGATGCCGCCCTGCTTGGCTTCCGTCGTGCCATCGGGCAGGATTTCGGGCTCATAGGCGGAGGCGACATTCCAGGCGATGTTGGTCGCAAGCGAGGTCTTGCCCATGCCGGGACGGCCGGCGAGGATGATCAGGTCGGAGCGCTGCAGGCCGCCCATCTTGGCATCGAGCGTGGCAAGTCCGGTGGAGACGCCGGAGAGGTGGCCGTCGCTTTCGAATGCCTTGCCGGCCATGTCGATGGCGATCGACACCGCGTTCTCGAAGCTCTGGAACCCGCCCTCGTAGCGCCCGGTTTCGGCGAGCGCGAACAGTTTGCGCTCGGTTTCCTCGATCTGCTCGGACGGCGGCATGTCGATCGGCGCGTCATAGGCGATGTTGACCACGTCCTCGCCGATCTCGATGAGCTGGCGGCGGATCGCGAGATCATAGATCGTGCGGCCGTAATCCTCGGCGTTGATGATGGTGACGGCCTCGGCGGCAAGGCGGGCGAGATACTGCGCCACCGTCAGGTCGCCGACCTTGACGGCCGCGGGCAGGTGGGTCTTGAGCGTGATCGTGTTGGCGATCTTGTCCATGCGGATCGTATCGCCGGCAAGCTCGTAGATCTTGCGGTGCAGCGGCTCGTAGAAATGCTCCGGCTTCAGAAAGTCCGACACCCGGTAGAAGGCGCTGTTATTGACCAGGATCGCCCCAAGGAGCGCCTGTTCGACTTCCAGGTTGTTCGGCGCCTCGCGCTGCTGTGCTGCGGCTTGGAAGGATGGCGCAAGATCGTTCATATTGGCTTTCCGGAGGTTCCCGATTGGATTGGCGAAGCATAGACCATCGTCACTGAGTCGCGCAGATAATCCCGTGGTCGCAGCGAACGCTCCCCAGTGTACCCGCTTTCCACAGGCTGCAAAAATAAACACCCCTGCCAGAGCGCGGTGAGTCGCATTCATGCCTTGACATGCTGCCCTGGATTATACCGCGCCGGCCGCCGAAACGAAATGCATCGGGTTATCGCAAACCCCGGATGCTGTGGCGGGCGTGAGCTTCTCCACGACCAATCTCCCTCCTTGGTGCAGGGGAATCGCATATGGCCTTGCGGCTTGCTCCCAATATTCTCTCCCGCCTGCGGGAGAGATGCCCCGAAAGGGGCAGTGAGGGTGAAACAGCATTTCTGACTCGTGAGGGCTTCCGTGTGGATGGACTCACCCCTCACTGTCGCTGTCGCGACATCTCTCCCCTCCGGGGCGAGAAGGTTTGCGGGCTGTGCGGCGAAGCCATATGCAACAAGCCCTGCCTTGAGGGGGAGATTGAATGCCGGGAGGCCGGCTTTTTGCTCGTTTCTCAACACGGTTCGAGGTGAACGTCGTCAGAAACAAAAATGCCCGGTCTCGCAAGACCGGGCATCAAAACGCAGTCGGGCGTAAGCCTTACTTGTCGTCTTCGTCTTCGCCGGCTTCTTCCGAAGCTTCGGCCTCGGTTGCCTCCTCGGCGTCGTCGTCGAGATCGAAATCGGCATCCGGGTTGAAGAAGTCTTCCGGACGCAGGGCGTCCTCGTCGATGCCGTAGATCGCGTCGGCGGAGGTGAGGTCTTCACCCTTGGACTGGCGCTCGGCTTCTTCTGCCGTACGGGCGACGTTCAGCTCGATCGCAATCTCGACTTCGGCATGAAGCTGAAGCTGGACCGGATGGACGCCGACGGTCTTGATCGGGGTGTTGAGCACGACCTGGTTGCGCGAGACGTTGAAGCCCTCCTTGCCGAGGATCTCGACGACGTCGCGGGCGGCAACCGAACCGTAAAGCTGGCCGGTTTCGCCGGCGGCGCGCACGGCGATGAAGGACTTGCCTTCGAGCACGTCGGCAACCGTCTGGGCTTCGTTCTTGCGCTCGAGGTTGCGGGCTTCGAGGACCGAGCGTTCGGCTTCGAAACGGGCCTTGTTGGCGGCGTTGGCGCGCAGCGCCTTGCCGGTCGGCAGCAGGTAGTTACGGGCATAGCCGTCGCGAACCTTTACGGTTTCGCCCATCTGGCCGAGCTTGGCGATGCGTTCAAGCAGGATTACGTCCATGGTTAATTCCTTTCATCATCATCATTGTTGGCGTCGGTGGGCGCGCCCGGAGAAAGCGCGATCGCCCGCCGCGTGTCGAGAAGGCCCATGGTCACGAACACCAGGGCCGGGAAGGTGAAGATCAGCGAGAGATAGGAGAGAATGATCACCGGCACGGCCCAGCTCTTGCCGCGGGCGGCAAGATGCATGCGGGCGAGACCGGCAAGCAGGAACCCGCCGCCGAAGGCGCCGAGGCAGGCAGCCCCGATCAGACCGATCGTGCCGCCGAAAAAGGTCGCGACCAGCGCGCCCAGAAACACGAACAGCGCGTTCTGGTGCATGCGCAGCGACCGGGCCACATCCTCGCGCGGGCGTGTGGAAAGCCCCGATGCGATGGCGATGCGGCTTGCGAAGTGAAAGGCGACGAACAGCAGGATCACCGAGGTCGCGCCCTGCACCATCGGCAGCAGCACGGCGAACATCCCCTTGAACTGCGCGATCGTTTCCGCATCGGCGGCAAGTTCGGGGTTCTGGGTGGTCAGGGCCGCGCTGAAGGCATCGATGAGCTGGCCTGCGGTTTCCGGCCCATAGCCCGCGACCGCGCCGACGACGATCAACGCCAGCGTGACGGCGGTGCACAGATGCATCATGATGTCGGCGATCGGATACCACGCGGTCTGCCCTTCCGGACCGCCGATCTCGGAGGCCGGACGGGCGAGGTTGCCGAGATGGCTGAGCCAGCCGGCCGGGATCAGCGTGACCGCAAGCGTATAGAGCGCGAAGAACGGCGAGGCGAGCGCGAGGCCGAGCGCGCCGGCAACGACGATGCCGATGATCGCGGGCGCCAGGCCATAGCCGAGCCCGGCAATCAGAATGGGAAGCGCGGAAGCTGCCGCAAGCAGCGTTGAAAACACCACGGTCACGCCCGCGCCATAGGCCAGCGCGAAGGCCGCGACGCCGGAAAGCACGCCGATCAGCAATGTCTTTGCGTTCAGTGTCTTCATCTCGCTGTCCTGCCAATCAAGCAGTTAGGGAAATCACGTTTCCCAACCTGGGTTCAAGTTTTCGGCTGCTGCGCGCCCACCGCGCCGGAGCCGTTTCGGAGGTCGCCCTCCGTATTCCAGTCTTCCGTTCATTCTCCCCCCTTGAGGGGGAATTGCCGGCAAAGCCCGCGAGCAATTGCTGCGTTGCTTCCCTCACCGCCGTCATCCCGGACTTGATCCGGGATCCAGCAAGCGCAAGTCCTTGCGCTAAGAGTTTACTGAACCTCCCTGCAAGCGGCCCTGGATGCCGGCTCAAGGCCGGCATGACGGACGAAACGGCAGAGAGTGCGGCGGACGAGGGGCGTTGCCGCGGCCCCGCCCGCCAAAACCGTAAAACCTTACGAAACGACGTAGGGCAGAAGGCCGAGGAAGCGGGCGCGTTTGATGGCGCGGGCCAGTTCACGCTGCTTCTTCTGGCTGACGGCGGTGATGCGCGAAGGCACGATCTTGCCGCGTTCGGAAATGTAACGCTGCAGGAGACGCACGTCCTTGTAATCGATCTTGGGCGCGTTGGCGCCGGAGAACGGGCAGGTCTTGCGACGGCGGTTGAACGGACGACGCGTCGGGATAGAAGCGATGGCTACCATTGTAATAATCCTTTAACTTCGCGACCGGAGCAATTCCAGCAAAAGTGGGAACCGGTTTTGCGTCCGGACATTGCGCAAAAACAAGTCTAAGAGCATAAGCTCTTAGAAGCGCGGGCGGCGTTCGCCGCGGTCACCGCCACGGTCGCCTCGGTCACCGCGATCGCGGTCGCCGCCACGGTTGTCACGGCCGCCTTCGCGTCCGCCGTCACGGCGGGGACGGTCGTCGCGGTCGCGCTTCTGCATCATCGCCGAAGGACCTTCCTCATGCGCTTCGACCTTGACGGTCATGTAGCGCAGGATGTCTTCGTTGATGCGCATCTGGCGTTCCATCTCGTGGATCGCGGCGGCCGGCGCTTCGATGTCCATCAGCGCGTAATGCGCCTTGCGGTTCTTGCGGATGCGGTAGGTGAGGGACTTCAGGCCCCAGTTCTCGATACGGCCGACCTTGCCGCCGTTTTCCTCGAGCAGCGCTTTGTACTGCTCGACGAGACCGTCGACCTGCTGGGCCGTGATGTCCTGGCGGGCCAGGAACACGTGTTCGTAAAGTGTCATTGATATCTTGCCTTTCTTGCGTTTCCAGGACCCGGAATTCGGCGGCTAAGCCTCAACGACTGCTCCTGAGGGGAAACCCCGGCAAGAAAAGCGTTAGACGAGACGGTCGAGAGCGGCGACACGGGAGGCAGGCGCTTTTACCGCGCCAGGCATTTCCGCCACAGCGAAAACAGCCCTCCGTTCAGCCACCAGCCTGAAGACCGGACCTTTGGATGAGCGGCTTATACGGATTTTCGGGCGGAATGCAAGGGGTGGGGGCTTCGTTCATGAGTTGTGCGGCAGGTGTGCTGGTCGCAATTGTTTTCACAGGTGTCTATAAATGTTATTGAGATAAAATTATCTGTCCTCAGTTGCCCCGGTTGCGTCATGTCGTCGCTGAAGGTTTGTCTGAAAACTGGTTTTGTCGAAATGAGTTTATTGCGAGAAATTCAGCAATCGTTGATGCAAGAAAACAGCGAAATTGGTCCTGTGCTCCTAAAGCTTCGCTTTTTGGCGTCCAAGCTTGGTAGTGATCTCTTGGAAGAGTGGGTGAAACATGAAGGTGAGGGTTACCCAAAGGATGTAGAAGTACCTGAATACCGAAAGCTCACTGTTACCTACAAAGCAACGTTTTCTGGTGCGTTTGGCTCTGGTATAACGAATGCGCCAATTCCGCCTTTCTTGATCGAGAAGTACTGCGGAGACGGCTGGAATGAATACTCTATTCGCCAGAGCGTCGCAGCGGTCGACAGTCTCTTGAGTGGAGGCGAAGGTGGGGTTTTACAAATTAACGCTTCAGATCTTATCCTATTGTTGCAGGGTAAAATATACGAAAATATGGCATGCAATAGTGTTACCGGAATTCTGTCTAAGGCTGGCCTGGTCGAGCTCCAGTACGCTGTGCGCTCAAAAATTCTAGAATTCACAATCGAATTGGAGAAGAAGATACCCGCTGCTGCGGAGGTAAAGATCGGTGCGGCGGAACAGCTGAATGTACAAGACACCGAAAAGGTTACTCAATTAACTCATCAGATTTTTCTAGGTGATGTCACGACCATTCATAGCAGCGGTGGAGAAAACAATCGTGTGAATCTGAATTCAAATGACAGTTCAGCCAACGCGTCTGAATGAGTTGGAGCCATATCGCGACCCCACGTCTAAATGAGTTTGCCAATCAAGTGAAGTATTCCAGCAGCTACTAAGTTTCCAGACGCACTCTCGGCCACTGTCTTTATCGATTGAAGGGCTACTAGTATTGATATTTTCGAAGATTTTGGTTTTTTCGCCTCTTCTTCGATGCTGGTGAGCTGAGCGTTTATGGTCTCCTGACTCGACGGTGGCAACTGCGATACAACAGGTCTAACTTGATTTACAAAGTTGAATAATGCCTCCGATGGGATGTCGTTCGAGATATTGATCGAATTATCAATCGAATTGATGTTCACGCGTGAGTTTGAGCCCGAAAAATTGTTCGTAATCCCTTGGATTACAGTCGCTTGCTGCTTCGGTGCGCCTGTCTTGCGGACATCAATTTGAAAATGAGAATCCTGCCCCAAATTATAGAACTTTGGATCGACGACCTCATAGTCTTCTACCAATCCACTCGGTAGTTTTCGAAGAAAATGATCTCCCGTCTCAATAGGCAAAGTCTTGTCGGCTGTAAATACCTGATCGCCCGTAACAAGAGCCGGAATTTCGTCTTTCTCGACCTTACCGCTTGATTTTACTAGAGTAACTCGATCCTTGTTGAAATCACGAAGCATGGGCAGATTTTCCTATTCTCAAAATTGCACAGATGTCTCGTTTACATGTAGTCTAAATTGAATAAAAACTGAACCATCTAAGATGGAATGGCCGTCATCATTCTGATGAAGCTTCATACAAGCGCATGAGGAACGATCTCGAAAGCTGATCGGCGTTTGACCGCTTCAGTCCCTTTTAAGGCAATAGCGGATAGTCTTTACTGACTTTCTTTATTGTGATTAGTGACACGCGATGGAAGTCTGTTGGTAGCATACTATCTTGGTCAGCACCCAACGCCAAATTGTAGATACATCCCGCACAAACTATCAGCGTCACCGCGTCAGAAGATGTTTAGGTGTATGAGCTGGCGACATCGCAGACTGCGGTATCACAAGGGTAGCGGAATAATGCCGCCAGCCCCATTCCACATTTCGCCGCCTCTCACCCCGCCGCAGTCTCTGCATCAGCCCTTTTCACCACCCGATGCTGATCCTCCCCGAGCCCCTGTTTCCAGTAGCTGGAAATATAGAGTTGATCGGACCCCAGCCCGCATTCTCCCCTCAGATAGGTCCTGACGCGCCGCATCACCTCGAATTCCGTTGCGGACCAGGCATAGACGCGGCCCTTGCGCCAGGCGAGGGAACGGACGATCTGCTCGAACATCTCAGGCTGATGACCGGGCTCGGGGTTGATGACCCAATGCAGGCGGACGCCTTCGGGATGGCGAAGGTCCTGCCGGTCGTCCTCGGTCTGGATCTCGATCACGGCATCGCCAACCGCGTCATCGGGCAGCGCCTCAAGATTGACGGCGATGGCGGGAAGGGCGGTCATGTCGCCCAGCACGAGGTACCAGTCGGCGCCGGGCGGCAGCGTCTTGGCCGGTCCCGGTCCGCCGACCCTTATGGTTTCGCCGGGGTTCACGTCCTGCGCCCAGGAAACGGCCGGGCCGCCGCCGCCGCCAATTCCGTGCAATGCAAAATCGATGTCGAGCGCCTCGGCGCTCTGGCTGCGGATCGTATAGGTCCGCAGCAAGGGCTTTTCATCGGCGCCTGGAAGCATCAGCTTCACATAGCCGCCATCCTGTCCGGCGGGAAACGCTGCCATGGCAGGACCGCCAATGGAGACGCGGCGCATGTTCGGGGTGACTTGCTCCGCGGAGAGGACTTCGAAGAGTTTGGGTTCTGGTCGTTTGTTCATCGTTTTAATATGATTGTTATTGTCCGGTTTTGCAATATTCCCGGCGGCAACGGGCTCCGGCGTCTGTCGCTACACCAAGGTCCAGATATACCCCCCATAGGCCGCCATCATCACGACCCCCGTCGCCCTGTGAAATTTCGGCGCGAAGAACAGCATCAGCGCGAAGAACACGGTCGCCGCCAGCATCACCGGCACGTCGAAGCTTGCAAAGCCTTGCGGCACGGGGAGCGGCGCGATCGCCCCGGTGGCGCCGATGATGCAGAGCACGTTGAAGATGCAGGAGCCGGTGACATTGCCGATCGCGACGTCGGAATGGCGCTTGAGGGCGGCGACGACGGCGGTGGCGAGTTCCGGCAGGCTGGTGCCCAGCGCCACGACCGTCAGGCCCACCACCGCGTCGGATATGCCGAAATGGCTGGCAAGCTCGGTCGCGCCGCGGATCAGCAGTTCGGCGCCGACGACCAGCAAGGCGAGCCCCGCGATGATCAGGACCGTCATCTTCCTGACCGGAATCGCGCCGTCGGCGGGCAGTTCCGGGCCGGTTTCGGTGGCAACGGCGAAGCGGTAGGTTCTGAACAGGAACAGCGCCAGCAGCGCCAGCAGCACGAGGCCCGCAACCCGTCCGATCACATCATATTGCACCAGAAACAGCAGGAACACGGCGGAGGCAGTCATGGTCGCGGCATCGCGGCGCACATTCCGGTCCCAGCCGGAAATCGGAAAGATCACCGCGGCAACGCCGACGATCAGCAGGATATTGGCGATGTTGGAACCGACCACATTGCCAAGCGCGATGCCCGGCGCGCCGGCAAGCGCTGCGCGGACGGAGACCAGAAGTTCGGGAAGCGAGGTGCCGAAGCCGACGATCACGATTGACGCCACCAGCGGGGAAATCCCCACCCGCCGCGCCGTCGCCACCGCACCCGAAACCAGCCATTCCGCACCGAAATAAAGCCCGACCAGCCCGAGCGCGATAAACAGAAAATCCAATAGAAGTCCCCATGCTAGCCGGATGTTGCCGGCGTTTGGAGGGGATATGGGGGCTTGCGGGCGCGAGACAATGTGTCGGGGTGGAAATTGGTGGGTGAGGAACGCTGCGGGCAAAGGGGTAGTGTGTTTGCGCGGCGTTGCAGCCACCAATCTCTCCCTTTGAGGGCGAGATTGTTATGGAGGAGGCTGATCGCTCCCGCACCCGAAGGCGACCACTGACGTCACCGCACAGCCCCCCAATCTTCTCGCCCCGGAGGGGAGAGATGTCGCGAAAGCGACAGTGAGGGGGGAGTCTATCCACACGGACACCCCCACGGGACCGACATGCTGCTTCACCCTCACTGCCCCTTTCGGGGCATCTCTCCCGCAGGCGGGAGAGAGTATTGGGAGCAAGGACGGCTTTCCGGATGCCATCGCTACGCCCAGCAATAGACAGGGTCGTGGGGGCTATGCGGCTTTTCTCAGATCGGCGCCGGAAATGCCCGGTGCAGCCTTGCGATATCGCCGAGAATGTCGTCGGTCATGGCCACATCGGCGGCGGCGATGTTGGTTTTCAGCTGTTCCATCGAGGTGGCGCCGATGATGGCGGCGGTCACGAACGGGCGCGACAGCACGAAGGCGAGCGCCATCTGCGCCGGGTCCAGCCCGTGGGTTTCGGCGAGTTTGCAATAGGCATCGACGGCGGGCTCCTGATGCTCCTGCATCCGGCCGCCGAGATCGGGCGAGATGGTCGCGCGCGAGCCTTCCGGCACCCTGCCATTGCGATATTTGCCGGTCAAAAGCCCGGTCGCGAGCGGCGAGAACGCCAGAAGTCCGACATCTTCATGATGGGCAAGCTCGGCCATGTCGAGATCGTGGTGGCGGTAGAGAAGATTGTATTCGTTCTGCACGGTGGCGATACGCGCCCGGTCCATCGTCTCGGCGCGTTCGAGATATTTCATCGTGCCCCATGAGGTTTCGTTGGAAAGGCCGACCGCGCGGATCTTGCCGGCTTTCACCAGATCATCCAGCGCGTCGAGCGTCTCGGCGATATCGATGCGGGCCTGGAACCGGTCCTGGCCGAAGGGGGAGTAGGACCAGGAATTGCGGAAATGGAAATGATTGCGATTGGGCCAGTGCACCTGGTAGAGGTCGATGTAGTCGGTCTTCAGCCGCTTCAGGCTCTGGTCCAGCGCGGTGCGGATGCCCTGCGGCGTCAGTGGACCGCCATTCCGGACCCAGGGCCTTCCGGGGCCCGCGACCTTGCTGGCGAGCACGATATCGTCGCGCTTGCCGCGCGCCTTCAGCCATTCGCCGATGAATTCCTCGGTGCGGCCATAGGTTTCCGGACCGATCGGGGTCACCGGATACATCTCGGCGGTGTCGAAGAAGTTGACGCCGTTTTCCACGGCATAGTCCATCTGGGCGCTCGCTTCCTCCAGCGAATTCTGGCTGCCCCAGGTCATGGTGCCGAGACAGATTTGCGAAACCTCGATGCCGGTGCGGCCCAAACTTTTGATTTTCATGAAATTACCTTAAGAAATGGCTGACGTGAACGGTTTCGGGAATTTAGCCGGAACCGCTCTGAACGCAAGCGCGTCCGGGGATTTTTCGGTCACGGTTTCCGGTCGGGGCGGTAGGCCCGCCCTTGACTTGGGCGAGTGAAACGTCAATTGGAGAACGCAAACCGCTGCGACCCGGACATGAAGGGACGCGCGGGAGGTTTCAAGGCGAAGGGGCAGACCGAGATGAGCGTTGCATTCACCTTTCCCGGACAGGGAAGCCAGACTGTCGGCATGGGCAAGGCAATGGCGGATGAATTCACCGCCGCCCGGCTGGTCTTCGAGGAAGTGGATGATGCGCTCGGCGAAAAGCTCTCGAACATCATCTGGGAAGGCCCCGAAGACCAGCTTCAGCTCACCGCCAACGCCCAGCCGGCGCTGATGGCGGTATCGCTTGCCACCGTGCGGGTGATGGAGGCCGAAGGGCTCGATCTTGCGACCGATATTTCCTATGTCGCCGGCCACTCGCTTGGCGAATATTCGGCGCTCTGCGCCGCCGGCACCTTCTCGCTTGCCGATACAGCAAGGCTTTTGCGTATTCGCGGCAATGCCATGCAGCGCGCGGTACCGGTCGGAAAAGGCGCGATGGCGGCGATCATCGGTCTCGAATTCGAGGATGTCGAGGCGCTTTGCGCGGCGGCCGCGGCCACCGGCGTCTGCCAGATCGCCAACGATAATGGCGGCGGCCAGATCGTGATCTCCGGCGAAAAAGAGGCTGTCGAAAAGGCGGTCGCGCTCGCCACCGAAAAGGGCGCCAAGCGCGCGCTGCTGCTGCCGGTCTCCGCACCCTTCCATTGTTCGTTGATGGCGCCCGCCGCCGACGCGATGGAGGAAGCGCTGGCGGAAGTGCGTCGCGGCGAACCGGTGGTGCCGGTGATCGCCAATGTCCGCGCCGCACCCGTTTCCGATCCCGATGAAATCATGAAACTGCTGGTCGAGCAGGTCACCGGAAGGGTGCGCTGGCGCGAGACGGTGAGCTGGTTTGCGGCAAATGAAATCGAAACGCTCTATGAAGTCGGCGCCGGCAAGGTGCTGACCGGTCTTGCGCGCCGCATCGAGCGCTCGCTCAACGGCGTCGCGATCGGCGCGCCGGGCGATATCGACGCGGCGCTGAAAGCGATCAAGGGCTGAAGTGTTGAAACGGCCCGCCTCGCGCGGGCCTCCATCTGACGAGGTTGTGACATGTTGGATCTGACTGGCCGCAAGGCGCTTGTTACCGGTGCCAGCGGCGGCATAGGCGAGGCGATCGCCCGTATGCTCCACGCCCAGGGCGCGACCGTCGCGCTTCACGGCACGCGTGCTGAAAAGCTCGAGGCGCTGGCCGGAGAGCTTGGCGAACGCACCCATGTATTTCCCGCCGATCTTTCCGATCGCGCCGCCGTCAAGGCGCTCGGCGAAAAGGCCGAGGCCGAGCTCGAGGGCGTCGATATCCTGGTCAACAATGCAGGCATCACCAAGGATGGGCTGTTCGTGCGGATGAGCGATGCCGATTGGGAAAGCGTGCTGGAGGTCAACCTCACCGCAGCCTTCGTGCTGACCCGCACCATCATGCATCCGATGATGCGCCGCCGCTTCGGCCGGGTCGTCAACATCACCTCGATCGTCGGCGTCACCGGCAATCCGGGCCAGGCCAATTATTGCGCGGCCAAGGCCGGGATGATCGGGTTCTCGAAATCGCTGGCGCAGGAAGTGGCGCCGCGCAACGTCACCGTCAATTGCGTGGCCCCCGGTTTCATCGAAACCGCGATGACCGACAAGCTGAACGACAAGCAGAAAGAGGCGATCCTTGGCGCCGTGCCGATGAAGCGGATGGGCAGCGGTGATGACATTGCGGCCGCGGTCACCTATCTTGCCTCCAACGAGGCTGGCTATGTCACAGGTCAGACCTTGCATATCAATGGCGGTATGGCCATGATCTGACTTTGCGGCCCGCTTTGCGCGGGCCGTTGAAAATGCTGGAGAGACCGGCGACACGGTGCTTTTTGGGCTTTGCGCTCAGAACAAAGCGTGGTAAGCGGGCCGGGACTGACAAGAACAGTCCAGTGAGCGAAGCCCGGTCCATCGGCCGGGATTTCGGTCATAAGTGGGCTTTGGTTCACATATCTGCCGCGGCACCTTCCCTGTTGGAAGGCTGGCGGCTTTCACATAGCGGATGTTTCAGGCATGCCGCGGAACTTGAGACAGGTCGAGGAAACCGACATGAGCGATATCGCAGAACGCGTTAAGAAAATTGTAGTTGACCACCTGGGCGTGGATGCCGACAAGGTTGTCGAAAGCGCAAGCTTCATCGACGATCTCGGCGCCGACTCGCTCGATACTGTCGAGCTGGTCATGGCCTTCGAAGAAGAGTTCGGTGTGGAAATCCCCGACGATGCGGCCGATTCGATCCTCACGGTCGGCGATGCCATCAAGTTCATCGAAAAGGCTCAGGCCTGATCGACTGAAAATTCAGGGCGGCGTTCGGGTCAGACCTGCAACCCGCCTCGAACGGCCCGGTTACACGGGCCATTTTTTTGTCCGGCGTTCCGGGGTGAAAACGCATCAAGGACGGTTTTGCTGACGGTTTTGCGCTTGTGACGAGAGCGTCTATAGTCAGGCGAAGGCCGATTCAGGCTGATGCGTGTCGGGCTCAAAACGTCGGCCACGATGACAAGAAACTTGAAAAAAATGGGGGCGATCCACCAATGAGGCGTGTCGTAATCACCGGTCTGGGCATGGTCACACCGCTCGGCTGCGGGACCGAGGTAACCTGGTCGCGTCTGCTTGACGGCGTCAGCGGAGCAAGCAAGGTCACCGCGTTCGAAACGGAAGACCTTGCGGCCAGGATCGCCTGCTCTATCCCGCTCGGCGATGGCAGCGATGGCAGCTTCAATCCCGATCAGTGGCTTGAACCGAAGGAACAGCGCAAGGTCGATCCGTTCATCACCTATGCCATGGCGGCCGCCGACATGGCGCTTTCGGATGCCGACTGGCACCCTGAAAGCGATGATGACCAGATCGCGACCGGCGTTCTGATCGGCTCCGGCATCGGCGGTCTCAACGGCATTGTCGAAGCCGGCTATACGCTGCGCGACCGCGGCCCGCGCCGCGTCTCTCCGTTCTTCATTCCGGGGCGGCTGATCAACCTCGCCTCCGGTCAGGTGTCGATCCGCCACAAGCTGCGCGGCCCCAACCATTCCGTCGTCACGGCCTGCTCCACGGGCGCGCATGCGATCGGGGATGCCAGCCGGATCATCGGCTTCGGCGATGCCGATGTGATGGTCGCCGGCGGCACGGAATCGCCGATATGCCGCATTGCGCTCGCGGGTTTTGCCGCCTGCAAGGCGCTCTCCACCAATTTCAACGATGAACCCGAGCGCGCCTCGCGCCCCTATGATGTTGATCGCGACGGTTTCGTGATGGGCGAGGGCGCCGGTATCGTCGTTCTCGAGGAGTTGGAACATGCCAAGGCGCGCGGCGCGAAGATTTATGCCGAGGTCGTTGGCTACGGCATGAGCGGCGATGCCTTTCACATCACCGCGCCGAGCGAGGATGGCGAGGGCGCGTTCCGCTGCATGACGTCGGCCTTGAAGCGCGCCGGGATCGCGCCGTCCGATGTCGATTACATCAACGCCCACGGCACCTCGACGATGGCCGACACGATCGAGCTTGGCGCGGTCGAGCGGCTTATGGGCGATGCGGCGGACAAGGTGTCGATGTCGTCGACCAAGTCGGCGACCGGCCATCTGCTGGGCGCGGCCGGCGCGATCGAGGCGATTTTCTCGACGCTGGCGATCCGCGACAATATCGCCCCGCCGACGCTCAACCTCGACAATCCCGAGCGCGAGACGGCGATCGACCTGGTGCCGAAAGTCGCGCGCAAACGCAACATCGATATCGCGCTTTCGAACTCCTTCGGCTTTGGCGGCACCAACGCCTCGCTGGTGCTGCGGCGTTTTGCGGATTGAAGCGGTCGCCATTGTGGACGCTGAAAAGAAACGGCTGACATTTTGCAGCCGTTTTTTTAATGAAGAGCAGCGATGGGTCGCCGTATCCCGTTTGGGATGATTCGACGGCTCCAGCGGGCACAGCGCCGATTGGACGGTTTTCCGTCCAACCTGCCGGCAATGTCGGAAAAACGATAACAACATCGAAACCGGCAATTCATTTGGGTCAGGCGGCCATTGTCTTGTGACAATCCGTCGAGGAACATGCGATAAGGGGGTCCGGTGAGCGGCTCGGATCAGGATAATGAGCGCAATTCCGCGCCGGAACGCAGGCCAGCGGCGGTGAAATCGGCCAAGCAGGCGCTGAGGCCCGAGCGCGTGCCTCAACCCAGGGCGCGCTCGAAAAAGGCAAGGAGCCCGGTCGTCATCCTGCTCAATTTCATGATGACGCTGCTGGTGCTCTGCTGCATCGGCGCAATCGCGATCTATTACTACGCCATGTCGAGCTACCGCGACCCGGGACCGCTTGCCGGCGACACGGAGTTCACGGTGCGAAGCGGCGCGGGGCTTGCGACGATCGCGCATGATCTGGAGCGCGAGGGCATCATCTCTGATTCGCGGATTTTCCGCTATGTCACGGCCGCGCGGATGCGCGACGGCGAGACGCTGAAGGCCGGCGACTACGAGATCGAGGCGGGCGCCTCGATGGAGGAAATCGCCGATCTGTTCGAGTCCGGAAAATCGATCCTGTTCAGCATCTCGTTTCCCGAGGGCCTGACGGTTCGCGAGGTGTTCGACAAGCTTGCCGCCGACCCCGATCTTTCGGGCGATCTGCCTGAGGAACTGCCGCCGGAAGGCAGCCTGATGCCGCAGACGTTTTCGTTTGCGCGCGGAACCCCGCGTACCGGGATCGTGGAGCAGATGCGGGCTGGCCAGGAAGCGCTTGTCGATGAAATCTGGCTGCAGCGCGACAAGGATCTGCCGATCGAGACCAAGGAGGAATTCCTCACGCTTGCCTCGATCGTGGAAAAGGAGACCGGCGTGCCGGACGAGCGGCCGCTGGTGGCGGCTGTCTTTCTCAATCGACTGGAGCGCGGCATGCGGCTTCAGTCCGATCCGACTGTGATCTACGGGATATTCGGCGGCGAGGGCAAGCCGTCCGATCGCCCGATCTACCGCTCCGATCTCGACAAGGAAACGCCCTACAACACCTATCGTATCAAGGGCCTGCCGCCCGGGCCGATCGCCAATCCCGGACGCGATGCGCTGGAGGCCGTCGCCAATCCGGCCGAGACCGACGCCCTGTATTTCGTTGCCGACGGCAGCGGCGGCCATGCATTCGCCGAGACGCTGGATGAGCATAACGCCAATGTCCGGCGCTGGCGCAAGGTTGAAGCCGAGCGCTCCGGCAACTAAAAACGGTGCGCTGGCGTGTCTGCGGCGTTCCGGCTGCGTGTTTAATCCTGTAGTCTGCCGCGACGCGAGCAACAGCGAGGGATCATGACGCAGCAATCGATGACAGGATTTGCCCGCAGCCAGGGCCAGAAGGGCCGCTACCGCTGGACATGGGAGTTGCGCTCCGTCAACGGCAAGGGGCTCGATCTTCGTCTCAGATTGCCGCAGGGTTTTGACCATCTGGAAAGCGCTATCAGAAAGCTCACGGCCGCCCGGCTGACGCGCGGCAATGTGCAGATCGCGCTCAATGTCAGTGTCGCCGACAGCAAGCTGGAACTGGTGGTCAACGAGACCGCGCTTGAGGCCGTGCTCGATCTGAAGAACCGGCTTGCCTCCAGACTGGACGATTCGCGCCTGTCGCTCGAGGGGCTGCTGGCGGTCCGCGGCATTGCCGAACTGCGCGAGGCGGACGAGCCGGGTGATGCAATGGCATCGCGCGAAGCCCTGATCGTGTCCGATCTGGAACTCGCAATCGGTCGCCTTGCAGCCATGCGGGCAGAGGAAGGCGAGAAGATCGTCGCCGTATTGCGCGAGCAGGTCGACGCGATCGAGGCCTTGACGGTCGTCATCGAGGCGGACCGCTCGCGCCAGCCCGCCGTGATCGCGGCGCGGCTTTGCGAACAGGTGCAGCGTCTGCTGGAAGCAGCCCCCTCGCTTGAGGGCGACCGGCTTTATGCCGAGGCGGTGCTGCTGGCGACCAAATCCGACATCCGCGAGGAACTTGACCGGCTGCGCGCCCATGTGACGGCCGCGCGGGCCTTGCTCGGCGAGCCCGGGCCCTGCGGGCGCCGGCTCGATTTCCTGGCGCAGGAATTCAATCGCGAAACCAATACGATCTGTTCCAAGTCCAATTCGGTGGAGGTGACGGCTGCCGGACTTGAATTGAAAACGGTGATCGATCAGTTTCGCGAACAATTGCAGAATCTGGAGTGAGCATGAACGTGAGCGGAACGGATAAACGGCGGGGCGTGATGCTGGTGCTGGCGGCCCCTTCGGGGGCCGGCAAATCGACGATCGCGCGGCGGCTTCTGGCCGAGGACCCGATGATCGATCTTTCGATCAGCGCCACCACGCGGCAGATCCGCGCGAGCGAACGCGAGGGGGTGCATTATTTCTTCATGGATCCGGAAAGCTTCATCAGGAAGCGCGATGAGGGGGCCTTTCTGGAATGGGCCGAAGTGCATGGCAATTACTACGCCACGCCCAGGGCCGCCGTGGAACGTTCGCTTGCCGCCGGCCGCGACGTGCTGTTCGATATCGATGTGCAGGGCGCCCGGCAACTGAAGCAGGCGATGCCCGGCGATGTCGTCGGCATCTTCGTGCTGCCGCCGTCGATGGAGGCGCTCAGGGCGCGGTTGCTGGCGCGAGCGGAAGACAGCAAGGCGGCGATGGAGGTGCGCCTCAAGAACGCCACCGGCGAGATTTCACACTGGCGCGATTACGAATATGTCGTCATCAACGACGACCTGGACGACGCCTACGACCTTGTACGCTCGATCCTGCGCGCCGAGCGGGCCAGGCGTGAATGCGAAACGGTGATCCCGCATCACGTCGCGCGGCTCCTGGGCAGCTAGGCTATGTCAGCAGTCCGGACCCTCTGCCGTGGCTGCTTTCCGCGGGTGGTCCGGCCGGAGGTCGCAGATGCGTTAGCGCGAGCCGGGATTGTCCGGGTCGAAATCGAAGCGATCGGGCACGGCAAGTCCGTTTTCCAGGTGCTTCTCGATGGCGCGCAGCGACACGCCGTCGCGGTAGAGCCAGGGATCGCGGGTCTCGCGCTGCCAGGTCTCGGTCGCCCGCCGCATGGCGACGAGCCGGTCGCGGTGGGCGGGATTGTCGGCGAGGTTTTTCACCTCATGCGGGTCGGCCTCAAGGTCATAGAGTTCCTCGGGCGGGCGGCGGACATAGTTCTTCACCGAGCGACTGCCGATCATCGCCGGGTTTTGATTGCGGATCCCCTCCCAGGTCAGCGAGCCGTAGAGGTCGCCGGAGAACGGAAAATCGAGCTGCCAGGCGACGTTGCGGTGATATTTGTAGCGCGTGGTTCGCATGAAGCGCGTTGGCCAGTAATTGGTGATCTCGTGGAAGGTATGCGAGCCGAACACCGCCTGCCAGTCATCTTCAAGCGTTTCGGATTCGAGGATCGGCAGCAGCGAGCGCCCTTTGCGTGGACCGGGCGGGGCTTCATGGCCCGCCCAGTCGAGAAAGGTCGGCAGGATATCCGTGAAGGACACCAGATTGGGGTTTTCGACGCCTTTGCTCCCGCCGGGCTTGCGGATGATCAGCGGCAGGCGCACGCCGGCATCGTAAAGCGTGGTCTTGGAATTGAGGAAGGGCGAGCCGTTGTCGGAGAGGAAGACGACGAGCGTGTCATCGGCCAGACCTGCCTTTTCCAGCGCATCGAGAACCATGCCGACGCCCTGATCGAGCCGGTAGATCGAGCGGTAATATTCGGCCAACTCCTGGCGAACCTCCGGCAGATCGGTGAGGAAGGGCGGCACGGAGACGGCTTGCGGAGAGAATACCCGATCCTCGACACCGGGATAGTCGCGGTCATTGCCAAACCCGCCGCGGGTTTCATCGCGATGCGGATCGATGAAGCCGATGGTGAGGAAGAACGGCTTTTGCTCCGCCTTCGCGTTTTCGAAAAAGACCGAGGCCCGGTTCGCCGCGTGGCGAACATCGCGTTCCCAGCTTTCCTCGCGCACCTGCCAGGGATAGACCGCATCGGGGCCGACATGGACCTTGCCGATGATGCCGGTCTTCATGCCCGCCACATTCAGAAGTGCGGGCGCGGTCTCCACATGGTCGAAGGTCATGAAGTGGTGATGGTTGTGGTTGAGGCCGTATTGCCCGGTTTCATGGGTGTGCAGACCGGTATAGATCACCGAGCGGCTGGCCGAACACGAGGCTGTCGAGGTAAACGCCATGTCGAAGCGCGTGCCGGTCTCGGCAAGCCGGTCGATATTGGGCGTCGCAATCGCATGCTCGCCATAGCAACCGGTCATCCGGCCGAGATCGTCGGCGATCAGGAGGAGGATATTGCGCATGGCTCGGCGATCCTTTCCGGGCTGATGGCGTCGCCGCTGCGGGGAAACTCGCCGATCACTCGCGTGGCGACATCGATACCGTGCCGCAACGCCGCGCGCTCGGAGGCGCCTTCGGCAACAGCGCTCAGATAGCCGGCATTGAAGGCGTCGCCGGCGCCGACCGTGTCGATAACGTCAAGGGGCGCGGCATGTTCGACCAGGTAATTGCGGGTGTGGTAGCAGGCAGCGCCTTCCGGGCCGCGCTTGACGACGAGCGCGGCATCGCGGCGCATATAGGGGGCGAACGCGCGGCAGGCGGCATGCACGGCGTTCTCGCCGGCAAGCCCGAGCGCTTCCTTGTCGTTCAACAGAATATGGTCGGCGAGGCCGATCCATGCGCGGGCGTTGTCGATGGCGGCATCGCTCCAGCCTTCGCCCGGCCAGCCGGGATCGATGGCAATGGTCGCGCCGCGTGCTCTCAGCCTTTCCAGAAAATCCGTATGCTCCGCCATCAGGCCGGGAAGGGCGAATCCGCCTGAAACGAGCGCGATCGCACCCTCAAGCGGCCAGTCTTCAAGCGCATGCGAAAAGAATGCCGCATCAAGTCCGTCGAGATGGCCATTGGTCGAGAAGAAACTGCGCTCGCCGCCCGTCTGCAATATGCCGACGGACATCGAGGTCGGGCCGGGTCGGGCGGAGATCCGGTCGAGCGCACCGGCGAACTGATGGGTGATCATCGCGGCCGCCGCATCGCTGCCGGTCGCCGAGACGAGGCCAACGGGATGGCGCAGGCGCTGCAGCACGAGCGCGGTATTGGCCGCCGATCCGCCGATGCGGAAATCGGACCTTTCGAGAAAAACCTCGGTTCCCCATTCCGGCCAGTCGTCGATGCTGCCGGTGACGAGGTCGAGATTGGCATTGCCGATGACGCAGATCGGGCGGGGCGGTTCGGATGGTCTGAAGCTGCTGTTCATGCCGGCCTCCTAAATCGCCGTACCGGCTGCGTCGAAGCGGTGAAGGGCCGTCTCGTCGGGGGTTACGAAGACGCGTTCGCCCGAGGCAAAGTCCTGCGCGCCCGGCGCGCGCACATTCAGCATGCCGGCATCTTCGGTTTCCACATGAATGTAAGTATCGCTTCCAAGCTCTTCTGAAAGCATAACTTTTCCGGGCCAGCGGCCACCCTCGCGCGAAATCGTCAGGTGTTCCGGGCGGATGCCGCAGGCGGCCGCGCCGAACGCCTCGGCGATCTCGCCCGCGATCACGTTCATGCGCGGCGAGCCGATGAATTCGGCGACGAAACGGCTGGCGGGCTTCATGTAGAGCTCCATCGGCGTGCCGACCTGTTCCACCCGCCCGGCATTCAGCACCACGATCCGGTCGGCAAGCGTCATCGCCTCGACCTGATCATGGGTCACATAGATCATGGTGACGCCTTTCATGCGTTTGTGGAGCGCGGCGATCTCGATGCGGGTATCGACCCTGAGCGCCGCGTCGAGGTTGGAAAGCGGCTCGTCGAACAGGAAGATGCGGGGCTGGCGGGTGATTGCCCGACCGATGGCGACGCGCTGGCGCTGGCCGCCGGAAAGCTGACGCGGCTTGCGTTCGAGATAGGGCGTGATCTGCAGCATCTCGGCCGCCTCGCGGATCCGCTTGTCGGCCTCCTGCTTGTCGAGTTTCGCCTGTTCGAGGCCGAAGGCCATGTTCTCGTAGACCGTCATATGCGGATAAAGCGCATAGGACTGGAACACCATCGAGATGCCGCGCTTTGCCGGCAGCACGTTGTTGACGCGCGCGCCGTCGATCATCAGCTCACCGCCGGAAATATCCTCAAGGCCGGCGATCAGGCGCAGAAGCGTGGATTTTCCGCAGCCGGAAGGGCCGACGAAGACGACGAACTCGCCCTTTTCGAGGCTGAGGTCGATATCCTTCAGAACCTCGACATGGCCGAAGGATTTGCAGATCTTGTTGAGTTCGATGGAGGCCATGAGACTATCCTTTCACGGCGCCGGCGGTCAGGCCGGAAACGATTTTTCGCTGGAAGACGAGGACGAGCGCGATCAACGGAACGGTGACGATCACCGAGGCCGCCATGATGTTGCCCCACGGCACCTCGAATTCCGAAAGGCCCGAAATCATCGCGATCGCCACCGGCACGGTGCGCTGGCTGTCGGTGGACAGGAAGGTGAGGGCGAACAGGAACTCGTTCCAGGCGTGGATGAAGGCGAGAAGCCCGGTCGTCACCATCGCCGGCCACATCAGCGGCAGGAAGATGCGCCGGATGATGGTGAAGGAGGAGGCGCCGTCCATGATCGCGGCTTCCTCGATCTCGATCGGCATGTCGCGCATGAAGGTGGTCAGCACCCAGACGGTGAACGGCAGGGTGAAGATCATATAGGAGAACACCAGCGACCAGAGGGAATTGAACAGCCCGAATGTGCGGATCAGTTCGAACAGGCCGGAGAGCACCGCGATCTGCGGAAACATCGAGACCGAGAGGATGGTGAACAGCAACAGCCCGCGCCCCCTGAACCGGATACGGCTGAGCGCGAAAGCCGCCGTCACCGCCAGAAACAGCGAGAAGATGACGACCACGGTGGCGACGAAGACCGAGTTGAAGATCTGGTGGCCGAAAACGCCATCGCTCAGCATGTGCTCGTAATTGTCGAAGGTGACCGCCTTCGGCAGATAATTGACCTCGAACAGCGCCTGACCGTTCTCAAGCGAGGTCAGGATCGCGTAGTAGAAGGGAAACAACGCCTGGACGAGGATGACAAGGACGAGCGCGTAGAACGCGATGCGCCTGACGGGAGCGGGAATGGTCATCTCTCACCTCCAAGGTTCATGCGGGTGGCGCGGATGAAGCCGATCGTCAAAAGCGCGATGATCAGGAACAGCAGGGTGGATGCCGCCGAGCCATAGGCGAACTGATCGAAATCGAACAGGTTTTCGCGCGCGAACACCGACATGGTGGCCGTATTCGGGTTGTTGGGCGTCAGCACATAGACGATGTCGAACACCCGGAGCGCATCGAGCGCGCGGAACACGATCGCCACCAGCACGGCCGGCATGATCAGCGGCAGGGTGACCTTGCGGAACACCCGCACCGGATGGATGCCGTCGAGCTTCGCCGCCTCGTACATGTCCTTCGGCACCATCTGCAGGCCGGCGAGAATGAGCAGCGCCATGAACGGCGTGGTCTTCCAGATATCGACGATCAGCACCGCGAGAAGCGCGGTATCGGGATTGGCGGTCCAGGCCACCGGTTCGGCGATGATGTGCAGTTTCATCAGGATATCGTTCAAAATGCCGAACTGGTCATGCATCATCCACGCCCACATCTTGGCCGAGACGATGGTTGGGATCGCCCATGGGATCAGCACGGCGGCGCGCACGAGCGAGCGGCCGGGGAACTGCGTATTCAGAACCAGTGCGATGATCATGCCGAAAATGGTTTCGAACAGCACCGAGAAGAAGGTGAAGCGCAGCGTGTTCCAGACGGCCCGCCACCAGTCGGGGTCGGCGAGCAGCCCGTAGAATTCGCCGGTCCCGTCGCCATAATCGAGATATTCGAGATAGTTGCGGAAGCCGACCCATTGCGCCTGGCCGGGAAAATCGATCGAGGCGTCGGTAAAGCCGAAATAGATCGTTCTGACCAGCGGATAGACCGCGACCACGGCCAGCACCGCAAGCATTGGCGCCAGGAACACCCATGCCGACACGACGCGCTGATGTGACAGGGTCGATTTTTCGACCGGTTCTGCCATGTTCCGTTCCCTTCCTGTCGTTCGAAGAAAAGCGGCGCCGCACCGACATCCGGGCAGCGCCGCCTTATGTTACCAGCCGTTGCCGCGCAGACGCTTCAGCTTGGCTTCCAGCTTGGCAAGGTTCTGCTCGGCGGTGCCGTCGCCGGCAAGCGTGTTGTGGACGGCGGTCCAGAATTCCGAGGAAACCTCGTTATACTTGCGCTTGGTCGCAGCCGACGGGCGCGGCAGCGCGTTGAGCACGACCGGCTTCCAGCGCGGAATGAAGGGCTGCGCCTCGGCCACTTCCGGATCGTCGTAGACGGCCGTTACCGTCGGCGGACGCGAGGTCTCGATCGCGCGTTCCTTCTGGTTTTCGAAGTTGTTGAGGAACTTCACCAGTTCGATCGCCTCGTCCGGGTTGGGCGAATATTTGGAGACGGCGAGATGCCAGCCGCCGAGCGTCGCCGCCGAACTGTCGCCTTCGCCGCCGACGGGCAGCGTGGTGACGTCGAACTTGCCCTTGACCGGGGAATCCGGCCCGTCCGCCAGCGCATAGGCATAGTTCCAGTTGCGCATGAACACGGCATCGCCGGACTGGAACACGCCGCGCGCATCCTCTTCCATGTAGTTGAGAACGCCCTGCGGCGCGATCGTGCCGACCCAGGACTTGGCCATGTTCAGCGCTTCGGCGGCCTTGGGGTTGTTGACGCCGATCGAGCCGTCAAGCTCGACGATCCGGCCGCCGCCATAGGAGTAGATCCACTCCTGACCGTCACAGGTCAGCCCTTCATAGGGCGCGCCCTGAAACACGAAGCCCCACATGTCGCCATTGCCGTCGGCCCGCTCGCCATCCATGATGATCTTTGCGGTTTCGGTCATCTCTTCCCAGGTTTCGGGAACCGGCCGGTCGTATTTTTCCAGAAGATCCGTGCGATAGTAGAGCGCCGGCGCGCCGAGGAACATCGGCAGCGCCACGAGCTTGCCGTCGACGGTCTGCGATTCGACGGAAGCCGGGACGAACTGGTCGATAATGTCGGCTGTCGCCTCCGTCAGGTCGACGAAGTGGTCGGCAAGCTGTGGCGCGCCGATGACGTCGATACGGTAGACGTCGATATCCGGCGATTTGGCCGAAAGCCAGAGCTTGTACTGGCCGAACTGGTCGGTCGTCGATTCCGGCATGGACACGATATTGACCGTATCGCCGGTCATCTCCTGGTAGCGGTCGAGCTCCTTGCGCAGAACCTCGTTGTCCTTGCCGATCGCGCCGTGGACGATGTTGAGTTCAACGGCCCCGACCGATACCGACATCAGGGCGCTTGCAGCGAGCAGCAAACTCGTGAATTTTCCAAAATGCTTCATTGCCTGTTCTCCCTCCGGCCTTTGTCAGGTCCGGTTTCAAAAAGTTCCCGCGTATGAAAGCCGGTCCCTTGGGCCGCTTTCCTGTCTTTCGGCAATCCGGCTTGCGTCCGTTTCGCGGCCATGCCTTCATTGCCTGAATAGGCCGGATCGGTGTCACGATCCGGCGGTCCTGCCTGATTCGTGTCACCCCTCCTTTCTGCAGAAAATCGGCGAGGTCCAGGCCATCTGCCCGGTCTTCTCGCGCAGCCGCACATAGATGTTCTCGCCTTCAGTCAACGCGCCGAGCGCGACCTTGCCGTGCCATTGCCATTGATGGGGCAGGGGCAGGGCGTGCAAGCGATAGGCGGGGCTGTCGATCGGGCCGAGATTGCCCGAAACCGCGCCCTCGAAAAGCTGATCGAGTGGGATGTCGAGCCTCTTGCCCGAAAGCGCCGCCTTCAACCTGGCCCCGGGGCCGGCCTTCAGCCGTATCGCAAACCCCTGGGTCGCCGATGTGACATTGTTGGGGTTGGCTGCGGCCGTGACGGAAAACTGGACGCGGCTATCGGCAAGCCGGAGGGTCGGCAATGCCGCCGCCTCGTCGTCGCCCTCGAGCGGCGAGACGATCTCCGCGCCGCGAAACCGGGGTTCAAGCCCGGTGATCTCGCCGCCTTCGAGGCTGATTTCGCCTGCCCATTCATGGCTCTTGCCTCTGGCACCCCAGCCGAGTTCGACAAACAGAATGGTTTCGGTGGTCGCGCCGTCCCCGGCGTCGATCGGCGCGGGCCGAAGCTCGGGCGAGATCCGCTCGAACAGTTCGCCGTTGCGGATAATGTTGATAGCGTCGATGAACCCGCCGCCGACCGCCTCGATCTCCAGCGTTGCCTCTGGCGAGGGCGCGGTAATGCCGCCCTGGACGGTATCGCCGATTGCCGTCAGCAGATGGATGTTGTCGCCGGTGAGCGCATTGCTGCGGCGCGCGCGCATCGCCGCAAAGATCGCTGCCCGGCTGTTGCCCTCGCCATAGACCGCCATGCGGCCATGGCCGTAGGAGCCGGGAAATGCGGAATGATGGTCGGTATTGCCGACAACGCCGAAGACCGCGCCGCGCTTCAGGCCCGCGCGCATCGTCGAGGCCCCGTTCACCGGGCCCATGGAATGCAAATAGGAGCGCTCGGATTCAGATTCTTCCGCGCAGCCATGCATCGAGAACATCTCGACGAAGGGCGACAGTTCCGGATCGAACGTCTCCCAGTTGATGCCGCGCGCGCCCTGGCGGTAGCCGATATGGTGCGGGAAGGCGAGGGCGCGGTCGCCCATCGCGTTTCGAAGCGCCCGTTTGAGGTCTGCCGGGCTGTCGGCGAGTTCCGGCTCGGCGACATCGAGGTCGCCATAGACGATGGTGTAATCGCCATGCTCGGAGGAATGAATCTCGTAGCCGGGGAATACGGCGAGGCGACCGGGCGCTTCAAAGGCGTTCAGCGCCTCGAAATGATCCTTCCAGTTGGCCTTGAGCTTGGCGAAACCCTTGACGTGGAAATCGACGATATGGGCCACTTCCGGCACGTCGACCGGCATATCGGGCCAGGCGGCATGACCGGTGATCGAGACGAAATCGAGCTGAAGCGCGGCCCGCGCCAGCGCATCCTCCAGCCGGCCATGGCCGTAGGAGAGCGCGCAATGATTGTGGATGTCGCCGAAAAGCGGCTGAAGGCCGAGCCGGTTGGCGAGCGGTGTGAGGCGTTCGGGGAATCTGCGCGTCATTTCGCAAACTCCTGGGTTTCCGGATCGACGGGCATGCCGCCGTTCTTCATCGATTTCTGCGCCGCCAGCACGATCCTGAGCGAAGCGAGCCCGTCCGCGATGCCGACCGGCGGGTTTTCCCCGTCCATGAAGCGGCGCAGCGTGCGCACGAGCTCGAGATCGGCCCCGAAATGGGTCGAGGCGCGGTCCGGGCTGGTAAAGCCCAGCGTGCCGTGCTTGCGGCCGTAATCCTCGACGATATCGATCTCGCCCGAGTGGCGCTCCATCCGGATACGGCCGGATGATCCGACGATTTCGAGCGTTTCCTGATCCTCGGCCCAGGGCCCGAAAATGGCGAAGAACAGACAGGCCGAAACGCCGTTTTCATAGCGGATGGTGACGATGGCGTGGTCGTCGATGTCGGCGCCCGGCCGGTAGACGCAGGTGTCGTTGCGGTCTTCGGGGAGCGCCGCCTCGCCCCAGCTCGGATTGGCGGCGGCGGCGGCGCCCTCGAAGCGGTCGACCAGCGTCTCGTGGCGGCGATAGGGACAGTCGCGGTCGCAGGCCGAACAGCGTTCCGGCGCGTTCGGATCGGGCGGGAACACATTGCTGCGGCCACCGATGGCGGTGACGGAAACCGGTCTGGCGCGCGCCACCCAGTTCAGCACGTCGAAATGATGCGAGCACTTGTCGTTGAGCGCGCCGCCCGACAGCGCCTGCTTGCGGTGCCAGAGCTGCAGATAGCGGGTGTAGGGAATGACCGAGCGCAGCAGGATCATCTGCGGATCGCCGATGCGGCCCGAATGGGCAAGATTGACCGTCTCGACCCAGGGCTTCTCATAACGCCGGGTGAAGGCCATCAGCACCGGCTGCCCGGATGCTTTTTCCGCCGTCTGAATGACTTCAGCGTCATCCAGCGTCACCGAGATCGGCTTGTCGAGATAGACGCGTTTGCCGGCCGCGATTGCCGCTTCCACCGGCGCCCTGTGGGCATTGGTATGGGTGGTGACGATCACGAGATCGACGGCGGGATCTTCGATGGCGGCCGCGAGGCTGTCGAAGACGCGCACGGCATGGCGGACGCCCGCCTTGCCGTAAAGCGCGTTCAGGTGGTCGGCGGCATAGCCGGCGCGGTCTTCAAGCCGGTCGAACACGCCGATGATGCGAAAGCCGGTCTCGGCTGCGATTTCGGCCATGCGCGAGCCGACATAATAGATGCCGCGCTCGCCCGCGCCGATGATTGCGACGCCCGTGGTTTTTTGCTGGACCGGCTCGTGGAGCATTCAACGCCTCTGAACTTGTTTTTGTTATCGGCATTGGATGCTATTTGAGTATATATATGGATACAATATTGAATGTATTCAATCACTCCGGAGATCGATCACCGATCCGTGGCGCACATACGTTATCGGCAGGTAATAGGTTTGCGGTTCGCCCGGTCTGTCGGCGATCCGCTCCCGGATGATGCGTTCGAAAACGACAAGTTTTTCGTCGTGGCTGTTGCCGACAACGTCGAACCGGCCGAGATGCTCGGATTGAAAATCCGTGCTGCCGAGCATGACGACGCTGAGGTCTCTTCCCGCCTCAAGGCCGAGTTCGGCGAGCGCCCGCTCCAGAACGAAGCCTTCGACGACGCCCCAGGCGATCAGGCCCGTAAACGGAAGCCGCCCGTCGGCATCGGCATGCCGCCCGATCGCTGCCGCGATGTCGTCGATCTGGTAGCTGCCGGGCAGCGCGTTCAGCTCGATCAGGAAGCGCTGTGTGGGGTCGGGCAGGAAGCTGCCGAGCAGGTCGAATTCACGGCGCGCCATGGCGATCTGGCGGGCATGATGGGCCGAGGTCAGGAACGCGATCTTCTCATGGCCGTTTTCCCGGAACGTGCGGAAGGCGATCGACAGCGCCTCGCGCCAGTTGGTGCCGATTGCATCGACATCGATGCCAGTCGCCGAAACGCCGTCGATGACGATATGGTCGGCCTGCCTGCGGAGCGCGGCCAGAAACGCGACGGTCAGGATTTCGAAATTCACCTGGATGAGGCAGGCGCGGAACCTGCCGATCCGTTCCAGGACGTCGATAGCCTGGGCGTCGCTCGAAAATCCGAGCTGCAGAACCGAGAAGCCGGCGGATTTCAGCCGCGCCGCGACTTCCTGAAGCGTCACGCGCGCAAGCCGGCTGTCGGAATTGCGGTAGAGAATCAGAAGGTCGGCGGCATAGAAGTCCGGCGCGCCTTCCTCGGCCCTGCCGGCCACGACGATGCCCGCGCCGGGGCGGGCTATCAGGCGACCGTCTTCGAGAAACGGCTTCAGCGCCGCCTCCACGGTGCGCTGTGCCGTTCCGAATTCGCGCATCAGATGGCGAACGGTCGGAAGCCGTTCGCCCGGCGATGCCTTGCCGATCCTGTCTTCCGCCCAGCGGCCAATCGCGGCGACGACCTGTTTGGTTTTGTTCTGCATCCGGGTATTATGAGTATAATATATACCCAATGCAAGCCGCAGGTTTTCCAGCTCGGCTTGCGCCGCTGTCTGACGGCGCCGACACGCCAAAAAAACGACCCGGCAGACTATTGTGGCCGGAAATCCGGTGCGCTTGCCAGCCGTTTCGCCGGTTATTCCGGATTGGCGGAGGCGAATATAAGTCGCAGTTTCAATCATTTGGTCGGATTGGAGCGCTTGTGCCAAGTCCGGACGGCCTTCGACAGAAACAAAAGGACTTGCAATTGGAACAAAAAAAGAACATAAGGGGTATATAAGCAAAACGGAGGCAATCATGACCGATATTCTGCGTGACATAGCGGCTTTCTTCTCAGTCAGCCTGTTCCTGGCGAGCATGGCGTTGATCGTGAGTTCGCTATAGGTTTCTGTGCATTGCGTGACGAGCGATTGCACCGGATGTATTCGCCTGCCAAAATCGCTCGGCGCGTTTGATTTGGCGGTGATGAAGGAGTGAACTCGAGATGCAGGCCGGTGACGAAAGCAGGGAGCAGGTTGTTCGTTTCGTGCATCTGCGCGTTCATTCGGCCTATTCGCTGCTTGAGGGCGCCCTGCCGCTGAAAACGGTGATGAAGCTCGCCGTGGCCGACAGGCAGCCCGCAATCGCGGTGACGGATACCAACAATCTCTTTTGCGCGCTGGAGTTTTCCCAGAAGGCCGTGGGGGAGGGGCTCCAGCCCATTATCGGCTGCCAGCTATCGATCGACATGGAAGACAGCGGCGAAGGGGAGCGCCGCAGCGGCGCTCATCTGCCGCCGAAAAAACCTTCGATCGTTCTGCTCGCGGCCAATCCGACCGGCTACGCCAATCTCATGCATCTTGTCAGCGAAGCCTATCTCGGCGGCGAAGGGCATGACGGCATATATATAACGAAGTCATGGCTCAGTGCGCATTCGGACGGGCTGGTCGCGCTCACCGGCGGGCGGACCGGGCCGGTTGACGAGGCCGTGATTTCCGGCTTTGAGGCGAAGGCCGCCGAGCGGCTGGCATTCCTGAAATCCACCTTCGGTGACCGTCTCTATGTAGAGGTGCAGCGGCAGGGGAATTTCGATGTCCAGCACGAGCGTCGGGTCATCGCTCTTGCCTACGAGCTCGATCTTCCGCTGGTGGCGACCAACGAGGCGTTCTTCCCGGCCCGCGAGGATTTCGAGGCGCATGATGCGCTGATGGCGGTGGCGCACAATGCCATCGTCTCCGACGATCGCCGTTTCAGGCTGACGCCGGATCACTACCTGAAATCCCAGGACGAAATGGCGGCGCTGTTTGCCGACCTGCCCGAAGCGATCGAGAACACCGTGGAAATCGCGCGCCGATGCAGCTTCGTGCTGGATACCCGGATGCCCATCCTGCCGCGCTTCACCGGTGCGTCGGACGATCCCGAAGAGGCGGAGCGTGCGGAGGCTGCGGAGCTTCGTCGCCAAGCGCGGGAAGGGCTGGAGGCGAGGATCGCCCATGTGGGGTTGAGCCCGGGGCACACCCGCGAGGACTATTTCGAACGCCTCGACTATGAGCTGGGCGTCATCGAAGGCATGAAGTTTCCGGGCTACTTCCTGATCGTTGCGGACTTTATCAAATGGTCAAAGGAGCGCGATATCCCGGTGGGGCCAGGGCGCGGCTCCGGCGCGGGGTCGTTGGTCGCCTACGCGCTGACGATCACGGATGTGGACCCGCTGCGTTTCTCGCTGCTGTTCGAGCGCTTCCTCAACCCCGAGCGTGTCTCGATGCCGGACTTCGATATCGATTTCTGCCAGGACAGGCGCGAGGAAGTGATCCGCTACGTGCAGGAGAAATACGGTCGCGCGCAGGTCGCCCAGATCATCACTTTCGGATCTTTGCAGGCCCGCGCGGCGCTGCGCGATGTCGGCCGTGTGCTTGAGATGCCCTATGGCCAGGTCGACCGCATCTGCAAGCTGGTTCCCAATAATCCCGCCAACCCCGTGACGCTCGCCAAGGCGATCGAGGACGAGCCCAAGTTTCAGGAGGCAGCCGAGGAGGAGCCGATCGTCGGTCGGCTTCTTGCGATCGCCCAGAAGATCGAGGGGCTTTATCGCCACGCCTCGACCCATGCGGCCGGCATCGTCATTGGTGACCGCTCGCTGTCGCAGCTCGTGCCGATGTATCGCGATCCGCGCTCCGACATGCCGGTCACGCAATTCAATATGAAATGGGTTGAGCAGGCCGGGCTTGTAAAGTTCGACTTTCTGGGACTGAAGACATTGACGGTGCTGAAAACCGCCGTCGATTTCATCGCCCGCCGTGGGGTGGCGGTCGATCTCTCGCTCGTGCCTCTTGATGACACGGAGTCCTACGAAATGCTGGCGCGCGGCGAGACGGTCGGCGTGTTCCAGGTGGAAAGCGCCGGCATGCGCAAGGCGCTTATCGGCATGCGGCCCGACCGCATCGAGGACCTGATCGCGCTCGTGGCGCTCTATCGTCCGGGACCGATGGAAAATATCCCGGTCTATAATGCCCGCAAGCATAACGAAGAGGAGATCGAGTCGATCCATCCCCTGATCGACCCGCTGCTTGCCGAGACCCAGGGCGTGATCATCTATCAGGAGCAGGTCATGCAGGTGGCCCAGGTGCTGGCCGGCTATTCGCTTGGCGAAGCGGACCTGCTGCGGCGCGCCATGGGCAAGAAGATCAAGGCGCAGATGGACGAGCAGAGGGTTCGTTTTGTCGATGGCGCGGTGGAGAACGGCGTCAAGAAACAGCGGGCCAATGAAATTTTCGATCTGCTGGCGAAGTTCGCCAATTACGGTTTCAACAAGTCGCATGCCGCAGCCTATGCGATCGTTTCCTACCATACCGCCTTCCTGAAAGCCCACTACCCGGTCGAGTTCCTGGCGGCCTCGATGACCCTCGACATGGCCAATACCGAGAAGCTGAACGATTTCCGCCATGATGCGCAGCGCCTCGGTATCGAGGTCGTGGCGCCTTCGGTGCAAACGAGCTTCAGACATTTCGAGCCCGGCGAAGGGCAGATCTTCTATGCACTCGCGGCAATCAAGGGGGTTGGCGAGGCGGCGGTCGAACACATCGTTGCGGTAAGAGGAGATGATGCGTTCGACAGCCTGGAGGATTTCGCGCGGCGGATCGATCCGAAACTCGTCAACCGCAGGGTGCTCGAGAGCCTGATCTGCGCCGGCGCCTTTGATTGCTTCGGCAAGGACCGGGCGGCGCTTCTTGCCGGCCTCGATCGCATCATCGGCCTTGCGCAACGCAGCCAGGACGACAAGACGAGCGGGCAGACGGATATTTTTGGCAGCGCCGGGGATCTCCCTCAGATCGCATTGCCGGATTATACGCCGATGCCGGATTCAGAGCGCCTGATGCGGGAATTCCAGATGCTGGGCTTTTATCAGACCGCGCATCCGCTTGATGCCTATGCCGATATTCTGTCGCGCATGCGGGTCCAGAGCTTTGCTGATTTCTCGCTTTCCGTGAAGAATGGCGCCGGCCGCGGACGCCTGGCGGGTACGGTTGTGGCCAAGCAAGAGCGCAAGACCCGGACGGGAAACCGGATGGGGATCATCACGCTTTCGGACGCGACCGGCCAGTTCGAAGCGGTGTTGTTTTCCGAGATGCTTTATCAGTACCGCGACCTCCTTGAGCCGGGGACCTCCGTTGTCATCACCGTGGCGGCCGACATCCGCCCCGAGGGCATCGGCATGCGGATACAGACGGCCCAGTCGCTGGAGGAAGAGGCGGTCCGTCAGCAAAGCGCGATGCGGGTCTTCCTACGGGATGATTCGCCGTTGTCGTCGCTGGCCCGGCATCTGAACAGCAATGGCGACGGGATTGTCTCCTTCGTTGTCATCCAGAACGAAGGGCTGCGTGAGGTGGAGGTGGAACTTCCCGGGAAATACAGGCTCTCCCCGGAAGTGGCATCCGCTATGCGGGCGGTATCGGGCGTGGTCGACGTCGAACTCGTATAGCCCATTGTTCAGCGGCGTGACCGGCCGTCGTTCCGATTCGGTTTTACGACGATCGCGGTCCTTGTGGCGTTTCATTTCCTCCGCTGACCCACGTATTTTCCCGGTTAAGTGGCAATGTGTGCACTGTTTTCTTCCTATTCAGTGCGATGAGATTGGGCGGAATCCTGCTTTTGAAGCTTGTTTTCTTTACCTTTTGTAAAGATTTGAGGCTTCGGTCTGCCCAACTTGTTGCCGATCAGCAACAGCAAGCTGGTAAGGAAGAGCCGGTGGGGGGAATGCGGACGATTGATGATTGCGATCGGGCGGCGGTCTTGTATGTTCACATTCAGAAGCGAGGGCGAGACGGCCCAATCTTCTTGAAACCCGGAATGGGGCAGGGATCGCTCAGGCGAAAATCTCATTCCGCTTTAAAACCTTTTGGAGGTCATTATGAACGTGAAGAGCCTTCTCCTCGGCTCCGCTGCAGCAGTCGCAGCAGCATCCGGTGCACACGCGGCCGATCCGGTTGTGGTCATCGAACCCGTAACAGCTAACTATGTAGAAGTCTGCGATGCCTTTGGCGCCGGCTATTTCTACATCCCGGGCACCGAAACCTGCCTCGACATCGGCGGTTACGTCCGTTTTCAGGTTCAGGGTTACAGCAAGACCAGCCCGAACTGGGTAGGTTCCAATCCCCAGCCTGGTACATGGAATGTATTTACCAAGGCTCAGCTTGACATCTCCAGCAAGACGGACACCGAACTCGGCGTTCTGACCGGCGTTATCAAGATGAACGCAACCGCCAACAGCGCCGGCGGTGCGGCCACGACCTTCGGTCTTGACCAGACCTACCTTGCTCTCGGCGGCTTCCAGGCCGGTTATTTCCAGAGCTATTGGGATGAAGGTCTCGTTGGCGAAATCGACGATCTTACGGGTCAGACCAAATTCAACTCGGTGCGTTATGTTTTCACCGGTGACGGCTTTGTAGCAGGTCTTTCGCTTGACGCCCTGACCGCCAGCCAGGTTGGTTACACCGGCGATCCCGATCTCGCACGTCTTGGCGTATCCGGCCGCATTGGCTTCCAGGCCGGCGGCCTCGGCATGAAACTCGATGGCGGTTACGACACCTACAACGAGGAAGGCGCTCTGCGTGCAATGACGACTGTGGCCGTTGGCCCGGGCTCGTTGGACATCGGTGCTAGCTGGGCGTCCGGCTGGAACGCATATGCCAACACCTATGACGATTTCGAGGACTATCCCTTCGCTCCGTCTGTTTCGTCCGATGTTTACGCTGAGTGGCAGCTTGCTGCAGGTTACGCTCTTGACGTAACCGATAAACTGACCATCACCCCCGCTGTTCAGTGGTCTTCGGTGGTCATTCCTGGCGAAAGCAACAAGAGCTTCTACACCTACGGCGCTCTGTTCGACTACGAGATCGTAGAGGGACTGTCGGCCAAGGTTAACTTCGACTATGCTGTCCTTCCGGACTCCTACTTTAACGATGATACCTGGGGCGGTTGGTTCCGTCTGCAGCGCGACTTCTAAGAAGACGTCTTTTGTATCAGGAAGAGCCCGGCCTTTTGGTCGGGCTTTTTCGTTTGACACGTCCGACCTTGCGGCTCGGTCTTCTTGTCTGCTGAAAAATGGTTCGAACGGCGCGATAGCCGCTCTGCCGGTCGGAAAGGCCGGTTTCGCTTATCCACTCCGAGGGGCTGATGTGCGCGCTCCGCGCGTGCAACATGGGGTTTGCTGTGTGGGCTTCCGGCGGATCGTGACAGGATCGAGGTTCTGTCGCGCCCTTGGCCGGGAGTCTCGCGATTTGTCTGTGAAAAATGGTGCGGGCGGCGGGGGTCGAACCCGCATGACCGATCGGTCGAGGGATTTTAAGTCCCTTGCGTCTACCAGTTTCGCCACGCCCGCAGCAAGTTTTCTCCGAAGCTCGGCTTGGCTTGTCCTCTGCAGAAGCGCGGGATCGGAAAAGTGATGTCAACCCTTTCCGCAGACGCTCCGGCAAAGTTCAGCCGCATACTTGCATCCGCTTCCCGATGTCGTCGAAGCGGCCTGCGTTGTTTAGTATGATGAAACAACTTCCGCAATAGACCGGCCGTGATCGGAGCGGTTGCATCGCGCGGCGGCAGCGGGCGAGGGGGCGATCTTCTGCCGAAAGGAGCGTGGCCAAAGCCTTCGTCTGGCGGTCCTGCTGAGACGTGGCTTGCAGAAACTACCTGGCAGACGGCCGTCGTCCAGTACGACGGGGATCTGTTCGCAACACATTAACGCTTCCTAACGAATCCGCTGACTGTGGCTCTTGTGTCACAGCAATCGTTTCAGTTCTCTCGTACAAACGATCTCGGCATGGGCGTCTATTTCCCGCCACAAACACGGGGCATGTGAAAGGGGACAGAGCGCGCATCAGTCCACCGGACGTGTGATCGCGGTTTTATCCGAGAAGATCTTTGCGCCCTCGATAACGTGGTGAAATCGTTTGATGATGAAGGCAGTTTTGAGACAGACGGGCGTATGTATGGTGGTGGCGGGCTTGTACGTCATGGCCGGCGCGCCGGTATCCGCCTTTGACATCTCCAACGACATACCCAAGGATTCCGGACGGTTCGATCTCTTCCGCTTCGGCTTCAAGGCCTACAAGAACGGCGACAAGCAAAAGGCGGTCGAAGCCTACCGTTATGCCGCCGAGAAGGGCCATACCGGGTCGCGCTGGGCGCTCGCGAATATGTATGCGTTCGGGGATGGCGTGCCGGAAAACGATTATGAGGCATTCAAGGCCTATGCCGAGATCGTCAATCACGATGTGGAGCCGGGTTCGCCCGATACCGGATTTTATGTCAACGCGCTTCTGGCGCTCGCCGGCTACTACAAGTCCGGCATTCCCGATACGCCGGTGGAGAAGGATCTGGCGCAGGCCCGCCAGCTCTATTTTCAGGCTGCTTCCGTTTTCGGTAATCCCGACGCGCAGTTTCACCTCGCCCAGATGATCCTGAATGGCGAGGGCGGCGCAAAGAATGTCCGCCTCGCGAAGAAATGGCTGAACCTCGCCAGGAAGAACGGAAATGTTAGCGCTATGGCGGTTTTCGGGGATCTGATCTTCAATGAAGGCCAGCCGGTTCTTGGCCTCGCCTATCTCACCATGGCAGCCGATCGCTGCCAGATCGGTGATTGCAGCTGGATTCGCGATCTGCAGGAAAAGTGCTTTTCGGTCGTGGATGAGAATGATCGCCGGGGTGCGATCGCGCTCGCGCACAATATGAGTGCCAGCTCCCCCTGAAGCCGACACGGGTTGATCCGCAACGAACGCCTTGCCGCAAACGACTCCATCTTGGACTGAAGGGCTTTACGCCCAGGCGTAATCGAATTGGCAGATGACCGGCACATGGTCGGATGGCCTTTCCCAGCCGCGCACTGTCTTGTCTATCGTCGTTGACGCCAGCCTGTCCGCGGCCTCGGCCGACAGCAGCATATGGTCGATACGGATGCCATTGTTCTTCTGCCACGCTCCGGCCTGATAATCCCAGAATGTATATTGACCTCCGGCCTCGTCGGCGCCGGCGACGGCATCATGCAGCCCGAGGCCGAGCAATTGTGAAAAGGCCTCTCTGGTCTGTGGCAGGAACAGGGCGTCGCCCGCCCAGACAGCGGGATCGTGGCAATCGCAGGGACGGGGAATGACATTGTAGTCGCCTGCCAGCACCAGCGGCTCCTCAAGGCTGAGCCGCTGCCTGGCATGCCTTCTCAATCGCTCCATCCATTCGAGTTTGTAGGGATATTTCGGCGTATCGACGGGATTGCCATTCGGCAGATAGATGGAGGCGACGCGGATCACCCCGCCCTGCACGCTGAAGACCCCCTCGATATAGCGTGACTGGACATCGTCTTCGCCATCCGGAAAGCCGCGCTGAACGTCTTCCGGCGGCTTTTTCGACAGCAAGGCGACGCCGTTGAAGCCTTTCTGACCGTGCGTCTCCAAATGATAGCCGAGATCAAGAAAGGGGCCCGCCGGGAAGCCCTCATCGACGGACTTGATCTCCTGGAGGCAGACGATATCGGGCGATGCTATCTCCAGCCACCGAACCAGATTATCCTGCCGCGCCTTTATGCCGTTGATGTTCCAGGTGGCAATCTTCATATCAAAAATCCGTGTCCGCGACCGCATTGGGGGTGGGAAACCGTCTCGCCCATGCCGGGACGTTTCAGCGAAGCCGTTATTCGCGACGATTGCGTCGCCGCAGCCCGGTCTATAGCCGCGCGATCATGCCGGATCAATGTCCGGCACGGAAGCCCCTGATCGTCGATAATCAACATGTCTTTGGCGAGGTCGATGGGCCAGCGCGGGCGAAGCGGTAAGGCGGCAGGGCGCGGCGGCGCCGGCTGCGCGCATTCGCGTGATTTGCCACCGAAATGAGCAGTTCGCGTTGCCGTTGCATGAATTCGTGCCTCATGCCTGACATGCGGGGCGTTCCGCTCCGGGCCGATGTCGCCTCCGCCGGGAGATGTAACGTGTAGTGAGCAGTGTTTTCTCTTCTTGCGCGCATGAAACTCTTTGTGACACATTTGTGGCACGGATGTTGCTTGGGATATCCGTGTAAGCACGAGCGATAACAAGCGGCCAAGGCCGCGGGGGATGGTTTTATGACCGATCAACATCACATTATATATAAACTTAACGATGTGCCTTCGCCGGGCGCCTCGTTTCTGGCTGCCGTCCAGCACATTCTGGCGAGCATCATCGGCATCGTCACGCCGACACTCATCATCGGCGGCGCTCTGGGGCTCGGCGTTCACATGCCGTATCTTCTGGCCATGTCTATGTTCGTTTCGGGCGTCGCGACCTTCATTCAGTGCCGGCGCATAGGACCGGTCGGCTCGGGCCTTCTCAGCGTCCAGGGCACCAGCTTCGCCTTTCTCGGCGTCATTCTGGCTGCAGGCTTTGCCGTCAAGGGCAGGGGGGGCACGCCGGAGGACATCCTGGCGATGATCTTCGGGCTCTGCCTCGTCGGCTGCCTGGTCGAGATCGTGCTCAGCCAGTTCATCACCCGGATGGGCCGCGTTGTCACGCCCACGGTTACCGGCATCGTCATCACCGTCATCGGCCTCAGCCTCGTGAAATCGGGCTTCACGGATTTTGCCGGCGGCGCCGGCGCCGGTGAAGCGCTTGGCGCGCCGATCAATATCTTCCTTGGCCTGCTCGTTGTCGCTGTCATCATCTTCTTCTCGTTCTCGAGGCAGCCCATGGTCAGGATCGCCGCGATCATGCTGGGCCTGGTGGTCGGCTTCATCGTTTCGATCTTCTTTGGCATGGTGAATTTTTCGGCACTGGGCACCCAGCCCTTGTTTGCCGTCCCCGTCCCGCTGAAATTCGGCCTCGATTTCGATATCGGCCTGTTCATCCCGATCGCGTTCGTCTATCTGATCACCGCGATCGAGACGACCGGCGACCTGACTGCGAACTCGGTTATTTCGGGGGAGCCGGTGCAGGGCGAACTCTATATGAACCGCATCAAGGGCGGGGTGCTGGCTGACGGCATCAACTCCGGGATTGCGGCGTTGTTCTGCACCTTTCCGAACACGACCTTCAGCCAGAACAACGGCGTCATTCAGATGACCGGCGTGGCAAGCCGCCATGTCGGGCTTTATATTGCAGGCATTCTCGTGGTGCTCGGCTTTTTCCCGATCATCGGCGGGGCGTTCCTGCTGGTGCCGAAGCCGGTGCTGGGCGGCGCCACCGTGGTGCTGTTCGGATCGATCGCGGTCGCAGGCATCCGTATCCTTGCGTCCGAGCCGATCGACCATCGCAAGGTCTATATCATGGCGGTGTCGTTCGGTCTGGGGCTTGGGGTCACCCTTGTGCCGCAGTCCATGCAGCACATGCCTGACATCATTCAGAAGGTGTTCGCAACGCCGATCACGCTTTCCGGCATTTCGGCCATCCTGCTCTCCCTGGTCATCCCGGAGCGGGCGGGCAAGACGATCGATGCCTGAACCCGATCGAGGGCCGCTTTTGTGGCCCTCGGCTTTTTGGCGCCCCGGAAATATTGTCCGGGGCGTTCTGCTTTGTGGGTTACGCTGCGCAGTCTGCGCGCTTCCGGCTGCTTTCGCAGCGCTGGATCGCACGGACGATCTGTTTTCAGCGGATTTTCGGACAGTTACGGGCTTGGAAAAAAAGAACACCCCGGCGCAGGGAAGTGCCGGGGTGTTCCTGGAGGTCATCGCGAACGCGGCTGCCTTGGAAGGCCAAAGACGGTAGACGGCCGACTTTACCAATCCACGATGAACTTTGTCGCGCTGCTTCAAACGCTGTAAGCCCAACCTAATCACTTACATTTGTTTAGTCAATCAGATGATTAAAATAAGTTTGAACCCTACGATCAGGGAGAATGTGTCAGGCCATGGGCGTGACCGTGCGACCGGGAGAAAGGGCGGCGCGGCCGAGCAAGGGCGGCACCGTCAGCGTCGTTGAGCGCGGGGGAGGCGAGGAGATCATGCTTACATACCTGTCTTGCAACCAGGGCTGCATTGCCGAAAAGGAATTGTCGGATAGCCAGATGGAGATGATCAGAGCCGCAGGCGCTGCAATCGTCGCTTCAGCATGAACGCATGGTCAGGAACTGAGGATACCGCTGTCGCTGAAGGCTTCAAAACCGCGATTTCAGCCGCCGCCCCGTGAACTGACATTTGTGCTCCACGCCTCTGTGTAAAGCAAATCAAGGCCGCTTCGGAGAACCGGCGCGGTCAATCCGGTTGGGCAGGCATTGCGTGAAAACAGCGCTACCCGCAGCAGTCAGCGCGGCGGACCCGCAACGTCAATCAGATCGAGAAACTGGTGCCGCAGCCGCAGCTTGCGACCGCGTTGGGGTTCTGGATCTGGAAGGACTGGCCGAGCAGATTGTCGACGAAGTCGATTTCGGAGCCGGCCATGTAAACCAGCGATATCTCGTCGATCAGCACCCTGGCATCGCCGCGGGTGATGACGACATCATCGGCTTCAGGGTCGTCGGCGAGATCGAACTTGTAGGAAAAACCCGAGCAGCCGCCGCCCTCGACGGCAACGCGCAAGGCCTTCTTGCCGTTTTCGGCTGCGATGATCGCGGCGATCTTCTTGGCGGCCGCCTCTGAAAGCGTCACATTCTTGGTGTCCATCGTCAGTCTCCTGGGCCCGGCAGGCGGGCCCGTGTTTTGGCGCGCGGATCGATCCACGCTTTCAATGGTCTTTGATCTTAGTTAAGAACGGCGATGACAGCCGTCAACGGTCTATCTTCATCCAGATGACCGGCCGGACGCGCGCAGGAATAATTTCCGCAACAGGATCCAGCATGACAATCGACAAATCGGCATTGGGTTTCGGCGATGTGGCGCTCGCGCCCTATGCCTCAAATCCGTGGGAAAGCCGCGGCCGGCTTTATCCCGAGCCCGACAGCCTCACGCGTTCGCCGTTTCAGCGCGATCGCGACCGGATCATCCACACCACCGCTTTCCGCCGGCTGAAGCACAAGACCCAGGTCTTCATCGGGCAGGACGGCGATCATTACCGCACCCGCCTGACCCATACGATCGAGGTGGCGCAGGTCGCGCGCTCGCTTGCCCGCGCGCTGCGGCTTGACGAGGACCTCGCCGAGGGCGTGGCGCTGGTGCATGATTTTGGCCATACGCCGTTCGGCCATACCGGCGAGGATGCGCTGCACGAGAAGATGGCGGCCTATGGCGGCTTCGACCATAATGCGCAATCGCTGAGAATCGTGACAAAGCTGGAGCGCCGCTACGCCGAATTCGACGGCATCAACCTGACATGGGAGGCGCTGGAGGGGCTCGTCAAGCATAACGGCCCGCTGCAGGACGCGGACGGGAACGGCATTGACGGACCGGTTCCGCAGCCGATCCTCGATTACTGCGCCCGCCACGACCTCTGGCTTTCGACCCATGCCAGCATGGAAGCGCAGGTGGCCGCGATCGCGGACGACATCGCCTACAACACCCACGATATCGATGACGGGTTGCGCTCCGGTTATCTGAGCTACGACATGCTGGAGGAGGTGCCCTTCCTTGCCGGCCTGATGTACGAGGTGCGCGACCGCTATCCCGGGCTGGAATCGAGCCGGTTCACCAATGAGATCATGCGCCGCCAGATCACCGCGATGGTCGAGGATGTCATCGGCGTTGCCCAGGAGAACCTGCGTCTGGCCGCGCCGCAATCGGCCGATGAGGTTCGCCATGCCGGCCGCACGCTTGCCGCCTTCTCCCCGGCGATGGCCGAGATCGACCGCCAGATCAAGAAGCTGCTGTTCCAGCATATCTACCGCAATCCCGATATCATGGTGATCCGCAAGGGCGCGGCTCAGATCGTGACGGATCTTTTCGACGCCTATGTCGCCGATCCGAAGCTGATGGGCGCGCACTCCTGGAGCGAGGGTATCGAACAGCTGGAACCGGCGCAGATTGCCCGGCATATTGCCGACTACCTTGCCGGAATGACCGATACCTATGCCTATAACACGCACCGCCAGTTGTTTGACCATACCCCTGATTTGCGGTAGGAGCCCGGAAAACCGCGCTTTTTTTTGCGCCTGCCCAGCGGCGGCAAATGGAAATTGACATGAATCTTTTTACCGATTTCGAACAGAGACTGAACGAACGGCTGCTGACGATCGCCGAAATCGCGGAAAAGCGCGATATGCTGGATTTCACCCGCATCGCGGTCGAACCGCCGCGCGATCCGAGCCATGGCGATATTGCCGTCAATGCCGCGCTGGTGCTGGCCAAGCCGCTTCAGCTCAAGCCGCGCGAACTCGCCGAGAAGATCATCGCCGCAATGGAAGGCGATGAGGATATCGCCGAGCTTTCGATCGCCGGTCCGGGTTTCATCAATATCCGGTTTTCGCCGCGCTACTGGCAGCGCGTGCTGCTTGCGCTGATCCGCGAGGGCGAGGATTTCGGCCGCAGCGGCACAGGCAAGGGCCGAAAGATCAACGTCGAATACGTTTCCGCCAACCCGACGGGGCCGATGCATGTCGGCCATTGCCGCGGCGCGGTGGTGGGCGATACGCTCGCCAATATCCTGGATTACGCCGGCTTCACGGTGACCAAGGAATATTACATCAACGATGCCGGCGCACAGGTCGACGTGCTTGCCCGCTCCGTGTTCCTGCGTTACCGCGAGGCGCTGGGGGAGGAAATCGGCGAAATTCCCGAGGGGCTTTACCCGGGCGATTATCTCGTGCCCGTCGGCGAAGCGCTGAAGGCGGAATTCGGGCCGTCGCTGCATAATCTGCCGGAAGACGAATGGATGCCGATCGTCAAGGACCGGGCGATCGATGCCATGATGGAGATGATCCGCTCCGATCTCGCCGCCCTCAATGTCACTCATGAGGTGTTCTTCTCCGAGCGTCAGCTTCATGCCGACGATGCCGCGGCGATCCGTTCCGCGATCAACGATCTCACCTTCAAGGGCCACGTCTACAAGGGCACCCTGCCGCCGCCGAAGGGGCAGGCGCCGGAAGACTGGGAGGATCGCGAGCAGACGCTGTTCCGTTCCACCGAGGTGGGCGACGACATCGACCGGCCGCTGATCAAATCGGACGGGAGCTACACCTATTTCGCCGCCGATGTCGCCTATTTCCGCGACAAGTACGAGCGCGGCTTCGACGAGATGGTCTATATTCTCGGCGCCGATCATGGCGGCTATGTGAAGCGGCTCGAGGCCGTTGCCAAGGCGGTGTCCGGCGGCAAGACGAAGTTGACGGTGCTGCTGTGCCAGCTCGTCAAGCTGATGCGCGACGGGCAGGAATACAAGATGTCCAAGCGCTCCGGCAATTTCGTTACCCTGCGCGAGGTTGTTGACGAGGTCGGCCGCGATTCCGTGCGGTTCATGATGCTTTACCGCAAGAGCAGCGAACCGCTCGATTTCGACTTTGCCAAGGTGACCGAGCAATCCAAGGACAACCCGGTTTTCTACGTGCAATATGCCCATGCGCGATGCATGTCGGTGCTTCGGCAGGCTGAAGAAGCCTTCCCGGGGCTGGATATTTCGCAAAAAACACTGGAAGATGCCGTCAGGCAGGCGACATATGAGCCGGAAGAACTTAGAGTTGTAGCCAAGCTTGCGGAGTATCCGCGGGTGGTTGAATCGGCGGCGACGATGCGCGAGCCGCATCGGCTGGCGTTTTATCTCTATGACCTGGCGTCGCATTTCCATTCCCATTGGAACAAGGGCAAGGAAAAGCAGGAGTTACGCTTTATTAATGAGAGTGACAGACAATCGACGATTGCGAAGCTCGGACTGGTGTCTTCTGTCGCTGCCGTATTGCGTTCCGGACTTGCTCTCACGGGAACCGACGCGCCGCAGGAAATGCGTTAGGTCCACCCGCACTCTCCCGTCGGCCTCAAGGCCGATGGCAGCCTCGGTGGTTTGAAAATGGCAGACAAGAACAAGCCGGGTCGCGGCAATAATGGCGGCTTTGACGAGGACGATCCCTTCGCCGAACTGGCGCGGCTGATCGGCCCACGCGATGAAGAGCCTCCGCGCCGACAGGATGGTCCGTATCCGCCGGAAACGGCGGATGACCTGACGGATGAACTGCTGCGCGAATTCGACTCCTTTTCCGGTCATTCCGAACGGTCAGATGCGCCATCGCGCCACGAGGCCGAACCGCCGTTCCAGCCGGAGCAGGAGGACCGTTTCGAGGGGCCCGCTGCGTCCGACCAGCCGCCTCCCTCGATCTGGGATGACCTGCCGGCAGAACCGGCGCATGAAGACCGCGAAGACATTGAACCGGATGATTTCGATCACTTCGAGATGCGTGGTCCGCTTGCCGGTTACGAGCCGCAACAGCCCGCCGAACCCGATGTGACGCCGCCGGCGGAGGAGCCGGTGTATCCGGTGCCTTCATACGAGACGGAGCTGCCGGCATACGAGGCGGAGCCGCAGCAGGCCCAGGAGGATCAGGAGCTTGCGCTCGATCTCGACGAGCTTGCGCTTGAACTGTCGGAACTCGAGCTTGCCGATGGCGGACCGGGACCGCTGGATGATGTGGCGACGGGCGACACCAATGATGCGGATTTCGACCCTGCCGCGCTGATTTCCACCGAAGAGCCGCCCGCGCCGGTGGACGAACTCGACCTGCCGCATATGGGCGATGACGAGGTTGTGCCCGTACGCGCCTCCGCGGACCCTTACGAATTCGATCTCGACGAGGAACTTGCCGATGTGCTGGCGAGCCAGCCGGCTTTGGTCGATCCGCTGCAGGAGACGCCGGCTCAGCCGGACCTGTCCGAAGAGCTTGATTATTATCGCGCCGTGCCAGACGAAGCCTATGATGCGGCCACCCGGCAGGCCGTGCCGCAGGCCGGTTACCGCGACGCTGCGGAAGGGTTCGAAAACCCCGCCGATGATGACTATTACGAGTTTGACGATCGCGAACGCCGTCCGGGCTTGTTGCCTTCGACCTTTCTCGGGACAGGACGCGTCCTCCTGATCGGCGTTGCCGGGATTGCGCTGGCCGTGCTGTTCGTGTTTGCGGGCATGCGCTATTTTACCGGCGATACCGGCGGCGAACCGGTGGTCATCACCGCTGATAATTCCAGCGTCAAGGAAGCGCCCGAGGATCCGGGCGGCGAGGTCGTGCCCAATCAGGACAACGCCGTTTTCAACGATATTGCCGGAACGCTGGCCGAAGCGCCGCGCCAGGGCAGCCTGATTGCCTCCGATCAGCAGCCGACCGATGTCCAAAGCGTTTCTCCCAACCCGCTGGCAAATGCCGCAGCGAGCAGCGGCGCCGATGCCGGCGGGCTTGAGCCGCGCAAGGTCAGAACCATGATCGTCAGGCCGGACGGCACGCTTGTCGAACGGGACGCGACCCAGATCAGCCCTTCATCTTCACCCGGTATCAGAGGGCTCGAAACCGAGACGGCGCTGCCCGACGAAACCGGTCAGCTTGTCACGGTTCCGCCTTCGACGGGCGAGAATGCCTCCGCCGATGCCGATGCCGGCAACAATCAGGCGACAACGCCCGCATCCTCGCCACTCACCGCTCCCTCGAATGAGCCGGCGGCAGCAACGGAGCCTCCGGCTGTCACGGAGCCTGCTCCTACGGCAGACGGCGCCGCTGAAACCGACGACGCCACGCCGGAGCCGGCCACCGCGGACGCTCCGGTTCCAGATTTCGGTATCGCCAACGTGCCGCTGCCGACGCCGCGACCCCCTGGCGGCGCACCGGCGCGCGTCGCCGCCGCCAGCCCGGCTCCGGCGGCCGCGACGTCGACGGCCCCCGCGCCGGCGCCGCAGACGAGTACGCAGTCGAGTTCGGCCTATGCCATGCAGATTGCATCGCTGCCTTCGGTGGAGGAGGCGCAGCAGGCCTATCAGCGGCTCAGCGCCCAGCATCCGTCCGTGCTCGGGCGGCGAACGGTCGAGATCGTCCCCGCGACGATCGCGGGCAAGGGCACCTATTATCGCGTGCGCATAACGGCTTCCAGCCTGTCGGAAGCGCTTTCGCTGTGCGAGCGTTACAAGGCGGAAGGCGGGAGCTGCTTCGTGCCGCGCTGATTTATGCCGCGCGGCGCGTGAAATCGGCGCTTTTGCCGTGCAGGCCGACAAAAAATTGTGCATGAATGACGGGCTTCACTCGTGCTTTGGTCCCGATCTCTTATGATTCGCCCATGACAAACGCCCCGAAAGCCATGATTCTCGGTTGCGCCGGCGCCCGCCTCAGCGACGAGGAGAAAGCCTTCTTCCGCGCCGAGCAGCCGTGGGGCTTCATCCTGTTCGGCCGCAATGTCGAAAGCATGGAGCAAATGAGGGCGCTGACGGGCGAACTGCGCGCGGCGGTCGGCCGCGATGCGCCGGTGCTGATCGATCAGGAGGGCGGAACCGTGCGCCGCCTTCGCCCGCCGCTGGTGCGCGATTATCCCGCCGCCTCGGTGATCGGAAGGCTTTACGCCGGCTCGCCCTCTGAGGCGAAGGAGGCGGCCTATGCCTGCGGGCGGCTGATCGCGGCTGACCTTCTGTCGGTCGGGATCGATGTTGACTGCGCGCCGGTTCTCGACATGCCGCCCGAACCCGATAGCGGCTTCATCGCCAACCGGGCTTTCGGCAGCGAACCGGAGCAGGTGCGGGTTCTGGCCCAGGCGATGGCCGATGGGCTGAAGGCCGGCGGGGTGCTGCCGGTGATCAAGCACATGCCGGGCCACGGGCGCGGCCTTGCCGACTCCCATATCGGCCTGCCGGTGGTCAAGGAGCCGCTTTCTCTGCTGGCTGAACGCGACTTCCGGCCGTTTCGCGAGCTGACCGGCATCCTGATGGCAATGACCTGCCATGTGCTGTTCGAGGCGATCGACGCCGAAAACCCGGCCTCGACCTCGGCAAAGGTTGTCGAGCAGGTGATGCGCGGGTCGATCGGCTTCGACGGGCTGATCATTTCCGACGATATCTCGATGAACGCGCTTGCCGGCGATATCGGCGAACGCGCCCGCGCGGTTGCCGCGGCCGGCATCGACATCATTCTTCACTGCAATGGCAGGATGGATGAAATGCGCGCCGTTGCCGATGCCGCCCCGGCGCTTTCCGGCGCCGCCCTGATCCGGAGCGAGCGGGTGATGGCGGCCAGGCCCTCGGCTGACGATGCCGATCTCGGCGAATTGTCCCGCCGCCTCGACGCCCTGCTACGGGCCGGGAGCTGACCATGCAGGAAAGCTTCTTCCCCGAGAATGCGACTGTCGAGGTTCGAGCTGCGGGCGAGGCGGTGCTGGTGATCGATGTTGGCGGGTTCGAGGGCCCGCTCGACCTGTTGCTGCATCTGGCGCGCACCCAGAAGGTGGATCTTGCCCGGATCTCGGTTCTGGCGCTCGCCGAGCAATACCTGACCTTCATCGAAAGCGCGCGCCGCATCCGCATCGAGCTTGCCGCCGACTATCTCGTCATGGCCGCCTGGCTTGCCTATCTGAAATCGCGGCTGCTGATCCCGAAGCGTCCCAGCGACGAGGAACCCTCCGGCGAGGATATGGCGGCAACGCTGGCCTTCCGCCTCAAGCGGCTGGAGGCGATGCGCGATGCCGCAAGTCAGCTCGTCAACCGCAACCGGCTCGACCGCGATGTTTTCCGCCGGGGCGCGCCGGAGCATATCCCTGATGAAACCGGCTCAACCTACATCGCATCGCTGTACGAACTGCTGGATGCCTATGCCAATCTGCGCCAGCGCCAGGCTATCACCGAGGTGACGATCGTCATGCGCAATGTCTGGTCGCTCACCGATGCGCGGGAACTGCTGCAGGGGCTGATCGGCGAGATCGGCGAGTGGACCGCGCTCGACCGCTATCTGCTGCGCTATCTCACCCGGCCGGAGGACCTGCGCACCGCGATTGCCAGCACCTTCGCCGCATCGCTGGAACTGGCGCGCGAGGGCAGCCTCGATCTCCGGCAGGACGAAGCCTTCGCGCCGCTGATGATGCGCCGCGGCAGCCGCAGGGCCGACCCCTTTGCCGGCGAGGCCGCCGAATGAGCGAGCCCGATGAGGACGGTGAGGAGGCGCTGAGCCCGGAGCTGATGCTTGAGGCCGAGCGCATCGCCGAGGCGTTGGTCTTTGCCGCCGCGGAACCGGTGAGCGAGGGCTATATCGCCGAGCGCATTCCCGATGGCGTCGACGTCACGGAGGTGATGGCGCGTCTTGCCGAGCTTTATCGCAATCGCGGCGTCAATCTGGTGCGGGTCGAGGATCACTGGGCGTTCCGCACCGCCGCCGATCTCTCCTTCGTCATCCATCGCGGCGAACGCGAGGCGCGCAAGCTGACCCGCGCGGCACTTGAGGTATTGTCGATCATCGCCTACCACCAGCCGGTCACCCGCGCCGAGATCGAGGAAATCCGGGGCGTCCAGACCTCCAAGGGAACGCTCGACGTGCTGATGGAGGCCGGCTGGGTCCGGTTTCGCGGGCGCAGACGAACGCCCGGCCGGCCGGTGACAATGGGCACGACCCGCAGCTTTCTCGATCATTTCGGTCTGGAGGAAATCCGGGATCTGCCGGGGCTCGACGAGCTGCGCGGCGCGGGCCTGCTGTCGGGCCGGATACCGCCCGGTTTCCAGATCCCGCTGCCGCTCAACGACGATGAGGAACTCACCGATGACGAGGAGCCGCTGGACGCCGCGGACCTCGAGGATCTGGGGCTTTTGACACCGGGCGGCAAACATGATGAATAAGCTCTAGAAAAAGCCATCAATCCGTTGTAGGTCGGGACAAAACAGTCTGGAGCGGCGATGAATTTTGCCCGGCGCCCTATCGGCCAGAGCGGTCAGACCGCACGGCTCAGTTTCGAGAACATTCGCCACGGCTACGGCCAGGGCGATGTCGTCAAGGACGTGTCGCTGTCGGCATCGGCGGGCGAGGTTCTGTGCCTGCTCGGACCTTCCGGATCGGGAAAGAGCACGCTTTTGCGCATTGCCGCGGGCCTTGAACTGCCGCATCAGGGGAGGCTGCTGATCGACGGCGTCGAGGTGACCGGGCCATCGGTCTTCCTGCCGCCGGAGCGGCGCGGCATCGGGCTGATGTTTCAGGATTTCGCGCTGTTTCCGCATATGACGGTCGGCGACAATGTCGCCTTCGGTCTGCAACGCCTGCCAAGGGCGGCGCGACAGACAGCCGTCAGTGAGGCTCTGGCACGGGTCGGCCTGTCCGGCTACCGCGACAAATATCCGCATATGTTGTCGGGTGGCGAGCAGCAGCGGGTGGCGCTTGCGCGCGCGGTCGCCCCGCGACCTTCCGTGCTGCTGATGGACGAGCCGTTCTCCGGGCTCGATTCGAGGCTGAAGGATCAGGTTCGCGCCGAAACGCTGGCGGTTTTGCGCGATACCGGCGCCACCGTCATCATCGTCACCCACGATCCGGGCGAGGCGATGGGCATGGCGGACCGGATCGCCTTGCTGAAGGACGGCCATCTGGTGCAGACGGGCAGCCCGCGCGCGCTCTTTTGCCATCCGCAAAGCCTGTTCGCCGCCTCTTTCTTCTCGGAAATCAATCGCTTCGAGGGGAAAGTTGAAGCCGGACAGGTGGAAACCCCGTTTGGCCGCCGCCCGGTCGCCGCGGAGGTGTCCGACGGCCCGGTCACGATTGCGGTGCGTCCCGGCGATATCCGTCTGGCGCAGGATGCCTCGCTTTCCGGCCAACCCGCCGAGGTGCTCGAACGAAGATTTTTAGGGACTGCGGAACTGTTCCGGCTCAGGATCGAGGGCACGCCGCATGTTCTGGAAGCCAGCGTTTCCGCAGGCTCGATTGCCGAGGGCGCGGAGCGGGTTTTTGTCGAAGTCGCGGATCAGACTATTTTGGTATTTGAAAATCGCTGACAAACACCTTACACCAGAGACAATTAGTAACAGGAGATTTGGTTATGGGTAATCTCGGTATCTGGCAGTTGCTCATCATTCTGGCGATTGTCGTGCTGCTTTTCGGTCGCGGCAAGATTCCCGAACTGATGGGCGACGTCGCCAAGGGCATCAAAAGCTTCAAGAAGGGCATTTCGGACGAAGACGAAAAGCCGGCGGAGAAGGACAAGACCGTCGACCACAGGGCAGACGAGACCAAGCAGGGCTGATGCCGGGCAGCCGGCAACGGCTGGCCGCAGGAGAATGTGAATGCTTGATATTGGCTGGACCGAGCTTCTGGTCGTGGCAATCGTGATGATTGTCGTCGTCGGGCCGCGGGAACTTCCGCATCTGCTGAGAACCTTCGGCAAGACGATGACGAAGTTCCGGCGCATGGCGTCCGATTTCAGGTCCCAGATGGATGATGCGCTGAAAGAGGCGGATATGGAAGACGTCTCGACGGCCATCCGGGACGTCAGAAGGATCAATCCCGCCAATCAGTTGCGCGATGCGATCAATCCTCTGCGTCAGACCGCGCGCGATATCGACTCGGACCTCAGGAAATCGACGGCGCTCGACACCAAGCCGAAGCACAAGGCCGATGGACCGGAGCTGAAGAAGGCGTCCTATCCGACGCCGGGCGTCAATTCCGATTTCTCCCCTGTCAATGCCTTCGACAAGGCGGCGGCCAGGAAGGATGAGGCCGCGCCCGCGCTGGTATCGAAGCGTCAGGAAGAAAAGCTGGTCAGCCACAGGCCCGGCTTCAAGGCGGCCCCCCGACCGGTCAAACCGAAATCGTCCGGTGGACGCAGGAGCGGGCGATGAGTGAAAAAAGCGATATCGATGACAAGCCGCAGCCGCTTGTCGAGCACCTGATCGAGCTCAGGAAGCGCCTTGTCTGGTCGCTCGTGGCTTTCTTCCTTGGCTTTCTGCTCTGTTTCGCCTTTGCCAAGGATCTCTTCAATCTTCTGGTCCTGCCCTATAAATGGGCGGTGATATGGTCTGGCCACGACCCGGAAAAGATGCAGCTCATCTATACCGCGCCGCAGGAATTCTTTTTCACCCAGATCAAGATTTCGCTGTTCGGCGGCCTGCTTCTGGCATTCCCGGTGATCGCCTTTCAGGTCTACAGCTTCGTCGCGCCGGGGCTATACAAAAACGAGCGTTCGGCGTTTCTGCCGTTTCTGGTGGCCTCGCCGGTGCTGTTCATCATCGGCGGCGCGATCGTCTACTTCTTCCTGATCCCGGTGGTCATGCTGTTCTTCCTCGGCATGCAGCAATCCCCGAAAGACGGCGAGGTGGCGATTTCGCTGCTGCCGAAGGTTTCGGAATATCTGAGCCTGATCATGTCGCTGGTGCTGGCCTTCGGTCTGGTGTTCCAGTTGCCGGTGGTCACCACGCTGATGGCGCGCGTCGGGCTGCTTTCCTCCGAGTGGCTTGCCAAGCAGCGCAAGTTCGCGATCGTCATCGCCTTCATCATCGCCGCCGTGCTGACGCCGCCCGATCCGCTGTCACAGCTGGGACTGGCGCTGCCCACCATCCTGCTTTACGAGGTGGCGATCTATGCCGCGAAACTTGTCGAGCGCCGGCGGGGCGAGACCGCCGAGGAGGAGAGCGTGTCCGAAGAGGACGAGGCCTAGAGCGTCGGGCGAAAAGTGGAATCCGGTTTTTCGTTAACCCGACGCGTCAAAATAGAGAATCTGGAGCATCGGGCGTGTCAACTGATCGCCCGATGCTCCAGTCAGCCAGATCGGGCCTGAACCCACGGAAAGCTCCGTCTCCTCATGTTCCTGCAGGTGCCGGATTTCGTGCTGACCGTCGACCTGGGTCAGCGACCTGGCGGAGACCGGCTACCATTGCTGCAATGTCGGAAAGGTGCACATTCATCCCTTCGAGGCGTCGTAGGCTCGCGCGCGTCAATTCATATCGAAGGCCTGCGAACGCGTAGGTGAGGGCGACATTGCCCTTAAACTCCCGGGAAAGCGCCTGCTCGAGGATACGCGAACCGCTTCAAAGCTGAAACAGTCTAACGCTCGAACGGTTCGCCGAGCGAGGCTATGCCGTTCAGTTTCAGAAGGCGGCGATCGGCGGAGATGATGCCGAGGACGATGATCGTGACGATATAGGGCAGGGCGGAGAGCAGCTGCGAGGGAAGCCCCACGCCTGCGGCCTGCGCGGCAAGGCTCAGCAGCGAAACCAGCCCGAACATGCACGCGCCCAGAAACACCCGTCCCGTCATCCACGTGCCGAAGACAACGAGAGCGATGGCGATCCAGCCGCGTCCGGCGATCATGCCGTCGGCCCAGAGCGGGGTATAGACCGTTGCCGCGTAGGCGCCGGCAAAACCCGCCATCGCCCCGCCGAAGACGATCGCCGCCAGCCGCACGGCGATCACGGGAAAGCCGATCGCATGCGCCGCCGTCGGGTTTTCGCCCACCGCCCGCACGACGAGGCCGGTCCTGGTGCGGCCGAGCAGGAACCAGACGCCGAATGTCGCCAGAAGCGACAGCCAGACGACGATATCCTGGCTGAACAGCCCGCCGACCACCGGAATATCGGAAAGGCCCGGGATCGAAAGTTTCGGAAGACCCCTGATCGTCAGGCTCTCATAGGTCTTGCCGAAAAGTGCGGAAAGGCCCTGGCCGAGAATGCCGATCGCAAGCCCGGCCGCGACCTGATTGGCCCGAAACCCCAGCACGACGAATGCGAAGATCAGCGACAGCAGGGCGCTGGCGATGCCGGCGGCCACAAAGCCGAGAATATGGCTTCCACTGTGATAGACCACGATGAAAGCAATCGCCGCGCCGAGCGCCATCAATCCCTCAAGGCCGAGATTGATGACGCCGGAGCGTTCGACGACAAGCTCGCCGAGGGCGGCCAGAAGAAAAGGCGTTGCGGCGGCCAGCATGCCAGCGAATATGAATTCGATTGCGTTCATGCCGCCCTCTCACGATGTGAGGTCGGCCATTCCAGCCGATAGCGCGCAAAGGCGGCGGCGAGGAGATAGGCGAGAAGCAGGCTGCCCTGGAACACCCGGACGGCTGCGACCGGCAGGTTGGCCGAAACCATGGCATTGTCGCCGCCGATATAAAGGGCTGCCATGAACAGCGAGGAGAAGATGATGCCGATCGGATGCAGGCCGCCGAGATAGGCGACGATGATCGCGGCATAACCATAGCCCGTTGCAATCGAGCGCTGGAGCTGGCCGACGGGGCCTGCAACTTCGGCGGCACCCGCAAGGCCCGCCGCAAAGCCGCCGATCAGCAGCGAAAGCCAGATCGCGCTCTTGTCGCTGAACCCGGCATAGCCCGCCGCCTTCGGCGCGAGCCCGCCGACCTGCAGCTTGTAGCCCATGAAGCTCTTCTGCATGAACATGAAGGCGGCGACCGAGAGCGCGAGCGCGATCAGCAGTGAGACATTGACCCTGGTGCCGGGGATCAGCAGCGGCACCATCGCATCATACTGGAACATCACCGATTGCGGGAAATTGAAGCCGTTCGGGTCCTTCCACGGCCCGAGCAACAGGTAATAGAGCAGTTGCAGGGCGACGAGGCTCAGCATCAGCGAGACCAGAATTTCATTGGCGTTGAGCCTTGCGCGCCAGAACGCCGTGATCGAGGCCCAGAGCGCGCCGCCGACCGCGCCAAGCAGCAGCATCAGCGGCCAGATCCACACGCCCGTCGCCGTCGGGAACCATACCGGGATCGCCGAGGCGAAGATCGCGCCCAGAATGAACTGCCCCTCGGCCCCGATATTGAACACCTTCGCCCTGAACCCGACCGCCAGACCCTGCGCGATCAAGAGAAGCGGCCCGGTTTTCAAGAGCACTTCCGAAAACGAGGTCCATGAGATGAACGGCTCGAGCAGCATCGCATAGACGACCGCCACGGGGCTACGGCCCATCAGCACATAGAGCCCGACATTCAGTATGACTGCCGCCAGAAGCGCCAGCGGCGGCGCCAGCAACGTCGCCGTCAGCGAGGCCTGCTCGCGCCGGACAAGAGTGGGCAGGGATGAAAAGGCGTTCATGAGGCGCGTGTTCCTGTTTCGGAGCCGATCATGTAGCGGCCCACATCCTCCGGCCGGGTGTCGCGGGTGACGAGCGGTGGGCTCAGCCTGCCGTGGTGGAGCACCTGGATATGGTCCGAAAGTTCGAACAGCTCCTCAAGCTCCTCGGAAATCACCAGGATCGCCATGCCGGCATTGCGCAGCGCGATCAGCCTTTGGCGGATCGCGGTCGCAGCCCCGATATCAACGCCCCATGTCGGCTGGGCGACGAACAGCAGTTTCGGCGCCAGCATGATCTCGCGTCCGACGATGAATTTCTGCAGGTTGCCGCCGGAAAGCGAGCCCGCCTCGGCCTGCGGTCCCGGGGTGCGAACGTCGTATTCGCTGATGCATTGGCGGGCGAAGGTCTCGGCCTGTTTCCTGTCGATCACACCATTTTTGACGAGGTCGCGGGAATGAGCCGTCAGAATGGCGTTCAGCGCCAGCGACATTTCCGGCACGGCGCCCCGGCCAAGCCGCTCCTCGGGAACGAAGGCGAAGCCGAGCCTGCGCCGCGCTGCCGCCCCCATGGGGCCGACATCCTTGCCCATCATGAAGATACGGTCATAGGCGGCAAGCCGGGTTTCGCCGGAAATCAGCGCACTCAGCTCGCTCTGGCCGTTGCCGGAAATGCCGGCGATACCGAGGATTTCACCGCCGCGAACGGTGAGCGTGATGCCGTCAAGGGTGACGCCGAAGGGGTCTTCGGGCGTATAATCCAGGCCGATGATCTCGAGCTGCCTGTCGCCTTGCTCCACCGGCTCGGCGGGCAGCGGTTCGGGTATGTCGCGTCCGATCATCATCTTCGCAAGCGTATGTTCGTCATGCGCGCGCGGATCGAGATGGCCGGTGACGCGGCCGGCGCGCAGGATCGTCGCCCGGTCGCAGATCGCCTGGATTTCCTCCAGCTTGTGGGAGATCAGCAGGATCGACACGCCGCCATCGCGCAGGCGCCGCAAAGTCTCGAACAGCCTGGTGACCGCCTGCGGCGGCAGCACCGATGTCGGCTCGTCGAGAATCAGAAGCTTCGGATCGGTCATCAGGCAGCGGATGATCTCGACCCGCTGGCGCTCGCCCACGGAAAGCGCGTGGACATGGGCGAACGGGTCGACCTCCAGCCCGAAATCGCGGCCAAGGGCGCGCATCCGTTCGGCAAGCGCGGCCTTGGCGCCGGGCATCACGAGCTGAATGTTCTCGACGACGGTCAGCGTCTCGAACAGGGAGAAGTGCTGGAACACCATTCCGATGCCCTGACGCCTTGCGGCGGCGGGAGAGGCAAGCGCGATCGGCCTGCCGTTCCACGCCATGCTACCCTCGTCGGGCTGCTCGACGCCATAGATCAGCTTCATCAGCGTGGATTTGCCCGCGCCGTTTTCGCCGAGGATCGCATGGATCGATTTCGGCGCCACGGAAAGATCGATGCCCTGATTGGCCTGGACCTGTCCGTAGCTCTTCGAAATGCCGCTGAGCGAAAGGAGTGGCGTCTCCATTCCTGTTTAGGCCTTATTTCGGCAGCGGCGTCGTGACGCCCTTGACGTGCCAGTCCATGGCGACGATCTGCTCGGTGGTCATGGTTTCGCCCGAGGCGACGCCTTCGCTGCCGTCGGCCTTGGTGATCGGCCCGGTGAACGGCGAGAAACTGCCATCGGCGATCCTGGCCTCGGTTGCCTTGATCCTGTCCATGATGTCGGCGGGGATATCGTCGTTGAGATCGATGACCGCGACCACGCCGTCCGCCACGCCCAGAAATGCGTTCGCGCCCTTGAACGTGCCGTTCATATGGGCGTCGACCTGGGCCTTGAAATAGGGCGACCAGTCGGTCGCGACACAGCCGAGATATTTCTCCGGCGCGTATTTCTTCATCGATGAATTGAGGTTGAAGGCGTAGACGCCGGCTTCCTCGCAGGCCGAAATCACCGAGGGCGTGTCCTGCGCGTTGGAGAAGATCACGTCGCAGCCCTGCGCCATCAGCGCCTTGGCGGCATCCTGTTCCTGGGCCGGATCGAACCACGAGTTGACCCAGACGACCGATACCTCGACATCCGGATTGACCGCCTGCGCGCCGAGCGTGAAGGCGTTGATCGAGGTGATCAGTTCGGGAATGGCGAAGGCCGAAACCGATCCGAGCTTGCCGGTCTTGGAAAGCGCGGCGGCGGCCATGCCGAGCAGGTAGGTGCCCTGGAAATATTTGGCGGCAAACGGCGAGAAGTTCGGCGCGACCATATAGCCCGAGGCATGCAGCACGCTTGCCTTCGGATTGCGCCGCGCGATCTGGAACGCGCCGTTCTGATAGCCGAACGAGCCGGCGATCAGGAAATTATTCCCATCGGCAACGGTCTTGTTCATGATCCGGTCGGCGTCCGGGCCTTCCGCGATGTTTTCGAGCACGGTGACCTTCACCTTGTCGCCGTAAGCTTGCTTGACCGGTTCGAGGCCGGCGGCAAGCGCGTGGCCCCAGCCGACATCGCCGATCGGTGACGGCACCACGAGCGTGATGCCGAGCGGCTCATCGGCGGCAAAGGCGCGCTGTGCGCCGAGTGCGCCGGCAAGGCCGGTCGCGGCTGCGGCCTGGATCAAGGTTCTGCGGGTAATCTTCGTCATGTTCTGGTCCCCTGGAGTTGGCGTTCACATTGCTATGCCGGCGAGCGCCGCTTCGGCGTCCGCAAAGAGTTTTCTCTCGTCGAGACCGGCGAATTCGCCGTTCTGCCAGACGATCTGTCCGTTGATCATCGTCATGTCGGTCGCCATGCCGATCCCGACGCGGGCAATCAGGCTCAGCGGGTCATGGCGGGTGCCGACATAATCCATGCGGCGGCTGTCGATCGCGAACAGGTCCGCGGCCATGCCGGGCGCCAGCCTGCCGATATCGCCGCGCCCGAGCAGGCTTGCCCCGCCGGTGGTGCCATAGGCCAGGAAATCGGCTGGTGGCGGCACCTTGTGCTTGCGGGTCGATGAGACGAGGCACTGGAGCATGTAGGCCGAATGCAGGCAGTGCATCAGATTGGAATTGTCGTTGGATGCAGCACCATCGCAGCCAAGGCCGACGCGCATGCCGAAGGCGGCCATCGCCGGAATGTCGGTGATCTGCTCGCCGACCAGATAGACCGGCTCCGGGCAGTGGGAAACGCCGGTGCCGCTTGCAGCCATCCGGCCGAGTTCGTCATGGGTCAGTTCCCAGCAATGGGCATAGAAGGTATCGGGACCGGCAAAGCCGATCTCTTCCAGATAGTCGACGGTGCGAAGCCCGTGGCGGGCCTCCATTACCGGGCTCTCGCCTTCGCCGACATGGGTGTGCAGGAAGACGCCGCGGTCGCGCGCGAGGCGGGCCGATTCCACGAAGGTCTCGCGATAACTGTTGACAGGCTGGCAGGGGGCGACGACGACCTGGCGCATGCTGAAGGGTTGCGCATCGTGATAGGCGTCGATCAGCCGCGCGCAGTCATCGATGAACTCGTCGGTGGTCTCCAGCATCTCGTCGGGTATGGTCGAGCCTTCGGATTTCGGCAGGCTGTTGCCGCCGCGCCCGGCGTGAAACCGCATGCCGAGCAGGTCGGCGGCCTCGAACTGCCGGTCGACCAGCCGTTTGCCGGCATGGCGCGGGAAATTATACTGATGATCGAAGGCGGTGGTGCAGCCATGCTTGATCAGTTCGGCCATGGCGGTGACCGAGGCATGATAGAAGCAGTCCTCGTTGAGGCGCGAGAACACCGGGTAGATCCGGTCGAGCCATTCGATGACCGACAGTTTGGTCCAGTCCAGATCGGCCCGGTTGCGCACGAAACACTGGAAGAAATGATGGTGGGTGTTGACCAGGCCGGGATAGACGAACCAGCCGTCCGCGTCGAGTGTGATAGTGCCCGGCGGCAATTCGCTGTCGGCAAGCCCGTGGCCGATCGCTTTGATCGCCGGGCCGTCGGTCAGAAGATCGACATCGCGCAGCACCATCGGACCATTGCCATCGTCGACAACGACGGCTGCGCAGTTCTCCAGCAGATAGCCGGCCATGTCAGACTTCCTCCGCCTTGTAGTCCGGTTCCGGCTTCAGTTCGTGCAGCCGGTGAATGCCCGGCATTTCGATGAAGCCGTCCAGCGCGCGGATGGCCCGCAGCCAGAGGCGGATGCTGGGATAGCTATCGAGCAGGATATTGCCGTCCGGCGCGAGCGCCACATAGGGAAAGCAGGCGATGTCGGCAATCGTCGGGCGGTCGGCGGCAAGGTACCGCATGCCGCGTTCGCGCTGTTCGAAAAGCCCCATTTCCAGTTCCCGAAGTGCTGCGATGCCGCCGGCGGTCATGGCATCGATATCGCCCGGCACATTCAGCATCCGGTGGAGCCGCGCGCCGCCAAGGCTTGTTGTCAGTCGGGGCGAGAAGGCGAGCCATTGCTGAACCAGGGCCGTCTCGCGGGCGTCATCGGCGCGGCCAAGCCAGGACGGGGCAGAACCCGCCGCGATATAGGCGAGCATGGCCGAGGATTCCGTCAGAACCAGATCGCCATCCGTCATCACAGGAAGCGTTCCCGCCGGATTGAGCGCCAGCATCGCCGGGCCGCGGTGTTCCCTGCCGGGATGAAAGTCGACCGCGCGGGTTTCGAGCGTGATGCCGGCAAGGGCGGCCATCAGGCGCACCTTGTAGCAGCTTGGAGAAAGAACGTAATCGTAGAGCTTCATTGTGCCACCAATTGTGCGCCATAGGTGTAATTATGGCGCTTCAGCCAGCGCCTGTAGGCGATCGAGGTCATATCTGCCCGCGTCGGGATTTCCTTGCCCGGATCGAGCGGCAGGCGCGCGGGAATCTGGTTTTCGAGGATCGAGCGGTCCTGCAGGAAAATCAGCTGCTGGAACTGGATCAGGTCGGTCATCGAGGCATCGTCGTCGAACAGCGCCATCCACGGCCACACCTCGCACAACTCCTCCGTCAGCGGCTGGACGAACAGCGCGATCACATCCCATTCGCCAGGGCGCGGCGGGCTGGACTTGTAGAGCACCGAACAGGTGGGGGCGGGGACGCGATACATATAGTCGGTATCGATGCCGCCGCTTGCCGATCTGGCGGCCTGCGGCTGGTAGAATTTCACCTGGGTCGCCCAGACCTCGTCCTCCTCCTCGCGGATTTCGACCTTGTAGTTGAAGACTTCGGTATGCGGTTCCGCACCCAGAATATCGGTGTGGACGAACGGGAAATGAGCGATGTCGAGGAAGTTCTCGACGGCTCTCAGCGGCGAACAGCGAACCCTGACGACCCCGACATCGACAAGCCGGCGATCGGGGTCAGTGGCTTCCGGAATATCGAACAATTCATGTCCGGGCGCGCCGAGCGAGGTCCAGACATGGCCATAGCGCAGCCGCACGGGAAGTGTGCGTCCGTCTTCGGCCGTTACCTTCGCTTCATCGGCGCCGACGCGCGCAACGGTGATGTTTTCACCCATCAGCAGCGTCTCGCGGACATCGAGTTTGCTGAACAGCGCGACGGGATACCATTCGTCGATCATGGCATTCATGATTTGCCTCCCTCGATGCCGGCAGCTTCGGCTTTCCGGCGCAGCGCCTCCGCCTCTCGCGAGGCCGCGATCCGCTCTGCCGGCGTCGCCTCGCGGGAGACCAGAACATGCATCAGCGTCTCATCATTTCCGTGATCCGACAGCAGGAGGCGCAATGTCTCCCCTGCGGATTTCAGGATGCCGTCGGCATCCGCCTTCGCGCCGGCCGCGCGCTCGATGGCGGCGATGCCCGCGTGGACGTTCAGCGAGCGAAGCGGCGTAAACCCCTCCAGGCGCGGCGGCGCGTCCGGCTCATTGCCGTCCGCGACCCAGATGACGCCGTCCTGCTCGACCACGGGATAGGTTTCAACGCGGATGGTTTTGGGCGGCGTGAGGTCGGGATGGGCCGGGATGCGCAGACACTGGCCGTCCTGGCCATAGCTCCAGCCATGATAGATGCAGGACAGTTTCTCGCCGCGCACGAAGCCGTGCGAAAGGCGCATGCCCCTGTGGGGACAGCGATCGTCGGAGGCGGACAGACGACCGGAAGCGCTGCGCCACAGGGCTATGGTTCCGGCGGCCAGATTGACCGGCATCGCCGTGCCCGCCGTCAAATCCGCCGACAGCGCTGCCGGCGTCCATCTGCCCGTTGTCTGGGGGTGCATTTATGGACTTTCCACATATCGGTTTGTCATCTGTCACCGCAGTTTTTCGGCAAGCCATCGCGGCGACGGCGTTTAAGTTTGCACAGCAAATATGCATTGGCAAGAATGAACAAATTTAGTGCAAACATAATTTGAACGGGGATTTCGGCGCTCCGGTACTCGAAACCGTTTCGTCAATGGCTGGCGAACCGAGGCGCGAGACGATCTGGCGGCATATTCTCAAGCGGCAGGCATTCGATGTCGTCGACCCATATATCGATCGGCCCCAGCAAACAGGCGACTTCCATCGCATCGATGAGAGCGGACGGGCCCTTGACCGCCATTTCGATTCGTTCCGGCGAGGCGGCGATGATCCGCTCCTCCAGCCCGAGCTTGCGGGCATGGCGTTCCATCCAGGGTATGAAGCTGTTGGCGCCGAAACTGCCGCGCATGATGAATTTCTGGGTCTGGTCGATCTGGGTCAAGGGCTATTCTCTCGAAGGTCGGACGTTCGGAGGCTTCGGGCGCCAGATTATGCAGCCGCCGCACACCCGTCCAGCCCGATTTGCGGAGAAGCGCGCTCTGCGCGCTCCCGTCACGTCTGATTCGCGGGGATTGCGCGCCGTTTCGCGGTCGCTTTGGCAACTCGCTCTGGCGTTGGCCTTTGCGACAGAGGTATGACATCATCTGGAAAAATGATATCGGATGTTTCACAAGATGCCTTTCATCACGACCCGGAAGCACATACGAAAATCGTGGCTTTTCAGCTGCAGCAAATCCACCGACAGCCTTTCAGACGCTGAAGGGGCGGTATGATGAACAAGATCGATATCGTGCTGATCGCCGCCGTGGCCGAAAACGGGGTGATCGGTCGGGCGGGGGACATGCCCTGGCATCTGGCTTCCGATTTCAAGCGCTTCCGCGCGATCACCATGGGCAAGCCGCAGATCATGGGCCGCAAGACTTTCGCGTCCATCGGCAAGCCGCTTCCCGGCCGCACCAACATCGTCGTGTCGCGCGATCCGGGCCTTGCCATCGAGGGCTGCCTGACCGCGGCCACGCTGGAGGATGCTCTGGCGCTCGCCAAAGCCGATGCCGTCGAAAAGGGCATGGACGAAATCTGCATTCAGGGCGGCGGCGAGATCTACCGGCAGGCAATCCATAATGCCGACCGTTTGCGCATCACCCATGTCGAGACCGCGCTCGAAGGCGATACGACATTTCCGGAAATCGATCCGGCGCTCTGGAAGGTGACCGAGGAGGAAAGGCTGCCCGCCGGCGAAAAGGACGACTATCCGACCTGTTACAAGGTCTATGAGCGTCGCCGTTGAACAGGAATTTACCGAGAAAACCCTTTCGTTATCACGGATCGCGTTGAAAGCGGCGGTTCGCGTCCCTATAACGGGACAAACGCCTTGCGCGTAAATGGGGCCGCCCTGAGCGGTCCAGAGGAAACAAACAAATAAGAGGTGTGGATGCCCTGGAGCAATCAGAATGGCGGCGGTCCCTGGGGAGGCGGCGGCGATAATCAGGGGCCCTGGGGCCAGGGGCCGAAGCGCCCTTCCGGCGGCAGTGGCGGCAACGGCAATGGCGGCCCGCCCGATATCGAGGATTTCTTCCGCAGGGGCCAGGATCAGTTCAAGGGCATGTTCCCCGGTGGTTTCAGCACCGGCCTGATCGCCATCATCATTCTCGTGGTCGCGGCCTTCTGGGTGATGCAATCGCTCTATACGATCCAGCCGGACCAGCGCGGGGTCGAGCTTCGCCTCGGCAAGCCCAAGCAGGAAATCGCCGGCCCCGGCCTGCACCTGATGGCGTGGCCGATCGATCAGGTCGAGACCGTCAACATCACCGAGCAGCAGCTCAATATCGGGACCGGCACTTCGGGCCGGTCCGGCATCATGCTGACCGGGGATCAGAACATCGTGGATATCGAATTCGTCGTGCTGTTTTCGGTAACCGATCCGGAAGCCTATCTCTTCAACGTCGAAAACCCGATCCAGACGTTGCAGCAGGTCTCCGAAAGCGCCATGCGCGAGGTGGTCAGCTCCCGTCCCGCCCAGGACGTGTTCCGTGATGACCGCGAGGGCATCGCGCTCGACGTCAAGGACATCATCCAGTCGACGCTCGACAACTACGGCGCCGGGATCACCATCAACGCGGTGTCGATCGAGGAGGCCGCGCCGCCTTCGGAAGTCGCGGACGCCTTCGATGAAGTGCAGCGCGCCGAGCAGGACGAAGACCGCTACTATGAAGAGGCCAACCAGTACGCCAACAAGGTGCTTGGCGCTTCCCGCGGCGACGCGGCCCAGATCCGCGAAGCGGCAGCCGCCTACAAGGACCGTGTCGTGAAGGACGCGGAAGGCGAGGCCGGTCGCTTCAATTCGATCTACGAGACCTACACGGCCGTACCGGAAGTCACCCGCAAGCGGCTTTATCTCGAAACCATGCAGCAGGTGTTCGGCAGGTCCAAGAACGTCATCATCGACAGCGACGGGCAGGGCGTCGTTCCCTATCTTCCGCTCGATGCGATCGACCGTGCGGCCCAGGACAAGCGTCCGGTATCGCAGACGACCACGCCTTCACCGGCGACGCAGAATCTTACCCAGGGAGCGAGCCAGTAATGTCATCCAATCGTATACTCGCCGTCCTGGCCGTCATCGCGGCGCTGCTGCTGCTGGTTTATGCCTCGATCTTCATCGTCAACCCGCGTGAGCAGGCGCTGGTGATCCGCTTCGGCGAGATCAAGGAAGTCAGAAGCGAGCCGGGCATCTATTTCAAGCTCCCGTTCTCGTTCATCGGCGCCGACAAGGTTCAGTATGTCTCCAATCAGGACATGCGCTTCGATCTGGACGATATCCGCGTCCAGGTTTCCGGCGGCAAGTTCTATGAGGTCAACGCCTTCGTCGTCTACCGCATCACCGATCCGGAACGTTTCCGCCAGGCGGTGTCGGGCGATCGCGAGGTCGCGGTATCGCGGCTTCGCACCCGTCTCGATTCGTCGCTGCGCCGGGTCTACGGCCTGCGCGATTTCCAGGCGGCGCTTTCGAGCGAACGCGCCTCGATGATGCAGGAGGTCGGCGACCAGCTTCGTCCGGCCGCCGAATCGCTCGGCCTCAGCGTGGTCGATGTCCGCATCCGCCGCACGGACCTGACCAAGGAAGTCTCCGATGAAACCTACGCCCGGATGAAATCCGAGCGTCTGGCCGAAGCCGAGGCGACGCGTGCGGATGGCCGCGAGCGGGCGGAAATCCGCCGCGCGGCGGCCGACCGTGAAGTGATCGAAATCCAGTCCGCCGCCAACCGCGATTCGTCGCTTCTGCGCGGTGAGGGCGATGCCGAACGCAACCGCATTCTCGGCGAAGCCTATGGCAAGGATCCGGAGTTCTTCTACTTCTACCGCTCGATGAATGCCTACAAGGACGTGCTTGGCGAAAATTCGACGATGGTGCTGTCACCGGATTCGGAGTTCTTCGAGTATTTCCAGACGAGCGGAACCGGCGATCTGCCGCCGAGCCCGGCGCTGTCTAACCCGCCGCCGGCACAAGACGCTCCGCAGCAAGGCAACTGATCCATGCTGATGCAGGATATTCTGCTCGGCCTGGCGTTTTATCTGATTATCGAGGGGCTGGTCTATGCACTGGCCCCTTCGTTTCTGATAGCCATGGCAAAGCTGCTGCCGGGCTTTTCGGAAGGTTCGCTCAGGATCACGGGTCTGGTGGCCGTTGCGATCGGCGTCGGCATGGTCTGGCTGATACGCTGATAGGATTTTGGAGCATCATCCGTTATGATGAATATCATTCTGCACGGAGGCAGTATGTCCAGCTTGATCTCCTCTGTTCGCCCCGCGATCCGTGGCGCCGGCTTCGGTCTGATCGTCGCAACCGCTCTCATGCTGCCGCCCCGGGCGATGGTGGGCGCGGTTGTCGCGCAAACGCTCAGCGATGTCTCGATTGCCGATATGGCCGAGACGCTGCTGCCTTCCGTTGTCAATATCTCGATTTCGCAGGAGGGCGACGCCGATGCCGGCGATCGGCCGGTGCCGAAGGTGCCGGAAGGCCAGCCCTTCGAGGAGTTCTTCGAGGATTTCTTTGATGGAGAAGACGGGCTCGGCAACCGGCCGGTATCCTCGCTCGGCTCCGGTTTCATCATCGACCCTTCGGGCATCATCGTCACCAACAATCATGTGATCGAGAACGCGGATACGATTTCCGTAACGCTCGCCAGCGGCGAGACCCTGGACGCGACGCTGCTCGGCATCGACGACAAGACCGATCTCGCCGTCCTCAAGGTCGAGCCCGAAACACCGCTGCCGGCGGTGAAATTCGGCGATTCGCGCAATGTCCGGATCGGCGAGTGGGTGGTGGCGATCGGCAACCCCTTCGGTCTCGGCGGCTCGGTGACGCTCGGCATCGTGTCGGCGCGCGGGCGCGAGCTCGACGGGCCCTATGACAATTTCATCCAGACCGATGCGGCGATCAACAAGGGCAATTCCGGCGGTCCGCTGTTCAACATGGACGGCGCGGTGATCGGCATCAATACCGCGATCCTGTCGCCCTCGGGCGGTTCGATCGGCATCGGTTTCGCGGTGCCAAGCGAACTGGCGGAGAATATCGTCGACCAGATCGTCGAGTTCGGCCGGACCCGTCGCGGCTGGATCGGCGTTCGCGTGCTGGAGGTCAGCGACGATCTCGCGGCCTCGCTCGGCGCGGATGACCCGTCCGGCGTCGCCGTCGGCTCGATCATCGAGGGCGGGCCGAGCGATGGCGGACCGCTTGAGGAGGGCGATATCATTCTCAGTTTCGACGGTCATGAAATCGACAGTCCGCGCGACCTTCCGCGCTTTGTCGCCGAGGGCCGGATCGGCGAGCCGGCCGATGTCGAGATCGTGCGCGACGGCGAGCGGATGACGGTTCAGGTGACGCCGCAACTGCTCGAAGACCCCGAACTGGCAGCCAGCGAACCGGCCATGGGGGATGAAGCCCTGCCGGATGGCGGCGCGGCCGATCCGCCCGGCCTGCCGGTCACGCTCTACGGGTTGACGCTCGGCGATCTCGATGACAATGGCCGGGCGCTCTACCAGATCGACGGCGATGTCGAGGGCGTGCTGATCACCGGGGTCGAGCCTGAAAGCGCCGGCGCCGACGAGGGGCTCGAACCTGGAATGGTGATCGTCGAGGTGGAACAGAACGCCGTCTCGACCCCGCAGGAGGTGCGCTCGCGCATCGTCAAGCTGATCTCCGAAGGCCGCCGCAGCGTGTCGCTGATGGTTGCCGCCCCTGACGGCGCGCTCAGCATTGTCAGCCTCGTGCTGGAGTAGCGATCTCAGACCGAGCGTTGCCAGTCAGCCTTGTGCAGGCGATAGAGCACATGGCGCTTGAGATGCGGATGGCTGTCCGGGATCGAGGGATGGTCGAAATCGCCCTCAAGGTCCCGGCGCATGCCGAGCCTTTCCATAACGGCCGTCGAGCGATGATTGTTGGCGACGGCGAATGACACAAGCTGGTCATGCCCGCGTTCGTCGAAGGCCAGCGCGATCATGGCGCGGGCGGCTTCGGTGGCGTAGCCCTTGCCCCAGTGGCGCGTCGCCATCCGCCAGCCGATTTCGGGCGTGCCTTCGGGCTTGATATCGGCCTTGTAGTCGTCGTTCAGGCCGGTGAAGCCGATGACCTCTCCGGTTTCCTTCAGTTCCACGGCAGGGAAGCCATAGCCGGTGTCCGCAATCATCTTGCGGATCATGTCGAAGATTTCGTCGCTTTCTGCCCGGGTGCGGCGCATGGCGAAGAACGCCATCACCGCGTCGTCGGAGTTGATTTCGTGGAACAGGTCGCGGTCGCGGTCTTCCCAGTTGCGGATGATCAGGCGTTCGGTCTCGGCAATATTCATCTTGCGAACTCCTCCAGACGATAGCCCTGAATATAAAGAAGTGCGGTCAGATCGCCATGGTCGATGCGGATCGACGCCTCTGCGGCAACCTTCGGCTTGGCATGCAGCGCGACACCGCTGCCGGCAAGCCTGATCATGCCAAGGTCATTGGCGCCATCGCCGACGGCCATGATATCGGCCTCGGAAATGCCGCGCCTTGCCGCAACGTCCCGCAGCGCCTCGACCTTGGCCTCGCGGCCGAGAATGGGATCGGCAACGTGTCCGGTCAGCCTGCCCTTGTCTTCAAGGAGGATATTGGCGCGGTTCTCGTCAAAGCCCAGCATTGCCGCGATCCGGCTGGTGAATACGGTGAAACCGCCGGAGACGAGGGCGGCGTATCCGCCATTGGCCTTCATCGTGGCGATCAGTTCCTTGCCGCCGGAGGTGAGCGTGATGCGCTTTTCGATGATCTCGTCGACGATGTCGATCGAAAGCCCCTTCAGCAGGGCAACCCGCTCGCGCACCGCCGGCTCGAACTCGATCTCGCCATTCATGGCGCGCGCGGTGATCGCCGCGACCTTGTCCTTGAGGCCCACCTCGGCAGCGAGTTCGTCTATGCATTCCTGGCCGATCATGGTGGAATCCATATCCGCCAGCAGCGCCTTCTTGCGGCGTGTCGACGCCTTCTGGATGACGACATCGACGGGCAGCGCGCCGATCGCGGACCGAAGCGTGGTCTCTGCCGCCGGGCCATCGGTATTTTCAGCCAGCATCAGATCGGCCGCGACGCCTGTCGCCAGCCACTCCGTTTTCCCGGCATTGACTGCGCTTGAAAGCCGGGAAACGAGGTCCCCGGTCACGACAGGGTTTGACGGATTGGCGACAAGCGTGGCAACGAGAGCCATGACGAACTCCTCGGGTGAACATTGGCGTGCCGTTCTGATAACGGGACCGACGGCAAGCGGCAAGTCCGCTTATGCGGTTGCACGGGCTGAAGCTGCCGGCGGCGTGGTGATCAACGCCGACAGCATGCAGGTCTATGACACGCTGCATGTGCTGACGGCGCGGCCTTCCCTTGCCGATATGCAGGGTATTCCGCACCGTCTCTATGGCCATGTCCCGGCGGGCGCCGACTATTCGACCGGCGGCTGGCTGCGCGACATTGCCGCGCTTTTGGCGCAGCTTGATGATGAGGGGCGGATGCCGGTGATCGTCGGCGGCACGGGGCTCTATTTCAAGGCGCTGACGGAGGGGCTTGCCGCAATGCCGCCGGTTCCCGCCGATATCCGCGCCCGATGGCGTCGAGCGCTCGAGGAGGAGGGGGCTTTGACCCTCCATACGAGGCTTTCCAAACGCGACCCTGAAATGGCCATGCGGCTCCGGCCTTCCGATGGTCAGCGGATCGTGCGCGCGCTGGAGGTGTTTTCGGCAAGCGGGCGTTCGATCGCGGATTTTCAGTCCGAAAATCCGCCGCCGCTGATCGACGCGGCTGCGGCGGACAAGATCGTGGTGCTGCCCGAACGGCCGGTTCTGCACCAGCGCATCAACCACCGCTTCGAAACGATGCTGGAGGCCGGCGCTGTCGAGGAGGTCGAGGCGTTGCTGGCGCTTGGCCTTGACCCTGCCGCGCCGGTGATGCGGGCCATCGGAGTGAAGGAAATCGCGGCAATGCTTTCCGGCGAGATGAGCCGCGCCGAGGTGATCGAAAAGGCCAGCGCCGCCACCCGGCAATATGCCAAGCGCCAGATGACCTGGTTTCGCAACCAGATGGGTTCGGAATGGAAAAGGCTCGATCCGGCAATAGGTTAGACGGCCAAGTTGATGTATTTTCAGGCTAATATTATTGCGCGCGGGCAGGCTATAAGGTTTTTTTCTTGCAGTTGCGCGTTGACGCGGCCGGAAAGTCGGGCTATCAGGCCAGGCATGGCTAAGAAAGAACTTCTTATTGTGGTGGGATCGCGCATGGGCAGGATGGTGTAACCATCCGGCAATAGCCACCCATGCGCGACGACAGGCTCCTTGAAGGGGCCTTTTTTTATGCCCGAGGAAACCCAGGACCATCAAACGGAAAAATGAGATGACCGCAGCGGACAACATGATGACAGGCGCCGAGATCGTTTTGCAGGCGATGAAGGAAAACGGGGTCGAGCACATATTCGGATACCCCGGCGGCGCGGTACTGCCGATCTATGACGAAATCTTCCAGCAGGACGAAATCGAGCATGTGCTTGTGCGCCATGAACAGGGCGCCGGCCATGCGGCCGAAGGCTATGCCCGTTCCACCGGCAAGGTCGGCGTCATGCTTGTCACCTCAGGCCCCGGCGCGACCAATGCGGTGACGCCGTTGCAGGATGCGCTGATGGACTCGATCCCGCTGGTCTGTATTTCCGGCCAGGTGCCGACCGCGCTGATCGGCTCGGATGCCTTCCAGGAATGCGATACCGTCGGCATCACCCGGCCCTGCACCAAATATAACTGGCTGGTCAAGGACGTGAACGAACTGGCCGACGTCATCCACGAGGCGTTCCGCATCGCCCAGACGGGCCGCCCCGGGCCGGTCGTCGTCGATGTTCCGAAGGATATCCAGTTCGCCACCGGCCGCTACACGCCGCTTGCTGAACACCTGATCCGCGAAAGCTACCAGCCGAAGGTTCAGGGCAATGCCGAAGCGATCCAGGCGGCTGTCGAACTGATGGCCCATGCAAGGCGTCCGGTTCTTTACACCGGCGGCGGCGTCGTCAACTCCGGCGACGAGGCATCGCGTCTGCTGCGCGAACTGGTCAAGCTCACCGATTTCCCGATCACATCGACGCTGATGGGGCTCGGCTGTTACCCGGCATCGGGCAAGAACTGGCTCGGCATGCTCGGCATGCACGGGTCCTACGAGGCCAATATGGCGATGCATGACTGTGATGTCATGGTCTGCATCGGCGCGCGTTTCGATGACCGCATCACCGGTCGGATCGACGCCTTCTCGCCGAATTCGAAGAAGATCCACATCGATATCGATCCGTCCTCGATCAACAAGAACATCCGCGTCGATATCCCTATCCTCGGCGATGTCGCCCATGTTCTGGAAGACATGGTGCGGCTGTGGCGGGCGCTGCCCGCCGAAAAGCCGTCGCTTGACGACTGGTGGCGGAATATCGACCGCTGGCGCGGCCGCGATTGCTTCGCCTATACGCCGAACAAGGATGTGATCATGCCGCAATACGCCCTTGAGCGGCTGAACGCGGCGGTCAAGGACCGCGACGCCTATATCACCACCGAGGTCGGCCAGCATCAGATGTGGGCCGCGCAGTTCCTGCATTTCGAGGAACCGAAACGCTGGATGACATCGGGCGGGCTCGGCACGATGGGCTATGGTCTGCCGGCAGCACTCGGCGTCCAGATCGCCCACCCGGAAGCGCTGGTCATCGATGTCGCGGGCGATGCCTCGATCCAGATGTGCATTCAGGAAATGTCGGCGGCGATCCAGCATAATGCGCCGATCAAGATCTTCATCCTGAACAACCAGTATATGGGCATGGTGCGCCAGTGGCAGCAATTGCTGCACGGCAACCGGCTGTCGCATTCCTATACCGAGGCGATGCCGGATTTCGTCAAGCTGGCGGAAGCCTATGGCGCCGAAGGCATCTATTGCGACAAACCGGGCGAACTTGACGAGGCGATCCAGCGGATGATCGACAGCCCCAAACCGGTGATCTTCGATTGCCGCGTCGCCAATCTCGCCAACTGCTTCCCGATGATCCCGTCGGGCAGGGCGCATAACGACATGCTGTTGCCGGACGAGGCCAATGACGAGGCCGTCGCCACCGCCATCGACGCCAAGGGCCGTCAGCTCGTCTAACGTTTGAAAGAGGTCAGATCAATGAACGCGAAACTACAGCCCACCGGCTCTGCCTATTTCATGTCGAGCCAGACCGTAGCACCCGAACGCCACACGCTTTCGGTCGTTGTCGCCAACGAGCCGGGCGTTCTCGCTCGGGTTATCGGCCTGTTTTCCGGGCGCGGCTACAATATTGAAAGCCTCACCGTTTCGGAAACCGAGCACGAGGCGCATCTCTCGCGCATCACCATCGTCACCAAGGGGACGCCGGACGTGCTGGAGCAGATCAAGGCCCAGCTCGACCGGATGGTGCCGGTTCACAAGGTCGTCGATCTTTCGGTGCGCGCCCGCGAACTCGGCCAGGCCCCGCCGGTCGAACGCGAGGTCGCGCTGGTCAAGGTCGTCGGCAACGGCGAACAGCGCCAGGAGGCGCTTCGACTCGCCGATGCCTTCGAGGCCAAGGTGGTCGACGCGACGGTCGAGCATTTCCTGTTCGAGATCACCGGAAAGGTGTCGAAGGTCGATCAGTTCATCGCCATCATGAAGCCGCTCGGTCTCGTCGAGATCTGCCGCACGGGACCGGCCTCGATGAACCGCGGCCCGGACGGCATGTAGGAGCGTCCAGCGCCTGACGAAGAAGCGGCCCGGGTCCTGCACTGTAAAATTGCAGGTGGCCTCGCGGCTTGCTCCAAATACTCTCTCCCGCTTGCGGGAGAGATGCCCCGAAAGGGGCAGTGAGGGTGAAGCAGCCTTTCCAATTGTGAGGGCGCCCGAGGGGAGAGATTCGCCCCTCACTGTCGCTGTCGCGACATCTCTCCCCTCCGGGGCGAGAATACCGGGGGCTATGCGGTAAGGACAAACAGCTTTCGCTCTCTCTCGTCTTCCCGCAGGCCGTTCCAGCGCTCCGGCTGTTGACGGTCTTGTTGTGACGCGTCACAACCGCGTATCGCTTCTCGCGGGAAAGGGCTTTTTCCATTGCATATCTGGATACTCACGGACGGCAAGATCGGGGATCGGATGCAATGCCTTGGCGTGGTCTCGCGGCTTGGCGCGGAGGCCGAGGAGAAGGTGATCGCGCCGGGAAAACCGTGGGAATGGCTGATGCCGCGCGGACCCGTGCCGCCGAAGCACCGTCCGGGGCGGCCCGGAAGCCCGATCGCGCCGCCTTTCCCCGATGTCGCGATTGCCAGCGGCAGGCGCATGGTGCCGTATCTGAAGGCGGTGAAGGCCGCCTCGGGAGGCAGGACTTTCACGGTATTCTTAAAGGATCCGAGGATCGGAGAATCCGCCGCCGATCTTATCTGGATGCCGAGTCATGACCGGTTTCGCGCCGAAAATGTGCTGGTCACCGATACCGGGCCGCACCCGCTGACGCCTGCCGCAATCGCCGAGGCGGCGGCAGTGCGGCCGGCCGAATGGGACCGGCTGCCGTCGCCGCGGCTCGGCGTGCTGATCGGCAACCCGGTCTCCGGCGCGCGCGATCGGGCGGCGGCGCTGGACCACTTCATGAAGCAGATCGATCATGCGAAAAACGAGATCGGCAGCATCATCGTCACCCAGTCGCGGCGCACGCCGGAACCGGTGATGGCGGCATTGCGCGATCGGCTCGAAGGCTTCCCGCACTGGATCTGGTCGCCCGAAACCGACAATCCCTACCGCGCTATGCTCGGCTTTGCCGATATGCTGGCGGTGACGGCCGATTCACACAATATGATGAGCGAGGCGCTTTCCACCGGCACGCCGGTGTTTCCGCTGCGGCCCTATCGGCTCAATCCCAAACTTGCCGGCTTCATCGACAGGCTGGATGCGGCCGGCCAGACGCGCCCGTTCGAGGGCGCGCTTGAACCCTATGATTACGTACCGGTCGATGCGACGGAAGAGATCGCGGAAGCGATTCGGCAGGGGTTCGCAAAGCGTAGCCACTGAGGCTGTTATAGGTGCGGTCGCATATGGCTTCGCCGCATAGCCCGCAAACCTTCTCGCCCCGGAGGGGAGAGATGTCGCGACAGCGACAGTGAGGGGCGAGTCTATCCACACTGAAGCCCTCACGGGTCAGAAATGCTGATTCACCCTCACTCCCCCTTTCTGGGCATCTCTCCCACAAGCGGGAGAGAGTATCGGGAGCAAGCCGCAAGGTCATTGCCCGTTCCTCAAGGGGAGATTACGGGCTGAGAGATTTCGCTCTTACGCGACCGTGATCGGCTGGTCGGGGAAGGCGAGTTGTTCGCGCGCGCGCCATTCCGGAGTCACATAGTTGATGATCAGCGATTTGCGTACGCCCTGGATCGGGCGTTTCTCGAAACCGTGCCAGGTATTGTTGGAGGGCACGAAGATCATCGCGTAGTTCGGCGCGAACGGCGAGCGGCCGAAATGCTCTTCCCTGGAGACATAGATATCGGTTCCGAGCTCCTCGTGGCCGGGGCCATCTGAGAGATAGATCAGCAGGGTAAACAGCTTGACGCCGATATCGGTGTGCGGCTCCAGCCAGAAACCGTCGATATCCTGCGCGAATTCGATGCGAAGGCTCGAACCCTCGATATCGGTTTTGAAGGTATCCTGGATTGTCGACGCGACGGCGGGGTCCTGAAATGCCTCGGCGACAGAAGCGCAGCAGTCATATCGGGCGATATTGGGCTGGTCGAAATAATGCCGGCTCTTGTTGTGGACCTCGCGCGTGCCCGATACGCCGTCCAGTTCGGGCTTCGGGAAATCGAGCGACTGGATATCGTTCAGCAGGTCCGTCGGAAACATGTCCGCAAGCAGCCAGTGTCTATAGGGGGCGGCATTGGATTGGGCGCTCTTGAACGCCGATTTCACATGCTCTTGAACATTTCCGTAATCTGTCATTTCTAAACCATATACCTGTTTGATCAGCGCCATCGTAGCGTCAACGGCAAGGTCGCACAACCACTGCCGAAGTCGGTATCACTGCCCCGGCTTGCCGGTCTTTCCGGTGCGCCGCCCGCGACGCTTCTGTTCGCCGGGATCTTCGTAGGACCCGGCGCCGATCTTGCCGCGCTGAACGGGCTTGGCATTGCCGCCGAGCGGCTTTTCGGTGCGTCCGACGGTCATTTCGTCAAGATCGTTCTTGCGGAACAACGGGCGGGCGGTATCCGTGCCCGGGCCCATGTCGTCCAGCGAGGGCTTGGCGAAATAGCCGCTCGGAGCGGCGCTGCTTTCGGCCTGCCGCGATTCCTGCCGTTCGATCTTGTCGTCGAGACCCTGCAGTTCGGCCGCCTTGAGGCGCTTGATTTCGTCGCGGACGCGGGCGGCGGTCTCGAAATCGAGATCGGCCGCGGCATCGCGCATCTGCTTTTCAAGGGCGTCGAGATGGGTCTGAAGATTGTTGCCGACCAAGTGGCCGTCTGCCGCAAAGCCCTTGCCGCCCTTGGTGCTGATATCGGCGCGGACATGGTCGCGCTCATAGACCGAATCGAGAATATCGGAAATCCTGGCCTTGACCGATTCCGGGGTGATGCCGTGTTCCTCGTTATAGACGAGCTGCTTTTCGCGCCGGCGGCTGGTCTCGTCCATGGCCCTCTGCATCGAGCCGGTAATCCGGTCGGCATAAAGCACGACCTTGCCGTCGACATTGCGCGCAGCGCGGCCGATGGTCTGGATCAGCGAGGTTTCCGAGCGCAGGAAACCCTCCTTGTCGGCATCGAGGATGGCGACGAAGGCGCATTCGGGAATGTCGAGGCCCTCGCGCAGCAGGTTGATGCCGACCAGCACGTCGAAGGCGCCGAGCCGCAGGTCGCGGATGATCTCGATGCGCTCCAGCGTATCGATGTCGGAATGCATGTAGCGCACCCGGATGCCCTGTTCGTGCAGATATTCGGTCAGGTCCTCGGCCATCCGCTTGGTCAGCACGGTCACCAGCGTACGATAGCCCTTGGCCGAAACCTCGCGGATTTCGGACAGCACGTCATCGACCTGGGTCTTGGCTTCGCGGATTTCCACCGGCGGATCGATCAGCCCGGTCGGGCGGATCACCTGTTCTGCGAACACGCCGCCGGCCTCTTCCATCTCCCAGTTGCCGGGCGTCGCGGAGACGGCGACCGTATCCGGACGCATCGCGTCCCATTCCTCGAAGCGCAGCGGCCGGTTGTCCATGCAGGAGGGCAGGCGGAAACCGTATTCGGCCAGCGTCGCCTTGCGCCGGAAGTCGCCGCGATACATGCCGCCGATCTGCGGCACGGTGACGTGGCTTTCATCGATGAAGATCAGCGCATTGTCGGGAATATACTCGAACAGCGTCGGCGGCGGCTCGCCGGGGCGCCGACCGGTCAGATAGCGCGAATAGTTCTCGATGCCGGGACACGCGCCGGTCGCCTCCATCATCTCGATGTCGAATCGCGTACGCTGTTCGAGGCGCTGTGCTTCGAGAAGACGTCCAGCCTTTTCAAGCTCTTGAAGGCGCGCCTTCAACTCTTCCTTGATCGATTTTATCGCCGCGTTCAGCGTCGGGCGCGGGGTGACGTAGTGCGAATTGGCGTAGATCTTCACCGATTTCAGGTCGCCGGTCTTCTGCCCGGTGAGCGGATCGAATTCGGTGATCGAGTCGATCTCGTCGCCGAACATCGAAATCCGCCATGCCGCGTCCTCAAGGTGGGCGGGGAAGATCTCGATCGTGTCGCCGCGCACCCGGAACGAGCCGCGCTGGAAATCCATGTCGCGGCGCTTGTATTGCTGGGCCACGAGGTCGGCCAGCAGTTGCCGCTGGTCGAGCGTGTCGCCGACCGCCATCTGGAAGGTCATGGCGGTGTAGGTCTCGACCGAGCCGATACCGTAGATGCAGGACACCGAAGCGATGATGATGCAGTCGTCGCGCTCCAGAATGGCGCGGGTGGCGGCGTGGCGCATCCGGTCGATTTGCTCGTTGATCGAGGATTCCTTCTCGATATAGGTGTCGGAGCGCGGCACATAGGCTTCCGGCTGGTAGTAATCGTAGTAGGAAACGAAATACTCGACGGCGTTGTCGGGAAAGAAGTTCCTGAATTCCGAATAGAGCTGGGCGGCGAGCGTCTTGTTCGGGGCGAGAATCACGGCCGGGCGCTGGGTTTCCTCGATCACCTTGGCCATGGTGAAGGTCTTGCCGGAGCCGGTGACGCCGAGCAGAACCTGGTTGCGGTCCCCGGATTTCAGGCCTTCGACGAGGTCGCGGATCGCGGTCGGCTGGTCGCCGGAGGGCTTGTATTCCGTGACCATGCGGATCGGGATGCCGCCCTCGGACTTTTCCGGGCGCTCCGGCCGGTGCGGGGTCCAGATCTTGCCGTTCTTGAACAGCGGGTTGCCGCTTTCGATCAGGCTGGAGAGCGCATCCACGGTGGCGGTGACGCCGCCCTGTGCAAGGTTCTGGGCGTCCTCCAGCGAAACATCGACGCCTGCGACCGGGTTGAGGCCGGCGGCGGCGCGAGTCTTGGGATCGGAGGAGCCCCCGATCGATACGCCGCGCGCGGTCCGGCTGGCCGTTGCGCCGCCGCTTTCGGCGGCCTTGCGGCGATGTTTGCCGGCTTTCGAGGCGAGCTTGCGCTGCGAATCGACGGTCTCTGCCTCTGCCTCTTTCTCCAGCCCGGCAAGCCAGTCCGACATCGATCCTTCAAAAGGAGCGCCTTCGAACGGTGCCTGGGGCGCTTCCTCGAACCCAGATTTGCTGGGGGATTTCTTGGGTGATCTGGCCATCGGTCGAATATGGGGAACTAGCCTGCAAAAGAAAAGGGCGTTGCGTTGGAACAAAAGTAGAACTTTTGCAGCGATTCGGTCAAGTTTTGCTGTTGAATTTTCTGATGCCGGTTTCAGATGTTTGCGCTAAGAACGCTGGCAGCTGCATTGGCGGCCGTGTCTCCGGAGAAAATTCATGCCCTTTTCGCTTTCGCCTGCGGCCATCTGGCCGGTTGTGATGCTGGTCTGCTCGAACGTGTTCATGACCTTTGCATGGTACGGTCATCTGAAATTCAAAAGCGCACCGCTGCTGCTCGTGATCATCGTCGCGTGGGGGATCGCTTTTTTCGAATACTGCCTCGCGGTTCCGGCCAACAGGATCGGCGCGTCGGTATACTCGACCGCGCAGTTGAAGACGATCCAGGAGATCATCACGCTGCTGGTGTTTTCCGGCTTCTCGGTGTTGTGGCTGAAGGAGGCTATCACCATCAACCATGTCATCGGTTTCGCGCTGATTGCGCTCGGCGCGGCGTTCATCTTCCGCGCATGAGCGATCATTGATGTAAACGACGTCGAATGGACTGGCTTGGCCCGGCCTGTCATGCCTCCGGCGGCACCACCGCGGGCTTGCCGCTGTCATCCATCGCCACCATCACGAACTGCGCGGCGGTCACCTGTTCCCGGTTCGGCATGCGATGGCGGTGGACCCAGGCTTCGACATGGACCGTCATCGAGGTCCGTCCGACCCTCTCGAACGAGGTGTAGACGCAGAGCGTATCACCGACCTTGACCGGCTGTTCGAACGCCATCGAATTCACGGCGGCGGTGACGGTCCTGTTCGCGGCGCGCTCGGAGGAGGCCACATAGGCGGCAAGGTCCATCTGCGACATCACCCAGCCGCCGAAAATATCGCCTGACGGATTGGCATTGGCCGGCATCGCAACGGTGCGCATGGTCAGGTTGCCATTGGGTGATTTCTCGTCATTCATTTAGCTCTCCTGTCGTTTTCGGGCGCTTCACCCTGATCAGGTCCAGACAATATTGCACGGGTGGGGAATTGCAACTCGGGGCATGTTTGCCAAGCGGCAATACCGGTCGCCTTTTGAACATCGCGCATCGATCCAAAAGCATTTGTTTACTCTTGTCTGGTCTACTCGGGTTCGGAGTATCAACGCAGTTTCGGTTCAGTATGACGTTTCCCTTGCGACGTGCGGTTTCATTGGCAGCCATTGCGGCAACGCTCACCGGTTGTTCCATCGGCGGATTGATGACGTCTTTTTCCGTCGATACCAGCGACAAGGGGACCCAGGTCGTCACCCGCGGCGACGAAGCCGGGCAGGGGCCGCTGCAACAGGTCGCCGCTACAGCGGTAGCGACACAGGCTCCCGCCGCCGCGCCGGAGCCGCCGCCCTCGATCGAGCAACTGATCGCCAGCACCGAAACCGAAGCGGGCGTGCCGATCGACAGCTATCTCGGCATCTCGACCAAGGAGGAGGCCGCCGTGGTGGCGGCCAACGCCGCCGCGCCGCTGACGCCCGCCGACATCAAGCCGGAGAGCCCGGCGCCGGATGCCGGTATCGACCCGATCCAAACCGCCTCGCTTCTGCCGCTGAGCGATCCAGGCGCCGGCGCTTCGGCTCAGAAGGGCCGCTTGCCCGGGCTGATGCCGCTTGCCGAACGCCAGTGCCGCAGTTCGCTCAGGGAAATGGGCGTAAGCTTTTCCGATGTCGAGGAGATTGCGAACGGCAGTCATTGCGGCATTGCCTACCCCGTCAAGCTGCAATCGCTTTCGGGCAAGATCGCGGTCTCGCCCAATGTCACGGTCAATTGCCAGACGGCGCTTGCCTTCGCCGAATGGGTCCAGAACGATGTCGCGCCCGCCGCGCGCGTACGCTACCTCACCGGGCTCAAGTCGGTGAACACCATGGGCGGTTATTCCTGCCGGCGCATGAACAACGGCACCGGGACCCGCGCATGGTCGGAACATTCGCAGGGCAACGCCATCGATGTCGGCGGCTTTACCCTGAATACCGGAAAAACCATCGACGTATCGTCCAAGAGCTTTTTCGCCTTCCGGGAAAAAGGCCTGCTGAAAACGGTTCGCGCCAGCGGCTGCGACTATTTCAACACCGTTCTCGGCCCGGGTTACCCCAAGCATGACGACCACCTTCACTTCGACCTGATGCAGCGCAATTCCGACCGGAGCTACTGCAAGTAGGCCCCGCGCCGTTCTGGATCACGGTAGCGCTGTCGTTTCAGGCTTCCCGCCGCCCCTGTCTTTGCGATTCATTTCCTTCTCGTTGCGCTGTTTCGACCGCGGCGATGGCGGAGGCGCGCGACTTTCGCGGGCGCGACCCGTTTTTGCACAATCTCAAGATGCTCGGAATTCCGCTATTTTGTTAATGACAAGGCCGGAGCATCGGCATTAAGATCGGATCAGTCGAAGGGAGCTTGAAACGGACTCGGTAGATACAGATATGAGCACCAACAAAAGACTTGGTGAACACGCCTGAGAGACTTACGGAGTTAGTGAGAATGATCGCGATGTCGATCCGGATGCAGAACGATCCCTCCAAGAACGGGGACAATCCGAGCCGCGGAACGGCGGTCATCGCGCGTACCAAGCCGAAAACAAAGAAACCCAGTCTATACCGGGTTCTCCTGTTGAATGATGACTACACACCAATGGAATTTGTCATCCATATTCTGGAGCGTTTCTTCCAGAAGGATCGCGAAGCGGCGACCCGAATCATGCTCAACGTTCACAACAATGGCGTGGGCGAATGCGGGGTCTTTACCTTTGAAGTGGCCGAAACCAAGGTCAGCCAGGTGATGGATTTCGCGCGCCAGCATCAACATCCATTGCAATGTGTCATGGAAAAGAAGTGAGGATCTGATCGTGCCAACTTTCTCCCCCAGTCTTGAAAAGGCGCTGCATCAAGCTCTGACCTATGCCAATGACCGGCACCACGAATATGCGACGCTGGAACACCTCCTGCTGGCGTTGATCGATGATGGCGATGCAGCCGCCGTCATGGGGGCCTGCAATGTCGATCTCGACGCGTTGCGCAAGATTGTAACCGAATATGTCGATACCGAACTCGCAAACCTGATCACCGGCTATGACGAGGATTCCAAGCCGACATCCGGCTTCCAGCGCGTCATTCAGCGGGCGGTGATCCATGTGCAGTCCTCCGGTCGCGAAGAGGTGACCGGCGCCAACGTGCTTGTGGCGATTTTCGCCGAGCGCGAGAGCCATGCCGCCTATTTCCTGCAGCAGCAGGAGATGACGCGCTATGACGCCGTGAACTACATTTCCCACGGCATCGGCAAGCGTCCCGGCGCGTCCGAGACCCGCACCCCGCGGGGCGTCAACGAGCCGGAGGAAAGCGATACCGGCAGCCCGCGCGAGAGCGAGGACAGCGCCCGCAAGCAGCCGGACGCGCTGAAGGCCTATTGCGTCAACCTCAACGAAAAGGCGCTGAGCGGCAAGATCGACCCGCTGATCGGCCGCGACGCCGAGGTCAACCGCACCATTCAGGTGCTGTGCCGCCGCTCGAAGAACAATCCGCTCTATGTCGGCGATCCCGGCGTGGGCAAGACGGCGATTGCCGAAGGCCTCGCCAAGCGGATCGTCGAGGGCAAGGTGCCCGAGGCGCTGATCGATGCCACCATCTTCTCGCTCGACATGGGCACGCTTCTGGCCGGCACCCGCTACCGCGGCGATTTCGAGGAGCGGCTGAAGCAGGTCGTCAAGGAACTCGAGGAGTATGAAGGCGCGGTGCTGTTCATCGACGAGATCCATACCGTGATCGGCGCCGGCGCGACTTCGGGCGGGGCGATGGATGCCTCCAACCTGTTGAAGCCCGCGCTGTCATCGGGCGCGATCCGCTGCATCGGTTCGACCACCTACAAGGAATACCGCCAGTTCTTCGAAAAGGACCGGGCGCTGGTGCGCCGGTTCCAGAAGATCGATGTCAACGAACCATCCGTGGACGATACCATCGCGATCATGAAGGGGCTGAAGCCCTATTTCGAGGAATACCACAACCTGCGCTACACCAACGAAGCCATCAAGGCGGCGGTGGAACTCTCGGCGCGCTACATCACCGACCGCAAGCTGCCGGACAAGGCGATCGACGTGATCGACGAGAGTGGTGCTGCGCAGATGCTGGTGCCGGTTTCCAGGCGGCGCAAGATGATCACCGAAAGGGAGATCGAGGCGACGGTCGCGACCATGGCCCGGATCCCGCCGAAGACCGTTTCCAAGGACGACGAGCAGGTGCTCGCCAATCTGGAGCAGGAACTGCGTTCCGTGGTTTACGGGCAGGACAACGCGATCGATGCGCTGGCGACGTCGATCAAGCTCGCCCGGGCCGGCCTGCGCGAACCCAACAAGCCGATCGGCTCCTACATCTTCTCCGGCCCGACGGGCGTCGGCAAGACCGAGGTGTCGAAGCAGCTTGCCTCCTCGCTCGGCGTCGAGCTGTTGCGCTTCGACATGTCGGAATACATGGAGCGGCACACGGTCTCGCGTCTGCTCGGCGCGCCTCCCGGCTATGTCGGCTTCGATCAGGGCGGCCTGCTGACCGATGGCGTCGACCAGCACCCGCATTGCGTCGTGCTGCTGGACGAGATCGAAAAGGCGCATCCGGATATCTACAACATCCTGTTGCAGGTGATGGACCATGGCTCGCTGACCGACCACAACGGCAAGAAGATCGATTTCCGCAACGTCATCCTGATCATGACGACCAATGCGGGCGCGGCCGAGATGTCGAAATCGGCCATCGGTTTCGGGTCATCGCGGCGCACCGGCGAGGACGAGGAAGCGCTCAACCGCATCTTCACGCCGGAGTTCCGCAACCGTCTCGACGCGATCATCCAGTTCGCGCCGCTGCCGACCGAGGTTATCCACCAGGTCGTCCAGAAGTTCGTCATGCAGCTCGAAAGCCAGCTTTCGGAACGCAATATCACCTTCGAACTGGAGGACAAGGCCGTCGAGTGGCTCGCCGAACGCGGCTACGACGAAAAGATGGGCGCGCGGCCGCTGTCGCGGGTGATCCAGGAACACATCAAGAAGCCGCTCGCCAACGAGATCCTGTTCGGCAAGCTCAAGAAGGGCGGCGTGGTCCGTGTCGGCGTGACCGAGAAGGATGGCAAGCAGGAACTGTCGCTGGAGGCAATTCCGGAGACCACCCCGATCAGGCCCAGCGAACTCAAGTCCGATGGTCCCAAGGGCAAATCCGGCAAGGCGGCCCGGAAATCCGCAGCCGATACGTGATCTTGCGGGTCCGCCTTAGCGCGGACCCGCTCTTTTTGCTGCGACGCGTTTTCGCGGACGTGGGAAGATATGGCGGACCTGGAGGCTTTACCGAGGCCTCTCGGTGGCCGTAGGCCTGTTTCCACCATCCTTTTCTGAGGCGCTGAGAGCAGCGAGCGCATCGCGCGCCCGCTTGCGACCGCCACGCACGTGCCGTTTGCCGCCCACAAGGCCGGATTCTCGTGCGCGGATGGCTTGAGCTACGGGCTCCCGGATATCAGAAAAGCTTGTTCCCGATCCGCAATAAAAGGTAGAAGTTTGCCAATGGCCTTCCCCTTCTTGGCGCGGGGAGGTCTTTGCTGGCGGTAATATCGGTCAAGGAAGCGGGAACATGACCCATGAAACATTGCTGGCCCTGATCGGCTTTGCTATCGCGGCCTCCCTGACCCCCGGGCCGAACAATTTCATGGTGTTCACATCCACGGTCAATTTCGGCTTGCTGCGCACGATCCCGCACATGGCGGGCGTTGTGATCGGCTTCGTGCTGCTGATGGCTTCCATCGGGGCTGGGCTTGGCGCGGTGATCAGCGCGTTTCCGAAGCTGTTGATCGTCGCCAAGGTCGCCGGTGCCGCCTATCTGCTCTGGATCGCCTGGAAGATCGCGAACACCCGTCAGATGTCCTCGGGCCGGGCGGTTTCCGGCCGTCCGTTGACCTTCCTTCAGGCCGCGGCGTTTCAGTGGGTCAACCCCAAGGCCTGGATCATGTCGCTGACGGCGATGTCGGTTTATACCGATCCGGAACATTATGTGCTCTCGGTGGCGCTGGTTTCAGGCATTTTCGGCGTGGTGTCGGTACCGAGCCTTTCGATCTGGGGCGGATTCGGTGCGGGGCTGCGGGACTGGCTGTCCGCGGGTAGCCGGCTCAAATGGTTCAATATCGGTATGGCGGTCCTGCTGGTCGCGAGCCTCTGGCCGATGCTCGCCTGAAAGCGCGATTGCCAGCCGATGGCGTGCCCGCGACAGGCGCGACATCACCGTGCCGAGCGGAATAGCGAGCATGGCCGCGATCTCCTCGTAGCCATAGCCCTCGATATCCCTCAGGATCACGATCGCGCGAAAATGGGGTTCGAGCGTGTCGAGCGCGGCCTCGACGCCGAGCCGTTCGATTTCGACGGCTTCTGCCGAATGGTCGTCAAGTCCGCAATCCTCATCAAGGACCATCATCGGCAGAACGCGTTCATGGCGGCGGCGGTTGGCGTCGATGTGGCGCATGATCGCGCAGAGCCAGCCTGCGAGATTTTCACCCCGCCATTGCAGGCGCCGCTCGAACGCGACCACGAGCGCATTCTGCAACAGGTCATCGCCGTCCGCGGCCGATCCGGTAAGCGCTCCGGCGGTGCGGCGAAGGCGCGGCAACTGACGCACGAGCTCGGTCTCGAATTCGGGACGCGGCGGCGCAGCCTCGCATGGACGCTGCGCCGGCTGACGGCGATCATGCCGGGCGCGCCACCTGCCAGTTGCCGCTATCGGCGTTCTGGCCGGTGATATCGCCGGTTTTCTTGTCCGCGGCGCGGAAGTAGAGAGGTTCGCCATTCAGTGCCCATTGTCTCTGACCATCCTTGCGCACCACAAAGCTGTAATGTGCAAACGGTTGCGCGGATGAGTTGGCGATATATGGGGGCCAATTTTGGGCGCAGCTACCGTAGCAAACGGATTGGTCCCTTGCGTCCTTGTCATAGGTGTAAAGCGTCAGGCCGTTCTGGCCGGCGAGAACCTGGCCGTCAGGCGTATTGACGGCCTGGAAGGTTGTGGTGCCGGCTTGGGCAATGCCGGCAAAGGCTGCAAGGGCGACGGCTGCGAGGATCGTTGTCTTCATCATGGTTGTTTTTCCGTGTCGTGATAACCGCTGATTGCGGTCGATACGTGTTATAGACACCTCAGCATGCCGGTTTATTCCCGCAGCTTGCGATTTTATGTTGCCCAAGGACGGCGAATCCTGCCAATTCACGCACATGGAATTCTCACCGCAACAGGATGAAGCGTTACAGGCGGTGGCCCGCTGGCTGAAGGAAGGCCGGGCGCCGGTGTTTCGCCTTTTCGGTTTTGCCGGAACGGGCAAGACCACGCTTGCGCGCTATTTCGCCGAGCATGTCGATGGCGACGTGCTGTTTGCCGCCTTCACCGGCAAGGCGGCGCAGGTGCTGCGCTCGCGCGGGGCCACCAATGCCCGCACCATCCATTCGCTGATCTATCGCCCCAAGGGCGAGGAGATGATCGAGGACGAGGAGACCGGCAAGACCTCGGTGTCGCCGATGTTCACCCTCAACCGCCAGAGCCCGCTCGCCAAGGCGGCGCTGATCATCATCGACGAATGCTCGATGGTCGACGAAAAGCTCGGTCAGGATCTGGTGTCCTTCGGTACGCCGGTGCTGGTGCTCGGCGATCCCGGCCAGTTGCCGCCGGTCTCGGGCGGCGGCTATTTCACCAATCACGACCCCGATTTCCTGCTGACCGAAATCCATCGCCAGGCCCGCGACAATCCGATCATCGATCTCGCCATGAAGGTGCGCGAGGGCAGTGAGATCGGCTATGGCGATTACGGCCAGGCCAAGGTGATATCCAAGCATGACGTCACCCAGGAACTTGTGCTGGAGGCCGATCAGGTTCTGGTCGGCACCAACCGCACCCGAAGGCGCTATAACCAGCGTCTGCGCGAGTTGAAGGGCTTCTCACAAGTTCACCCGCAAGCCGGCGACAAGCTCGTATGCCTCAGAAACGATCCGGCGAAGGGCCTGCTCAACGGTTCGCTCTGGAAGGTGCTGTCGTCTTCGCGCGAAACCGTGAAGCCCGGCATCAACCTGCTGGTAAACCCGGAAGAGGACGATCCCGATCGCGGTGCTTCCCGCATCAAGCTGCTGAAGGCCGCATTCGAGGACAGCGGAACCGAAATCCCGTGGTCGACCAAGAAGCGCTATGATGATTTCGACTATGGCTACGCCCTCACGGTCCACAAGGCCCAGGGCTCGCAATGGAACAATGTCGTGCTGTTCAATGAAAGCTGGGCGTTCCGCGACACGCGGGAGCGCTGGCTTTACACGGCGATTACGCGCGCGGCCGAAAAATTGACGGTGGTTATGTAATTGATGCAACCTGTTGTTGCGTCGACTGAGGCATTGTCGCATATACGGCCATACGCGTCGCTGCGCGATACATCTGGAGGGAGCCATGGTTGCCAAGCTGTCCGTTAATCTGAATGCGATTGCCCAGTTGCGCAACCGGCGCGATCTGCCGTGGCCCAGCGTGCGCCATTTCGGCAGGATCGCGCTTCAAGCCGGCGCTCATGGCCTGACGGTGCATCCCCGGCCCGACCAGCGCCATATCCGTTTTTCCGACCTGCCGGTGTTGCGGGCATTGATCGATGACGAGTTCCCTAAGGCGGAATTCAATATCGAGGGCTATCCGAGCGATTTTTTCATTGGTCTTTGCCTGGAAGCCGAGCCCGAGCAGGTGACGCTGGTGCCGGACGACCCGGAGCAGGCGACATCGGATCATGGCTGGAAATTCGCCGAGCATCGGCAACTGCTGAAAAAAGCGGTCGAGCGGCTGAAGAAGAAGAATATCCGGATATCGATGTTTGCCGATGGCGATGCGAGCGCGGCCGAGCTGAATGCCGCGCGTGACAGCGGCGCCGACCGGATCGAACTCTATACCGGGCCCTATGGCGCCTGTTTCGACGACCCCGCGCGGGAGGTAGCGCTTGCGGCGCAACTGGGCGAGACCGCTCGGCTCGCCCGTGAACTGGGGCTCGGCGTCAACGCCGGCCACGACCTGACCGTCGCCAACCTTCCGCCGCTCGTCGCCGCGATACCGGACCTTGCTGAGGTTTCGATCGGCCACGGCCTTACCGCGGACGCTCTGGAATACGGCATGGCGGAGAGCGTCAGGCGCTTCCGCCATGCTTGCGGTGAACCGGTCTGAGCGGCAGCCGCTTCCGGATTAAAAGGCGTTGCGATTTTCCTCGAAGAAGGCGCGGAGCGGCCTTGGCCGGTGACCCGTGAGGCGCTCGAAGTCATCGTTGACGATGTCGAAGCCGCCCGCGCGGACGTTGTCGTCGGTACTGACGAGCATGTCGACGAGGAAGGGCGGCAGGCCGGCGCCCTGAAGTGTGGCGCGCAGCGTGGCGCTGTCGACATGCTGGACCGCAAGCGGCTTGCCGCTGAATTCACGCGCCAGCGCCGCCACATCGTCGATGGAATGGCCCTCGGGTCCGACAAGCGTATAGATCGTGCTCTCGTCGGTTTCCGCAAGCAGGGCCGCCGCAAGCGCCCGTGCGCAATCCTCGTGCGCGATGTAGTTGAGCTTGCCGCTGCCGGCGGCAGACATGATCCCGCCATGCTCCAACGCCTGCGGCAGGCTCATCAGCAGGTTTTCCTGATACCAGGTATTGCGCAGGATGGTGTAGCCGAGGCCGCTTTCCTTGACCGCCTTTTCGCTCCCCAGATGATCGCCCGCAAAGCTGATCAGCGAACCTTCGGGGTCCGGCAGCGAGGTGTAGACGATATGACGGGCGCCGGCCGCTTTGGCGGCGTCAACGGCTGCGCTGTGCTGCGCGACCCGATCGCTGCCGGGGGCAACGGCATCGGTGGAGATGATCGCGACACGCTCTGCGCCTTCGAAGGCCGGCGCAAGGGTTTCCGGCGCATTGAAATCGGCTTGCCGCACGACGACGCCTTTTTCGGCATAGTCGGCAAGCTTGGCCACGTCGCGCGTGGTGGCGATGATCCGGGCGGGATCCTTGCCGGCGGCCAGCAGAAAGTCCAGCGTTTCGCGGCCGAGCTTTCCGGACGCGCCGGTAACGAGAATTGTAGGGTTGGTCATGGAGAGGTCTTCCTGTAAGAGTAAAACTATCAATGAGCTCTAGTCTCAAAAAGAGACCGCCTTCCATTTAATGCGATTGGCGGTGATGTAAAGACGGGTTTAATTTGTTCGCAGGTTACACGGCTGTGCCCGGGAGAAAGAATGGCTGACGATCTTTCAGTATGGAGCCGCGCGCAACTCGCCGAAATCGTCTCCGACGACATGGTCGAGAATTGTCCGGTGCGCGATGTGCTCAATCAGGTTTCGGGAAAGTGGAGCACGCTGCTGTTGATGGCGCTTTCGAGCGGGCCGCTGCGCTTTGCCGAACTCAAGCGCCTCACGCCGGACATCTCGCAGCGGATGCTGACCAAGACGCTGAGGGACCTCAACCGGGATGGCTACATCACCCGCACCGTGTTTCCGACCAAGCCGCCCAAGGTGGTCTACGATCTGACGGAGACAGGTCGTTCCTTTCTCGGGCCGTTTTCGCTGCTGGTCACATGGGCGAAGGACAACCACGGACAGATACGCGATGCGCGCAGCGCATTCGATCGGGCCGAGAGCGACATGGTCTTGTGAGGACGGCAGGAAAATGAAACGCCCCGGAGCAGGGGGGATGCCGGGGCGTTTCTTTGGGGGTCATCTTCGAACGTATAGCTACAAAACGTAGGCTGTGTCCGTATAGTTCCCAAATATGGTTAACTTTTCGGCGATTTAAAGGCGGCGCCAGAATATCGTTGCCACCCCGCGCTTCGTGCCCGGCACGGTTCTGCTTCAGAGCGATTTCAGGGAGGTCGCGACGGGAATCAGAAACTCCGGCCGAGCCCGATGCCGCCATAGGTAAGGCCGCTGTTCGGCGACGCCAGATCGGCGTTCGAGGAATGGCGCACCGTGGCCGTCAGGCTCCAGTTCTCGTCGATATTGACGCCGAGAGCAATGTATTCGTGAAACAGCACATGCGAGCCGACGCCGGGCCCACGGCCGCCTTCATCAAGATCGCCATTGGTCAGGGCGCCGCCGAAGCCGATATCGGCGAAGGTCGGCCCCAGAAGCGGAAATTTCCAGCTCGCGCCCGCCATGAGCTGCGATGCTTCGTCATCGGTCGAGATGCTGGCGCTCAGGAAGAAGCGGGGGTGAAAGAACTTGTCGAAACCCTCCCGGCCTTCGCTGTGCAGCGGATCGAAGAACAGGCTCGGAATCAGGAATACGCCGCTCTCGAAATCCGACTTGGCGCCAAGAGAGGCGGCGACCTCGAACCGGGCTTCGTCGAAAATACTGTCTGTGGGGACCGGCGCGGAAGGACTTCCAATGCCGTTCATATCGGCGGCGGAGGCGGTAGTCAGGGATATCAAAGCGACCGCGAAGCCCGCAGCCGACTTCGAAAACCTATTCAAGTACATATATTCGACCTATTCGAATCACTCTGGCAACAGCAACGCGCCGCTTCACTTTCTCATATTAGTGATCTTCTTATAGTTCGAGGTCAAGTCAAACATGGCTTATTTCAGGCAGTCTCCAACTGGCCGAGCGCCGCCTCGAAAAGACGCCTTCCATCGGTGCCGCCATGGGCCGGTTCGATCAGGTTTTCGGGGTGGGGCATCATCCCCAGCACATTGCCGGCTTCGTTGACGAGGCCGGCGATATCGTTGACGGAGCCGTTGGGATTGGTGCTCTCGGCATAGCGGAACACCACCTGGCCGCGATCTTCCAGTGCCGCAAGGGTGTCGGCCTCGGCGAAGTAGTTGCCGTCGTGATGGGCGACCGGGCAGCGGATTACTTCGCCGGCCGCATAGCCGCTGGTAAAGACGGTGCGGTTGTTGGCGACCTCGAGCTTCACTTCGCGACAGACGAATTTCAGCGATGCATTGCGCATCAGGGCGCCCGGCAGAAGGCCGGCCTCGAGCAGGATCTGGAACCCGTTGCACACGCCGATGACGCGGACGCCCGCGGCCGCCTTCTCGGCGACGGCGCGCATCACCGGCATGCGTGCGGCGATCGCCCCGCAGCGCAGGTAATCGCCATAGGAAAAACCGCCCGGGATCACGATCAGGTCGACATCCGGCAATTCGGTCTCGGTCTGCCAGACGGTGACCGGATCGGAGCCGGAGATCTGCCTGAGGGCCGCAAACATGTCACGGTCGCGATTGAGGCCCGGAAGCTGGATAAGAGCGGATTTCATGGCGGCTCCGATCAGTTCAGTTCGATGGCGTAATTTTCGATCACCATATTGGCCAGAAGCTTCTCGCACATGGCGGCGACATCGGCTTCCGCCGTGGCGCGGTCATCGGTATCGATCACCAGATCGAAGACCTTGCCCTGTCGTGCGCCGGCAAGGCCATCGAAGCCGAGGCCATGCAGCGCGCCTTCGATCGCCTTTCCCTGCGGATCGAGTACGCCGTTTTTCAAGGTGACGATGACGCGTGCGTTGATCACTGGCTTAAACCTCAGTTCTATTCGAAAATTCTATTTGACCAGGACGGGACCGGCGGCCCGCGCCGGCTCGTTCTCATTCATGATGCCGAGCCGGCGGGCGACCTCGGAATAGGCGCTGACGGACGTGCCGTCGCTTCCCCCGACGCGCGAATCGAGACGCTGGCGGGTCGCCAGATCCATCAGCCGGCAGCTGTCGGGAGATATCTCGTCGGCCAGGATGATGCGCATCATGTCGCCCTCGAACAGGCGGCCGCATTCGATCTTGAAATCGACGAGCTGCATGCCCGCGCCCAGAAACAGGCCGGACAGAAAGTCGTTTATCCTGATCGCGAGCGCCATCATGTCATCGAGTTCGGGCGGCGATGCCCAGCCGAAGGCGGTGATGTGTTCCTCGGTCACCAGCGGATTGTCGAGTTCATCCGAATTCAGGCTGAATTCGACGATCGAGCGGGGCAGGGGAACGCCCTCCTCGATGCCAAGCCGGCGCGACAGCGAACCCGCGGCGATGTTGCGCACGGTGACGATCAGCGGGATCATCTCGACCTCGCGGACGAGCTGCTCGCGCATGTTGAGGCGGCGGATGAAATGGGTGGGAATCCCGATCGCATTCAGATGCCCGAAGACATATTCCGAAATGCGGTTGTTCAGAACACCTTTTCCGTCGATCACGTCGGTGCCTGCACCCGGTTCGGTGCTGGCGTCGTCCTTGAAGAACTGGATCAGGGTCCCGGGCTCGGGGCCTTCATAAAGGACTTTGCCCTTGCCTTCATAAACCCGGCGGCGGCGACTCATGTCTGTCTCGTATACGTTGGCGCGCAGCGGGAGAGCGCGCTGATATCATCTCTTTCGCTGGAATAGCGAGTTTGCGCCGCTTTCTCAATCAAAACCACGTGTTTTTCAAGGCAATTACGGTTTTGCACGATTTGCTGATGACAAACTGTCGCATGCGGACGATTTTTGAAGCAAATGCGGCTTTGGTTCTTCTCAACGGCGGCGAACCATACCATCTTAATAGGTGAGTTTATCAGGGAGGCACACATGGCAGATCGAATCTTTGCAGACCGGGGTCGCGCTCACGAGGCGGCCTATTCGGCGGAACAACATGCACAGTTCAATACTGTTGCGCGACGCAACCGCATGCTGGCCAACTGGGCGGCAGAGCTGCTCGGCCGTGAAGGCGAGCAGGCCTATATCAGCGAGGTCATGGCCAGCCATTTCATCGAGGCCGGCGATGCCGACCTGACGGGCAAGCTGATGGAAGACTTCACCGCGGCCGGCGTGGAAATGGACGAGAAAACCATTCACGCCAAGATGAGCGAATTTTTGCTGGCTGCGACTCAGAGCACTGATCCCGCCTGAAACGGCTTGAACGGGTACGCTGTTTTACTGAAAAGCGTACCCGTTCAGCCGAGTTTCGCGATCCTGACGGTTTGGCCCGCGTCAACCGCTGCGGCAAAGGGCGGACGGATGATCAGGCAATCGGCATCAGCCAACGTGGCTTGTAGCGAGGAATCCTGTCGCTCGAATATCTCGACCCGTCCGTCGGCATCGAAACAGCCGCGCATATAGTGCTGACGCGGGCCGTTTTCGGCGAGCGCTGACGCGGCAATGGCGCTCGTCTCGCGCTCCAGCGGCTTCAGGCGGCCGATATGGCGAATCAGGGGCTCGGCGAAAACCAGTGCGCAGACGAAACTTGAGACCGGGTTGCCGGGCAGGCCGAGCACCCGCATGTCGGCAAGCCGCCCGACCATCAGCGGCTTTCCCGGACGCATGGCGATCTTCCAGAAATCGAGTTCCATGCCCATGGCGGAAAGCGTCGGACGGATCAGGTCGTGATCGCCCACCGATGCGCCGCCGATCGTGATGAGAATGTCGGCGCTGGCCTCGACCGCCTTTTCGACAGCCCTTCGGATGTCTGCTTCGGTGTCGCCGGCAATGCCGAGATCGATGACATCCGCGCCATTGCCGCGGGCAAGAGCGGCAATGGCAACGCTGCCGGAAGCTGAAATCTGGCCGGGACCGGGAAGCGTGCCGGGCGGCACCAGTTCATTGCCCGTCGCCAGCACCGCGACACGGGGCCGGCGAAAGACCGAAAGCGTGCCGTGGCCGGCAGACGCTGCAAGCGAAAGCGCGCGCGCGTTGAGAAGACGGCCATGACGCAGCAGGATATCGCCGGCAGCAAAATCCTGTCCGGCATTGCGGATATTGTCGCCGGCCGATGCCGGGGCTTTGAAAAAGACGTTAGCGTCGCCGCGCCTCTCGGTATTTTCCTGTATCACCACACAGTCGGCGCCTTGCGGAACCGGTGCGCCGGTGAAAATCCGCATCGCGGTTCCGGCGGTAACATGCGCGTCAGACATTGCGCCGGCGGCGATCTCGCCGATCACCTGAAGCTCCGCGCCCTTTGGACCGATATCGGCCGCGCGAACGGCATAGCCATCCATCGCGGAGGCCGCGAAGGGCGGCTGGGTGATGCGGGAGGCGACGTCCTCGGCCAGCACGCGGCCATCGGCCTCGGACAGCGCCACGGTTTCCGATTCGTCCACCTGCGGGGCATGTTCCAGCAGGATTTCGCCGGCGTCTTCTACGCTCAGCAGCGGATCGGCCATGTGTCAGCCTCCACGTTTGAAGTCGCCGCTCGCGCCGCCGGACTTTTCGACCAGCCGTATCGCCCCGATTTCCATGTCGCGGTCGGCGGCCTTGGCCATGTCGTAGATCGTGAGGCAGGCGATGGAAACGGCGGTCAGCGCCTCCATCTCCACCCCGGTCCTGCCGGTCAGCGATGCGGTGGCGACGACCCGGAGGCCGGGAAGGGCGGGGTCGGCTTCAATGTCGACGGCGATCTTCGTCAGCATCAACGGATGGCAGAGCGGGATGAGGTTTGCGGTCTGCTTCGCGCCCATGATGCCTGCAAGCCGGGCGGTGGCGATCACGTCGCCTTTTTTAGCGTTTCCGCTTTCGATCAGCGCCAGCGTTTCCGGTCGCATCCGGACATGGCCTTCCGCCGTGGCGCTGCGCACCGTTTCGGCCTTGGCGCCGACATCGACCATGCGGGCTTCGCCGGTTTTTCCGATATGCGTCAGTCCGGCGGGCTTGTCCGTCATGACGCCGCCTCGGCGCTGCCTTTCAAAAGCGCGCGGGTCGCCGAGGCGATATCGTCCTTGCGCATCAGGCTTTCACCGACGAGGAAGGTGGATATGCCCGCCTTTGCCAGCCTCAGGCAGTCGTCATGAACGAAAATGCCGCTTTCGCCAACGATCAGCCGGTCCTCCGGGATCATCGGAACGATGCGTTCGCTGGTTTCAAGCGAGACCTCGAAGGTGCGCAGATTGCGGTTGTTGATGCCGATCAGAGGGGATGCGAGCTTCAGCGCCCGCTCGCATTCGGCCTCGTCGTGGACCTCGATCAGCGCGTCCATGCCGAGTTCTAAGGCGGTTTCTTCCAGAAGCCGGGCCTCATCATCGGAAAGGCTCGCCATGATGATCAGGATGCAATCCGCCTGCCAGGCGCGGGCCTCATGGACCTGATAGGGTTCGAACATGAAATCCTTGCGCAGCGCGGGCAGCGCGCAGGCTGCCCTGGCGGCGGCCAGAAATTCCGGTGCCCCTTGAAAGCTCGGCGTATCGGTGAGCACCGAAAGGCAGGCCGCGCCACCGTCCTCATAGGCTTTGGCGAAGGCCGGCGGATCGAAATCCGGACGGATCAGGCCCTTGGAGGGGCTTGCCTTCTTGATTTCGGCGATGAGGCCGAATTCGCCCGCAGCCTTCCGGCCGAGAAGCGCGTCGGCAAAGCTGCGCGGCTTGTCGTTGTCGCGTATCCGGGCCTTCAGTTCTGCGAGCGGAACCGCGGTTTTGGCGGCCGCGATTTCCTCGCGCTTGTAGGCTTCGATCTTCTTCAGGATATCGGTCATGGCCGGATTCCATGTTCGGGTTTGCGGTTCGAAACGGCGACCAGCCGTTCGAGCGCGAGGGCGGCCCTGCCGCTTTCCAGCGCTTCCGTGGCGATTGTCATGCCATCGGCAACCGTATCGGCCTTGCCCGCGACCACGAGGGCCGCGGCGGCATTGCAGAGCGCGATATCGCGATAGGCGTTCCTTTCGCCGGCGAGCACCTTGCGCAGCGCCGCAGCGTTGACCTTGCCATCGCCGCCGCGCAGCGCATTGAGCTCGGCCCGCGCCACGCCGAAATCGGAAGGCGACAGCGTAAATTCCCGGATCTTGCCATCGTCAAGCTCGGCCACCAGCGTCTCGCCCGTCGTGGTGATTTCATCGAGGCCCTGGCCATGGACGACCCATACCCTTTCCGACCCGTGGTCGCGCAGGACCTCGGCAAGCGGGCGCACCCATTCGGCGGAAAACACGCCGAGCAATTGCCGCTTGACGCCTGCGGGATTGGAAAGCGGACCGAGCAGATTGAAGATCGTGCGGGTGCCAAGCTCCACGCGGGAGGGGCCGACATGGCGCATCGCCGCATGGTGTTTCTGGGCGAACATGAAGCCGATGCCGGCCTCTTCCAGGCAGGCCTCGATCAGGGCCGGCGCGATATCGAGATCGACCCCGAGTTCGGACAGGCTGTCGGCGGTGCCGGAGCGGGAACTGAGCGCGCGGTTGCCGTGTTTGGCGACCGTTACCCCGGCGCCGGCAGTGATGATCGCGGCCAGCGTCGAGATGTTGTAGGTCCCGGCGCCATCGCCGCCGGTGCCAACGATATCGATGGCATCGGCCGGCGCTTTGACGGGCGTCATCTTGGCGCGCATGGTCGAGACCGCGCCGACGATCTCGTCGACCGTTTCGCCCTTGACCCTGAGCGCCATCAGGAAGCCGCCGATCTGCGAGGGCGTGGCCTCGCCCGACATCAGCAGATCGAAGGCTCGCCGTGCCTCGTCACTGGAAAGCGACTGGCCGCTGGCGACCTTTGCGATGAAGGGCTTCAATTCCGACATTGTTCGCTCTCGCTATCGCATGTTGACGGCCTGCTGGGCGAGCGTCTGATTGATCGAGACGCCATACTGACCCTGCAGCTTGTTGATCATTTCATCGAGGATGTCATCGCCGGCATAGGCCGCGATCGCGTTGACCGCCTGATCGTCGCCGGAGGCCGCCAATGTGCCGAGAGGGTTTACCACCGCCGCGACCTTCAGCACCACCTGCTCGGTTCCGCTGTCGCGCGGCGCGGTTGCAACCGTTCCGAGCGGGCCGCTGAAGGCTGCGGCAATGGCTTCCGGGCCGAGGTCGTCATTCTGCGCGGTGCGGGTGACCGACGGAGCGCTGTTGACGTCGATCGCCAGTTCGTCGGCAATCTGCTGCAGGCTCTCGCCACCCTCGACGCGGGCCTGCAATTCGCTGGCCTTGTCCGCAAGGGCATCGCGCTGCTGCTCGGCCGCCCAGTCGGCTTCCACCTGGCTGCGGACTTCATCGAATTCACGGTCGCGCGAGGGGATGATGTCGACGACCTCGTACCAGACGACGCCGCCATCATCGAGCGTGAGCGGCAGGTTCTCGACCCCGGTATCGCTGTCGAACGCGGCGGCGACAAGCTCGGTGCCGAGCGGAATATCGGCAACGGGCGTTCCGCTCTGATCGTGGCCGCTGGTATCGATGGCGTCGATGGTTACCGGCGTCAGGCCCAGGCTTTGCGCTGCATCGGCCATGGATGCGCCGCCCGCGCGCTGGTCTTCATACTGGTTCTCGACGTTCAGAATGTCATCGGCTGCCTGCCGTTCGGCAAGCTCCTGACGAATCCGGTCCTTGACCTGATCGAACGGCGTGACCTGTTCCGGCGAGATCGCGGTGACGCGCAGGATCACCGGACCGAAATTGCCCTGAACGACGTCGCTGGTGCCGCCCTCTTTCCCGATGGCAAAGGCGGCCTCGTCGATCGCGGCGTCGGGAAACTGGCCCTTGCGATAGATGCCGAGCGTGACGTCGCCGGTGGACCTGCCCTGTTCGCTGACAAGCTGATCGAAAGTCTTGGCGCCATCCGCAAGCGCCTGGGCCGCCTGTTCGGCTTCCGCCTGATCGGAGAAGGTGAGCTGCTGGATGCGGCGCTCTTCCGGCGCGGTGAAGCTTGCGATCCGGGCGTCGTAATCCTCGCGGACGGCGGCATCGGTGACGGCATCCGGGTCGGCGATGTCGGAAGGATGGAGCGCCACATAGGAAAGCTTGCGGTATTCCGGCGCGCGGTAGGCGGCCTTGCGCTGCTCGAACCACGGCTTCAGCACCTCTTCGCCCGGCGATTTGACAGGCTCGATGAAGGCGTTGTTGAGGACGATGTAGTCGACGCCGCGGGACTGGTTGCGGTATTCGCTGATGGCGTCCACCAGCGTTTTCGGGGGCACGAACCCATCCGCCATGCCGTCGACGATCTGGGAGCGCACGGCGACCTTGCTGCGTTCGGCGACGTAATCATCCTCGTTGAGGCCGACATTGCGCAACAGCGCGCTGAAGCGCTGACGGTCGAAACGGCCATCGGCATTCTGGAAGGCCGGATCCTGGGCGATGATCTCCGCCAGCCGGTCCTCGGAGAGGCCGAGATTCATGTCGTCGGCAAGCTGGTCGAGGGAGGCTCCGGCGACGAGCTGGGCATTGACCTGCTGGTCGACGCCGACCATGCGGGCTTCCTCGCCGGTCAGCCGCCGGCCGAACTGGTTGCTGAGGCTGTTCAACTGGCGCTGATAGGCGAGACGGTATTCATTGGCCGAAACGGTCTTGTCGCCGACCTTGACCACCACATCCGAATTGCTGGAAAAGAACGCGCTCGATGCGCCCCATACGCCGAAGGAGATGATCAGCAGGATCAAGAGGAGTTTCGCGACCCAAGTCTGGGCGCCTTTGCGCATTGTCTCAAGCATTATTGTGCAGTCCCTGTTTGCCGAGCCTTCGGTTTTGTGACGCTTCATAGACGAAGATGCAACCGAATTGAAGACGCTGATGCGGCGGGCGGTCCGACAGGCGGTGATAACCGGTCGTTAACCATAAATATTAAGCATGATCGCAAAACAACGCGCGGCAATATGTTCTTAAGGTCCTGCCGCCAGAATCACCCCAGGTTTTGGACGACTTCGCGATTCCCTCCGGATGGAACGGGTGTCTTGGTCGCAAGGGGTAGGTAATGCGTGGTTTGAAATTTCGGCAGGGCGCTGCGAAGGCGGTATTCTTAAGTTCTTCTGCACTTCTTGTTGCCTGGGGCGCGCCGGGTCTGGCCGCCGATTTCCAGTGGACCGGCGCGACCTCCACCGACTGGTATGCGACAACCAACTGGACGGTCGACGGCAGCCCGCCGCCGCTTCCGCCGAAATCCGGTGATAACGTAACCATCGATACGCTGAACAACGCTCCCGTCCTGACGCCTGACCGCGGCACGGAATATATCAGCACTCTCATCGTGGGCGATACCGCGTCCGGCCTGCTGACGTCGAATGCCACGGTGAGCGGGGAAACCGTGACCATCGGCTCTTCGGCCAGCGCAAACGGTACCGTGATCATCTCGGGGGCAGGGAGTGCGATCCAGTTCGACACATCCATCATTGTCGGCGGTTCGGGTGTCGGCGTTCTTTCGCTGCAGGCGGGTGCGCAGGGGCAGGCGGGAGCGATCAGCCTCGGCAATGCCAGCACGACGGCCAACGGCACATTGAATCTGGATGGCGCTGGAACGCAGATCCGCACCTACGGAACGGGTGCCTACAGCGTCTTTATCGGCAATGAGGGCGTCGGCCAGCTGAATGTCACCAATGGCGCCAAGTTCGAATCGAACGCAACGATCATAGGCAACATTGAATCCAGCAACGGTACGGTGGTCATTACCGGGGCGAACTCCGAATGGAACGGCTATGGCGACCTGATATTGGGGAAGTCGGGAACGGGATCGGTCGTCATCCGCGACGGCGGCCACGCGATCAGCGGTTCGCTCAGCATCGGCCAATACAGTTCCTCCACAGGGAATACCGCGACCGTTACGGGCGCGGGATCGCTCTGGAACGTCTATAATGACATCGCGATCGGCGGCAGCGTGACGGGCAGCGGTTCCGGCGGATCGGGCGAGCTTTCCGTTCTTTCAGGCGCGACCATGACCGCCAGCAACATGACGGTCGGCTATGTCACCGGCGGCGAAGGCACGGTCACGATCGATGGCTCCGGGACAGCGTTGCAGCTTTCGGGGGCGTTGAAGGTCGGCAATTCCGGCGAAGGCATCCTTACCGTGTCGGAAGGCGCAACTGTGACCGCCGACTACGCGATGCTGGGCGTCAATACAGCGGGTGAGGGCGCATTGGGAATTATCGGTGCCGGCAGCAGCGTCACGCTGACCAACCGGATGACGGTCGCCGCCGATGGCGTTGGCGCGCTCGGCATTTTCGATAGCGCCACGCTGAACTCCAATGGCGGCGTCATCGGCCGCGACGTCGGCAGCGAGGGCGGCGTCGCGCTGACGACCGGCGGCATCTGGACCAACACCTCCAATCTCACTGTCGGCCAGGATGGCACCGGCCTTCTTGTTATCGATAGCGGCGCGACGGTGACAAACAAAACGGCCGTACTCGGCGCTTCGGCGTCCGGGAGCGGCGGGGTGCTGGTCTCTGGAGCCGGCTCGAGCTGGGATGTCGACGGCGGCATCACTGTCGGCGCAGGCGGCACGGGTCTGTTCTCGGTCACGACCGGGGCGACGGCCATCAGCACGGCAAGCGTTGTGGCCGATACGGCGGGATCGATCGGCCTTGCCGAAGTCTATGGCGGCACCTGGACGGTCAATGGCGGCCTTGTGGTCGGCAATGGCGGCTCCGGCGTTCTCGACGTTGCCGAAAACGGTGTCGTGATAGCCGACAGTCTTGTTCTTGCCGCCGCAAGCGGCTCCCAGGGCGGTCTTGTCATTGGCGGCATTCCGGGTGTCGGTAGCGCTGTCGCGCCGGGCGAAGTGGCGATACCCACCATCGCCTTCGGCCAGGGCAACGGCCTGCTCATCTTCAACCATACCTCGTCCGACTATGTCTTCGCGCCGACGATCAGCGGAACCGGCCAGATCAGCGCGCTTTCCGGCACGACGATCCTGACCGCCGACAATACCAATAGTGGCCTGACCTCGATCGGCTCCGGCGCTGAAATTCAGGTCGGCGCCGGCGGCACGACAGGCACGCTCGGCGGCGATGTCGCCGTTGAATCCGGCGGCACGCTGAGCTTTGCCCGCTCCGACGATATCGAATTCCGCGGCGCGCTGAGCGGCGATGGTGCTTTGGTGCAGAAGGGGCCGGGCGAGCTCAACCTTTCCACCGATAGCGCGGATTTCACCGGTTCGCTCGAGGCGGCGGGCGGTTCGCTCGATATCGACGCCGATCTGCGCGGCGCCACCGCTGAAGTTGCGAGCGGTGCTATCCTCGGCGGCTCCGGCATCATCGGCGATACCCATGTCAGCACCGGCGGCACTTTCCGCGCGGGCGACGACCAGGGCGCGATCACGGTCGATGGCGATCTCGATTTCGATGCCGGCGCGACCTATGTCGCGGTGATCACGGTCAATCAGGAACCGGCGCTCGTTACCGGCACGGTCGCCTTCGACGACACCGAGATCGATCTCGACTTCGATCAGGGCGGGGTTCTGAAGAAGGAATACACGCTGCTGCAGGCCGGCGATATCACCGGCACCTATGATGCCTCGCTCGATGCCTTGCCGTCCCAGTTTCGCGGATCGCTGAGCGAAGAGGACAATGCCCTTAAGCTCGGGCTTGCCTATGTCGGCGGCAATTTCAATTTCTCCGCTCTCGGCCAGGGCGTCAACACAGCGCTCGTCAGCGCTTTCAACGATGGCGTGGCGCTCCAAGGCACGCTTGCCGCCGGCATGCTGCAATCCGGCCAGGCCTACGAGGCGGCGATGACGACGCTTGGCGGCGAACTCGGCATCAATGCAACGATGACGGCAACGCTCGGGATGGACAGTTTCCTGCGCCGCTCGTCCAATCCCAACCGGCTTCTGGCCGGCTGGCGTCCGGTGGAAAAGGATGCCGACGACGATGCGGTGCAGAATGCGCCCGCGGCAACGTCCGGGCTTGCCTATTGGGCGGTCGGCGGGCTGGATGGCTATGCGGGCGCGGCGGGCGACCCGCGCTGGGACTGGTCGGCACAGCGCCGCCGTTCGGTTTTCGCCTCGCTCAACCCGGTCAATACCGGCTGGCTCGAATATAACGGCGGAAGTTCCAGCGTTGACGGCGATGCCCAGGCCGGCAATTCCGGCGCGGATATCGACAGCAGCATGGTCGAGGGCGGCTATCTGGCGCGGCTCGACGACGCCAATGCGATCGGCATCGTGTTCGGCGGCGGAAGCTCGACCTACAAGCAGACAGAGCAGGACGGCACGGCGGACGCGCAGAGTTTCCATGCCGCCATCAACGGCGTGACACAGTCGAAGGAGGGGCTTTATGCGACCGCAGCCCTCGGCGGCGGCGTCGACAATATCGATACAAAACGCACCGTCGCCTTCGGCAATGCCGTCGACCAGTTGCGCGGCTCCTATTCGGCGACGACCGTCGGCGGACGGATCGAGGCAGGCGGCCGCATCGTTCAGAATGGCGTGGCGATCATGCCGTTTGTCGGGGCAAGCGCGGTCTATACCCACGCGCCCGATTACCAGGAAGAGGTGGCGGCTGGATATGGCAACGCGGCGCTCGCCTATTCCGATGTCGGCCTGTTCCGGGGCACGGTCGAGGCCGGGCTCGGTTTCGACACGGCAGCCGGCGACATAGCGCGCCGCTTCGCGATCAATGGCCGCGTCTCCTATCTCTACCGCTATGGCGGCGGCGGCGACGCCAGCGCGAGTTTCCTGGCCTTGCCGGGTTATGGCTTCTCGATTTCCAGCAACGCACCGACCGGCAGCGCGGTCGCCGCCAATGTCGCTGCAAGAATCCAGCTCACCGCGCAGGCCGATCTGAGCTTCGGCGCTTATGGCGAGTGGGGCGCTGACTATTCGGCGCTGATCGCATCGGCGAAATTGCGCTATATCTGGTAGGCTTGCGCCAGGGGCGTCACGGACCTTCTTGAGGACAGGACGTTTCTGTGCCATCAAGAGCCCCGAAAAGGAGGGGCCATGTCGCTTTCCCACCGTCCTCTCGATCATCTGGTTCTGCCGGTCGTCGATCTTGCAACCGCGAGGCTCAGGCTCTCGGCGCTCGGTTTCGCCGTCGCGCCGGAGGCGCGGCATCCGTTCGGCACGGAGAATGCCTGCGTCTATTTTGCCGACTCGACCTATCTCGAGCCGCTCGCCATCGCCGACCAGCAGATCTACGACCAGAATATCGCGCGCGCCGAATTCGTCCGCCGCGACCGGGCCTATCGCTTTCGCCGCGGCGATGACGGTCTGTCCGCCATTGTCTTCAAAAGCGATGACGCGGCGGCCGATCACGCGGATTTCGCCGAGGCCGGGATTGGCGTCGGTGAACTGTTCAGCTTCTCGCGGCCATATCTGCGCGCCGATGGGGCGCAAGCGACAGCCGGCTTCAGGCTCGCCTTCGCCGCCGATCTGCGCGCGCCGGATCTGTTCTTCTTTACCTGCGAGCGCATGCAATCGCTTGCTCCCGATGAAGCGCTGATGGGGCATCAGAACGGCGTGACCGGAATTTCCGCCATTCTGCTGGGCGAGGACAATCCGATGGAGTTCGAGCCGCTGCTGCAAACGCTCACCGGCGCGGGTGAAGCGGATATCCATCCCGACGGCTTCAGCACCGATGCGCTTGCGGTGCGGCTTTCGGTCTTTACCTATGATCACCTCTACAGGAACCATGGCATAGCCCGCTCCGGCGCCGGTCGCGGTCTCGAGCCCGCAGCAATCGTATTCGCGGCGGCCGATCTGGAAAATCTCGCCGATATCCTCAGGACCAACGACATCGCCTCGCGGCAGGCCGGCGACAGCATCTGCGTGCCGCCGGCGCCCGGCCAGGGCGTGACCTTCATATTCAGGGAAAACTAGCATGACCGACCGAACCGTTACCGCCGGAGCCGGCGCGCGCGCCGTCAGCTTCTGCAATGCCGGCAAGCTCTCGCTGATCGCGGGACCGTGCCAGATGGAAAGCCGCGATCATGCCTTCATGATGGCCGGAAGGCTATCCGAAATCTGCGCCGATGCCGGGATCGGCCTCGTCTACAAATCCTCCTTCGACAAGGCCAACCGCACCTCGCTCAAGGCGACGCGCGGCATGGGGCTCGACAAGTCGCTCGAAGTCTTCGCCGACCTGAAGACGGAGTTCGGTTTTCCGGTGCTGACCGATATTCACACCGAGGAGCAATGCGCCGAGGTGGCGACCGTCGTCGACGTACTGCAGATCCCGGCCTTCCTGTCGCGCCAGACCGACCTTCTGGTAGCCGCGGCGAAGACCGGACGGGTCATCAACGTCAAGAAGGGCCAGTTTCTGGCGCCCTGGGACATGAAGAACGTGCTCGCCAAGTTCGTCGACAGCGGCAATGACAATGTGCTGCTGTGCGAGCGCGGCGTGTCCTTCGGCTACAACACGCTGGTCTCCGACATGCGTTCGCTGCCGATCATGGCCGCCACCGGCGCGCCGGTGATCTTCGATGCCACCCATTCGGTGCAGCAGCCGGGCGGGCAGGGCGGTTCGACCGGCGGACAGCGCGAATTCGTCGAGACGCTGGCGCGGGCGGCGGTTGCTGTCGGCGTTGCCGGCGTCTTCATCGAAACCCATGAGGATCCGGACAACGCGCCCTCGGACGGACCGAACATGGTGCCGCTCGACGACATGCCGCGGCTTCTGGAAAAGCTGCTGGCTTTTGACGCGGTTGCAAAGGGAAGGTAAGCTCGATCGCATTCCCAGCGGTTTCGCGGCAGTTTTTTGCCCTGAAACCGCCAATAATTCTTCATTCGTCATAGTGTGGGCACAGGAACTGCATTATTCAGTGTTGCGACGATGCTGCCTTCCACCCAAGGGGGCGGCAGCATGGCGATGCCCCACCGCTGTGGCGTGGTCTCTTCAATTTTCATCAAGGTCGACAGGTAGACAGACATGACGACAATCACCGACATTCTCGCCCGTGAAATCCTCGACAGCCGTGGCAATCCCACGGTCGAGGTCGATGTGTATCTGGAAGACGGCACGATCGGCCGCGCGGCCGTTCCCTCCGGCGCTTCCACCGGCGCCCACGAGGCCGTGGAATTGCGCGATGGCGGCGAGCGCTATCTCGGCAAGGGCGTCGAAAAGGCGGTCGATGCCGTCAACAACGAAATTCTCGAGGCGATTGTCGGCCTCGACGCCGAGAACCAGATGGAAATCGATCAGACCATGATCGAGCTTGACGGCACTTCCAACAAGGGCCGCCTCGGCGCCAATGCCATTCTCGGCGTTTCGCTGGCAACCGCCAAGGCCGCCGCCACCGCCTGCGGCCTGCCGCTCTACCGCTATGTCGGCGGCGTGTTCGCCCATTCGCTGCCGGTTCCGATGATGAACATCATCAATGGCGGCGAGCATGCCGACAACCCGATCGATTTCCAGGAATTCATGATCATGCCGATCGGCGCCGACACGCTGCGCGATGCGGTGCGGATGGGTTCGGAAATCTTCCACACGCTGAAGAAAGAGCTTTCGGCCGGCGGCTACAACACCGCGATCGGCGATGAGGGCGGCTTCGCGCCGGCGCTCGACAGCACGACCTCGGCGCTCGATTTCGTCATGAAGTCGATCGAAAAGGCCGGCTACAGACCGGGCGACGACGTCTATCTCGCCATGGACGCCGCCTCGACCGAATTCTACAAGGACGGCAAATACGTCATGGAAGGCGAGGGCAAGACCTTCTCCTCCGGCGAAATGGCGGCCTACCTCGCCGATCTCATCGGCAAATACCCGATCTTCTCGATCGAGGACGGCCTTGCCGAGGACGACTGGGACGGCTGGAAGGAACTGACCGCGCTGATCGGCGACAAGTGCCAGCTCGTCGGCGACGACCTGTTCGTCACCAACACCAAGCGGCTGAAGGACGGCATCAAGATGGGCGTCGGCAATTCGCTGCTGGTCAAGGTCAACCAGATCGGCTCGCTCACCGAGACGCTCGACGCCGTCGAAACCGCCCACAAGGCCGGCTACACCAGCGTGATGTCGCATCGCTCCGGCGAGACGGAGGATGCCACCATCGCCGATCTCGCGGTCGCCACCAATTGCGGTCAGATCAAGACCGGCTCGCTGTCGCGCTCGGATCGTCTCGCCAAGTACAACCAGCTCATCCGCATCGAGGAAGAACTCGGCGCCCAGGCGGTTTATGCCGGCAAGTCGATCCTGAAGGGCTGATTTTTCCGCGAGCTCCAGGGGCCACCCGGGGCTTCAGGCAATAATCTCCCCCCTTGAGGGGGAGATGCCCCGACAGGGGCAGAGAGGGGTGAACCCTTTCCGAGAGCACGGGGTATGCGGCCCATGCCCGACACCCCTCTCTGTCGCTTTCGCGACATCTCCCCCTCAAGGGGGGAGATTGATGACGGCCAGTTCCTCGGGCGAAACTGATGTCGAACGAAGCTGAGACATCGTTTTGAGCAAGCACCTGGTTGCTGTTGAGCCGGGACTTGATTGCCGACGTCGGTTTCTGGCAGCAAGCCATAACTCACTTCATCACATCGTCCGCCGATTTAGCCTTGGTTAAGGTTCAAGCGCTACTGTGAAGCCATTGTTTTGCGTAGCCTTCCGGACAGCTTCATGTGGACCCGACATCATAAATCCCGGTTTTATGGACGCCTGGTCGTTCCAGCGATCACTGTCTGCTTCATGAGCTATTTCATCTTTCACTCGATCCATGGCGATTACGGCCTGATCGCCGGCGAGCGCTTCCAGGCCCACAAGGCGCTGAGCGAGCGAAAGCTGCAGAAGCTTGTGGTCGAGCGCGAGGCGATGGAGAAGCATGTGAAAATGCTCTCCGACGGCTCGCTGATGAAGGATGCGCTTGACGAGCAGGCGCGCTATGCGCTGAACCTGCTGAAACCGGACGAGATCGTCATTTTCGAGCGCCATCTCCAATAAACTTAAATCAAGTTAATTGTAGTTTTGATATTTTGTATCAATAACTTGGTGTGTCATACGTGATGCTAAATCTAGCATTGCCGTGCCGCAAAAAACCGCCTATTGTGACTGCCAATTCCACGTCTTTCCTTACTAAAGGAGGCCTTGATGGCGTCACAAGCGTCCGGCTCACGGAAAACATCAAAAAAACAGGACAGCCCGAAGATCGCGGAATTCGACCGCGAGCAGGAGCTGCACGCTCTTCGCGAGATGCTGATGATCCGCCGTTTCGAGGAAAAGGCCGGCCAGCTCTACGGCATGGGCTTCATCGGCGGTTTCTGTCACCTCTATATCGGTCAGGAAGCGGTCGTCGTCGGCATGCAGATGGCGCTGAAGGATGGCGATGAAATCATCACCAGCTATCGCGACCACGGCCATATGCTGGCAACCGGCATGGAAGCGCGCGGCGTGATGGCCGAGCTGACCGGCCGCCGCTCGGGTTATTCCAAGGGCAAGGGCGGCTCGATGCACATGTTTTCCAAGGAGAAGGCGTTTTACGGCGGTCACGGCATCGTCGGCGCGCAGGTGCCGCTGGGAACCGGTCTTGCCTTTGCCAATCGCTATCGCGAGGACGACAAGGTCGCCGTGGTCTATTACGGCGACGGCGCGGCCAATCAGGGTCAGGTCTATGAAAGCTTCAACATGGCCGAGCTGTGGAAGCTGCCGGTGGTCTATGTTGTCGAAAACAACCGCTATGCCATGGGCACCTCGGTCTCGCGCTCGTCGGCGGAAACCGATTTCTCCAAGCGCGGCGCTTCATTCAATATTCCCGGCAAGCAGGTCGACGGCATGGATGTCCGCGCCGTGAAGGCGGCTGCCGAAG